>JAZRYR010000061.1:0-15903 GCA_045600845.1 Lachnospiraceae bacterium | reverse complement strand
TTGTTGCCTGAGCAGGATTGTTTTTCATAGATTCCAAATACCTTTTACGCAAGTATTCTCTACTGACTCCGGTATCCACAATTTCCCATGGAAAAACTTCATTCTCGTCTCTTTCTCTGAACCAGTAATCTATATCCGGAATATCTTCATGTCCTAAATGTTTGTTCATTATTTCAACGATTGCTTCAGCATTTCTCATAAGCTCAGTAGCTTCCATATTATCCGCCAAATCAATCAGCATCTCCTCAAGTCGTCCATCTCCACGTATAATCGTGTTTGCAAACATATGATTTTCTTTCTTCAAATTAAATACAAAACCCATATTTCGTATCTGCTCTGCAACTCTTTCATAGCATGGATTTGTACTTTTATGAACCTTTGCCCATTGATATGGTGTTCCATAAAACGGATTTAATTTGCCAACTGAAAAAATTAACTCCGGAGCTAATATTCCATCTGCTTCCATTTTGTCTTTTGTATCTTTTAGCTTTTCAGCAAGACTTAGTAATTCCATAATGTCCTCGTCTGTTTCTCCAGGCAAGTCTGAAATAAACATATATTTTATCGTTTTGAAACCTACCTTTCCTGCCATGGCATATGCCTTTATAAGCTGTTCTTCGGTACAATGTTTTGAAACAGCTTCTCTTAATCGCTGTGAACATCCCTCAACTCCAAAGATTACTCTCTTATTAACTTCCATTTCAGCTGCCAGTCTTGCATAATCAGGGTCATTAACAAATTCATCAATTCTAAGTGACAGATATTTATAAGCAGCTGAAATATTTTCATAGATAAATTTATAAGCTCTACGGATTTCAGGATCCGATGCCTGACAAAACGCTGTAAGGCTGACAGTAGAAAGACCCGTATTTTTCTTGATAGCTTTTACCTTCTTTGTAGCAATGCGGAAATCACGTATTCTGTAAGGAAGATATGAAAATCCTCCATGGCAAAAAGAGCATTTTCCAATGCATCCCCTTGAAATTTCAACACCATATCCCAGATTCATATGTGAATATCCCAAAACAATTTTGTCCGGCATATAAGCCGTGTTTAAATCCATAACACGATCACTCTTAATTGTTTTTGGAACATCGTCTCTGATTGGAACAATGCCGGCATAAGTACCATCATCCTCAATTTTTTCTTCGTAAAATCTTGGCACAAATATACCATCACGCAAGTTTGCAGCCGCAAGCAAAATTTCTTCTCTTGTAGCTCCCCTTCTTAATCCGTCTTCAATCAGCTCTAAAAGTTCCGGAAGTCCCTCCTCTCCTTCTCCGATATAATTGATATCACAAATATTTTTTATCAAAACCGGATTTTCACAAGCTGCTCCACCTCTTATAATAATCGGGTCATCCTCTTTTCGCTCATACCATTTAATAGGAATTCCCGACTGTTTAAGGATGTTAATAATATATGGTTCTATCCCGGGTCTGCATTGGGAAAAACACAAAACATTGAAATACGCTGGCGGTATTTTATTTTCAAGTGACAATGGCCAAAAGCCAGCCTCTGTCAACAATTTGTAATCATAATACGAATCTGGAATATAAATTCTCTCCGTAACCCATTCCGGGTGGATTTCATGAAGTTCCTCATAAAAAAGAGGCAACGCCAAATTTCCCACAGAATCACAGTATCTGTCCGCTTGAGAAAACAATATTTTGAAGCAATCATTTAATTCATCATCGTTCTTGCTTAAATCATAATGATAAGAATTCATTTCATCTCCCAGATATATTTCGGGATATTTCATTAAATCCTGATTATCAAGAAACCATTTATTAAACCTTTGTAAATTATTTCGGACATTATTCCACTCTTTTTTCTTCAACATCTTTTTTCCTTCCATTCATAATACATTCTGGTTAAAGGTCTATATCCCAATGAACGAATTGTTTCATACTTGAGTTTAAACCTTCCTTTATTATGCTTTTCATAATATATGTACCTAATGCTGTCTTCGATATACCGGTCAATCTCTATCAAATCCTTTCCTGTAGTAATAACAGGGAAAAACCATCTAGTCCAGGAAAAATTATCATTAAATCCTCCCTTAATCTTTCTGCTGACCCATTCTATAAATAGACGAACAGCCTCCTCATTCGACAAGTGATTTTTTCCTTTTACAGAAAGTGCCTTCCTTCTGAGTCGCCGTATCTTCATCTTTATTTTTCTCAGAGAAGCATCAGAAATACTTATTTCCCCTTTATTGTAACGAAAGCCGACATAGTTCCATGCTTCCCCAGGAGAGAAAAACTCTTCTTTTTTTTCATTTATTCCCAATTTATGACTTTGCGCAAAGTCAAGAACGCTCTGCCTGTATGTATCAATTTTTTCACGGTTGTCACTGAAAAAAATAATATCATCAGAATACCTTGCGTAAAGAATATTATGATTATAAAAATACCAATCCAGCTCTGACGCATAAATATTAGCAAGTATTCCTGCTATAGGAACACCTGCCATTACACCTTTTTTTGTTTCAGTTGTTAGAATTCCATTAACAATAACCTGATCATTTCTCAAAATTTTTGCAATAAACTCATATATAACAGGCTCGTCATTTAACCATTCTTTAAGAATATCGAGAAGTATCTCCACATCAATAGAATTAAAATAATCACTAAAGTCAGTCTTGACTGCATACATTTGAACATCTCCGACGGATACAGCAAGCGAACGAAACAGAACTCTGGCAGAACGTTCTTTCCTAAAAGCATAAGTATTGTCACACAGTCTGTCATCAATTTTATCCATCAGGATATCTGACATCACCTTAAGTACAATTTGTTCATCAACAGGAAACTGATAAACGATGCGGTTCTTTTTAGTTCCCATCTTCTTTATATTTATTTTTGTCGGGTTAGAAAAAGGTACTCCCCTCTCAATTTTTTGAATGTAGGGAATATAAGATTTGCTTTCAATAAAACTGCGGTAGTAATCGCAATTTTTAACTAGACCTTCGTTCACAACTTTGTCCAGATACTTTACCCAGACTTCGTGATCATACAATGTGTTAATTATAGTATTGTTCATATTTTTTTGAAAATAAGGGAAAAACTTGACGGAGCGACCAAATGATACATAGAACAGCTGTCTGCAAAGCTTAAATATGTTCTATGCTGCATTCCATACAGACAAAAAACATCCCTTATTTTTTTAATTTTACATTATTAAAATATTTTTTTCAATAAAAAACGCTTATAGTTATCTTTCAGTACTGTTTTTCAGTAGAAAGATGAATACGGCCAGATTTCCGATATCAGTTGTCTCTTCGTAATCTTCCTTTGTTCCCAGTTCTCCCCAAAGTATTCTTTCAAGTTCGTCTAAATCACTGGCCGTAATTGGCTCAAGATTATATATCTTTTTGATTACCGGACTATCACTATTTTCTGAAAGATAGTCCATAACTCTTTCTCTGTATGTTCGTACATCTATCCAACAGACATGATCATTTCCAGATTGTAATGTTCGACCTGATATACTTTTCCATCTGCAGCAGTTGTCGCAAAATTTGCGACTACTGAGTCATCCAGTTCCTCTTTTAAAGCATTATTTATGTGCTTCCCTATTGTGCTGTTCAAATAATAAAATTATATATGGGACATATTTGGTTTTTGATTCAAAATTGATATGAAGCTTTGGAAGTTTCTTTTCTTTAGCCTCTTTTATCTGGCGGTTTTCGTTATATTTACGGTTCATTTTTTTCACATATTCCCCGCTCAGCATTATTCTACCTTCAGATTTATTTTCTTTAGGAAGTAATGGCCTGAGTTCTGACTCAAAGCCTTTGATGCCTGCAACAAGTTCAGTTTCCGTATCGTTTTCAGAGTCTTCAAGAAATATCATTGTCTTTTTCTCAATTGTTTTTAAGATAGGAACTTCCTCAATATTCTCATTAAAGTAATCCTCATCCGAAATAAACATCTTCATAGCCTCATGCGGTACACTGTCTGAACACTGATTCTTAAAATCACTAAACCGATTCATGTAGTACTCATAAGCTTCCTTATCGTCAAAGCAGATTATGTTTTCTCTCTGTACACCATTAAAAGCTGATGAGGACATATTTACACTGCCCGTAATGACTCTCGTCCTGCCATCTGATGCTTTTAATACATATATTTTTTTCATGAGATCTCGTCATCCTCGAAACATATAATTCCACACTTCCGTCATCAAGCTTCCCAGCAATCTCCTTTGTTGACTTCCTCTTAAAATACTCCTCTATTACATTTTTCTGGAGTGATATGATTGCTGCGGTATCATCGTTCAATACTCCTTCGCATCGAAAATGATTTCTGAATGCTCAAAACTGGAAATTACCTTGTTTACGAAATCAATTCCTGAAGAAAATGTTATTGCATAAAGTTCATTGAAACCTTCAAATAGGTCTTTCCATGTTACGTCATTTTTACTTTTAAAGGATGCACTTACCACTTCTTTTTTTAGAATTCCTGATTGCCTCGTCCTTATCTGTTCCCATAACGTTAAATATATTCATCTGTTCATTACTCATATTGTACTTTTATCCTTTCCTATTGTTCTTTAGACAATATGATACTGTCATTAACATTTCAATATGTGCACATATCCATCAGCCACATATTCGACTATCGCCACATGATCAGGAAATGTTCCTGCTCCTTTCCAGTCAAAGAAGATTATCATGCCAGGTGCAGGGGTGACACCGCCGTCCATCCACTGTCCTCGTTCTTTGAAGAACTCTGTCTGGACCCACGGTGAGGATGTCATCGGCATAAGCCCTTCTTCTACATATCCGCACTCGTTTGCGCACCATGTCACAAAGCACGCGCACCACTCAACCCTTGACGGCCATCCGCAGTACCTCCGGTATGGTTCACCTCCTACGTTTCCAAGCTGGGTAAGTGCCACTTCCACGATATCCGTGCATTCTCCTGATACTCCGAATAGTACCTGCGCCCATAACTTTTATCGCTGCGGCAAGTGCCTTGGCAGCTGCGGCTGCGGCTCGTGCTGTGGCTATCTTATTGACGAACGGCACGAGTGCCCCTCCATACCTGATCAGTCCGCAGCCCGGTTCCGCATTTGTTATATAGCTCATCTGTTCAGGGGATATATTGATCAGCTTTGCAAGCTTTTCCCTGTCTGATGCTGCCTGATTGAACATCACGATGAACTCAGAATTTGAAAGCATTGTGCTTGCCTGCACTGAATCAAGCAGGTACTCGACGTTCTGCGTGATCGCAGTCGGATAAGCATTACGCTTTCTGAACTGCCTCCATGCTGAGTTGAAAAACTGGGCGGAATCTTCGTTTTCAAATACTGTATGGTATTCGTCGATGAAGATATGTGTCCTCTTTCCTTTCTTCCAGTTTTCCGTGACGCGGTTGAGTATGAATGTATGCCGCTCCTCCCACCGGCAAAGTAGCTCGGTGCTGCATATTCAGTTTTCAATGTGCTGAGAGAAATCAACCCCTCTACTCTTCTTATGGGGAATAAAAATCGCGAAATGCGTAAAAGAATTTAAGTAAAATTTTTAAAAAAAATAGCGGAAACCCTTGATAATACTGGATTTCCGCTGTTTTCTAGTAACAGGGCTAGGAGGATTCGAACCTCCAGATGACGGAGTCAGAGTCCGTTGCCTTACCATTTGGCGATAGCCCTTCAGCAACAGTCGTCATTATAAATCAGCAATGACCTAAAGTCAACGATTTTTTATTCATAGGATACCTTTAATGTATAAAATTCCAGAAAAGCGGTCAACACCATCGCAAGGAGAAATGCAACAATAAACGGCCAATGGAAAAGCGTCTGAACCGCCAGACAGATCAAGGAATAAATTGCATAACGAAAGATGGAAAAAATCAGTCTTCTAGCCCCCGGCGTGTAATCAATGTTCCGGAAAAGAGTGTACCGCTCCACGACAAAATACAAAAGCGCATATACCCCCCAGCATAAAAAGATGGTTCCAAACATATGCTCATAGCCCCAAAGGTTCTGACTGATAATTACCAGGATCAAGTTTAAGACAATCCCGATCAATGCAAAAATTTCCGTTTGGAAATATCTATGATAAATTCGAATGGTATCCAGTAGAGGCCGGAAATGCGTGTTAGAATTGTTATCAAAGTAGATGGCCTCAATATCGATTCGTCCTACCTTAATGCCCTGTTTTTCTGCAATCAGTAAAATATTCAACTCATAGTCATATTTATCCCCGGAAACATTTTTCATCCAGTCGATATGCTTTACAGAAAAACCTCTGAGACCGGACTGATTGTCCGGAAAGTAATGATTATTCGCCAGACAGAAAAAGAAGCGGGATAGTGCATTTCCAATTCTGGATTTAAACGGAGTCTTCGCATATTTCAGACTTCGAACCGAAATAACAAAGTCCTTGCCGCGTTCCAGTTCTTCCCGGATTCTGCAGATATCGCTGACCAGATGCTGTCCGTCCGAATCTGCTGTAATAAAATAATCTGCTTCCGGGAATTCTTCCTGAATGCATCTCATTCCATTCTTCAGGGCCGCGCCCTTTCCAAGATTTTTGGGATGCCGAAGGATTTTACAATTCAGACCGTCAAAATAATGCTGAGTTTCGTCATTACTTCCATCATCCACTACCAGACACTGAAAATTTTTTTCCGTCAGCTCCTTTACCAGCTTCTTTAATTGTTCTCCCGGGTTGTAAGCAGGGAGCAAAACAATCGTTTTCATCGGTTCAATCGTTTAAATAACCGCCTTCATTCAGTTTCATTGCTTGGGCGATACAAGACTGAATGGTGTTTTCATTCGCCGCCCCATGCGCCTTGATTACCAGTTTCTTCGTTCCTAAAAATACAGCACCTGCCCGGTTGTTATAATCAAACATATCTTTTATTCTATCGGAAATCAAATCGCTGCCGGCATTTTCCGCAATACGGGCGCACATCAGCCCTGCTTTTTCCAGCCCTTTCAAAATTACATTTCCTGTAAATCCGTCACAGACAACCGCATCTGCTTCTCCGCTTAAAATCTCTCCGCCTTCTATGTTTCCGATAAACCGATAAGCGGTACCGCTATCCTCTGAGAGTTTTTCATATACCTGACGGTACAGTTCCTTTCCTTTTCCCGGTTCTTTTCCAACATTGAGCAAAGCTACTTTTGGAAGTCCTTCCTTTGGACCCTCGGAATAAAACGCTGCCGCAAACTCAGCTCCCAAAGTTGCATAATCGGCAAAATCCTTTCCTTTGGGATTCAGGTTGGAACCACAGTCACAAAGGGCTACCCATTTCCCGTTTTCACATAACAGCATACTGCAAAGAGCGGGCTGAAGAAGCCCTTTCTTAAGCCCCAGATGGAAACAAGATGCAACAAGAGCGCAGCCCGTGGATCCAGCAGTTATCATTGCACAGATGTCCCTGTCTTCCTTTAGTGCCTTATATGCCAGCACCATGGAGGAATCCGCCTTTTCTTTAATGACACACCTTGGGTCATCGTTATTGGTTACGAAGCTGGTTGCCGGAAGAACGGAAATCCTGGAAAAAAGTCGTTCTGCAGGAACTTCCAGTTTTTTTGCTTCCTCTCTTATTACAATATCCGCAATCAGAGGCTCTGTAACCAGAATCAGGTCATATGTATTTTGTTCCAAAACAGATTTTACCGCTCCCCGGATGATTACTTCCGATTTGGAATCTGCTCCAAAAGTATCAATAATAATTTTCATGTTGAATCAATTGCTCCAAATAAACAATGGCTTTCCACTTAATCAATTGCAAAAATATAATCGTAGATTTCCTGGCCACCATATATAAATCCATACTCCATCCAGCCAAACTCACTGCACAATAAATCCTCTATTTTTTTCAGTTCATCTTCCGGCACATTTTTTCCATAAAAAATGACGGCAACAAACTTTTCTTTTATCCCCTCTATATTTTCCAGCATTTTCCGGATTGCTATAATCCGGTCTATGTCATCACTTAATACATGCTCTTTATCCAAACCGATATAATGACCTTTCTTCACGCAAAGCCCCGGATAGTTCACATCTCTTACGGCGGTAGTAATCAGCCCCGTGGTGGTGTCTTTGATGGCATCTTCCATATCCTTAATAATACGTTCGGCGCTCTGGCTGGAATCGATCATGGAGAGTGCGGAATACCCTTCTGCAACACTCATCGCTTTTATTACAACAACTTCTGCATCCTTATATATTTCCGAAGCCTGTTCCGCCGCCATGAAAATATTGGAATTGCAGGGAAGAACGATGATGGTCTTTGCCTTTATATTCTCGAAGGCCGAAATAAAATCTTCCGTGGATGGATTATCGGTCTGCCCACCTTTTACAATCCAATCGACACCGATTTCTTTAAAATACTGTTCCAGCCCCTCCCCATTCACACAGGCTACAATTACCGTATCCTTTACAATCTTTTCCGGCTTTTCCGCAGCCTTCACAATCAAGGTCTCATTGTGTTGCACAGACATATTTTCAATTTTCGTTGTAATAAATTCACCGAACTGCTGACAGAAATTTAACACATCGCCTGGTCGGAATGTATGAACATGTACCTTTACCAGATCCTCATCTTTTACTGTAACGATGGAATTTCCCACCTGCTCCAGATAATTTGTGATTGTGGAAACCTCAAATTCCAGAATGTTGACTTTCACGTTCTGAAGCTGAAGAATAAATTCCGTGCAATAGCCCAATTCCAGCTCGCTATCTGCGTTAAAAGCCAATGCCGGGATTTGCGTTTGTTTCTTTAACTCATCCATAAACACTTCCGGCGTATCGGCAGTTTCTCCCTTCATAAACTTCTCAATTCCTTCAAAAATATGGACAAAGCCCGCTCCTCCAGAATCAACAACACCCGCTTCTCTTAACAATGGTAACAACTCCGGCGTATTCGCAAGAGATTTTTTCATCGCGTTTAAAAGGAAAGAAAGGACTTCCTCAAAAGTCCGTGGACAATTTTTCTGCAAAGCTTCAAAGCCTTCTCTCATGACCGTCAGTATCGTACCCTCCGTCGGTTTCATTACCGCCTCATAAGCTTTCTGTACGCCTTTACCAAAGGCCATCTGGAAGTCTTCCGTCTTCAGGGTTTTCTTTCCTTCTATGCCTATGGAAAAGCCCTTAATGAATTGGGAAAGAATAACACCGGAATTCCCCCGAGCTCCTAAAAGGACGCCTCTGGAAAAGGTTTTCATCATTTCCCCCGCGCTCTCATAAAAAGTGCCGGCCACAGAGCTTGCGCCACCTTCTAAAGTCATCATCATGTTCGTTCCCGTATCACCATCCGGCACTGGAAAAACATTCAGAGAATCCACTTCATCTTTCTTTATTTTTAGATAGGTCATTCCTGCAAGAATCGCTTCTTTCAGGCCTTCGCCGTCCACATGTGTGATTATCATTGTTTTATGCTTCTCCGATTGTTGTCTCTTCTTTTCCGACGACATAAGAAATAATCGTTCCCGGTCCAACGGAAGCCCCTACAATTGGTCCGATATAATCAAAAAATATGTCTTTGCATCCGGTTTCCGCCATAATCTGTTCGCCTAATGCCTTCGCCGCTGCTTCATCATCTGCATGAGATATGTATATAGTCTGATTGCCCAGATTTATGCCCATTTCTTTTTGATGAAGAGCGATTTCCTTCAATGCATTCTGAAATCCTTTCGCCTTTTTTATCGCAAAATTCTGTCCCTTTGCATCGGAAATGACAATCGGTTTAATACCGATCAGATTTCCAAAAAAAGCACTGCTGGCAGTAACTCTCCCGGCACGCTTTAAGTAATCTAATTTCCCTACAGTTCCGCATTGATTAATACAGTTTCGGTTCTTCTGTAGGAATTTTTCCACCTCTTCTATGGATTTTCCCTCTTTTCTCATTTTGCTGGCCCACATAAGCTGAATTCCCTGGCCAAAAGAACTGTTTAAGGCATCCACGCAAATAATTTTTGCCTCCGGATTTTCTTTCATTAATTCCTTTGCTACAACAATTGCGGTATTAATAGAGCCGGAAAGTGCAGAAGAACAGGCCACATATAAAACATCCTTCCCCTTTTTCAGGCATTGGGAAAAACGGGTATGATAGATTTCCGCAGGAACCTGGGTGGTGGTAATCCGTTTTCCGGCCCGCATGGCCTCATAGAATTCATGGGCAGTCATGGCTTCCCAATCCAGACTAGCCGGATACTCTTTTCCTTCCAGCACAAAATTCATAGGAACATATTCTATTTCATATTGTTCTCGTAATTCTTTCTTCAGGTCGCAGGTGGAATCTCCAAATATTACATATTCCCTCATGACACTCTCCTCACTGCACTTTATTTTCCCGACGTAATTTCTTCAATAAGCTTTCGTTCTTCCTCCAGCCCTTCGCTGGCTTCTTTTCCATAGTAGAAAACAACCGCCATTCCCGGTCCAATACTGGCACCACAGCTCATGTCCACCCGGTCGATTATGACTTCCTTTGGATGAACGGCATTTTTAACCATCTCCGCCAGAATTTCAGCCACATCCGCTTTCATGGTGTGACCAATAATCATAATCTGGTTTTCCGGATCTATGACCGTTCTCTTTAAATATTCTATGGTGGCATCCAGTGCCTTCTTCTTTCCTTTTACTTTTGCCAGTACTTCGCTGATTCCCTGTCTGGAGAAATCGCCCATGGCATTCACTCCAACTAAAGTACCGAAGAATGCCTTGAAATTGGTCACGCGGCCGGTTCTGGCCAGAAAAAATAAATCGTCCATGACGCCCATCTGATGATAGCAGTTTTTGTTCGCTTCCATCCATTCTGCAACTTCCTCAATGGTTTTTCCTTCTTCTCTCATTTCATCGGCTTTCATGATCATCTGGGTAATGGCAAAACCATACCGTAAAGAATCAATTATTATGATTTTCCGGTCCGGGTATTTTTCTTTCAGACTTTCGGCCGCTTTCGTAAGTATGCCGTAGGTTCCGCTGATTCCCGTAGAAAGGGTCAGACTCAGTACATCCATACCGATTTTCAGATACCGTTCAAAAACTTCTGCGGCTGCTTCTATGCTTCCTACACCAGTTTTATAGATTACTTTGTGTTCCCTCATGGACATATAATAATCGTCGGCGGATATTTCTTCCCAGTCCAAAGTGGTATCATGGGCAGAGCCGTCCGGGAAGGTGATTCTGGTCTTAATATAATCCGGAACATGAAAGCGGTCCCTTAATTTTTGAGACATTGAGCTAGCGGCATCTGGGATGATTACGAAGTCTGACATATCCGTCTCCTTTCCAAATCTGATGTGTATAATTCTCCGTATTATGTAAATATTTTACTCTTTTCGGTAGTAAGTTACAAGGATTTACAGTATACTCTAGCCATGACCACATTAGAAATCCTGCTGATTATTATAGGTGCACTCCTTGTTGCCGGAGGCCTCTTCTGGATTCTTTTCATGAGCTATGTTTCCTGGAGAGTTTTCCAGGGTACTTTAGTCCGCACATCCCAGGATGTGTGGGCAAGAGCCTGCTCCGAAGAGACCAATGAGGAACAGCTGGCCATGTGGAACTATGGCCTTTCCTGGGCAGAAAAACACGGAGTGAACATTGAGGATACGAAAGCCGGCAAAATGAAGGAAACCGGATCTGTGAAGGATGTTCACATAGAAAATGACGGGCTCCATTTATATGGTCAATATTTTGATTTGGGATATCGTCGGGTCGTTATCATCATACCGGGAAGATGTGAATCCCTCATGTATTCTTATTTCTTTTCTGAGCCTTTTGAAAAGGCCGGTTTTAATGTATTGGTCATCGATATCCGTGCCCATGGCATGTCAGATGGAAAATATGATTCTGTGGGAGTTGGCGAACACAGGGACGTTATTCAATGGGGGAAACTGCTTCATGATTCGTTTGGGAATGAAGAGATCTGGATCATGGGCATCTGCATGGGTGCCAACACCGCAATTCTCTCTTTAAACGAATCCGACTGTCCGGATTACTTTAAGGGACTGATTTCGGAAGGCATGTATATCAGCTTTAAGGAAAACTTCAGGCAACACATGATCTATGATCATCATCCGACCTTCCCGATTGTAAATATGGTCATGGCCCTGGTGAAAAAACACACCGGAACGGATGTGGATACCATCTGTCCTATCGACCAAATTGACCGGATCCATGTGCCGGTATTGTTTATTGCCGGCAAAAATGACTTTTATTCAAAAGCAGAATGCACTAAAATGTTGTATGAGAAATGTGGCTCGGAACGAAAGGAAATTGTCTGGTTTACGAAAGGCAATCACTCCCACTTGCGATTTGCAAATATGGAGGAATATGACAAGGCCATACTCAACTTTACCAATAAATAATTTTCCGATGAAAGGGAGCAAATATGAAGTACATCAACGAGTTTCATGAAGGCGATAATATTGTAGGAATATATCTCTGCAAACAGAAAAATTCGGCCATTACGAAAAATGGAAAAGAATATGAGAATCTGACCATGGCGGACAAAACCGGCTCTTTGAACTGCAAGATCTGGGAGCCGAATTCCATGGGAATCGGCGACTTCGACGTAAATGATTATGTGGAAGTTCATGGACGTGTTTCCACATTCAACGGAGCGCTCCAGTTATCCATAGACCGTGCCTTTCGCGCTGACGAGGGCAGCTATGATCCGGCAGATTATCTTCCGGTCAGCGAAAAAGATCCTTCCATGATGTATAAAGAAATCCTCGCTTATGTAAATTCCGTTCAATCTCCTTATTTTCGTCTTTTGCTGGAAAGCTTTTTTGTAGAAGATGCATCCTTTATTGCTGCCTTCAAATCTCATTCAGCAGCCAAGTCCATCCATCATGGTTTTGTGGGTGGTCTGATGCAGCACACCCTGGCAGTCTGCAATTTATGTGATTTCTACTGCAAAAATTATCCGAAACTGAACCGTGACCTTTTGATTACCGCCGCCCTCTGCCATGATATCGGCAAGGTAAGAGAGCTTTCCGGTTTTCCGATGAATGACTATACCGATGAAGGTCAATTCTTAGGCCACATCGTGATGGGTGTAGAAATGGTAGATGAAAAAATCCGGAATATTAAAGGTTTCCCTGCATTAAAAGCAACGGAGCTGAAGCATTGCATTATTGCCCATCACGGAGAATTGGAGTTTGGCTCGCCAAAGAAGCCTGCCATTATCGAAGCAGTTGCCTTAAATTTTGCAGACAACACCGATGCGAAGATTCAGGCATTTACAGAACTGTTAGAAAATTCGACAAATACCGATCCTTCCAATCCATGGCTGGGATACCAGAGAACTTTTGATGGCAATATCCGTCCGACTGCATAAACACGACTTTTGATAAATGAACGAAAAAGTATTAAAAACCCTTGAGTTTAATAAAATATTAGAACAGCTTTCCCGCTTTGCTTCCAGCGATGCGGGTGCTTTCATGTGTAAAAATTTAAAGCCCCTCACGGATCTTGAGAACATTCAGACTGCACAGATTCAGACTACCGACGCGGTTACGAGACTTCGAAAAAAACATGGTCCGAATTTCGGGAATCTTCCGGATATCCGACCTTCTATTAAGCGTTTGGAAATTTCCAGCCCGCTTTCCACAACGGAACTTCTGGAAATTTCTCTTTTATTGGATGCAGCAGAATCCGTAAGAAAATTTCTTCGTCCAGAAACAGATGAGACTCCTTTGGATTCTCTCAGTTCCTATTATGAGGCAATTGACAGCTGTCTGATGCTGAACGAGGAAATCAAGCGCTGTATCATCAGCTACGATGAAATCGCAGATGACGCCAGTCCGAAGCTGAAGGACATCCGTCGCCATATGAATATTGCAAAAGACCAGATTCAAAGAACCCTGAACCGGATTCTGACCTCCTCCACGATGAAGCCTTATCTGCAGGACAGCTTGGTTACGATGCGGAACGGCAGATATTGTATTCCGGTCAAGAATGAGCATCGCTCGCATGTGGACGGCATGATTCACGATCAGTCTGGTTCCGGTTCCACCGTATTTATCGAACCTGCTGCCGTTGTAAATCTGAACAACCAGTTAAAAGAACTGGACCTGGCAGAACAGGCAGAGATTCAGGTAATATTAGAGCACTTGTCCAATCAGGCCGGAGCAGTCCGCAAAAATCTGGCAATTGATTACGATCTGTTAGTGGAACTGGATTTTATTTTTGCGAAAGCACGCTATTCCGAAAGCATTCACGGAAATGCACCGGAATTTAATAATAAAGGAATCATTGATTTAAAACAGGCTCGCCATCCTTTATTGGCAGTAAAAAATGCCGTTCCGATCAGCGTCAATATCGGCAGGGATTTTAATATGCTGATTATCACCGGCCCGAATACCGGCGGTAAGACGGTATCTTTAAAAACGGTAGGGCTCTTATGTCTCATGGGGCAAGCCGGTCTTCATATTCCTGCTTTTGACGGTTCTACGCTCTGCATTTTTAATGAAATTTATGCAGATATTGGTGATGAACAAAGTATTGAACAAAGCCTTTCCACCTTCTCTTCCCACATGAAGAACATCGTGGAAATATTAGATCAAGCAGATTCCGACAGTTTAGTTCTTCTGGATGAGCTCTGCTCCGGAACAGATCCAACCGAGGGTGCCGCCCTGGCCCAGTCCATTCTTACCCGACTTTTGTATTTTGGAAGCAAGGTCATGGCCACCACCCATTATAGTGAGCTGAAAGTTTTCGCCATTTCCACGGAGGGCGTCCAAAATGCCTGCTGTGAATTTAACGTGGAAACCCTACGCCCGACTTATAAACTGCTGATTGGTCTTCCAGGCAAAAGTAATGCTTTTGCCATTTCCGGTAAATTGGGTCTGGATGAACGGATCATCGACGACGCCCGCACCCGGATTGATCAAGGAAATGTTGCATTCGAAGATTTGCTGGCCAATATTGAAATTGATAAAAAAACGGCAGAATTCGAACGTAGTGAGGCAACGGCAGCAAAAGCAAAAGCAATGGCCCTTTCAGAAAAATTAGAACAGGAAAAAGAAGAATTTGAACGAAAGAAAAAAACTATCCTGCGCGAAGCAAATGAAGAGGCTTATGCAGTTCTCCAACAAGCCAAGGATTATGCGGACATGGCCATCAAGGACATCCGAAAGGCGGGAAAAGGCACCATCAATCTGAGTATGCTGGAACGGACCCGTACCGAAGTCGGCCGCAAGGCAAAGGACTCACTGGAAAAATTGTCTTATAAGCCGGAAAAACAAACTACGGCAAAACCTTTCAAGGCAGAAGAAATCAAGGTCGGCGATGCCGTCCATGTAAATTCCATGAATATGGATGGTGTAGTAACTTCCGGACCGGATTCCAAGAATATGGTCGGCGTACAGTTCGGCAGCATGAACATGCAGGTAAAACTGTCCGATTTAAGTCCGGCGGCGGAGACCATGGAGAACGCAGAAAAAACCGCCATCGGAAAGCACGCCTTCGTCAATGGAAAAAGCAAACCAGGAAAGAAGCTGGAAGGAAGCAATATTGGAAATATCAAATATGAAAAGGCTCTCGGTGTTTCCACGGAACTGAAAATTTTAGGTTTAACTGTGGACGAAGCTGTGATAGAGTTAAGTAAATACATTGATGATGCTTCCATGGCGCATATCGAGAAAGTCCGGATTGTTCACGGCAAGGGAACTGGTGCTTTAAGGAATGCCGTATGGCACTATCTGAAACGAGATAAGCGCGTAAAGAATTATTATCAGGCAGAATATGGTGAAGGCGACGCAGGCGTTACCATCGCAGAATTAAAATAATTTTTTAAGGAGGCATGATAAAAAGATAAACAGATAAGACGATTCGAGAACTCGAGACTGTTGTAGAATGATGTTAGTTTACAACAGCGAGGCAGAGTAGATCCTAACTCGACATATCTAATGATCCAAGAGGTCTTGTAA
>JAZRYR010000060.1:0-48730 GCA_045600845.1 Lachnospiraceae bacterium | reverse complement strand
CCAAAACGAAAAAATCTTGTCAATTTTTAAAAATAATATTTATTTGGAGGAAATTTTTTCACTAATTCCTGTTTGGAGGGATAGAATTTTGCTAATTTCTGATTTTTCGAGTTAATACCATCTCAACAACTCCCAGTTTGTGGAGATAAAAGAAACGACCCGCCAAAGAGAAATATTTCTTCTTGGCGGGTTTTCCAGATAAAAGTACTTCCTTATCAGGGTGTCGCGAAAGAACACTTTCTTTTTATTTATCCATTTTTCGATTTACGGAATCTTCTTTGCGAGAATCCAAAGGATACCGCCAATAACCATACCACATGCTAAAAGAATAATGGTTATGTTGTAGCCGAAATACTGGATTTCATATCCGATCAGAATACCGAAAATAATACTGCCAACATTACTGATGGTGGTTTTGATGGAATTGACAATTGGAATATCCGCCGGAAGTTCGGCAATATCCGCAGCGGAGCTTCCTGCCATACCGGCGATGGAACGTGGTAAGGTTCCCCAAAGGGCAATGTAAATCCAGATTAAACTGGAAGGAAGCAATGTTAATAGCACGAGAATTCCGGCGCCGGAGAAGAAGGACATAATCGCAATCTTTCTTTTTGTGTGGAGCTTGTCAGAAAGCCAGCCGAAAATCAGCATGGAAACCAATCCCAAAATTGTGGTGTAGCTGTAAATTGTAGCCGCACGGGTCTGCTCAATTCCTTTCGTTGTTAAATAACGGATGATATAAGAAGCGAAAGTTGTGGCAGCCAGACCGAAAAGCATATTGGCAATAGAAACGTACCAGTTGTTTTTATTCTTTATTACGCGGATGGTCTGCTCTCTGGTAGGTTTTGCTGAGCTTCCGATACCGGTAATTTTTAAAGAGAATGGAACCAGAATCAGCCATAAAGCTAACGCACATAAATAAATGACCACGATGATTTTAAATAAGGTCTGGAAATGGATTCCGCTGTTTACCATTAAAGCAGTTCCGCCTTTGGCCATAACAATTTGTGGAAGAACGCCTACCATAATCATTACGCAGCTCCAGAAGGAAACATGCTTTTTATCTACTAAGGTCAGTGTTAAAGCTCCGGTTACCAGGTTTGCGAAACCAGTGCCTGCGCCCTCAATAACTCTTCCGATAATAAGAAAGATAAAGCTGCCTGCAATGGATTGCATGAAAATGCCCAAAGCTGCCACACCGATTCCAAGAATAATGCTGACGTTGCAGCGGAACTTTCTTACCAAGAATCCAAAAGGCACCATACAGAGCACGGTTACCCAGTGGGATGCGGTATTCAGATAGCCATAGGCGCTTTCCTGAATGTTATAGAAGTCCATGATGGCTGTCTGCATCGGCAGGAATTTAAAATTGCCGAAGCCTTTTACTAAAAGCAGCATAATTACGGCGCCCAGCATAAGGCCGACACGTAATTTACTGTATTGTGGTTTTTCATCTATTGTTGTACTCATTTTTTACCTTTCTTTAAACAGATATTTTGCAAATTCGTGGAATTCTACACGCATTGTGGACCAGTCATGTTCATAACCTTCCGCCATGAAGCGGACAAAGTTCTTGCAGTCACCCAGACCGTTTTCCGCCAGAATCTCATCATCCAGCTCGAAGATCTTACGGGTTCCGTCATTGCCACCGATTGCGCGGAAGAACAGTTTGTTCTCTTTTTCAAAGTATTCACGGTCGAACATAACGTTCAGATGTTTATTTACTTCCATGTCTTTGCTCATATCAGAATCCGGACGTCCGACGCGGCGCATATATCCGCTTAAAAGGCCGACCCAGGCAAAGGTATCAATATCATTGGTTCCGAAAAGAGCAGACTGCATGGATCCCATAGAGAAACCAGCAATACCACGGTGCCATTTGTCTTTGATTACACGGTATTTGCTCTCAATAAACGGAATGCAGCACTGAATCAGGGATTTTTCAAACATTGGCTGGAAGTCCGCGAAAACATTGCATTCTCCGTGGAACATACCGTTGCTCATAACGATAACGAACGGAACAGCTTCTCCATCGGCAATCATATTATCCATGATGTGATTTACTTTTGCGTTAAATACCCATCCGGTTTCGTTTTCACTGTAACCGTGCTGCAGGTAGAGGACTGGATATTCGCCACCTTTTTCATAATTTGGAGGCAGGTAAATCAGACAACGTTCCATGCACTGTAAAACGTCCGAGTAATAGTAGTCCATGACTACGGTTCCGTGAGGAACGTCTTCTCTCATTAATACGAACTCTGCGTTTGGATCTGGAATTTCTACATAGTTAACTAATTTGCCATAGCAGAAAAATACCGGACAGTAAGAGGTAATGAATTCTGCGCCGTCAATAAAAATAGTGTAAGCTTTCGGGCCGACAAAGTTCGGATCCCATTTCTTAACGCCATGCCAGATATTGTCTTCCCCTTTTTCTAAAAGGATTGGCTCATTTGGTCTTAAACCGAAAACGATTTTTACTTCTTTTGCATTTGGTGCGTTAACACCGAAACGAACATCGCCGTCTTCTGTTACTTCAGCACCAGCATCTAAGGCGATGAAATTGAACAGCCCTTCTCCCGGAACGGATTCCGGAACCTGTGGAGCGAAAGCACCTAAACGGTCATCAAAGGTACGGTTATGAATAAATTCTGAGCTAAATCTTGCCATTTTTCCTTCTCCTTAAGAAATATTATTGAATTAATTATATGAAATCAAAAAAAGACTGTCTATACAAATTGTAAAGAATTCCAAAGGGGAAGGTGTGTTATGATGAAATCAATAATCGGCGGAGTTGGAGAATCAAGCGGTAGACCTCTATCAGGCCATTGAGAGCAACTTCAAATTAGACGGCAAAACCCACAAGTATATCTACGATTATGTGAATGGGAAGCTTTACACGGATCAGTATTATGGAGCTTATGAAAAGGCTTATTCCTGGGACTGTCTGGTGCCCATGGAACCTATTCTTTTGAAGAGAAATAAACGTATTGCGTTTTAATTCTTGGCTATGATAAAATTATTATAATTGTTATATTCATTGATGGGGTGATTGGTGAAGAACAATTTATATGTATGGTTTTATTAATTTTAAAGAAATGGAGGAAGAATGATGAAAAAGAGATCAGCTCTTGTGATTGCAGTTATTTGTGCGTTGACAATAGGTCTTTGTGCATGCGGTAGTGGCAACGGTGGTAATGGCGGCGATGGTGCTGCGAAAGGTGAAGAAATTTCCTGTGAAGTATTTACAGCGGTATGCCCGAACGGATGGCAGAATCTTCCTTATACGGATATTTTTGCTGAAGAGGAAGGCACACTGAAACCAAACGTTCTTGAGTTTGTAAAAGGAAGTTTTAAAGATGAATTAGATTCTTATGGAAAAGCAAATGTAGTTATTACCTGCGCAGATTCAGATGTATATCAGCTTGACCTGAAAGATATGTATGAAAATGTTCAGGATGTAACTTTTGATGCCGGCGGACTTACCTGGGAAGGTTTTACAGGCGATAGTCTTGGTTATACAAACCTTTATGTAACAAGTAAAACAGATGCCTGCACATGGGAAATTTCCGGAGTCATGAGTGGTGGAGATACTTCTTATACTTTGGATGATCCAGACTTCATTTCCATTATCGAAAGCTTACAGATGAAATAATTGACCGATAAATCAACGAAAAATACAAACCGGCGGCGGGCTTTAAAAGGCCCGCCGTTATATAAAGAAAGAATCGGAGACAAACCTATGAATAAGATGTGGGCTGGACTGACCAGCGGAGAAACCAACAAATTGGCAGATGATTTTAATTCATCCATTTCCTTTGATTGCAGAATGTTTGAGCAGGACATTAAAGGCAGCATGGTTCATGCGGCGATGCTTAGTTCCAAGGGCATTATTGAACCGGAAGATGCGGAAAAAATCATCGAGGGACTTCAGGGCATTTTAGAGGACCTGAAAAGTGGAGCTTTGGCGATTGATGAAAACGCGGAAGATATTCATATGTTTGTAGAAGAAGTTCTGACGGAGCGTATCGGGGATGCTGGAAAAAAACTGCATACCGCCCGTTCCCGGAACGATCAGGTTGCTTTAGACTTAAGACTCTATCTGCGGGATGAAATCACTGGCATCGAAGAAAAACTGAAAAGCCTGATGCTGACGATCGCGGATCTGGCAGCAGAACATAAAAGCACCATTATGCCGGGCTATACCCACCTTCAGAGAGCTCAGCCGATTACTTTCGCCCATCAGATTCTGACCTATGCCATGATGTTTTGTCGGGATCTTTCCCGCTTGGAGGATTGCAAAAAGAGAATGAATATTTCTCCGATCGGCAGCTGTGCATTGGCGGGCACCACTTATGATACCGACCGTTATTTTGAAGCGGAAAGATTAGGTTTTGATGATATTGCTTTAAACTCCATTGATGGAGTATCGGATCGGGATTTCTGCGTAGAATTTTTAGCCTGCGCTTCCCTGATTATGGTCCACCTGTCCCGCTTCTCCGAAGAAATTATTCTATGGTCCAGCTGGGAATTTAAGTTCATCGAGCTGTCTTCCGACTTTACTACCGGCTCTTCCATTATGCCACAGAAGAAAAATTCCGATATGGCGGAACTTACCAGGGGAAAGAGCGGTCGTGTATTTGGTGATTTAATGGCGCTGCTGACCATGTTAAAAGGCCTTCCGCTGGCTTACAACAAAGACATGCAGGAAGACAAGGAATCCGTATTTGATGCAGTGGATACGCTGAAGATGTGTCTGGATGTATTTACACCAATGGTGGGTTCCATGACCGTAATTGCGGAGAACATGCGAAATGCTGCCGGCAGAGGTTTCATTAATGCCACCGATCTGGCAGATTATCTGGTAAAGAAGGGCATGCCGTTCCGCGATGCATACAAGATTTCCGGGAAAATCGTAAATGAATGCATACGTGGTGGCTATGTGCTGGAAACGTTCCCTATGGAGAAATACCAAGCATATAGTGAACTTTTCACAGAGGATGTATACGAAGAAATTAATCTGAAGACCTGCGTGGAGAAGCGAAAGAGCGCCGGCGGACCTTCTGTGGAATCTGTGGAAAAACAAATCGAATATATTAAAAATATTGTAGAGGCTTAAAATGTACAACACTGTTTTATTTGACCTGGATGGAACCTTGACCGATTCCGCACCGGGAATTATCAACTCCGTAAGATATGCTCTAAAGAAACTGAACATAGAAGTCAATGAAAAGACGTTAAATAATTTCATTGGACCTCCGCTAGTGAAGTCCTTTGCTAAATATTATGGCATGACGGCGGCGGAAAGCAGAAATGCGGTAGAAATCTACCGGGAATATTTTACCGACAAAGGAATGTTTGAAAATTCCGTTTATCCGGGAATTGAAGACTCTTTGAAAAAGCTGAAAGATGCGGGCAAGCGTCTTCTGGTCTGCACTGCAAAGCCGGAAGTATTTGCGGAAACCATTTTGAAGCATTTTCATCTGGACGGATATTTTGATTATATCGGCGGTTCTTTAATGGATGAGACCAGAACCGATAAGTCCGAAGTCATGCGATATCTGATTAATTTATGTCAGCTGGATGTAAAACATACAGTAATGGTGGGCGATCGAGGGGATGATGTAAACGCTGCTAAGGGCGCCCATATGGATTGCATTGCCGTATTTTATGGCTACGGTTCCCCAGTAGAGCTGACCACAGCGGGAGCGAAATTTTTCTGTGGAAGCCCGGCATCCTTAGCGGATGTCATCTTAGAATTTGATACGGTAAAGTAATCCCCAAGGGATTATCTGGCGGACAAGATGATGCCGCCACAAGTTTTCAAAATGGTTAATTATGATTTTTCAAACTGCAGACTGTGCCCGAGAAACTGTGAGGTAGACAGATCTCAGGGCGAGGGCTTTTGCAAAAGCGGGTCTGAAATAAAAGCAGCAAGAGCGGCCCTTCATTTTTATGAAGAGCCTTTTTTGTCCGGCGTAAGTGGAAGCGGAGTGATCTTCTTTTCCGGATGCTCCTTACAATGCATTTATTGCCAGAACAAGCAGATTTCCAGAGAAGGAACAGGAAAAATGATTTCAGTCGAACGGTTGACCGAAATCTTCTTTGAATTGAAAGAAAAAGGCGCCCTGAATATTAATCTGGTCACGGGAACTCATTTTACGCCAACCATTGCGAAAGCGATAGAGAAGGCAAAGACAGCGGGTCTCGACCTTCCGGTTATCTGGAACAGCTCCGGTTATGAGTACGCAGAGACGTTGAAAATGCTGGAAGGCCTGGTAGATATTTATCTGCCGGATTTTAAGACCTTAGATTGCCGGATTGGCCAGCGGTATTTTAAGGCAGCCGATTATCCAGAGCGGGCGAAGGATGCTTTAGTTCAAATGGTAAAAGCTGCGGGAGAAATGACCTTTGATAGTTCCGAAAAGGCCCTAAAAGAATTTGAAGAAGGGCTGATGAATAAGGGGGTCTGCGTGCGGCATCTGGTTACGCCGGGAAATGCAGAAGACAGTAAATCGGTTATACGATATTTGCATGAGACATATGGAGACGATATCTGGATTTCCATCATGAGCCAGTACACGCCGATGGAAACCTATGACTTGTCGGAACTGAACCAGACCGTCAGTGAAGATGAGTACGAGGAAATCGTAGATTTTGCCATTGATTTAGGCGTGACCAACTGCATGATTCAGGAGGGAAGCTCCGTTGGAGAAAGCTTCACTCCGGAGTTTAATGGGGAAGGGGTCGAAAAAGTTTAATGAAAAAAACACAATTGAGTGATATACTTTCACAATGACAACAGGTGAAAACATGAAAAACCGAACCGTGTGGCGATTTTCGGCCACACACAAAAAGAAAGGAATTATCAGGAGGACAATTCGTCATGGAAAAGAAATTTATTGTATGTACGGATTCCGGCTGCGACCTGCCGATTGAACTATTGAATGAATACGAAATTTTTCCAATCCCGTTACAATATGAATTAAACGGTGAACTGGTTACGGATACGATGAAGCATGAAGACTGCCATATTTTCTACGACAAAATGCGTGAAGGAGCTGCTCCGAAAACCAGCCAGCTGAATGTTATGCAGTTTGTCGATTTCTGGACTCCGATCGTGAAAGAATATCATCTTCCGATCATCCACATCTGCTTAGGCAGTGGGGTTTCCGGAACTTTTAATAATGGCTGCCAGGCAGCAGAACTAATCAAGGAAGAACTTCCGGAGGCAGATGTCCGCATGATCGACTCTACTCTTTGTTCTACCGGTTATGGTATGCTGGCGATGGAATCTGCCAGAATGAGAGACGAAGGAAAGACGATCGAAGAATGCATCGATTGGATTGAAGAACATAAAGGAAACATCAACACCTGGTATACAACGGACGAGCTGAAATACTTATACCGTAGCGGCCGTGTAAGCAAACTGGGCGCTATCATTGGTGAAGCTTTGAACATTTGTCCGATTCTGAATCTGGATCTGGAAGGCCATTTAATCGTTCAGGAAAAAGTTCGTGGATTGAAAAAGACCATCCGCCGCATCCATGAAATTATGGATGGTATCGTAGAAGATGCAGAGGGTCAGGTCGCATGGGTCTGCCATTCGGACATTCCGGAAGCTGCCCAGAAGTACGGCGAAGAAATGAAAGAACGCTACGGTTTCAAAGAAGTTAAATATACTTATATCGGACCGACCATCGGCTCCAACTGCGGTCCGGGACTTATGGCAATTTTCTTCTGGGGCAAGAAGAGAACCATGGACGGCTACAAAGGCTGATGGAATAAGTGAAAACAGAATAATATAATTCAAGGGACTGGTTAAGACAGTCCCTTTTTATATTTATTACTTTTGCCTTTCTATATGGAAAAATCGATGCTTGTTAAAGCTGCGGATAAATTGGACTTTGTAGAAATTATGTTGGCTCATCAATCCAGACTTTGAGGAATTTTTCGGTAAATAAGCCATTTGGAAGACTTGCTCTGAAAAAAACAGCAAAAAAAATTCGGTTTGGTATGATATAACCATGAAAAAAACGGTTTATTTCTATAATTTCGCAGGATTTTGATCAAAAACCGTCTTATTTCATTGCAATCCATGATGTTTACATGAAAAATAAGGAGAAATCCATCGACGATTCATGCCAAAACGAAAAAATCTTGTCAATTTTTAAAAATAATATTTATTTAGAGGAAATTTTTTCACTAATTCCTGTTTGGAGGGATAGAATTTTGCTAATTTCTGGTTTTGCGGGGCGATGCCGTCTCCGCCAACTCCCAGTTTGTGAGATGACATCGACTTACAATTCCAGTTTATAGAGATAATGCATCCCTAAAAATCTTAGTTTATAAAGTTGAAAGAAATAATCCACCGATAAGAAATTAATCTCTTTTCGGTGGGCCTTCTTGTTACGAAAAATCTTATGGAGTGGTTCCTTTTAACTGACTGTGATATTTATGTTTTTACATTAATACTTATTATGAACTCTTTCAAAAAAGCACATCAGGTCTTTCACCTCAACAACCCTTCCATCATCTAAAATTGCTTTTCCGGAAAGTTTTCCGAATACCTGATGCTGGTCGGTTACGATAACCTTTACATCGATTTTGGCCGCGCGGTCTAACACCGGAAGGAAGTCCATTTCGAAGCGTCCGTCAGAGGAAGTAATAGTCCAAGGCTTTGTGTAACTATCTTCTGGAATATTGAATGTGATATCATCCAGTTTGTGAGCTTTTCCGTCGTAGAATAGAATATTTTCCGATGCGGCTTTTGTGTCGCCGAAGCCGTAACCTAAGTTGAAACCAAAATCATGACCTTCAACTTTTCCATTTCCAGAACCCCAATGCCACATATTATCGTAGGTCCATACTCCGCGGCCCCAGTCCAATGTGCCATAGTCTTTTTCCGGGTTGAAGGAGTATCGTTTCCCGTCGAATTCTGCCCAGCCTTTTGCCGGCATGCAGTTGATTTTCTGGTTGTAATAGAAGCGGTGATTCTTTGGCCATGGGGTAGCGATGACCATAGTATCCATCTCCGGCTGGTATAACATAATGTCACAGGAAAAAGGTTTTCCCTGATAGAATTTATCGAACTGACAGGTCAGATGACGACGGCGGATTCCTTCGCCAGAAGAATTTTTATCTTCTATTACTTCAAATTTCATGGACAGGTGTTTGTCGTTATAGGTCGTAATGCCAGAAGAAGAGTCCGAAGGAAGCTTGAATTTTCCCATAGGAAAGGCATTTAATATCGTTTCCGTATGTTCCCACGGAGTTTCCTTTAATTCCAGAAGGGAAGCTGACTGAAGGCCGATATAGCCATCATCGGAGATGGTCAAAGCTACGGCATACTCTTTCGCCATGATCATATAATAGTCCCATTCTTTAATGCGGAATTTCGGGGCGCGAATATCTGCCCGGTCATATTCCTGCAAAAGCTGTTTTGACCATCCTGGTTCTAACAGGTTTCCGTCTTTCAGTAATTTATGAGTCTCCGTTACTTCATGGTTTCGCATAATGATTCCTTTTTCCTTAAATGCTTTTTCTATTCATAAATGGGCTCAAAGTCGCTAATGTCGTGTCCTTGATAAAAATTGGGTATTATTTTAATACCCGGTTTTTATTATAGTAAATCGTTTCTTTTAGTAATTCTCGCAGTTAATTTCGAAGTAAGCCTGTGGATGAGCGCATACTGGGCAAACTTCTGGAGCCTTTGTACCAACTACGATATGTCCGCAGTTGCGACATTCCCAAACTTTTACTTCACTCTTTGCAAATACTTCCTGAGCTTCTACGTTGTGAAGGAGAGCTCTGTAACGTTCCTCATGATGTTTTTCGATAGCGGCTACCATACGGAATTTTGCTGCTAATTCTGGGAAACCTTCTTCTTCTGCGGTCTTTGCAAAACCTTCGTACATATCGGTCCACTCATAGTTTTCACCGTCTGCTGCTGCAGTCAGGTTTTCTGCTGTGGAGCCAATGCCTTCCAGCTCTTTGAACCACATTTTAGCGTGTTCTTTTTCGTTGTTTGCTGTTTTCTCGAAGAGTGCGGAGATCTGCTCGAATCCTTCCTTTTTAGCGGTGGAAGCGAAGTATGTGTATTTATTTCTAGCCTGTGATTCGCCTGCGAAAGCAGCTTCAAGATTCTTTTCTGTTTGTGTTCCAGCGTATTTGTTTGCCATGTTTTTTACCTCTTTCTTTTCGTTATTTGGAATTTTATTTAATTATTTTTTTGCTATTTCCATTGGAAAATCCGGTGTTGGTGGATTTTCAATAAATTGTTCTAATACTACGTGTGCATTATTGCTTTGTGGAAGCATGAAGCCGGATTCCCGAAGAATATCTTCTGCTACCAGACGTTCGGCTTTTGCAACGCCTTTCATCAAACGGTAAAGCCCATCTTTTTTTGTTTTTTCTGCAATCTGAAGAGCAGCTTTCACCTTCCTCTAAATATCTGTTTACGAGAGAGGAAAGCATTCTGGTTACCTTTTCGCCTCATACACAGATTCTGGCAGCGCCCCTGTCGGAAGAGGCATCGGCGATTGCTCTTACGGAAGGATAATTCTCAATATCTTTCGCAAGGAGTTTGGCATCATCATAGATGTAGCCGCAGATTTGACATATGTATCTCATCTCAGTTCCTCCTTATATAAAATCGGTAATTGCCGAAACTATACTAATTATTATCCTGACAGTCCGGGCAGAGACCCTTAAACATAATGTCGTGGTCGAAAAATATCATTCCGTTTTTGTTACGGATTTTTTCCTCCAAGTCAGTCAGCACTTCCATATCCACGTCAAATACTTTGCCGCATTTAATGCAGGTTATATGGTAATGTTTTTCGACATTATAATCGAAACGGTCCGGACCTTCTGGAATCTCTACTTTTTGAATCACGCCTTCTTCCGCCAGAATATTCAGGTTACGGTAAACCGTTCCCTTGCCGATAGAAGGGTAATCCTTTGAGACGCATAAGTATATTTCATCTGCAGAGGCATGATTTCCAAGACCGCGGACAGCCTTTAAGACGATATCTCGTTGTATGGTATTGCGTCTTTCCATAAGTACTCTTGTTGAGGGGTTCCTTTTCTTAAATCTAATGGATTATTATTAAGAACAATTCTTAATTAAGAATATATATTATTTTGAACAGGAAGTCAATTCTCTTTGAAGGATAATAAATATTCAGCCCCATATGTCCCCCATATAAGGCTGAATTAGATTGTTTATTAACTTTTTTATATAGTTTTAAAATTAAATATCCCTCTCCATATAGGAAACGGTGTATTTTTCCTGGGCTTCTTCGTTGCCGTTATAGGAAAAGCCCTGATTCTGCCAGAATTGAGCAGCTTCTTCATTTTCTTTTACACAAGCTAGCTGCAGATGGTCGAAGCCCTGCGCCTTCATGGCTGCACGTACATCAGCGAAAATCTGGGAGCCGATTCCCTGATTCTGTTTTTCTGCATCAACCATGAACCAGCCGATAAAAGCGTCGTCCTTTTCCGGGTAGCCGGTGATCAAATCTAAAATAGCGACCAGCTTGTCTTTTTCGTCATAGAAGCCAACGAAATTTTTATTGTCCGGGCCGGTTCCCTTCGGAAGATCGGTCATGACTTCAGTCAGATTCCGACGGGAAGGAATTGTGTGCAAGTGCCGGTAATATTTTCTATTCTCTTTGCAGAGGTTATAAACATCTTCAATGTCTGCCTCTGTAATTTTTCTTACTTCATAATCGGAAGAGAGAACTTCTGGATCGAACTTCAAACCGCTGAAGCTTGCTTCATACTCAATGGCCGGACGGAACTGGGTTTCGTACAGCTGTTTGTAAATGCCATCCTGAGCCAGAAGGTCGTCGTGAGAACCTTGTTCTTTAATGACGCCATCGCTGACAACTAAGATGCGGTCTGCTTTCAGAATCGTGGAAAGTCTATGGGCAATAACGATGCTGGTGCGGCCTTCCATTAAGGCTTCCAAAGCATCCTGAATGGAGCTTTCGGAAATGGAATCCAGAGCAGAGGTTGCTTCGTCTAAGATCAGAATCTTCGGGTCTTTTAAGATAACGCGGGCGATGGAGAGTCTCTGTTTTTCACCACCGGATAATTTCAAACCGCGGTTACCAACCTGGGTGTCGTAGCCCGCTGGCTGGGAAGCAATAAAGTCATGAATGTTTGCAATCTTGCAGGCTCTTTCCACATCTTCCGGAGTTGCGTTCTCGTTCGCATAGAGCAGGTTTTCCATAATGGTGCCGTTAAACAGATAGGTGTCCTGGGTTACCATACCGATGTTCTGGCGCAGGTATTCCAGGTCGAAATCTTTTACGTTGACGCCGGCAATGGAAACGGAGCCATCCAAAACGTCATATAGTCGCGGAATCAGATTGACCACAGTGGATTTACCGGAGCCCGATGGACCAACGATGGCATACATTTTTCCGCCAGGAACATCGAAGCTGACATCCGAAAGGATTACACTATCTTCATCATAGCCAAACTTAACATGGGAATATTCGATGTGCTTGTCGGCAACATCTGGTTTCTGTCCATTTTCCGGGCTTGTGATGGTATTTTCCCGGTCCAGATAATCGAAAATTCTGGTGAACAGGGCTAGGGAACGGGTAAAGTCTACTCCAATGTTCAGCAGGGATTCTACCGGACGGTAGAGACGGTTGATTAAAGCTACGGTAGCAGTAATTACACCAACGGTCAGGGTTGGGTCCCATTCCTTCATAATTAAAAGACCGCCGACGAAGTAAATGATCAAAGGTCCGATCTGGGTGAACATGCCCATGATGACACGGAACCAGCGTCCGCTTTGGCCTTCTTTGATAGAAAGGTCCGTAACTTCTTTATTGATTTTCACGAAGCGGTCGTATTCCTGATTTTCTCTTGTGAACAGTTTCACCAGCAAGGAGCCGCTGACAGATAAAGTTTCGTTAATCATCTGGTTCATCTCATCATTCCTTGCCTGGCTTTCTGTCAGCAGAGCGTAACGCTTTTTGCCGGCGCTTTTGGTCGGGATGATGAGGAGCGGAATAACGACGATACCGGCAATGGCCAGCTTCCAGCTCATGGAGAACAAAGCCACCAGAGTGGTTACTAAGGTAGCCACATTGCTGACGATGGAGGTCAGCGTGCCGCTGATAACGGAGCTGACCCCACTGACATCTGTGTTCATTCGGGTGATGATGTCGCCCTGCTTTTCTGTCGTGAAGAAAGCATGAGGCATGTATTCCAGATGACGGTACATCTCATTTTTCATGTCGAAGATGATCCGTTGGGAAATCCAGGAGTTGATATAGCTTTCTAAAACGCCAATGACCTGGCTGCCGGTCAAGGCGATAAAGGCTAAAATCAGAAGCTTAATAAGAAGAGCCAGGTCTTTGCTGACCAGAGCGCTGTCTACAATTTTTCCTGTGATAATTGATGGAAACAGACCAACAATGGAGGAAACAATGATGGTGACAAATACCAGCAGGAACTGCCATTTGTATGGCAATAAGTAGGAAACAATTCTTTTCAGCAGTCCTTTGGTTACTTTTGGGACGTTAGCTTTCTCTTCCTCCGTGAGGAAGCCTCTTGGTCCGAAACTTCTTCCTGGCATGGTTTTATCTCCTTTATGAATCTTTGTATGTGGCTAAGATTGTTTTATTAATGATATAGATATATGGAATAAACAATAACGAGGCTACTTAGCGAAGAGTGCATACAGCGCCCGAGCGAGTGTGTTTGAGCCGGAGGCGAGTTCGCGAGCGAGGGAAATACGCTGTGTGTGCTCTGAGGTTAGTAGCCCTCGTTCTGTTTATGGAATATATCTATATCTTTTAATTAAATACTATAAGCTACTTCATATGCGCCGTAGATAACATCTATCAGGTTACCAACCTTCTTTGCATCGCCGATGATATGAAGATCTTTTAAACCGGCCTTTTCAAATTGGCTAGTGATTTCTGCGTTTGGCACATAACCCGCAGAAATAACGACGGTGTCTGCCTCCAGAACTTTTTCTCCTTCGGCACCAGTTACATGAACCAGAGCCTTGCCCTCCTTGTTTTCTACCGCCGTCAAGGTCGTTTCGGTCAGTACGTTCATATCATAGAAGCGTACAATTTCGCGGAGCATGTTGGAGTTTGCGGCGCAAAGGCCAGGAACTAAAAGGATGTCCTTCTGCATTTCAACAACCGTTACCTTGCTGCCTTCTAAGGACAGCTGGTAAGCGATTTCGATACCGGTCAGGCCGCCACCGATCACAATAACGTTTTCCCCAGCTTTGCCTTTGCCACGGAGGTAGTCGATAGCTTCCAGAACGTTTTCACTCTCAAGGCCTTCTACATTCAGTTTTCTAGGAGTCGCGCCAGTGGAAACGATAACGGAATCAAATTCTTTCAGCATTTCCGGGGTTGCTTCCGTGTTCATTTTGATATCAATATTTAAAAGCTTCATCTGGTTTTTGTACCAGTCGATAAGCATTTTATCTTTTTCTTTAAAGGAAGGAGCAGCTGCTGCGATGAAAGTACCACCCAGCTCATCGCTCTTTTCAAAGAGCGTTACGTTATGACTACGCATCTTCAACAGACGAGCGCTTTCCATGCCACCGATTCCACCGCCAACAACCGCAACGTTTTTCTTTACTTCTGCAGGAATCAGCTTCCATTTATCTTCTTCCATGGTAACTGGGTTTAATGCGCAATGGGCCATTTTTGCTTCCATGTCGGAATCTTCTCTCTTGATATAACCCAGTGGAAAGCATGCGTTATGGCAAGCGATACATGGACGGATTTCGTCCTCGCGTCCCTCAGCTACTTTCTGCATCCAGAATGGGTCCGCTAAGAACTGGCGGGCAACGCCGATTCCGTCGATAGCGCCGGTTGCAATAGCGTTGGATGCGAATTCCGGCTCTTCCATACGGCCTGCACAGAATACAGGAATGTTAACGAAATTCTTAATGTAGCTTACTTCTGGGAAATTGCAGTGAAGAGGCATATATACTGGAGGATGAGCCCACCACCAGGAATCGTAGGAGCCATTGTCCGCATTCAGCAGGTCTGCGCCGGCTGCCTCCAGCATCTGGGCAACGGCAGGGCTTTCTTCCATGGTACGGCCAAATTCTTCATAATTTTCAGCTGGAAGCGCTCCAGCGTTAAAGCCGCGCATTTTGCTGGCTACGCTGTAACGTACGGAAACCGGGAAGTCCTCGCCACAGGTTTTCTTTACTTCTTTTATGATTTCGCAGGCGAAACGGAGACGGTTCTCTAAGCTTCCGCCATATTCATCGGTTCTATGGTTGGTGTTTGCCACTGCAAACTGATCTAACATATAGCCTTCGTGAACCGCATGTACTTCAATGCCGTCGATACCGGCCTTCTTGCAGAGTAATGCCGTTTTTCCGAAAGCTTCAATGGTTTCATGGATTTCGTCTAAAGTAAGACCTCTGTGTTTCAGGTCTGGATTCCATACATTTGGCAGTCCATCTGCAGGAGCAGTGCAGAGACGGTGTGTCATTTCCTCATCCATATTCGGAGGCAGAATCTGTACACGGCCAAAACCTGCGCCTAACTGCATGAAAAATTTGGTTCCGTAGGCATGGATTTCATCCATCAAGTCCTTGATTGGTCCTAAGAAAACATCTTCGTGCTCATAGAGAAAATCATTGCCGATTCGCACCTGGGTAACACCCGGAATAATCAGGGCAACACCACCTTTTGCACGATCTAAATAATAGTTTCGGATTCCTGGGTGATAATCATAGTCAAAGTGTCCGAAAGGAGAAGTGTTTCCCATCGCACACAGGATTACACGGTTTTTCAATTCAGTTCCGCCGATTTTAATCGGGCTGAAAAGCGCTTCATATTTCTTGTCCATAAGTCCCTCCTGTGAATTGTAATTATGAATTTAATAATGGTATATGATTTCTTTTTCTATAAAACATACTTTAATAAAAGCTAGTTTAATCATAGTATTATCCTTGTTTTTTTTCAACAAAACAAATGGTTTACGTATTTTCTTTTTTGGGAAAAGTGATAAAATAATAAAGAAGTATTGCTTCAGCACCTGGATGAGTCTTCATCCACCACAGCTGCTTCTGGCTGTGATTCTCAAAAGGAATGAATATATGGACATTTTTCTAATGGGGGTTTCTGCCCTTGAATATTGGTTGAATGGCACGGATAAATATTATTATTTGTCCTATGATAAATATACGCCAAGACCAGATTTTGATTTTATTATGACGGACCAGATTGCAAGGAATCTGGCAAAGGAATACGGATTGTCTCTTCCTATCCAGTGCATGGCGGCTCAAGAAAGTTTCCGTCATAGAACTTCTGTTTACAACACAGCACGTTATAGCGAGTACCTGCCGGAGGACTGTTTTATTCGACTTAACGACCGGGCAGATAACCTACAGGTTTATGTTGCCTGTCCGGAACTGGCTTTTCTTCAGGCAGCCCGTTATTTTTCTTTACCAGTAACGGTTTGTTTGGGGTGTATGTTGTGTGCCATGTATGTTCGGGATGATACCTGCTCGTTGAAACAGACGGGACGAATTCCTGTCACTAGTCAGAAAAAAATACAACAGTTTCTTAAAAAGGCCAATGGACTACATGGAGTGAAAAAAGCCAGAAAGGCGATAAAGTATGTTTCTGATAACTGCAATTCTCCGATGGAAGTATCTTTGGCGACGATAGCAGCCCTTCCTATTGCAGCAGGTGGATATGCAATGGCACCTTTCATTATGAATGAAACATTACACCTGAAAAAGAAAGGGGCTTTATTGATGGGGCGAGAAGAGTGTAGGTGTGATATGGTCTGGAATGAAAGACACATTGTGGCAGAGTACGAAAGCAATATGACTCATATAGAAAAAGAGCAACATATTTATGATAATCGTAGATTGACCGCAATTACCTACTCAGGATATCGTGTTGTAAAAATAACATCAAAGAATGTAGCATCTTTGAGTAATCTTGATGATATATTTTTTCTGATTCGCAAAATGTTGGGAAAGAGAACATTCACACGGGAGTTTGATAATTGTTTGGAACTTCGTAGAACGGTTTTTGAAGAGGTATTTTTTAATGATATGTTAGAAGTTTTAAGAATAAAAAAATAAAATAGCAAGAAAAATTCGGTTTGGCATGAATTAATTTAGTTCCAAAGAGGTTTTTAATAAAAGGTGTAAGACGAGTTTTAATAATTTTACCAAAGAAACGGATAGAAACGAAAATTTAGGAATATTTATTACTGCCTATCCCCTTTCTATAAAAGTAAAGCTTTTATGCTCATACCAAAACGAAAAATTTTTGCTGTTTTTTTGAAAGAATAATAAAGGGGATAATTTTTATGCCGTATTATTAAATAAATGAATAAAAATAAAAAAACCAGAGGCAATAGTTTTAATTGGAAAGAAAAAGTATTTTTCAAGGGCTATTTACTCTTGCTGAAAAGTATCATATCATATAGGGGAAAAAATGAGTAACTAATTTAGGAGGTATTTCAATGATTAGAAAAGCGCAAGTTGAAGGCGGAACTGTTGTTGGTATTCCAGCAGCTGATCCTAGAATCACAGCATTCAAAGGCATCCCATTTGCAGCTCCACCAGTAGGTGAGAACCGTTGGCGTGCACCACAGCCGGTTATTCCATGGGAAGGCGAAAAAGAATGTTTCAAATTCGCACCTATTTCCATGCAGCACATTCCTGGCTTAGATAAAAACAACATCTATTCCAGAGAATGGAATGTTGATCCTGAAATCGAGATGGACGAAGACTGCCTGTACTTAAACGTATGGACTCCAGCAAACTCTACAGATGAGAAACTCCCTGTATTCGTATGGTTCTTCGGCGGCGGCCTCAGAGAAGGTAATCCTGCTGAAATGGAATTTGACGGTGAGAGAATCGCAAGAAGAGGCGTTGTAGTTGTAACTGTTAACTACAGACTTCAGGCTTTCGGTTTCTTAGCACATCCGGAATTAACAGCAGCGCAGCCAGATGCTCCAACAAACTTCGGTCACTTAGATCAGAGACAGGGCGTTATCTGGGCAAAGAATAACATCGCAGCATTCGGCGGTGACCCAGACAACATCACCATCGGTGGACAGTCCGCAGGTGGCGGCAGCGTATGTGCACAGCTCGTTTCCCCACTGAACGAAGGCTTATTCCAGAAAGCTATCGTTATGTCCGGCTTCATGGGCGGTGTATATCCAAGCAAAATGAAGATGGGACGTTCTTGGGAAGAGAGTCAGGAGCTGGGCGTTAAATTCTTCGAGTTCTTAGGCGTTAAGAACCTTGAGGAAGCAAGAAAATTAGACGCAGCTTTCGTAAGAGATAAAGGCGATGAATTCTCAGCGAAATTCGGTCTCTTTGGCGGTTCCTTAGATGGTGTTTTCATGAAAGATAATCAAATGGATTCGATGATGAAGGGTAACTACTGGCATATGCCAATTATGATGTCCTACACAGCAGGCGAATTCAAATCGGATCTTCAGGCAGCAGACTTGGATGAATTCAAAGCTTTAGCTAAAGAGTGCTTCGGAGAGAAAGCAGAGAAATTCTTAGAGCTCTGCGGCGATGATTTAGAGAAAGCCATCGACACATCCAGAATCAGCGGACTTGAAGTTGGTCTTCGTACATTCGCAAAGAAGAATAAAGAAAACGGAATCGACGCTCCATTATTTTTCAGCGTATTTAATCCATCGATTCCTGGTTGGGATAATCCTGGCACATTCCATTCCTCCGACCTTTGGTTCTGGTGGGAGAACCTGGCTAAATGCTGGAGAGCATTCCAGGGACCACATTACGATCTTGCTAGATACATGTGCAACTATCTGAGCAACTTCGTTAAATGCGGCGATCCTAACGGCTTAGACAATGATGGCACACCAATGACCGAATGGTTTGCAGCTGACGCTGAGAAACCTGGATTCATGTGGTTAGAAGATGGAAAGACTGCTTTCCGTCACAACGAGCCATGCCCAATTACCGAGCTGGTTATGGAAGCTTATAAGAAGAGATTCTAATTAAAAAAATATATTGCATATGTTTGAGGAAGCCCGCCGAAATTCGGCGGGCTTCTTGCGCGCAGTGAGCCTGGCTGCGGCCTACTGCCAGCCGATTTGCACTTACGTGCTGTTTTTTCCCGGATTCAAAGGGCTCTGGAAATCTAAAAGTCAAACTATACGAAATAACTTTTTTTGTGCTAAAATAGAAAAAAATTGTTTGGGGGTTTTTATGAAAATAGCTATTGTCGGAATGACAGCTTTATTGGGTGAAAAAATCGCTTCCGAATGCAAAAACCGGGAGATGGAAGTAACCCTTCTTACCGGAACGGAAGGTGACTTGAAGCTATCAAAAGATGTTCTTGGTCAGTTTGATGCCATTGTCGATGCAACAGACTGGTCGAAATTAACGGTGGATGAAAGAGAAGCGGCGATGTTAAAGGCAGAGGCCCTGGCGGACTTTATGTGTGAGCTTCCGGAAGTTCGCTACATTGTAACTGGTGACGCAGGCATGCTTTATGTAGACGGCAACAAGAATCGGATGGTAGGAAAGAGAAACGCTTTCCTTGCAGGACTGGTTCAGATGCCATCCAACTGGACTTGCTTTACACCGGCGGAGACCTTCCTTGCAGAGGGCGAAAAAACCGGTGCTTATGTTTTAGGAAGAGAAATCCGTCTGATTAACTCTTTCGGTGAAAATGCGATTTCTTATGACGACTTCGTACTGGCTTTAGTAGATGAGTTAGAGCAGAAGCATTTCATCCGCAAGAAATTTACTGCAGTTTCCGAGACATCCGCTCTTCAGATGAACAAGGAACGGAACCTGATCGATATGACCAACGGTTCCGGTACCACCTTCAAGGCAGCGGGCGCTTACTTCGGAATTTTTGCAGATAATACAGGAAAGAAAAGATCCGGTCTGGCTTATCAGTCCGGTAAATTAAATATCGTTTCCCGTCGTGCGATGCCGGGTGACGTTCCGGGAACGGGCGACCGTTTGCTGAGCCTCTATCCAATCTATCAAGGAGAGCAGGTAGGCTTCGCAGTAAAATTTGCTCCAACCGAACTGAAAATGGTTACCGCTTATGGTGATATTTCCATTACCTATGCGGATGCGAATATGATGTATATCAAGGGCGAAAATGGTCTGGGTCTGAAACTGGAACAGAACATGAAAGCCAAAGATTGCTATAAAAAACGTGCAGGAAAAGCTTGGGAAGGCGTATATCGTTGGAGATGTTCCCTGTTGTTGAATCCACTGGAAGGCACTCTGGGAATGAGCGCTCTTTGGGATGGAAAGACCCAGTCTACTCCTCATGTGGAAGGTATGGTTATTCCAAATCCAGACGGAGATTTCCTTCTGGCTATTCAGGAATCGGCAGCAGCCGCTATCGAAAGAGAATCTTATCCAACCTATGAAGAAGCTTACGCAGCAACTACCGCTGACTGGGAAAGCTTTCTGGCTAAGATTCCGGAATTCACTCCAGAACTGGCAATCGCCAGAAAAGAAGCCGCATGGATTGAATGGTCTTCTTTACTGGAACCATCGGGATTCCTTAAGAGAAAATCTATTTTTATGACATTAGGAACCATGGCATCCTCTTGGCAGATGACCCATCAGGCAGTAGCTCTTCATAATGACTTTGAATTAGCAACCGAACTTTTAGTAAACATGATCGATAACATTGGTAAGCGCGGTCAGTTCTCCGATTTCATTTTAGACGGCCAGAACCAGTGTCAGGGTCTTCACCCTACAACTCAGGGATGGGCGTTGAAATGGCTTATGGGCCTTCATGATTTCAAGACTGAAATGCCAAGAGAAACTTTAGAGTATCTGTACGATGGTTATGGCCAGTGGGCAAATTGGTTCATGAAATACAGGGATGATGATAATGACGGCCTTCCACAGTTTGACGATGGCGACGAAAGCGGATACGATGATGCTTCCCCATTCGTGGATTATGCGGACATTGAAGGCGCAGACATTGCAGCTTATGTTGCATGTTCTTTTGATGCTCTTGGGGATGTAGCAGAAATCTTAGGTCGTGACGATGAAGCGAAGGAGTGGCATGACCGCGCCGATGAACTGATCAAGAAAATGATTGAGACCTTCTGGAATGGAGAGAAATTCATTTCTCTGAAAAACCATACCCACGAAGTCATCGATTCCGAATGTATTACCGATTACATGCCGATTATTCTGGGCAAGAAACTGCCTCAGGAAATTATCGACAAGATGACAGCAGACCTGTTAGTAGAAGGAGCTTTCCTGTCCAACGTGGGACTGGCAACCGAAAAGATTACCAGTGACCAGTTCCGTCAGGCAGGCTTCTCCCGTGGTTTTGCGCTGCCACAGGCTAACTTGATGATTCTTACCGGTATGTATATGGCAGGAAAGAAGGACGAGGCCAAGATGATTGCCACCCGTTATTCCAACGGTATGATCCATCGTGGCATTGCCCAGTTCATGAATCCGATAAATGAGTGGAAAGCAACCTTTAACAGTTCCTGGGTAGCTTGCGGTTTTATTACGCTTGCGGACATGGCATTTAATATGTAGGGAGGGATAAAAATGTTTACTGCTTATGATAAACTTAACAATACATTTTCAATGGGAATGCATTCCTTCACTTGTGCAGGCGCGTCTTTCGGTATCTCCGTAAAAATGGCGAACCACACCAACCCGGCGCATCTTGGCGAGTGGGGAAATGGCGCAACTTATCTGACCACGATGAAAGGTGCATCCAATGCAATGAATAACGGCAGCCTGATTCAGCTGGTTCCGGTTCATCATGGAAGAGTTATTCCTTTCGCAGTAGAAACTTCTCCATATGAGATGAAATACCGCACGGAGTATGGGGATATCTGTTGCTGTTTTGCAGAGCCATCCTTACTGCTGATTAAAGGTGAAAATAATTTAGGACTGAAAATTGAAAAGTCCTGTGGAGAGCATGGCGTTATCCGTAAACGTGGCCAGAAGGGTTGGGAGCTTACGGAAGCTTTGATCAGTTGCTTCGTATTTTATCCACAGGTTGGCGAAATTGCTATGGACAGCAAATGGGAGCTGGAAAGAATGTCCACTCCGCTGATTCGCGGAGAAGTACAGCCAGCAGAAGATGGAACCTTCGAAATTACCATTGAAGAAACAGAAGATTTAGGATATGTCCGTGAAAGCTATCCGACCTATGAAGAAGGTCTGGCAGCAGCAAAAGCTTCCTGGGAAGAGTTTTACGGAAAAATCGCTCCAGAAGGTGGAGAAAAGACCGCAGATGAGGTAGCAGCCTATGTTTTGTGGTCGATGCTGGAGCAGCCAAGCGGCCGCTTAAAGAGAAGCATTATCCATTCTAACTATACCCATGCAGCACCGACCTGGACCGCATGTCTGATAACCGCAGCTTTAAAGAATGACCTTCCTTTGGCTCTGGAAATTCTTTTAGGCCAGTTAGATCAGCAGGAGCCAAACGGTGAGATCCCGAGCATGTTTGATCATACCAACCGTGATTGTCTGAATGCGGGACTTCCTCTTCAGGGATGGGCCTTAAATAAATTAATGGAAGCCCATGATTTCAAAACAGAAGTACCGGAAGAAACTCTGAAAGCTCTTTATGAAGGCTATTCCAAGTGGGCAGACTGGTTTCTGAAATACCGAGATGATGACCAAGACGGAATTCCACAGACCGAGGGATCCGTAGAGGCAGGCAGCGAAGACAGTCCGATCTTCAAGTTCTTCTATATCGTAGAGCTTCCGGAAGTCTGCGCATACCTGTGTCTCTTAAATGAGAAGTTAGCAGATATTGCAGGAATGTTAGGCTTGAAAGAAGAACAGGCTGCATGGCAGATGAAGGCAGAAGAATATGTAGACAAGACCTTAGCTTTCTGGAACGGCGAAAGATTCTTAGGAAGAGACCATTACACGGGCTCTATGATCAATACAGAATCTCTTCAGTTCTATCGTCCACTTGTTTTAGGTAAGAGACTTCCAGAGCAGGTTCTAGAGATTATGGCGGAGGATCTTACCGTTGGCAATGGTTATCTGGTAAATGGCGGACTCCTTTCTCAGCGCATGACCAGCATAGATTACAGCAAGCTGAGTGTAAACGGCGGTAGCATTCTTCCAACCGATAACCTGATGATTATCGATGGTCTGATGGCAGCAGGCAAGGAAGACCTGGCTAAGGAAGCCGCAGCGCTGTACCTTAAGGGCGTAGGAAAAGCCTTTGTGGATGCGGAAACTGCAGCAGCTTATTTTATATTGAAAGAACTGTAGACATATATTTTAATAAAAATGTGATTATCATCGTTACCAGCTTTGAAAAAACTTTGCTGAGAGTAACTACATCATTATTGAAAAAACCTTCGGAAAGTTTACCACCAGTAGTTTTCATCTGGTGTGATTGTGCCATAGTCCTCCGGAAGACGATACTTCGTAAGCGTTGGTGTGGTAACAACCTGTAAAGGAGTTTCCACTCCAGGAGCTGTTGTGATTTTATAAGTAATTTCAATCGGTTCACCTCGCTGCAGCAAAACATCCAGGTTGTACGCTACTTCCAGGTCATGGTATACATCTTCCAGAATATACATGCCGTTGCTGGTTTCGATGTCTGTGATGGAGCCTCCGGCTGGTGCAAAACAGTGAACGAAAGCGCGCATGCCACCATCGTAGGAACCAATAATGTACCAGCTTGCTTTTTTCTTTTCTGCATCGCTCATGATGTTGTCCAAGGTGATTTTAACATCATAAGTTCTGGAATTGTCTTCATTGATTACCGGCTCGCTGACTTCCGATGGATATTCTCGCTTTGCACTTATAGAGTAGCCAACATTATAACATATTTTTTGTGAGGATGGTGTGATTTTATTACAAATAATAAAAATGGAAACTCCATTGGAACGGTTTGTTTCATTGGAGATTTTGTATGAATCCCGCCAGAGTAGTAATAATAAACAGAATTCAAATTATTGTCGGTATTATTTTCAACATCTCTATGAGACCATTCTTATGAGGGGTAAAAATAGAATATAGATATCTTTTAAAGGCACCTGCAGGCTATGACTTGCGTTAAGGGAAGGAGTAACTGAAAGAATACCGGAGCATCCAGTTCCCGGGAATTTAATAAGATAGGGATTCTAAAAAAATAAGGCTTACCGTAGTTCAGAGAAATCTGTCGGAGTTGATTTCCTGCTTTCGGTAAGCCTTTTTATAAGCCGTTTCCGGCATTATAAAACTTTATTTGGGGATGCTTTTAATTTTTTTTGTATCCGCACTTTGGGCATACCCCCCTTTCATTTAATGCAACACCACAGATCGGGCATCGTTCCTGCACCAGTAACGGGACAAAGTTCTCGCTGGCTCCATTGTCTCCACTTGTAAAGGTAATCTTGGAGATGTTCAGTTTATCCTTCAATAAGTCATAAACTATTTTGATCATACCTTCCACCGTCATAGTTTCTTTTGTGACGACCACACGGCAGTTTGGATAGGCAGTTGCCAGAGCTGTGCAGAAAGCAGGTCCCATGTTGGTATTGGTTGCAGCACCATAGAAAATCCCCTGAGTTTTGTAGACTTCCAGAATTGCCGGAAGCAGAGGGTCATCCGCCCTTAAGATCAGGGCATGGTCGAAATTCCTCAGAACGGACCAGGCGGTTTTCTTGATTTCGTTACATGGGAAAACCATGTTGACTCCTTCCTTAACTGGAGCTTCTACCTCAATGGTCAGAGTACCAGTGTGTCCGTGCAGGTATTGGGCCTCTCCGCCGAATCCGTAAAAACGGTGTGCATACTGTAAAGTAAATGTTGTAAAACTTTTCATTCTTCTTCCTTTCTGTAAAATATCTATTTTATCGTAGGTTTTTCCTACGTTATTTTTACCCCAAAGTCCTGAGCCTTGCGTCCCCCACGGCGGAAGGGCTGCCTTACGGCTGAGAGATCTTTGTTTTTTGTAATTTCAAAATATCACCTTATAGGATAAGTACAACTACCAGATACGAAGCGGAATAATTCGTTTATGAGGGAATGAAAAAAGGGATATTAAGAGACATATTTCTATTTCATCTATCCCCTGGAAAAAAGTATTTTTATCCAAGGAGTTATGTTATATTAAAATCAATAATTGGAATTTGAATTTTTCAATCTTAAAAGCTGTAGGAGCAGGACCGGAAAATATCGTAATGACAACGACTTATGTTCTGGGTGATTATCTGGAGGAATTCCTTGCGACCAGATGTTGCGATATTCTTTTTGAGGGGCTGGATAATCCGGCAGATACCTTAGTAGGTGTAGCAAGTCTTGCCGGGATGAGATACGGCGCGATGATTGAAGTCAGCGTAGTAGCCATGAAATAAAAAGCAGGCGAACCTGCTTATAATAATGAAACTGCCAAAAGACCGGGTATGTTAATTCCTTTCTATGATCTGAATAGCGTCCCCGGCTTTTCTTATTCTTTCCGAGTCGGCTTTTACATAGTCATAGATCCGATTGTCCTGGAGCAGAATTTCCCATGCGCTACCGACGCCGGAAATAAAGCTTTCTTCTAACTCATAGCCTTCCGTAACCAGCGGACATTTATAAGGAAGGGGCTGTTTAAACAGAATCAGCTGAAATTCTCCATTCACTGCAAGATAAGGTATTAAAGGAAAAGTACGGCATTGGATCGGACGTAAAGCTCTTTTACATTTTTCCGGCCCGGAGCAACGCACGGCCCAGAACTTTTTCCCCCAGGATTTCGGAAACAGATGCTTTTTCGAATTCAAACGGTACCATTTCAGCCACTTGTCATTTTTGTCGTGCAGACATTCTTCTCCCGGAAGCATATAAATCCAAAGACTGCTGTACAAAAAAGTCTTTTTCGGCTTGCAACAGACGCCATTACACAAGGTTCCGCAATCATAGGAAAGGGGAGTGGCTGCGTCGAATAAATCATATACTTTTTGATAATCTTCTTTGGATAACATCATTCATACCCTTTGTTTTTGTATTTTCATAGAAATGGCGTGGGGTTTATCAGGAAAAGAAAGACAAAGATTAAAGAAATCATGGGATCCTTGTGAAGAAATCCGCTGACAAGAACACCTAGTAAAATTATGGAACACACAAGGAAAGTCTGCTTTTTCCATTTTTTTCTTTAGCCTCGTCTTTTTGCAGGAACATCCACAGGGCAGAGCAGAGAAGGAGGCTGGAAAGTAACAGGAACCAGGCCATTCCGTTTTCTGAATCACCCGTATCCGGTGGATTCACCTGACTGCCATTTACGGTAAGCTTTACACTGTTGGATTCGATGCCGTTGCCGGCACTGTCTTTTACGATACAGCGAATCAAGGCGCCGTTTCTATCTTCGGAAACGTTCTTCATCTTAAGATCCGGATTTGTCCCGGATGTAAGGTCTACCCATTTTTTGTTTTCAAATATTTGCCAGCAGTAAGTATAAGGGGCTTTACCACAATATACATGTTCTTGGCGTACCACTTACAGTCAAAGCCGTTAAGAGAAACGCCGGCAACATACACATCCTCCTGGGAATTATTTTCTTCCAGATAGCAGTAAAATATTTCCGCACCTTTTATGTAATTGGCTTCTGCGGACTGGGACCGATGGTTTGGATATTGGACCTCATATCCTACGGTCATATAATAGTCTTCATCTGCTCCCAATTCCGAAGTCGCGATTGTGACATATCCTTTTTCGTTTGTTTTCCGGGCAGCCTTTGACTTCCATGCGGACCGTTTGCAGATCATAAAGGTAGGTGATGGTTTTCGTTATTTTTTTTAACATGTCAATCTTTTTTGAATAAATGTTTTACAGCATAATTCCGTTTACAACAGCTCTTACTCTGTGGTGGTGATAAAGTTCATCGTTTGGAGCCATATTGTGCATATAGGCTACAGCGAATTTATCGATTGGGTCAGCTTCCACCCAGATACCGGAGCCGCCGGTCCAGCCAAAGTTTCCTAAGTGGCCATTGTGACCGTATTTCTGGGTAAGTAGAGTACGGAAGCCAAAGCCATAACCATAGCCTGCTAAATAATCATTGGTAAAATCTGCCATTTGAGCATCGCCTAAATGATTTTCGTGAAGCATCGCAACGGTGCCTGCACCCAGGAATTTTTCTCCTTTGTAGGTTCCGCCGTTTGCCAGCATCTGCATGAAAACAGCAAAGTCGTGAGCACTGATCAACAGATTTGGACGAGCGCCTACCGGAACGCTGCCTTCTTCTGCAACAGAGAAACCAGGGGCAGATATAAACTGACCATCTTTCTTGAAATAGGTGGTAACGATTTTATCTCTATTTCCATCGTTTACCAGCGTATCCGCATCCTTTAAACCTAATGGTTCGATGATGCGCTCTTTGAATACCTGTCTTAATGGCTTTCCGGTGAAAGTTTCTACTAAAACACCGGTGATTTCGGAGCCGAAGCCATATTGCCAATGGCTTCCTGGCTCAAACATGACCGGAACATTTGCCATAACATGAACCTCTTCTGCAATGGTGCTCGGGCCTTTCTTTAAGAGCTCAGCCATTTCCCGGCTCATTGCAGCCAGGGTAGGAGTTGTTGGATTTGCAGATGGTACCATGCAATATGGAAGACCGCACATCATGTCAACTGCGTCGCGAATGGTGATCGGTTTTTCCAAAGGTTCTACGTCCACCTGTCCGTTTGGACGAACCACGTATTTCTGCGTGTCTTTCCATTCCGGCAGATAATAATACAGAGGATCACTGAATAAGAATTCGCCCTCTTCATAGATCATGGCTAGAATGGCATAGGTGAAAAGCTTGGTGGTAGATGCCTGACTGAACATGCTGTGAACATCGATTTTTTTGCCGGACTCGATGTTGGCGCAGCCCGCCTCGCCATGATAGATCATTTCGTCTCCCTGCATAATGGCAACGGCGCAGCCCGGGTTTGTTCCCTGGTCTACAAAATGGTTGATCAGATTATCTAATTTTGTAAAGTCTTTCATAATTAATTCTCCTGTGGTTGGTTGTCCATTTCAAATACTTCATCCATTGCCTTCGCAAGGGATGCATTTATATCTGCATTTTCCGGAATAACGTTGTCTATATTTGATATTAAAAAGTACATATTGTCAATCACTAAACCATAAATAGTTATCTGTTAATTCCGTTTGCCGTGCCACCATGGACGAAGTTCCTTTTCCTCAAGAATATGGTTGGACAGATAATAAAATTCGTCATCTATCTCTTTTATGGTGACTTCGTGGGAAAACAGGTTCAAAGTGTTTTCTTCCGGAAATACTGCATGGACGGTTAATGTGATGGATCCGTCGTTATTCTCCTGATAAGAAATCACCTCCGGCACCGGAATTTCTGCATAGTCCTGTTCATGAAGGCCTCTCGGCCGGAACAGATAGGTGGCGTTTTCTGCGTCATATTGCAGATTATTGCGAAGTTCCTGGCTGGTTATTGTAAAATGTTTTGTTACCACATTTTCAAATTCTTCTGCCGGAATGCGATACTCTGTACGGGAAGAAAGGTCTTCACCACCCGTATATGGGAAATCCGAGGAATACACTTCGGAATAGAACTTCTCAAAAATATCGTAAAAATCCAGTTCGCCGAAGGCTTGGTCCTTCCATTCCGTAATAAAAACATTGTTCCGGTCATAGGCTAGTGGAACAATATATTTTTTGCACATCTGACGGCAGGTATTATCCAATGGGTCAATCCGTAAAGCCATATGTTCCGCCTCTTCCGATAAAGTAAGAAGATAAGATTCCGGCGAATGAACCGTGCCGGAGACCATTAGATATCCATCTTTTGTATATTGAAAACTGGAGGCGAGGAACTCATATGCCATTATCGGGTGGAGCAGCTGATCCGGATATTGATAATAGGATAGGGCAGCGGTAACCGATCCTTGCTCCGATTGGAAATGAATCACAGAGAAATTATCGGCAGGAAAAATGCGCAGGACATCGATCTCTGCATTTTCCCCGGCTTCTTGTTTTTGAATGAAATCCTTCAGCGGTTCCGCGCAGGTCATATCCACAAGATTGTCCTTGTCGATTGCAGTATAACCAGCCGCGCCCAGCTGTTCAACGATAAAAGCGATTTTCTCGTCATTGCTATTTATGGCCGCAGCCGCTTCATAGATATCGCTGCATAGGTGTAGAAATTCTTCGTCAGCGGGTGAAAAAGCCTGCTTTGGAAGAGCGACGGATTCCGATGTCTGATTTTCGTTGTTTCCGCCACATCCAATCAAGAACAGACAAAGCGTGATAACGAAAGCGCATAGTATTCTTTTCATAATTCAATTTCCTTACAAGTATTTCTTAAGATGTCACAAGCGACCATCCGGTCACATATTAAAGTATAGAGGTTCGCGGATTTCTTGTCAAAATCAGCGGAATTCGAAAAAACCGCAGGATATCCCTTTTCTTCACTTCTTTTTCCCGCATAACTGAAGCAGTCCCGCTTCGTTACTGGGGATTGTACTTATGAAATAAGCAGATATGCTGAAGGCAGAAAAGAGCAAAAACCTCTTTTCAAAAAAGGAAAGAGGCGGAACGTTTCTTTCAAAAAAAGAAAAATCATAAAAAGAAATAGAAATCATTAAAAAAACTAAGGAGGAAAATATTGACAAACACAAAAACACAAAAAAAGCAGTTAATAACATTAATTATAGCAATCTTAATTCCGTTGGCTGTCGGCGCAGTTTCTGCAATCCTGTCGGCAAAAGACATGCGTTTTTATGACATTATGAACCATCCGTTTCTTGCACCACCGGGATGGATTTTCCCGATTGTATGGACGATTCTGTACATTGTGATGGGAATTGCATCCTACTATGTGTTCACCGCGGACCCGGACCCGGACTTAAAACTCCATGCTTTGATTTTTTATGGAGCTCAGCTGGTCATGAACTTTTTCTGGCCCCTCATTTTCTTTGTAGGTAAAAACTATTTGGTGGCATTACTTCTGATTATAATGATGTGGGTGACAGTACTGATCAGTACCATTCAGTTTTTCCGTGTGCGGAAAATTGCCGGTATTATGATGCTTGCGTTACTTTTATGGATAACATTCGCAACCTATCTGAATATTGCGTACTACATTATGAGCATCACTCCGATGCCGATACCGAGATAAATTCTTAATTTGAGTTTTGACTGAAAAAAATAAAACAAGAGCAGGTGTGAGCCTGCTCTTGTTTTGCACGGGTATCTATTAAACAACGAACCGGTATCCAATGCCTCTTATATTTTGGATATATTTTGGATGATCCGGGTTGTCTTCTATTTTTTGCCTTAAACGGTTTATATAAACCATAATGGCATTTTCATCCACAATCGAATTTCCCCAGATGAGTTCGTAAATCATATCTTTTGGAAATATACGGTCCACATTATCAATAAAGAGTTTCATTAGGGCAATTTCTTTTCCGGTCAGATAGATTTCTTCATTATTTTTGTAGAATCGCAGGGTACTTGTGTTAAAAGTGAAAGGTCCAGCTTTGATGATGTTCCGGTTATCGGAATCGTGGTTTTGACTGCGTCGGATCAAAGCTTTTATTTTGGCTCCTAAAGTGATTGGGTTGAAAGGCTTTGTTATATAATCATCCGCACCGATGTTAAGTCCATAGACTGCATCAAAGTCTTCTTTTCGGCCGCTGACCATCATGATTGGAATGTTGTTGTCGGAGCTTCGGATTTTTTTGATTAATTCAAATCCGTCAACTTCTTTTAAATCTATGTCAATCAAAATAAGTGAGTAGTTCTTTTCCCTCCGCATCTGAAGAGCTGCATCGCCGTTTTTAGTTACATCTGCGAGAAAGTCATTGTTGGCAGCAATTCTATATAGCATCTTTAATGCGGTTTTATCATCACCTAGAACAAGAATATTTGTTGGTATTCATATCACCTCCTTTGGATGTTTTAATCCTTATGTCTTCTTTGGTTAGGATACTTTACTTATATACAATAATTGTGAAGAAAAAATTACCGAAAGCTTAACAAAAATTAAGATGGCTTTTATGAAGGATTAAGACTTCCTGCTTATAATCCTCCCATGGGAATACTCATGACTAAAAAAATAAGGAGGTAGTCTATGAACAAACTAAAAAAAATAATTTCCAGTATTGCCACTTTTGTGTTGTTGATTACCTTATCTGTTCCCGTGACTGCAGCGGTTGTGTCAAAAACAAAAGACACGATTACCCTGGGCGGTTCCGTCTTATGGAACGATAAAGAAAATCTGAACGAACAGCGTCCGGATGAAGTAAAAGTTTTTCTTTTTGAGAACGGAATAGAAGTAGGAAACACCACGACAAATGCATTGATGGATTGGAAGTTTTCTTTTGATGTGAAAGATAATAATGCGAGTAGTCCAGAATACACGATTGCAATTGCGTCCGTAGAAAATTATGAGGAGGAAATAAATTTACATAAAAATCCTTCCGTAAATATTCAGTACAACCTTGGGAATAGCTGGACAAAATACGAGCCAAATAATAAACTGGCCATTCCATCGGCACAGTTGAATTCTTCCATTATCATTGGAAAAATGACTAGTCACCATCCGATTATTGTTTGGAGTCCAAACCCGCTTTCTTCCACGGAGCAGAGCATGGTTCTGGAATCTATTTTAGGACAGCCGGGGGTTGGAAATCCGAGCGGTGCAATTTACATCAGCGGAGATGGTGCATCTGAAAGTGGAATGACCGTCTTAAGTTCGGAAGGAATGGTGATTTTTGAGAGAACCAGTGACTGGGCCTTGATTTATGGGGGAGATTATGCGTCAGCACAGATTCATGTTGCAGATGGACAGATTGTATTGAAGGCAGTTGAGCCGGAGCCGCCAATGGAGCCGGAGCAGCCAACGGAGCCGGAGCAGCCATCACAACCGGCGAGACCAAGCGCACCAAATTACTCTATGGAACTGGATCATCAGCCACAGACCGGTGGTATCGTTTCTGAGGATAGTCTGGAAGATATGCAATATCTAAATATGTCTTCAAGCAAAGATCAGATAAAAAACCTGATTAAAGAAAATGAGGACATGAAGGCATGGATTCAGATTGAAGGAACGAGAATCAACTATCCGGTAATGACACACAAAGGCGAGGAAGACTATTATCTTTACCGGGATGTGTATGGAAATGAGTCCGTTTATGGTACTCCATATTTCCGGAATATGGTCAACATGGGAAGCAAAAACATTTTGATCTACGGTCATAATATGGATGATGGGTCTATGTTTGCAGATCTGCTGAAGTATGAGGACTACGAGTTCTATAAAAACCATCCAACCATTACCTTAGAAACCGAGAAGGAATCTGCTGAATATAAGATTATTGCAGTCTTTCGTGAGGAAATTCATTACAAAAATGAAACAGATGTTTTCAGATATTATGATTACGCCGGAAAACTTACGAAAGCGAAATATAAGGAATATGTAAAGCAGATTAAAAAAAGATCTCTTTATGAAATTGAAGAGAACGAATATAACGGAGAGCAGCTGCTTACCCTTTCCACCTGTTCCTATCATGCAGAAAATGGAAGATTTGTTGTAGTAGCGGTAAAACGATAAGTGTATTAGAAAACGGTTAAAGATTGTGTTCACAATAAATCCCTCTTGAGTTATAATAAAATGGAAATTACAGATAGTTTAGGAGAGGATGTTTATGGAAAATATAGTATCGATTATCTTTAAAGTAGAAAGTGAAGGATATCAGGCATTATCCGAAATGGAAAATGCAACAGCAAATGATGTGCTTTCCATTATGCAGGCAACCTTAGTGAAAAAAAACAATAATCAGCTTTCCGTGCTGGATGGCTTCAATGCTGTGCCGGATGGAGAAGATGGAATGGTAACCGGAAGCTTAATCGGTGGTCTTATCGGACTTTTAATGGGACCTTTAGGTATGCTTCTCGGCATGAGTACAGGTATGCTGATTGGTTCCTCCGTTAATAACGCAGAAGAATTAGAGAGCGCCAGCCTGATCGAATGGGTAAGCCAGCAGCTGACAGATGGAGATGTTGCCATCATCGCACGTGTTCATGAAGAAAATCCGATATTATTGGATAGCATGTTGGAAAAATTTACGGAGATTGATATGATTCGTCAGGATGCAGCTGAAGTTTCCGCAGAAGTACAGCACGCAGAAAATGTACAGTACGAAATGGAAAAAGAAGCCAGAAAGAGATTCCGCGAGGAAAGAAAAGAAAATCTGAAACAGCATGTGGAAGAACATAGAGAAAAAATTCAGGCTGATTTTGATGAATTTAAGAAAAAAATTGATGAATAGGCTTAGTCCGAATCTTTCCGGACAGCAACGACAGCTGAAAAATAAGACACAGTAATATATCCTTAAATGAAAAAGGCGAAATGAATTGCGATATATGCAAATCATTTCGCCTTCGTTCATTATTAAAAAGAAGCGGGAAACCTTGATTTTTCAAGGATTCTCGCTCCCAAATCTGAAGAGGCGACGACCAGATTTGAACTGGTGATCACGGTGTTGCAGACCGATGCCTTACCACTTGGCTACATCGCCATTTCTGTCGCACGACTTCTTTCGTGCTTGAACATTATAACAACAGACCATTATTGCGTCAAGGAAGTTTTGAAAAAAGTGCGAAAGTTACATCAGAAATGTGTTGATGATTTTTTGTACCGTATAGGAATCGATGGACTGGCCGGCTTCGGTATCTGCAGTGAGTATCAGATTCACGCCCGGGTAGAAGCCGGCCTTGAGGTAGTTTTTAATCTTCCATATGGCGCTTTGGACGTATTCCTCTTTTTCCAGTAACCCCAGATGTTCCCAGATAAATAGTTCGCCGTTTCCTTTGTAGCCTTGAAAGTCCGGACGCATTTCAATGCCGTTGATTTGCGATACTTCTTCGTAGCGGTAAGGCATGCCGGAAGCAAGAAGGGCATTGGCAATGATACACTCGGATTTGCTGCGGACCAGATGGCCCTGGGCGGTGCGGATGGACAGCCCTTCCGGCCGAAAGGAGGTCTGGTCATATGGCGCATTGGTCCAGGCGGATAAATCACCGTTGCCTCCATATAAAGTCGGGGAAATTACCTGTGAAATAAATGGATGGTCAGTTAGATATTGCGAAGGGGAAGGGATTTCTGGATTTTTCTTTTTTAGATAGGCTTCGATTGCCTGGACTTCATTTTCCGCATAGCGGATATATTTTTTTATATATGCCTTCTTAGCAAGCTGTAGAATTAGTTTACTATCATCACTGCCTAAATATCGTCGGCTTTTTCCACATTCGTGATAGCAGGAATAGTATTTTTCACCTTTTTGCACTATGAGATGGCCTTCTGGAAGTGTCGCTAAAATCCGACGGCAACGATGCAGATCTTTGTTCAGCTGGTCTAGCGTTTTATCCGCAAGTTCATAAATAATGGAATTATGTGTTTTCATGGGACTCCTTTCAATAAAGCATTGGATTGCATCAATATAAAGAGGTATACAGAATCAGACAAGCGTTTACATTGTTAATTCTTTGTTAAATTGGAACAAGACCACATTATGGCAATGGTTAACCAGTAAAAAATCGTTACTTTTAGATAGTTTTTTACTGACAGAAAGGAAAACGTATAAAAAATAAGACCTTTAAGGAAGAAATTTTATACGTTTACAGGCATTTTTATATAAAAACGTATAGATTTTTCTGAAATGCTCGTGAAAATGGGGTGAAAAATTATACGTTTTTAGTCTGTAGAAAAGAAAACTATCTAAATGTAACGTTTATGGAGGAGCTATTTGCAGAAAAGGAGATGGAAAATCACAGAATGGCACTCCATGCACATCAAAAAGGCACGCCGAAGCACTCCATGCACATCAAAAAGGAGATGCATTTGCATCTCCTAATGTTTACCAGTTCAGATCTGGTCGTTGTCAGCGCATGTTGTCAGCGCATGTTGTCAGCAAATTTAGTCACTAGCGTTATGGTTCACTGTGCATGCTGCTGATCTCACAGCGTTGTGCCGAGAGCAATTATTCTTCCAACATTCTTACGACATACATTCCGTCGTTGCTGGTCATGACGAACATGTTGCCTCTGTCGTCGACGCACATGTCTTCCGTGGTTGCGATGTTCGGGCCAGGAAGCGGAGTGGAACGGGTTGGGTTCGGAGGAATGAAGAAGCCTAACTCCTTCGGAACGAACTCGTCGGATACGTCATAAACCCGGAGGCCTGCGTGGAAGTAGCAGCAGTAAACTCTATCGCCCCGCAGATCTAACCATGGCTTATTGGACATCGGCTCGTGCAGGTTGTGTGGGCCGAAAGGTCCGTTGATGCCTAAGCCTAACTGCTGGAAGTTCTTGTATGGGAAGCCTTCCGGAACTTCCGGATATGGGAACTCGGCGATAAGCACAGGATTGGTTGGATCACTGACATCTACCATATGCAGGTTGTTCAGTGCCTGAGCCATATTGCCGATTTTCTTGCCCTGTTTTTCCGGATCATTGTTTGGAACGAACCACATGTAACGCTCGCCTTCGTTGGTAACGACTACCAGGTCACGTCCCGGCAGAGGCAGGCAGGTATGAGTGGAAGCGCCGCCGTACCAGCTTGCGAAAGGACCTAATGGAAGATTGCCGATAACGTATGGGCGGGTAGGGTCTTCGATGTTCAAAACCCACATGCCATCGCCGTCATGAGCCAAGAATGCAAGGCCGTCGCGAACCATTGGATAGTGGAGCCAGCCGGTGTGCATGAATTCCGGAATATGTGGAGCATTCGGGTTAAAGTCATGTCTTCCGATGAAGCCGTCGGCGAACTGATGAGGAGCCCACCATCTGCCGGCAACCTTTGGATTGGTAGGAGCTTCAATGTCCAGAATTACATAGATTAGGCCTTCGAACCCACGCTGTTCGCAGGAAAGATGTACATAGCGGCCGCCGTTGTACATGAAGCGGTGAACGCCGTTGGAGTTTGGAACGCCACAGTCCCAGTAAGCTAAGAATTCCGGATTTTCCGGGTCGTCCTTAATGCTGTAAATGTGAACGCCCTGCTTGCATTGATCTGCAGGAAGGTCCGTCTTTGGAGGCATGCCCGGAACATATGGACCGCCGCCGGAGCACATGCCGGTAATTAAAAAGCCGTCTGCAACCTGACATTTCGGGTTGCTGGAGCGAGGAAATTTGTCATGGTCAATTGTCTGAAATCTCTTGATAAATCTAGGATGAGCAGGGTCGGTAACTTCAAGAATTCCGATTGCCTGGCCCATGGTGCCGTAAAGATAATACTTCCCGTCATCGGTGCGCCAAAGCTGAGGCTGGAAAATCGAGCCGCCGTCCAGGTCGTCATAAGCGATGACTTCCATATTCTTAATATAGCCCTGATTCTCCGGGGATTTTGCATAAAAAGGTACTGCCATTTTCTTCTCCTTTCTGGCCCGAGGTGGCTGCGAAGCAAGGGTCGACCTGAGGCCTGTTCCGCGGAGCGGAACGATACAATTTCTGAGGTAAAGTGCGTTACTCTAAAACATTTCCAATCTGCTCTTTGAAAGCCGCGTCGATAATTGCATAACCGGCTTCTGACGGATGAATTCCGTCGATGCCGTATAATTCTTTAAAATTGTGCTGAGTCAGGAATGGAGTACGGATGTCGATGATCGGAACTTCCATTTCCCGGGCCATTTTCTCCACTGCAAAATCATAATATTCATGCCAACGGAATAGCATATTTATATCACCCAGCCATTTCGTAATGGCTTCTGCGTTCCGGTTATAGCAGATGGCACGGTAATATTTTTCTGCGTCGATCGGCGCCATGTTGAAAATCGCCACCTTACAACCCTTACTGCGGGCGTCAGCAATCAGCTTTTTGTATAAAGTCAGAAAGTCATCCATCGGGACATTGGCCAAAAGGTCCGGGCCATCTGGATTTTCTGCAACTTTATCCCAGTTGTAGTCCGCATCGTTTCCACCGTAGCCAAAAATCACCAGGGTATTCTCGTCCAAAGAATCCATCACTTTTTTCATAATGGATGCGCCCTTATAGACCGTCGCACCAATGTGGGAATTGTTTTTTACTTCATAGCCCATGGCGGAAAGCCAGCCGAATTTGCTGTCCTTGCGATAGCCGTAGTGTCCGGTTTCGTTGATGACTCCGCGGATGACAGAGTCGCCTAAGATATGGATTTTTTTAATTTCGCTCATAATGATATACACCCCTTTGGTATTGCTGTCGGGACGGATTCGAAAGAGTTGTTCGAGAATGGTTCCGAAAAATTCCTTACCTATACTATATATGATAAATGACAAAATACAACTATGGTTTTGTGGAAAATTCCACCCAGGAAAAGCGAAACTGCGAATAAAACCGTATGTTTTTTTGTGGATTAGGTCTATAATGAAAGCGAGTTGGAAACAGCCGGTCTAAAATAGGGGCAACAGGTTATGGGACATAGGAACCGGCTGGAAACAGAAAAAGGAATCAGGTAGAAAAATGGGAAAATCAAAAGATCTTACTGTGGGAAACGTGGGCCTGAAAACCATCGGTTTCGCCATTCCGATCATCATCACAAATCTTCTGCAGGCCCTCTATAATATTGCAGATATGGCAATCGTCGGAAGATACATCGGCCCGTCCGGCATGTCCGCCATCAACATCGGCGGCCAGGTTACGATGATTATCCTAGTTTTCGCCCAAGGTGTTACCAATGGCGGAAACATTATCATCAGCCAGCTGTTCGGCGGCAAGAAAAAAGAAATCATCCCGAAAGTGGTAGGCACCATGCTGGGCACCTTCTTTTTCATGGCATTGATTTTCATCGTTGTGGTTCTGGCTTTAGGCACACCGATCCTGAACGGTCTGGATACGCCGCCGGAAGCTTACGAAGGCGCAAGAAGCTACCTGTTCATCTGCATGGCCGGCACCATTTTCATTTATTTCTACAATGTGCTGGCAGCGGCTTTAAGAGGCATCGGCGAATCTGTAAAACCGATGATTTTCGTAGCCATAACCGTTGCTTTAAACATCGGCTTAGATATTCTTTTCGTAGGTCCGTTTCAGATGGGCGTTTCCGGCGCTGCTATTGCAACCATTCTGACCCAGTTCATCAGTATGGTTATCGCCATCTGGTACGTAAAGAAAATCGGTCTTTTCGATTTCCGACTTTCTTCCTTTAAAATTGATAAAGGATTTTTTAAGACTATGTTGAAAATCGGCGTTCCGCAGGGATTGCAGTTTGGCTTGACCAACATTTCCTTCCTGCTGATCATGGGCTTCATTAATAAGTACGGCGTAGATGCTTCGGCTGCAACAGGTGCGGTTACCAAGATCGGTACTTTCGCAGTTCTCCCGGCCCAGGCGTTAATGACCGCCTTAATCACCCTTACGGCCCAGAACATTCCGGTAAAGAACTACAAGAGAATTCTACAGTCCATGCTGGTTTCCATGGGCGTTTCCTTAGTATTTACGGGCGCAATTTTCGCCTTTGCCCATATTTCACCGGCAACCATGCTGGGCATTTTCACCAGCGATGCTACCGTAATCAATATCGGTTCCGATTATCTGAAAATTCTGACCATCAGCTATATGATTGAGAGCGTCATGTTCTGCATGTACGGCGTTATTTCCGGTGCGGGACATACCTACTATACCTTTGGCTGCGCGATTTTGTCCGCCTTTATTGTCCGATTCACCTTCGCATGGATTTTCACCACTTTTACGTCTATGGGGCTGTTAGGAATCGGATGGGCTTATGTTATGGCGCCGACGTCAGCAGGATTGGCGGCCTTTATTTTCCTTCTGACTGGAAAATGGAAAAAGAACAGAGTAAAAGTGGATGATCACGCGTGACAACAAAGGTTGACACTTACTGTAAATGTAAAAATAGACAATATATAAATTCGTTTATTCAGGAGGTATTTTATGAAAATAGTAGTTTTAAATGGAAGCCCTAGATTGACTGGAAATACAGCAAAACATGTAGAAGCTTTCAAAGCAGGAGCAGAAGCTGCCGGCAACGAAGTGGTTGTTCTGACCGTTGGAAAAATGAATATCAACGGATGCCTTGGCTGCGAGTATTGTCATGGAAAAGGCGAAGGAAAATGCATCCAGATGGATGACATGGAATTAATCTATCCGGAAATTGCAACTGCCGATCTGGTGGTATTTGCAAGCCCGGTTTACTATTGGTCCTTCACCGGCCAGCTGCAGAGTGTCATCACCAGATTCTATGCACCGGGAAAACCTGCTGCAAAGAAATATGCCATGATCATCAGCTCCGGCTCACCAAACGTTTACAATGCAATCAAAGAGCAGTATAAGAGCATGATGGGCTACTTTGGTGCAGAAGATGTTGGAACCTTCTTCTACAATGGCGATGCGAACAGCTCTGAAGCAGCGCTTACTGAATTAAAGGCATTCGGCGAAAGCCTGAAATAAGAACGCCGGTTGAGGAACTTTCTACAGAAAATCAACAAGCCGGACCAGGAAGGAACACCATGAACATAATGATTATCGGGTTCAGCGGCTCCGGAAAAAGTACGCTGATCCAGAAACTGATAAGAGAAAAGAAATTAAAAGTCCGTGGATACATTTCGGAGAAACTGGAAAACCTAAAAGATGAAGAGGGGGTTCCGGTTTACATTATGTCCATTCCAAAAAATTACAAACCTTCCGAGAATCTGAAGGAAAAGCTGGAAAAAAGCATCGAACTTGAGCAGCGGAACCTTACGAACAAATGTGCCTGTGCGCAACCGGCACTTACGGCTTGGGCGGACAATCATCCTGGCCCGATGTGTATCGGCATTAGTAACGACGGCCATGCGACGGCGAATTCCTGTATCTTGGATCTTTTCGCCCGCAACTTTTTGATGCTTCTCGCACAGCAGGCAAAGAAAGATCAGATCATCGTTCTGGATGAAATTGGCGTTATGGAAAGCAAATCAGAAGCCTTCCAAAAGGCGATTTTTCAGCTTCTTGATGGACCGGCCATCGTTGTGGCAGCCGTCCGGGAGAAGCATACGGATTTTTTAGATAAGGTAAAAAATCATCCAGACAACAAATGCTTTGAGATAGACGAAAGTAACAGAGAAACCGTATACGAAGAATTAAGGAGACTAATATGAGCAACATTCCAACTCCACACAACGCCGCAATGGAAGGTGAAATCGCAAAGACCGTTTTAATGCCGGGAGATCCGAAGCGATCGAAATTTATTGCCGAGAATTTTCTGGAGAATCCAAAGCTGGTCAATGATATCCGCGGAATCGCCGGCTATACCGGAACTTACAAAGGAAAGCCGGTAACCGTTATGGCCAGCGGCATGGGAATTTCTTCCATAGGAATATATGCCTATGAACTGTATAATTTTTATGATGTGGATACGATCCTCCGTATTGGTACCGCAGGTAGCATCAAGGAGGACTTAAATATTGGAGAACTGGTTTTTGCAGACATTGCTTATACCAACGATAATTTTCTGAAGCAGCTTCCTTTTGGTAAGGACTATATTCCACAGGCGGACCCGGAGTTACTGAAAAAAGCCGAAGCGGTCGCGAAAGCAAATAACGTGAAGTACCGTATAGGACCGGTTCTAACCCAGAATCTTTACTATAGCTATGAAGCAGATGTTATTGAGAAGTGGGCAAAGCGGGGTGTACTCGCCTTAGAAATGGAAGCCGCCTGCCTTTATGCATTTGCAGAGGCTGCCGGAAAGAAAGCTTTGGCAGTTCTTTCCATATCGAATAACATTTTGTTTGGCTCGGAAATGGATCCGGAAAAGAGAGAAACGAGTCTTACCGATATGATTATAACCGCTTTAGAACTTGCATAATATGCAGGAATAGTGTAAAAAGTACTTGATTTTCTCAAAATGGGTGATATAATCATCATACACAATATGCAAAAAATATGCATAATAAATGCATAAAATACAAAGGAGCGAAAGAAATGAAGAAAAAATTATCAGCAATCATTACCCTTTTCGTGGTAGTAGCTATGGCCATTGCCTTGACCGCATGTGGTGGTTCTGAGCCAGCACCAGCACCGGCAGGAAGCGGATCCGGATCTGAGCCAGCACCGGCAGCAGGCGGCAAACTTATTATGGCAACAAATGCAGAATTCCCACCTTATGAATTCAAAGAAGGCGATTCTTTTGCAGGTATCGACGTTGAAATCGCCGGCGCTATTGCTAAAAAATTAGGCTTAGAACTGGAAATCGCCGACGTAGAATTTGGTTCTATCATTGGCGGTGTTCAGTCTGGAAAATATGACATGGGTATGGCAGGCATGACCGTTACGGAAGAACGTCTTCAGAGCGTAAACTTCTCAACATCCTACGCAACAGGCATTCAGTCCATCGTAGTTAAAGAAGGTTCGGACATTGCTTCTCCAGATGATTTAGCAGGACATAAGATCGGTGTTCAGGCGGATACAACTGGTGACATCTACTGCTGTGATGACTTTGGTGATGAAAATGTTACTCCATTCAAAACAGGTGCAGATGCTGTTCAGGCTCTGATTGCCGGAAAAGTTGAATGTGTAGTTATCGATAATGAGCCAGCAAAATCCTATGTAGCAGCTAACGCTGACCAGAACCTGAAAGTTCTTGAAACAGCATACGCAGAAGAGCATTACGCTATCGCTATCAACAAAGATAACACAGCACTCCTTGATCAGATTAACGCAGCTCTTGACGAGCTTACAAAAGACGGCACAATTTCTGGAATTATTGCTAAATATATTGGATAATAGATGAATTGGTTTGATAAGCTTTGTAGTGATTTTTCTTTAAATTTTATAGAAGATGACCGCTGGAAATGGATTCTGCAAGGTCTTGGAAATACTCTTCTGATTACCTTTTTTGCACTGATTATCGGTGTTTTACTGGGAATCATAATTGCAGCGGTACGATCAACGTATGATAAAAACGGGGCTGACATGAAAAAACGTGGCGGTCCCGCCTACGTTTTTCTGAAGATCGGCAATACCCTCTGCAATCTGTACCTGACGGTCGTCCGGGGAACTCCGTCCGTAGTTCAGCTGTTGATCATGTATTTCATCATTCTGGTCAATGTTACGAATGGTGTTATTGTTGCGATTATTGCATTCGGTATCAATTCCGCAGCCTATGTTGCAGAAATTTTCCGTGGCGGCATCATGAGCATTGACGAGGGACAGTTTGAAGCCGGACGTTCTTTGGGCTTCAACTACATGCAGACAATGTTCCACATTATTCTGCCGCAGGCGATTAAGGTAATTCTTCCGTCCTTATTTAACGAGTTTATTACGCTGATTAAAGAGACTGCGGTTGCAGGCTATGTTGGCGTTATGGATCTGACCAAAGCCGGTGACAAAATCCGAGGCCGGACATTCTTCGCATTTATGCCTTTGATTGCAGTTGCATTGATTTACCTTGTTCTGGTAATTCTTTTAACTCAGTTACTGAAGCAGCTTGAGAAACGACTTCGAAAGAGTGAAAGGTAGGTCATATGGAAGAATCTTTAATTAAGGTCAGAAACCTGAAAAAATATTATAACGGCGGAAAAGTAAAAGCCTTGGATGGCATTGATATTGATATCCACAAAGGAGAAGTGGTAGTTGTTGTCGGACCTTCCGGGTCTGGTAAATCTACTTTCTTAAGAAGCCTGAATCTTTTGGAACAGCCGACAGAAGGCGAGATTTATTTTGATGGAGAAGACATCAACAATAAGAAGGCAGATATTAATAAGCACCGCCAGAAAATGGGCATGGTGTTCCAGCACTTTAATCTGTTCCCACATAAGACCGTTCTTGGAAATATAACTTTAGCTCCGATTCAGCTGAAGAAAATGCCAAAGGAACAGGCAGAAGATGTGGCCATGAAACTTTTAAACATGGTTCACTTAGAGGACAAGGCAAACAATTATCCGTCCCAGCTGTCGGGCGGACAGAAACAGAGAATTGCCATTGCGAGAGCTCTGGCGATGGAACCGATCGTAATGCTGTTCGATGAACCGACCTCTGCATTGGATCCGGAAATGGTAGGCGAGGTTCTGGACATTATGAAAGACTTGGCGAAGTCCGGTATGACCATGGTTGTGGTAACTCATGAGATGGGTTTTGCGAAAGAAGTAGGAACTCGTGTCATTTTTGTTGATCATGGCCAGATTAAGGAAGAAAATACGCCGAAGGAATTCTTCAATAATCCAAAGGATCCTCGGCTTCAGGATTTCCTATCGAAGGTTTTGATTTAATAAATTGCGCTGTGGTATATGCCACAGCGTTATTTTTATGCAATTGTGGAAATAATTTGGTAGAATGTAAAGGATTCGAAACGAATATCATCATGGCTTTTATTCTGATAGAGCAGAATGCAAGTTATAGGAGGAGATATGAACAACACCATCAAAGAGTTAATCGAACGGAAATCTATGCGTGTCTTTACGGAACAGAAGATTTCCGCAGAAGATAAGCAGCTGATTTTAGAGGCAATGGTGAATGCACCGACCGCAGGAAACCAGCAGCTTTACACCATTATCGATGTGACTAACCAGGAACTGAAAGAAAAGCTGGTGGACACCTGCGATCATCAGCCGTTTATCGCAGCGGCGGACATGGTTCTGATTTTCTGCGCCGATTGCAAAAAATGGTACGAAGGATTTAAGGACGCAGGAGCAGAACCTCGCAAACCAGGAAAAGGCGATTTAATGCTGGCAGTAACGGATGCCGCCATTGCAGCCCAGAACGCCGTAGTGGCAGCCCAAAGCTTAGGCATCGGCAGCTGCTACATCGGCGATATTATGGAAAACTATGAGGAACAGAAAGCTCTTCTGAAACTGCCGGATTATGTATTCCCTGCAGCCATGTTGGTATTTGGTTATCCGACCCAGCAGCAGATTGACCGAGTGAAGCCGGAACGTGCGCCGATGGAGTGCATTGTCAGCGAAAATGCATATCCGGAAATGGATACAGAATATCTTAGAAAGCTTTTTGCAGGAAAAGCAAACCCTGCAGGCTATGAAGCCGGTATGCTTGCCTTCTGCAACCGTAAATTTAATTCTGATTTTTCCCGGGAAATGACCCGGTCCGTAGAAATGTATTTGAAAGAGTTTGATTGATTATTAAGGAAAATGAAAGGAGAACGAACGAATGCCAAAAGCAAAATTTGACCCGTTGTCACAGTTCCGTGCACCATTAAATTATGAATTAAATGGAAAGGATTTCCATATTGTTTTAGACGATGGAAACGAAATATCCATACGCTTTATTGACGGTGAAAACCTGCAGTGGTCCGACAACTGCAAAGCCTATGTATGGGAGAAATATGAATGCCTGAAGGCAGACGACAATACCTATATGGTACATGTCAACACTGCAGCAGGCGGCGGCAAATTAAACTACTGTCTGATTTTAGATCTGCTTCAGAGTCTGGTTACTTTAGTAAAACTGGAAGAAGGAAAGATTGAAGAGTCGGACCGTCTGATTCTTGTAACTCCGGTATTCGGCGCCATTAAAGTTCCGGGCCGTCCGCTTCCGGAAAACCGTCATTTCTTCACCGACCGTATGGCTGGCAGAAGAATCGTATGGCAGTATAGCTCCGGCTTTAACAAAATGCACATTTACTACAAGCCGACTTTATACCGTCTGCCAAGAGTAGACTCTGACAGCTTCCGTCGCAGATATGAGGCAGAAACCGATCCAGAGGAGAAGGCTCGTCTGAAAGGTTATGTAGACCGTTTCGACCGTACAGAAGAAGCGTATCCATTTGCAGAGGAGCCATGCTTCCATGTTACCATTAACGAGCACATGAACCTGTTCTGCTTCGTAGAAGAAAACGAAACTTTGTGTGACCCACTGAAGGCTATCGGCGGTGGCGGAATCGTTCTTCTTCAGGACTTGGATCGTCTGGTACAGAACGGTTTAGGCTTCGGAAAAGGCAGCTATGCATTCTGCACCGGCTATGGACGTGAAGTATTTGAACCAGATGAAGTCGAATTTGAAGACGTTCCATACGACGAGACAAAACTGAAAACCATCCCATGCATTTACGATATTAAGTTCGAGTAAGGGCCCCTGTAACAGAAAGCCGCGGGCAACTGTGACGGGAAAGAAGCCGTAGAGCAGCGAAAATTCGCACTTATAACAGAAAAAAATACAAGATTTCGGGCAAAAAAATATGGTGAGGCCCGGAAAAAAGTATTACAATACAAGTTAACCAACAATAATTATTGTAGCTTTTTTTAAGCTATTGAAGGGAGATCATTATTATGGATGCTAAAACTTATTTAGAGCCTCAAAACGTGCTTCCAATTTATGATACTTGTGATGTATTGGTAGTTGGCGGCGGTTCTGCTGGACATTCCGCAGCACTTGCAGCAGCAAGAGCAGGCTGCAAAAACGTTATCTTAATGGAACGCTACGGCTTCTGCGGTGGCGACGTAACTGGTGGTTATGTATTACTGGTTCCGGCACTTTCCTTCCACGAGAAAACCTATGTACAGGGTATTCAGGAAGAATGGTTCCAGAGACTGAAAAACATTCCTGGCGCTGTTATCGGACCAGAAATGGAATATGCAGGAAGCAAAGATCAGGACATGATCAAGAAGTACCGCGGCATCGGTGGCGCAACAATGGGTCCGGATGCCAGAGTACAGCACGGCTTCACAGTAGAACCTACACAGATGAAGATTGAAATGGATCTTATGCTGGAAGAAGAAAAAGAATCTATCCGTGTTATGTATCACAGCTGGGGCTGCAAACCTATCATGGAAGGCAATGTATGCAAGGGCGTTATCTTTGAATCCAAAGAAGGACGTAAAGCTATCATGGCTAAGGTTGTTATCGACGCTACTGGCGACGCTGACCTTTGCAGACTTTCTGGTGCTCCTACATCTTCATCTATCGATGATGAGTGCCGTTGCGGTTCCACCGCTTTAGTATACAGAGTAGGCGGATTCAGCAAGAAAGCTATGAACGAATGGATGGCTACCGATAAAGAAGGCGCTAAGAAATTCATGCAGGGCATTATGGCTCGTCACGGATTCATGGCAGCTCTTATCGATGGACCTACAGACGATGTATCTTGGGCAAACAACTGGCAGGCAAAGAGAGACTGCTCTACCGTAAAAGACCTGACAGCTACAGAAATCGGCACAAGAATTCACTTAAGAGAAGTTGTTCAGTTCATGAAAGACACATGTCCAGTAATGAAGGACGCTTATCTGTTAGACGTTGCTCCACAGACCGGTGTTCGTGGTTCCCACAGAATCGTTGGCGAAACAATCATTTCTTCCAACGACTGGGCATTCCCGAAACAGTATGACGATGTTATCGCATGGCATTCAACAGTTGAGAGCCTTAACGACAACGCTCCTATCGAGATTCCTTACGGCTCAATCCTTCCACAGAAGGTTGAGAACCTGTTAGCTCCTGGACGTCATATTTCTGCAGACAGAATCGCTATCGACTGCGTAAACTTAGTACCACAGTGCGTAGGTACCGGCCAGGCAGCAGGCGTTGCAGCAGCAGTTGCAGTTGCTGACGGAACAAGCACACATACAGTAAACATCAAGAAGGTACAGGATATCCTCGCAGGCGAACAGAACGTTCCGTTGCCAAGAAATAGCCATACCGACATCAGCTACACAGAGAACCTTGAAGAGCATGAGTACGGTCTGTACACAGAAGCTGCTAAGAAGGCTCGTGAAATGAATGATGCTGCTGGTGCATATCGTCATTGGACTCTTTCTAAAGGTAAAGAAAGAATGGAAGAAGGCATGGATCTTCAGTAATTGGAAGAAATCTTTCGATTAGCATTATTGTATTGATACGGATTTACAAAGGCTCTTTCGTATCAGAAAACAAAAATAATAAAAACTCCTGCGGCACCATGCTGCAGGAGTTTTCCATAAATAAAGGCAGGTGCGAGGAAAGCCGCGCTGTAGGGGATTTGGCGTGAGGAAAAGCCGCACGCAAGAATCATCGGCGCGAGGAAAGCTGTGCTGCCCGAGGAGGAAAAATGACTGTTACAGAAGCAAAAGAAAAATTAATGAAATTACAGAGCAGACTGAGCGCCTACAACCATGCTCAGGAGCTTATGTTTTACGATGAGGCAACCATCGCTCCGGAAAAAACCGACGAGAACCGGGCCCATGCCCTGTCTGTTCTTTCCGAAGAGAGCTATATCATTTCCACCGGACCGGAGACCGTGGAACTGTTGGAATTCTTAGATGCCCATAAAGACGAGTTGAACTTAAAAGAACAACGCATGGTATTCCTGATGCTGAAGGAAATCCGCCGAATGCAGGCCATTCCGATGGATGAGTACGTTGCCTTCCAGGAACTGTTGGGAACTGCCTATGGACTTTGGAGAGGCTGCAAGATCAACAACGATTTTGAAGGTTTCCGACCGACCTTAGAAAAAATCTTTGCAACCAACATTAAGTTTGCAAAGTACTGCGCGCCGGATATGCATCCATACGACTATTGGTTGGGTGAGTTTGAAGAAGGTCTGACCATGGAAAAATGTGATGAGTTCTTTGGTGCCCTGAAAGCGCGGATCATTCCGCTGATCCAAAAAATCGGCGAAGCAAAGCAGGTAGACGACTCCTGCCTGAAAGGATACTTCCCGGAAGCAAAGCAGGCAGAATTATCTGACTATTTAATGCGCCTGATGCAGGTGGACTTAGCCCATTGTAATTTAATGACCACGGAGCATCCGTTCACCACCGCCATCGGCTCCCATAAGGACGTAAGAATTACCACGCATTATCTGGAAGAAGATTTTTCCTCTTCCATGTTCAGTGTAATTCATGAAAGCGGTCATGCGTTATATGACCTGGCTTCCGATGATGACCTGGCTTACACCGTATTGGACGGCGGCGTTTCCATGGGCATCCATGAAAGTCAGAGCCGGTTCTATGAGAACATTATCGGCCGCAGCAGAAACTTTATTAAATTTGTTTACCCGAAGGTGAAGGAATTATTCCCAGAGGCCATGGCAAATACGGACGAGGAAGGCTTCTACAAGGCTATCAATAAAGTTGAGCCAAGCCTGATCCGTACGGAAGCAGACGAAGTAACCTATTGTCTCCATGTTATGATCCGCTATGAGCTGGAGAAGAAAGTGATGTCCGGTGAAATGAGCGTAGCAGAGCTGCCGGAAGCATGGAACGCTCTGTATAAAGAGTACTTAGGCGTGGATGTTCCGGATGACCGACACGGCGTCCTTCAGGACAGCCATTGGTCCGGCGGCACTATCGGCTACTTCCCGTCTTATGCTTTAGGCAGCGCTTATGGTGCAGAGTTTATTCAGAAGATGAGAGAGGATGTGGATGTGGACGCATCTTTAGCAGAGGGCAACTTCGCTCCATTAAACGAATGGAATAAAGAGCACATCTGGAAATATGGCCATTTATATACTCCACAGGAAGTATTAGACCGCGTGTTGGGTAAACCGTTCAGCCCGGAAGCATACATCGAGTATTTAGAGAACAAATATACCGATATTTACTTTGGATAAAAAAATCCTTCCTCAAAATATGTAATAAAAAGAGGGAGTCCTTTTAAATGTCACAGCCAGACAAGGATGTTTTTCTAAACGTGGATTTTGTGCAGTGAAATCCAACGCTCGTTAAAGATAGGGATAAATCAGAATTTGCGGAGATATTCTTGGCTCATCAATCCAGAATTTGAGGAATTTTTCGGTAAATAAGTCATTTGGAAGACTTGCTCTGAAAAAAACAACAAAAAAAATTCGGTTTGGCATGATATAACCATGAAAAAAACGGATTATTTCTATAATTTCGCAGGATTTTGATCAAAAA
>JAZRYR010000059.1:0-7860 GCA_045600845.1 Lachnospiraceae bacterium | reverse complement strand
GCTTTCACCACCCTTGCAAAGGGCTGGGTAAAGGAAGCTGAAGGCCTTTACTACTACGAGGACGAGTATGGCATGAAAGTCTACAACGAGTGGAAGAAAGATCCCATTCCGGGCGGTGGTGTAAATTTCTACTACCTTGGCGATGATGGTTACATGGTAACCAATACCCTCGTAGAGACCGATGGCTATAAGTATTGGTGCGGTGCTGACGGCGCAAAGGTCGTTAACGCTTGGATCCAGGTTCCCGCTGATGAAGATGAGCAGGATAGCCTCAGCGTTGATTACAGATGGTACAGATTCAACAAGAACGGTCAGGCAGTTAAGGGAATGCAGACCATCGATGGTAAGAAGTATTTCTTCGATGATGACTGCAAGATGGTTTATGGCTATGTAAACTATAACGCAGATAAGAAGGCCGTTGAAGGTTGGACCACCAAGGTTGAGGATGCCTACGGAGATGCTGATTATCAGTACTTCTGCCAGAGCAACGACGAAGGTTGGGCAGTTACTTCCGAGTGGAGAAATGAGACCATTGATAACAGCACAGATACTTATGAAAAGTCATCTAACTTCTGGGCATTCTATCAGAGCTCAGGTAAGAGAGCTCTTAAGAACAGCACTGGTTATCTTTGGAATGGCGTTAGATACTACTTCGATGCTACCGGTCATATGCTTAACGGCTGGTACTTAGAGGCAACTCGTTCCGACAATGATCCTTCAGACCCCACTGCTTCTCACTCTGTTGCTGAGTATTATGGCGGCGAAGATGATGGCAAGAAGGTTAAGAAAGCTTGGCAGTATCTTAAGACCAAGGATGGCGATAACGATAACAGCTACTGGTTCTGGTTCGACAACACTGGTGCTGCTATCCAGAAGTCCGGCGTTTATAAGATTGACGGCAAATTCTATGCATTTGCTGCTCCCGTAAGTGACGATGGAATCTCCGCATCCAGAATGCTTTCCGGACTTGTAAAGGTTACTGGCATTGTTGATTATATCACCGATACTACCGTTACTGCTGAAGCTGTAAAAGTTACCACCCTTGCTAAGTGGCTTGAGGATGCTGAGGAAGATGTTTACTTCTTCTCAGGCGATGAGAAGAACGACGGTTCTCTGAAGAAGAACGTAACCTTCAACAAGGAATTCGATGATGACACCTACCAGCTTGCAGTAGATGCTGAAGGTAAGCTTTGCAACTTCTACAACACCAAGACTAAGAAGTACTACAGAAATGGTTACCTTCTTAAGGCTTCTGAAGAGTCCAGATATGAACTCGTTAAGGTTTGGACCAAGGAGTACGACGAGACCACCAAGGAATACGACTATGGCGAGAAGTTAGCTCTTCTTTCCACCTCCGGTTCAGAAGTTACCTCCGGTACCGTTTCTGATGCTGATGGCACTTACTATCTTGTAAACAAGACTGATGGAAACATCTATGTTGCTGATTCTTCACTTCCCAGCGCTTCTAAGGCAGTATCTGCATTCAAGAAGAACTATAAGAAGAACGAAGAGGCTAAGATCGAAGGCACTACCTACTATGTATGGGTTAATCGTACCGAACAGAGCAACATCTTTGAACTTGGTCTTAAGACCTGGAAGCAGCCCGAATAATTCGTTCGAATCACTGCGCAAAAAGAAGTCCGGTTTTCCGGGCTTCTTTTTTTACGCTTGTTTTCCAATCAGTGAATCAACCGGATTTGGAAATAGCGAATCTTTTCCTATGATATGCAATCTCCTTCTATAATGACATTATTAAACCATAAAAGGAGAAACATCATGGAACTTGTGATTCAAAGCACACTGACCGAGGAGAATACTTTTTCCGAACTGGCCAGCTGGTACCTGGAGGTGTCAGCACCGCAGAAACTGAAAGACCATACGATCTTTAACTACCGTCTTTTGCTGACAGATTTTGTTATTCCCTACTTGGGGGATACTAAACTGAGTGACATTTCGCCCGTGACAGTTGACAACCTGTTGGCTTCCCTCCGCGAAAACGGATCTCCGAAAACCGGAAGAGTTTTGAAGGCATCCACCGTCAATCAGATCCGAATGGTTCTTTCAGCCGTTTTTACAGTTGCAATGAAAAAGCATATTGTAAATGAAAATCCGGTGGTTTCCAGCACTCCTGTCAGAATTGACTCTACATCCAGACCTTTTCTGGACATTCGCGAATGCAGGAAGATAATTGAACTTTGTGACAGCCTTAAAAACAAGCAGGTTGGCAGAGCTATCAAGTTTTTGCTTCTGACGGGGCTGCGCCGCGGGGAGCTGGTAGGTCTTATATGGAACGATATTGATTTTAGAAAAAGAGAAGTGAAAATATCGCGGACCGTTTTTCGATCTGCAGGAAAGACTTATACCGGCACGCCCAAATCGGCAACGTCAGTTCGAACAGTAGCTCTCGGAGATAAAGCAATTAAGATCCTTAGCGAACAAAAGTTCTGTGCAGAACAATTATGTGCAGCCAATAGAATAGAATTTTCAAATCTACTGCCGGTATTTATGAATAGAAAATGCGGAAAAATGAATGGTGATTATCTTAATAACACTTTCCGGAAGATGATGAAGCAGTCCGGTCTTGCCGGTATGCACATTCACGATCTGAGGCATGCGAACGCCTCCATACTTATCAATGAAGGAGTCCCCATGAAGGTAGTCTCTGAACATCTGGGACATTCTTCAGCTCTTGTGACCGAACAGTTTTACATTCATCTTTTCCCTGACTCACTTCGTATCACAGCAAAGGTGATGGACAAGGTTTTGCACTGATTCTGCAGGTTGATCAGACCAAGTAGGAGGCGGTGATTAGCCGCCGTCCTCTCACAGCACCGCACGTACCATTCGGTATACTGCGCTTTCAATAGTTGACGTACACTGACTGATAGGCGATGGCTATCATCCTTGAACCTTGCAGTGAATTAAACGTTCTTAGCTCCAACAACATCCATCATGAAGTGAGCCGTATCATCTTCCTTGAAGGAAAGTTGTACAAATCGGTATGTTCGCGGAGATGAGAGCATGAATAAGTCCCCGGGGATAACATCCTCCGGGGACTTTTGCTTTGCCGCAAAACACTTATGAAACAGTCTCTGACCTATGACCTCTGCTTTTTATATTCCTCATATTGGTTCATAGTGATGCCTATGATCTCACAGGCCTGCTCTGCACCCATATTAAGGGCGGCCATCAGTCGGTCAACTGCTTCGCCAGCGGCTCCCGCCGCTGCTTTTGCCGCTGCTTTTGCCGCTGCTTTTGCCGCTTTTGCTTCTGCCTTTGCGACTTCCTCTCTTGCGTATTCTTTTGCAAATTCTTCAACAATAGTACACATGCCGCCTACTTCTCCTTTCTCCGGGACTTTGAACTGCTTCTTTCTCGCTGAGATCAGCGGAAACCTCTTAAAGTCATACTTGTCTGTTTGTGTGAATACTTCCATCAGCTCAGAAACATCACTGCCGTCTTTTACCGCTGCATTCACATAGATCTCCGAAAAGCCGTTTTCCACCACTTCTCCGGTTTCTCTCAGCACTCGGTCCACATGATACATCGTCTTTCCCTTTTTAAACGGGTCGAACCGGCTGATAAATACGATGATCACATCAGGGACCTGAAGGAATTTTTCACCTTCCTTCGTGAAGTTGGTGGTGATGCAGGAGGCGTTATACCGGACGCGCCGCTGATGGTCGTCGTTATCCGGTTTCTGAACTTCGATGTTGTAACATTTCCCGGTTCTGTCTCTGCACAGGGCATCCAGGATCACGGACCTTCCCTGAAGGTTCCTTAAGTCTTTCTGCTCCGTGACTTCCAGTACTTTGATCTCTTTTTCCAGGATCGTAGAAAGCACTTCCTCGCAGAAGCCTTTGTCTTCGGCCATCTTGCGAAACAGAATGTCATCGACCACATTCAGCTGTTCCGCTGTTCTTCTGACCCTCTCTTTAAATTCGGTAACCATAAATTCCTTTCCGGATACCGGCAAGTCACACTTGAATTATAACAGACATTGACTGATTGGCAAGAGAAACGTCATCAATTGAAATTCAAGGTGACGGTTCCTTTGCATACGCAAGACATTCTCAAATGGTTGCAGCTGTTTTCTGATGGTTGATGCGTATCGTGGTTTTATGAGAAAGTTAACAAAAATTGCTGTAGTACTTGCAGTAACAGCTTTTCTGGCAGCAGGAAGGTATTGATTTCAAAAGATTATCGAGTATAATATTGATATCAGCGATTTATAAACAACATTTAACGCATAATCCGCTGATATTAAAATTAATTATGCACTAACAGCGGAATATAATCATTTCGGAGGCTTCATGGAAATTATCGGAAGAAAAACAGAACAAAACCAGCTTACTGACTGGCTTAATTCCGGTAAGCCGGAATTCGTCGCTGTTTACGGCAGAAGAAGAATTGGTAAGACTTACCTGATCAAGGAATATTTCAAACAGAGGTTTTCTTTCTATACCACCGGTGTGGCAAATCTGAAAATGAAAGAACAACTTCGTCTGTTTGGTGATAATCTGCGCAAATACGGCAGCGAAGAGAGCGGCAACCCGTGTGATTGGTTTGACGCATTCAGACGATTGCAGGAACTCATTGAAAGCGGAAAAACATTTCGTGATCCGGTAAGCGGCAGGGTAGTTGTATTTATTGATGAGCTCCCTTGGATGGACTCTCCACGTTCGAACTTTAAGGAGGCTCTTGACTATTTCTGGAATAGCTACGCCTCTTCAAAACCGGAGCTTTTTTTAATAGTATGCGGTTCTGCGACTTCGTGGATCATTAAATATCTTCTTAGCAGCCGTGGCGGACTGCATAACCGAGTCACAAGACAGATCGATCTTAAACCGTTTACATTGCAGGAGTGTGAAGAATATTTCCGGAATAACGGAATCGTTATGACCAGACATCAGATAATAGAAAACTATATGGTGTTTGGAGGAATCCCGTATTACCTGGATCTGCTGGACCGTCGAATGAGCCTTGCTCAGAATATCGATGTTCTGTGCTTTACGGAAAATGGTCAATTAAGATACGAATTCGAAAGGCTGTACGCATCTCTGTTTCGAAATTTTGACAGACACATGGAAATAATCAGAGTAATTGCAAAAGCCAAGTCCGGAACCACCCGCGCACAACTGGCTGCCAATCAGAAAATCGGCGACGGCGAAGCGTTGACGGAAGCCTTGTCTGAACTGTGCCAGTGTGGATTTATCAGGAAATACAAGGATTTCGGGAAATCTAAAAGAGGTTTTATATATCAGGTTATTGACCCATATACACTGTTTTATCTTGATTTTATTGAAAGTGAAAAAGTGCAGTCCTGGCTTTCACATATCGATTCTCCCGGGTACTATTCCTGGGCCGGATATGCGTTTGAGCTTGTTTGTCTTCTTCACACGAACGAAATCAAAAGGGCTCTTGGTATCAGTGGGATAGAAACGATGGTATCTGCATGGAAAAGCCGGAAGATCGAAGGCGGCGCGCAGATCGACATGCTGATAGACAGAAAAGACGGCGTGATAAATGTTTGTGAAATGAAATTTTCCCAGGCCGAATACGAGATTTCAGATCAGTATGAAAAAAACATCAGAAACAAACTGGAAGTATTCAGAAAAGAAAGCAAGACGCGGAAAGCGCTTCATACTACAATGATTACATCGAACGGACTGCATCATAATGAACATTCACAGATCGTAGTGAAAGAACTGTCAGCAAACGATTTTTTTCAACATTAGACAGCAGGATTCCCCGCCCAGAAAGAAAACTGCAGACAAATCTGAAACGAAAACGCCTTGCGGTGGGACTTAGCCAGTCACAGCTTGCAAAGCTCACCGGTATCCCTGTCAGAACGATACTGCAATATGAGCAGGGGCAAAAAGACATCAACAAGGCAAGAGCAGAATATGTAATTACCTTATCACGCGCGCTATATTGCGACCCGCGGCAGCTGCTGGAATATAACGGGAATGGTTCGCATATGTTATTGACAATGGGTCGGTTAACCGATATAAATACTATAGTATAGCTAGATGGGGTGAGATGTGAATCTTCAGACAATGTTGACGAATAAACAAATGACGATGTATCGCTTATCCAAAGTAAGCGGTGTTGCCAAAACGACCGTTATTGATATATGTTCGGGAAAAAGTTCCATTGGAGGATGTAATGCGGATACCGTGCTGCGGTTATCGCAGGCTCTCGGATGCACAATGGAGGAACTGATGAAAATAGACAATGCAAATTATGATAAAAGCACCGGAAAACCGAAGGATAATTCTTATCTTGAAAAAGGCTTGCCGGAATATCTGTCACAATCTCTTGCCGCTATGATCGAGGCCTGGAAAATAGAAGACGGCGGAAAAAGAGATCTTCACTTCGATATACATTGGTGTGATCTGAACGCCGATATCAATTCAGCGGAAAACGGGCAGGAAATATCGAGTGAACAGGCATGGTATTTACGTAAAAAATATCTGCGAATGGAGGAGGATTGATGGACTTTACGAATTTGCCAAGAAGGAACAAGACCTATACCGGCGCGAATGGAAGCAAAATATCCGTTGATCTAAACGGTGAAATATATATGCTCAAGTTTCCTGCCGTACCGTCTCGCAATAAAGAAATGAGTTATACCAACGGTTGTGTGTCTGAGTATCTGGGTTCTCATATTTTCAATTTGTGTGGAATACCGGCGCAGGAAACGATGCTGGGAACCTTTACAATAAACGGGAAGGAAAAGATCGTCGTTGCCTGTAAGGATTTTACGACACCTGAAACCGTGTTGCAGGATTTTGCTTCGCTAAAAAACACAATTATTGACTCGGAGCATAACGGTTACGGAACAGAGCTTCCGGATATTCTGACTGCCATTGACGAACAGCAGGCGATAGATCCCTACATACTGAAAGAGCGATTTTGGGATATGTTCATCATCGACGCGCTGATAGGCAACTGGGACAGACACAACGGTAACTGGGGATTTCTGTATAATACCCGCACCGATGAAATGCAGCTCGCACCGGTCTATGATTGCGGAAGTTGTCTTTTCCCGCAGGCAGATGCGAAAATCATGGAAGCGACGCTGAATGACCAGACTGAAAAAGACCTCCGCATTTTCCAAATACCGACATCCGGTATCAAACAATACGGTCAAAAAATCAATTACTTTGATTTTATATCAGGTCATTCTGATATCGATTGCAGCAAGGCGTTAAAACGCGTTTTACCCGGAATCGATATGAGGAAAATCAATGAACTGATCGACAATACGCCGTATATCAATGATTTGCAAAAGTCGTTTTACAAGACAATGCTTTCAGAAAGAAAAGAGAAGATATTGGATAAATCTTTAAGGCTGCTGAAAAAAGATTGACATATACCGAAAAAGAAGCCCGGTTTCCGGGCTTCTTTTTTCCCTGTTTTCAAAGGCTGAGCGATCTTATTTCAATACGTTCTCTATCACTTAGGTGGTGATCTTTTGAGAATCTGCGTGCATATGCGAAAATTCCTGGTGACGGTTCTGCTGTTTATTCATGACGCGCCTCCAAATTCGTCTTTTTCGCAAGACAATTACAATGTGTTTTTATCTTATAAGCAAGACATTCTGCAAATAGTAGCAACTGTTTTCTGATGGCTGATGCGTATCGTAGTTTTATGAGAAAGTCAACAAAAATTGCTGTAGTACTTGCAGCAGCAGCTCTTCTGGTAGCAGGTTTTGCTTTCACCACCCTTGCAAAGGGCTGGGTAAAGGAAGCTGAAGGCCTTTACTACTACGAGGACGAGTATGGCATGAAAGTCTACAACGAGTGGAAGAAAGATCCCATTCCGGGCGGTGGTGTAAATTTCTACTACCTTGGC
>JAZRYR010000058.1:0-28304 GCA_045600845.1 Lachnospiraceae bacterium | reverse complement strand
TCTTCGATGAATCTTCCATCACGAGGAGATCTTGCATCTGCAACAATGATTCTGTAAAAAGGTGCTTTCTTTTTGCCCATTCTTCTTAATCTGATTTTAACTGCCATTTTTTTCCTCTTTCTGCGGTTTACCGCTATTGTTATAATGTTTATATAAAAAGTTTAAAACCTTTTAATACCTTATTTAGAAAAATCCTTTCTTTCCGAACATGCCTTTCCCAAACATGCCCTTGCCACGTTTTCCACCCATCAGGCCATTGATTCCGCCCATCTGCTTCATGGCTTTCTTTGCATTTTCAAACTGCTTTACCAGACGGTTTACTTCCGCAATATCAACACCGGCGCCTTTGGCAATACGGTTCTTTCTGGAAGGATTCAAAAGTTTTGGATTTTTTCTTTCCTTCGCTGTCATGGAAGATATAATCGCTTCAATTTTCGCCAGCTTGGATTCATCAATATCCGTGATGTTTCCCATGCCCGGCATCATTTTCAGGATTTCGGACAAGCCTCCCATCTGACGGATCTGTTTCATCGAAGTCAGATAATCCTCAAAGTTCATATCGTTCTTCTTCAGCCGGCTGGCCATTTCTTTCGCTTCTTCCTCATCTACTGCAGCTTCCGCTTTTTCGATCAGGGAAAGCACGTCACCCATGCCCAGGATTCTGCTTGCCATCCGGTCCGGATAGAACTGTTCTAAGTCGCCTAACTTCTCGCCCATGCCGGCATATACAATTGGCACGCCCGTTACGGCTTTTACGGAAAGAGCTGCACCACCTCTGGAATCACCATCCAGCTTGGTAAGAACAACGCCATCAATTCCGATTCTTTCACTGAACCCTTTGGCAATATTTACTGCGTCCTGTCCAGTCATGGAATCTACTACAAGAAGGGTTCTTGTAACATTGACTGCCGCCTTTACTTCTTCCAGTTCCGCCATCATGTCTTCATCAATCTGAAGACGTCCGGCCGTATCTATGATAATAACGTTTTTGTTATTATTTTCTGCAAATTTGATTCCTGCTTTCGCGATACTCGCCGCTTTTATGTCCGTTCCCATTTCAAATACAGGAACGCCGACCTTTTCGCCGTTAATCTTTAACTGCTCAACTGCTGCAGGCCGATAAATATCACAAGCCACCAACAAAGGACGTTTTCCCTGTTCTTTCAGCTTTCCGGCAAGCTTTGCAGCAGTAGTCGTTTTACCAGATCCCTGAAGACCTACCATCATGATAATCGTCTTCGCCATGCCCGGAAGGAGTTCTAATTCCACCGGTTCTCCACCCATCAGGTTCGTAAGTTCTTCGTTAACAATCTTAATAACCATCTGGCCCGGAGTCAGGCTCTTCATTACGTCTTCGCCGACAGCCCGTTCCTTTACGGAATTTGTAAACTGCTTAACAACTTTAAAGTTAACATCCGCTTCCAGAAGCGCCATCTTAACTTCTTTCATTGCTGCGTCTACATCTGCTTCTGTTAATCTTCCTTTTCCACGCAGCGTTTTAAATACATTCTGAAGTTTTTCGGATAAATTTTCAAATGCCATCTTTTATAATAACTCAATAATATTTTCTGCCATTTTTCTGGCTTCTTCCAGATTTTTGCAGTTTTCGATTTCTTTTACTTTTTCTTTTATTTCCATGAAGCGTTCCACCAGATGAAGCTTTTCTTCATATTCGTTTAAGGTGTTATCCACCCTTTTTATCAGGTCAAACACGCTCTGGCGACTGATATCATATTCCTGGGCGATTTCGGCCAAAGAAAGATTTTCCATCACATAGGCCTCATAGATTTCCTTCTGATGGTCTGTCAGAAGATCTCCGTAAAAATCATATAGCCAAGACTGTTTTACAAATTCTTCCATGATAAATTTCATACGCCTCTTTTCGCACCTGCCTATCATACTATCCGCTTTTATATCTGTCAAGTATTTTCACTTGACATATATAGGCTTTTTTAGAAACATCATTGACGCTTTTTAACAATTTATGCTTAAATACATTTATAAAGCAGAACCGAGGACATACTCATGAAAAAATATGGATGGATTGCCATTTTATTATCTCTTTTACTGATAGGTACGATATTTTCTGGCTGTGGTATACAAGAAGACCCTCCGTTGGATAAGTATCTGTCATCCGATTCCTCCACAGTTGTTTATTATACAAAAACTGAGGACGGAGCTTTTAAAGCCGCCGGTTTAATGGCAAGAGGAACCAAGGTCTCGGTGAAATCCAAACCTGTTGTCTTAGAGGAAAAGGAAGTTTCCTACTACGCCTATGCCGTGGATGAAGAAACTACCTATTATTTTAATGGTACCGATCTTGCGGATTCAAAAGAAGCCTGTGTACGGGAAACGGATAAATTTGTCCGGACTTCTGCAACAACTTATGCAGACAAGGTTTCTCCGGACATTGCCGGTTTTGTAAAAAAAGGAGCCCATCTGACCATCACTGGTTTTGACGAAATCGATGAAAATGGCAATGTTTCCATGTATCAGATAAAGGATGAGGAGGGAAAAGAAGGCTGGGTATTCAGCAAATATCTGGTGGATTCTCCAGAGGGGGCTGCCGAGGTTAATACCGAATACTATAACCTGAATAAAGATAAAATCTATGATCCGGAATTCGAACTGTACGGAGGTTCTCCGACAAAGCTGGACTACTATCCTTATGATAAATCTTTTGTCACAGACAAGGAAATGCCGGTAGAATGTAAAACACTATATCTGAATGCCGGATGTATCGACTATATGGATGCCTATATCGACTGTGCAAAGGAAATCGGCTGTAATGCCTTCGTCATCGATATTAAAGACGGGAATCTGGCATATCATGCGGAAATTGCGAAAGAATATTCTCCAACTTCATATGCCGATTCCTTCCATGATAATGACCAATATAAGGCAGCCATTGATAAAGCAAATGCTGCCGGTATCTGGACCATTGGACGTATTGTCGTTTTCAATGACTCCCAGTTTGCTCAGGACAATCCAGATGAATGTATTTTCAACAACGGCATCAATCAGGAATGGCCGTCAGCTTTTTCCCGTCGTGCATGGGAATATAATGTTAAGCTGGCGCTTTCGGCAGTGGAAGAAATGGGTTTTGATGAAATTGAATTTGACTATGTAAGATTCCCAGAAAACGCATATTCTCTTTCCAGCGATGGAACCGCTGATTTTAAAAACACCTATGGGGAAGAGAAAGCAGAAGCCATCCAAAACTTCTGTTTCTATGCTACAGATCAGCTGCATAAAGCCGGCGCGTATTTTTCCGTCGACGTTTTCGGAGAATGTTCCGATGGTTATGTTACTGCTTATGGACAGTATTGGCCGGCGATTTCCAATGTTGTTGATGCCATCAGTTCCATGCCATATATCGATCATTTTGGTGAAAATGTTTATACTTGGGTAGATGGCTATAGCACAGTTTATACCTGGGCTACTAAGGCAGCTGACGCCCAAACAATAATTCCTACCCCGGCGATTCCAAGAACATGGCTTACCTGCTACGCAGTTCCATATTGGGATCCGGAAATTCCGGTGACTGCGCCATTTCTTCAGAATCAGATTCAGGCCTTGTGGGATGCCGGCATTGGGTATGGTGGCTTCATTACATGGAATGCAGCTTCCAATCTGGATATCTACTACACAGTGGGGCCGGCTTTCCTGCATGAATATCAAAAGGCTCTTCAATAAGAGCCTCCGGTTTTTTGATATCAGTAATTTATTCTATTAATTTTAATGGAAGTTATTCTAATGGATTTCCTTCTGCGTCAAATAATGGCAGCTTCTCCAGGAAAATAATATCGTCTCTCTTTGCTGCATCACCTTCTGCAAGAATTGCCATACGGCCAACAACGATACCTCCCGCCTGATTTACCAAAGTCTCCAGCTGAGCAATCGACTCACCAGTAGAAATTACATCATCCAGAAGCAGGATTCTCTTGCCTTTCATTTTTGCTGCATCTGCTCCATCCATATACAATTTCTGGGTAGTTTCTGTTGTAATCGATTTAACTTCCGTAGAGAATACTCCTTTCATATAAAGTTTCGGAGCCTTCCGGACCAGGAAATATTCATTGCGTCCGCTCTGTCTGGCCATCTCATGAATCAATGGAATTGCCTTTGCTTCCGGAGCAATCATATAATCGTATTCTGGAGCCTTCTCTAATAAAGCGGCAGCACATGCTACCGTAAGCTCAACATCGCCAAAAATAACAAATGCGCCGATGGTCAATGTATCCGAAGCCTTGCAAAGAGGAAGTTCCCTTTTACATCCGGCAATTGTCATAGGATATGTGTTTTTCATCTATTATTCCTTCTTTCCAAATAAAGTTATTTATCTTTGGAATCCGAATCCTTTTTCTCTTCTATGGTAGACTCTTCTTCCGTTTCCGATTCCCCTGCCTTTTTCGACTTCGTATCCATTGTTACGGATTCCACCCATTTGATTTCCCCCATGGCACTGCTTCCTTCATAATGCCATTGAGCAGCTATACAAGGAAGTACTACACTGTTATTGCGGTTAAACGCAATCGGTCCAAGAACCGTATCCAGGGAAATAGCATGAGCCGCGTTTACAATCGATTCAGAATCTACGGCCATGGCTCGTCTTAAAATATCCACCACAACTTCAATAATTCCGTGACGGTATCCTACAGACTCCGGACAGAGGCTAATGTATTCTTTCTTCCACCATTCCTCCAAATCTGCCCCATTCTGTTCCGTCAGGGAAGATTCATATTCATACGCCGGCGACCAGCAGATTGGAATATAGGTCTCATCAAAAGATGCTGACTGACTATTCGCCGCTAATTCGCTATATGGCCAATGTTCATTGATCAGTATACAGGCTTTCAATCCCAGCTCAGCCCGGTTAATATCGGCTTTCATGGAAATGTAAGAATCGGTTCCCAAGTAACATAAGATACCATCGATTTTTCCAGTTTTTAACTGTTTAATAATTTCATTCCCATAGGTATAAGCGGAAACATTGATTTTCTCATCGGTACAGAACTTCTGGGCTTTCTCTGTAAAGGCTTTTCCCTCTTTCGAGTCATCCGTGATCAGACCTAAATTCGTTATTCCTTTTTCCTTAACTACTTCTTCGCAAGCTTTGAGCTTTCCTTCGGTATCATAAGACACATTAAAGCAATACTTATAAGGTCCTTGATCCATCCAGGAATCCATTTCCGCATTGACGCAAAAACACGGAACTTTCGCCTCTTCACATACGTTAGAAACAGAATTCACCGTTGTATTCGTATCGGAAACAATAATGATATCTACATTTTCTTCATTAATTAGTTTTTCTGCAGCAGCCTCTGCTCCTTTTTTTGTAGAGCCCGAATCTTCCAAAAGATAGCGAATCATCAGCTTCTTGTCCAACGCATCTACATAAATTCCACCAGACGCATTCAGCCCTTCTACCGCAGCCATTTCTGTCTCCAGGGTTCCTTCCGCATATTCCGAATACTCTCCGGACAATGGGCAAACTCTTCCGATGGTAATATAATTCTTTTTTGAGTTTTTTTCGCCACCAAAAGTACATGCACATAAAGAGCACATACAGAATACTGCAATAAAAGCCAGCGCTATAAATTTACGGTAATTTTTCTTCTTCAATGTCTCTATAATTCAGAAATAACTCGAACAGCTTCCTTGATTTTATCATTGTTTATTTCTTCAAAACGTCCTGCGTCAGAAAGAGCTGCCAGTTCTGGCTGAATTGGCATCTTTCCTAATACCGGCAAATTAATGGAAGCAGCTACTTCATCAATATTGCTCTCACCAAATACGTTAATCTTCTTGCCACAGTCCGGGCACTCCAGATAACTGTAGTTCTCAATGATTCCCAGTACCGGAACATTCATGGTATTTGCCATATTGTAAGCTTTTTTTACGATCATGGTTACCAGGCTCTGAGGGCTGGTTACGATTACAACACCGCTAAGAGGAAGAGACTGGAACACAGTCAGAGGAACATCGCCAGTTCCCGGAGGAAGGTCTACTAATAAGTAATCCAACTCGCCCCAGATAACATCGGTCCAGAACTGCTTTACAACACCCGCTATAACCGGGCCTCTCCAGATAACTGGAGTCTCTTCGCTGTCTAACAGCATGTTAACGCTGATCACACGAATTCCACTCGGAGTTTCTGCTGGGAAGATTCCATCTTCGCTTCCCTTTGCAGGCTCTTTAATACCAAACATCTTCTGGATAGATGGGCCGGTAATATCCGCATCCAGGATACCTACTTTGTATCCTTTTTTCGATAATTCAACTGCCAGACTTCCTGTTACGAAGGATTTCCCTACGCCACCTTTACCGCTGACAACACCGATAACATTTTTAATGTTACTGAATTTATTCTGTTCTTCAAGGAAACTTTCCGGACCGTTGTGGCTCGGGCAGGTGTCTGCATGAGCACAACTAGCGCAACTTTCTTCGGAACAGCCTTCCTGTTCACACATATCTTTCTCGTCTGCCATAATAAAACTCCTTATAATATATTTTGCCTGAAGGATGCCGGCTTCTTTCAGCTCCATTCAGTGCTTTCTTACTTCGTTAATAATAACATTATCTGGTTGCTGCGTGCAATGAATTTCGTCATTTCTTCCGGTGACAGCGGTTCATTTCCCAGTTTTGCCAGGTCATACAGCTGCTCTAAAACCATGTCTGCATTGCCGTTTTCCTTCTCCTCTTCCATGGCGGTCAGCACATACTGCACCAGCTCATTATTATTATTCAATACCAAAGTTCCAGGCTGTTTCATATCCTCTAAATAAGCGTTATCCATACCCATCATGCCCATCTGCATCATCAGATCTTCCATACGCTTGCTTTCTTCCGAAACGGTCAGCATAGACGAGGTTTCCGCATTTTTCAGATTCTGGAGTCTTACTTCTAATTTTTCGTTTGCTGTAAGAGTTCTTAACCGCTCCTGAATCTTTTCTGCTTTCTCATCCAGCTCGGCCTGATCCTTCTTGGAAGTTCTCTTCTGGAACACCTTATCCAGATCCGTATCAATTCTTAAGAAATGAACGTCTTCATTTTTTGCCTCCAACTGGGTAATATAGCTGGAATCAATCATATGCTCTAAATAAACCGCATCTAATTTTGCACTCTTGAACATATTGATGTACTGTCCTTGCTGACGACGGTCGGAAACATAGAAAATCGTATTTTCATGTTTTTCTTTGTTCTCTTCCAACGCCTCTTTCAAGGTCAGATATTTATCATTCAGATTCTTGAACAATACATAATCTTTCATCTTCTCAGAGAATTTTTCATCTCTTAAGCAGCCATATTTAATAAACGGACTGACGTCGTCCCAGTATTTCTCATACTCTTCTTTTTCCGTCTTATACATACCGGAAAGCTTATCCGCCACTTTCTTTGTAATGTAATCGGAAATTTTCGTTACAAATCCATCATTCTGAAGGGCGCTTCTGGATACGTTCAACGGCAGATCCGGACAATCAATAACGCCCTTTAAAAGCATTAAGAATTCCGGAATGACCTCTTTAATGTTATCGGCAATAAATACCTGATTGTTGTATAACTTAATGGTTCCTTCCAGGCTGTCATACTGGTTGTTAATCTGTGGGAAGAATAAGATTCCTTTTAAGTTAAACGGATAATCCATGTTCAGATGAATCCAGAATAACGGCTCTTTATAATCGTTAAATACGGTATGGTAGAAATTAATATACTCTTCTTTCGTACAGCTATTCGGATGTTTTGTCCATAACGGATGAGTTTCGTTTACCGGCTTTGACTCTTCTGTTTCCGGCTCTGCCGGATTTCCATTTTCATCCAGAACTTTCTGCGTTCCTTCCGGCTTTTTCTTACCGATATTTTCGGTATTTACAAAATAGATTTCTTCCGGCATAAAGCTGCAGTATTTATTCAGGACTTCTTTTACCCGATATTCGTTACTGAATTCATAACAATCGCTGTTCAGATACAGAGTAATTTCTGTTCCCACATTTTCTTTGTCCGATTCAGACATTTCATACTCGGTTCCTCCGTCACATTCCCAATAAACAGCCTTGGATCCTTCCTTGTAAGAAAGTGTCTCAATGGTTACTTTATCTGCAACCATGAATGCAGAATAAAAACCAAGGCCAAAATGGCCGATAATCTGGTCTTCGTTGGCTTTGTCTTTATACTTCTGCAGAAAATCCGTGGCTCCGCTGAACGCAATCTGGTTAATGTATTCGTTTACTTCCTCAGCAGTCATACCAATTCCGTTGTCAATGAACTTTAAGGTCTTTTTCGTTGGATTCGCGATGACCTGAATTTCAAAATGATTTCCTTCCGGGAACTGATACTCACCCATAACCTCTAATTTGCGTAGTTTCGTAATGGCGTCACAACCATTGGAAACTAATTCACGGATGAAAATATCATGGTCGGAATACAGCCACTTTTTGATAATCGGAAATATATTCTCACTGTTAATGGATAAACTTCCCTTTTCCTTACTCATGTCGATCACTCCTTTAGTCAAATAAATAATTGTCTTTGGTAATATTTTAGCACTCTTCATTGAAGAGTGCTAATACTTTTTTCGTTTTTTTATGAAATTTATGTGTTTCTGTGCTTATCTGGTAAAATCAAACTTGTCGATTTCTTCTTTCAGGCGATTATAGAACAGGCCTACGTGTCTTCCGTCCATCAGGCCATGGTGGGTCTGGTTGGAAATCGGCATCCAGATTCGTTCATCTTCTCTAATTCCCAGTTCTTCACATGCTGCTCCGTTTCCGGCATCTCCTACCCACAAAGGTCCCTTAAAGAATTTACCGAAGCTGAACTTTGGAGCATTGTCTACACCATCTTCAATAATGGTACGTATGAATCCCGTATACTGAACCCAGTAAATACTGGTGAAGTTGATAATATCTAATTTGTGTCGGACTCTTCCCTGCATATCATCTGGAGAAGCAGCTTCTTGATTCTCATGGCAGATTCTGCAGAATTCCAGAATATCATCACATGGCCATGGGCCTTCTCCCATAACGAACAGTTCTTCTCCCTGCTTGATATGGTTCACAATCGGTCTGGTATGATCGATAACAAACGGCTTTCCATCAATAAAGCGATAGCGATAGTTCTCGATGGAATCGATTACCTTCATACACATATAAACCATGCAATTATTAAAGGAAACATGATGTCTCTTTGCAAAAGCCCGGATAGGGGTTACATCCACATTTGCGGTCAGAATAATATATGGCAGGTCCGTTCCCAGGTAGTTGTAAAACAACCGTTTTCTTTCCCAGGTTTCCAGATCAATCCACTGGATTGAATTGCCTTCTGCATCATAAAAACTCTTATCATAATCACTGTACTCTTTTGCAAAATTATCTTCCATAATGTTCTCCTATAGATACCCTCCAAAAACGGGTGCCAGGCACCCGTCTTTGACTTCTATTAACCATTTACTCTTTTGAATTTAACATCATCAAATTCCTGCAGCATCTCTTCCGTAGCAGGTTTTCCTACCAGGCTACCAATAATTACTGCGACGAGACCAATTATAAATCCAACGATTAAGGAATACAAGCCTGTAACGGTTCCGATGGTCTGTCCGCCAATGAACGGAATGTAGTCCCAGATAATAACGGTTAAAGCTCCTGCAATAATTCCGCTTAATGCACCAGTTTTTGTCGTCTTCTTCCAATAAAGGGACAAGACCACAACCGGACCAAAAGCAGCGCCTAAGCCGGCCCAGGCATCACTTACCAGGCCCATGATGGAGCTGTTCGGATTCCATGCAATGAAGAAAGCAATTACAGCTACCGCAACAACGACAATACGGCTGATCCATAAGATTTTCTTCTCATCAACGGCTTTGCCTTTTTTAATAACGTCTGCATAGATGTCTTTGGATACTGCAGAGGCTGTAACTAACAGCTGGGAGTCTGCAGTACTCATAATTGCTGCAAGAATTGCGCAAAGGAGAATACCTGCCAGGAACGGAAGTGCATACTGGTTCGTGAATAATTCCTTTACAGTCATAACGACTACGTTCTCACTATCTGCTATAACACCAACGCGTGGAAACAGATATACTCTTGCGAGAATTGCTAAAACAGATACGATACCTAAAGCCAGGAAGTTCCATACATTGGCAATAACTCTTGATTTCTTTAATTCTTTTTCGGACTTAATCGCCATGAATCTTACTAAGATATGAGGCATACCACAATATCCAAGTCCCCAAGCCAGTCCGGAAACAACCGTGGTCCAGCTGATTGCATTTTCTCCCGACATGAACGGATTCAGATAAGAAGCTGCGCCTCCTGCAACTCCAGAAGCTGCCAAAGTGGAAGAAATGCTGCCGGGCTCGATGATAAACAGCAGCATAATCGGAACTGCCAGAATCATAGCAAGCATCAGAATTCCCTGAATGAAGTCGGTTACGCAAACTGCCATAAAGCCGCCCAGATAGGTATAAACTAAAATAACAAGAGTACCAATCAAAAGAGCTACTTTATAGTCTAACCCAAATACAATGTTGAACAGTTTCGCACCTGAGCTTAAAGCGGAAGCGGTATAAACCAGGAAGAAAATAACAAATACGATAGCCGATACCAGAATCAGAGATTTGGTCGTATCGTGGAACCGGTTCTCGAAATATTCCGGTAAGGTAACAGAATTGTTGGCACGGATCGTATATCTTCTTAATCTTCCCGCAACAATAATCCAGTTCAATAAGGTTCCTAAAAACAATCCGATGGAAACCCAAAGTTCACCGGTTCCTAACATGTAGATAGATCCCGGAAGGCCCATTAACAGCCAGCCGCTCATATCCGACGCCTGGGCACTCATAGCAGCAACCCAGCCGCCAAGTCCTCTTCCGCCGAGAAAATAATCTTCCGCATTCTGGGTCTTTCTGGAATAGAAAGCACCAATCAGTATCATAAATACAATGTAAATAACAAAAGCTAAAATAATCCAAAAAACATTATTCATAATTCTCACCTGTAATTTTTATTAAATAGAAAGACGGGCTGGGGAAATTCCCTGGCCCGCCAACAAGTCTTATTTTTATTTCCTTACAAATCTTTCGGTTCATAAGTCAAATCACATCCCAGTCGCTTAAATGTTCTTCTGTCAATGGCAGAAAGTTTCGCCGTGGTATGGATTTCACAATCTTTCAGTTTTGGAAGCTGGTCCAGTGCAAGAGCTGCGCTGGAATCTTTTGCTGCATTACTGGAAAGAGCAACTAATACCTCATCCGGATGAAGTCTTGGATTTCTGCTGCCAAGATACTGAGTTTTCAGTTTCTGGATTGGTGCGATACTCTCCGGAGAAAGAATATCCATTTCATCCGGAATACCTGCTAAGTACTTAATCGCCTTAATCAGGCAAGCAGCAGAAGGTCCTAACAGAGCTCCGGTCTTTCCGGTAATGATGGTGCCATCTTTCAGTTCGATTGCAGTAGCCACATCGCCGGTTTCCTTTGCCCGTTCCTGAGCCGCTTTGACAACTTTCCGGTCTTCCACGGTAATATTCTCATGGCTCATTAAAACCTTAATTTTATTGACTTCTTCTAATTCTTTTTTACCATCCGCTACTCCGGCTAAAGCCTTATAGTACCGACGGATGATTTCCTGTCGTGAAGCTTCCTTGCATACATCATCATCCGTAATGCAATAACCAGCCATATTCACTCCCATATCGGTTGGTGACGCATATGGGCTTTTGCCATAGATTTCCTCAAACATGGCGTTCAGAACAGGGAAGATTTCCACGTCTCTGTTATAGTTTACAGTAGTTTCACCATAAGCTTTCAGATGATATGGGTCGATCATATTAATATCATTTAAATCTGCTGTTGCTGCTTCATAGGCCAGGTTTACTGGATGATCTAATGGCAGGTTCCAAATCGGGAAAGTTTCGAACTTTGCATATCCGGCGTTAATACCACGCTTATGCTCATGATATAACTGGGAAAGGCAAGTACTCATCTTTCCCGAGCCGGGGCCAGGAGCCGTAACAACAATTAAAGGTCTGGTAGTTTCAATGTAGTCGTTCTTTCCGTAGCCCTCATCACTGATAACGAACGGAACATTTGTCGGATAACCTGGAATCAGATAGTGATGATATACTCTTAATCCACTGGTAACCAATTTTTCTTCCAATCGCTGTACCGAGGAAGTATTGATATATTTTGTAATTACTACGCTGCCTACAAACAGTCCTTTACTCCGATAAATATCAATCAATCTTAAAACATCGCTACCGTAAGTAATGCCTAAATCTTCTCTTTCCTTGCTATGCTCAATATCTTCCGCACTAACTACCATAACAATTTCTGCCTGGTCCGCCATCGTCAGAAGCATCTGAAGCTTGCTGTCCGCTTTAAAACCCGGAAGAACTCTTGATGCATGAAAATCATCAAATAGCTTTCCTCCGAATTCCAGGTACAGCTTATTATCAAAACGGCCTATTCTTTCACGAATCCGTTCTGACTGCATCTTTAAATATTTGTCATTGTCAAATCCTATTGTTTTAACCATTTTCTTACTTTAACGCTCTGCCTTATTAAAATCGTATTTTATCAAATCAATTCCTTATTTGCAACAATTCCTCTTTGATTTTTTATCAATTTTAACCAAAGGAACTGTTTAAAATTTATGCAAAATAATTTGGATGTTTCTCTATTGCTATTTCATTGTATTGGTCGACTGCGTTGATATGGGAATGGATGATTTCCCGTCCCGCTCTCCAGTTTTTACTTTCTATCGCTTCAACGATTTTCTCATGATCCGCAATCAAATGCTCTCCTTTGCCCACATTTCCCATGCCTAGATTTCTCCAGCGTTGAGTATGCATATGAGCATCTTTCAACATCATCAGCGCATCTTTTTTCCCTGTAGCTTCTACAATGATAACGTGAAAATCATCATTCATTTTAAAGAATGTATCCGGGTCGTTTGCTGCGCCGCCGATTTTTTTCTGCTTTTCAATGTTCTTTTTCATGGCTTTGATAAACTTCGGATCAATACCATTGGTAATAATCTCGTAAAACGCTTCCTGCTCTACTGCCTCACGAATAAACAAAGCATGTTTCAGTTTGTTAATATTCATCAGACTGACAAACGTGCCTTTTTGCGGATAGATTTCCACAAATTCTTTTTCTTTCAGAACAGACAAAGCACCCCGGATATTATGCCGGGTGGTGTGATAATAAGCCGCCAGTTCATTTTCACTGATTTTCTCACCCGGTTTATATTCCAGCTGAATAATCTTGTTCAGAAGATCATCATATATGGTTTTACTGTTATTTTTGGTGATTTCCGATTTATCTGCCATATCAGATTTTTCCTTCAACTTTAACAAAAGTTTTTGCTTCTTCTTCGCCTCTTAATACTCTTAATGCACCAAAGGCGAGAGAATCCATCTCGTTTTCCCCAGGATATACAACAACAGGGGCGATAAACTCTACTCTGTCTGCAATCATTTTTGGAATCATATCGGATTTTGCAAGTCCACCAGTAAGAATAATCGCGTCAACTTTTCCGTTTACGGTTGTAGAAAGAGCTGCGATATGCTTTGCAACGGATAAAGTCATCGCCTCATATACCAGCTTTGCATATTCATCCCCTTCTTCAATTCTTTTTTCAATTTCCGGAGAAGAAGTGGTTCCTAAATGAGAAAGGAGACCGCCTTTTCCTTTAATCTCTTTCATCATAGATTTCTGGTCATATTCGCCTGAGAAGGCCATATCAACCACCTGGAACAAAGGCAGGCCACCGGTACGTTCTGGAGAGAACGGACCTTCTTCATCACTGACGAAGTCAATGATTCTTCCCATGGAATGTAAGGACTCGGTAATACCGCCACCCAAATGGGCAATCACCAGATTGGACCGATCATAAGGTTTTCCTGTCTCTTTTTCCCAACGTTTTGCAGCAGCTCTCATATTCAGGTTATGCCCTAAAGCTTTTCTGCGCATACCTTTAAAACCGGTAATTTTCGTAAGAGGAATCATTTCGTCTACGGTAATTCCATCATATACGAAAGCCGGAATGTTCAGCTGTTGGCTTAAAGCCCATGCAATGGGAGCTCCTACGTTGGAAGCATGGTTGTTCTGTGGATTGTATTTCATCTGCCAAACCATGTCTTCGTTTACTTTATAAGCACCGGCTTCGATTGGTGGAAGGAGGCCACATCTGCTTACGATTGCAGTTAAATCTTCCAAAGCGATGCCATGCTCCTCCATGGATTTAATAATGGTATCTTTTCGAAATTCAAACTGATCCGTAATTTCATCAAACTGAGCCAATTCTTCTGCAGAATGAGAAATGCTTTCTGTGAATAACGGCTTTTCATCTTCATAAACAGCAATTTTTGTTGATGTCGAACCAGGGTTCATTACCAATAATTTTTCCATTGTTTTACTCCCCTTTTGAATTCATGGCAGAAATTGCTGCCAGACAGATGGAAACAAATTTTTCATCGGAGGTAGAGCCTCTGCTTGAGAAGACTACCGGATAGGTGGTTCCTACCAGGAAGCTGCCGAAACGGCTGCCACATAATACAGACATCATTTTGCCCATAATATTTCCTGCATGGATGTTCGGAGCTAACAGAACATCACATTCTCCGGCGATTGGAGAATCATATCCCTTAAATTCCGCAATTTCTTTGCTGCAGGCACAGTCAAAGGATACAGGGCCGTCTACAATACATCCGGTAATTTCGCCACGCTCATTCATTTTCTTTAATTCATCCGCATCCACAGTCTCCGGCATTTTCGGATCCATTTTTTCCTTGCAGGCAAGAACGCCAACTTTAATATCGGTCCATCCCAAAGAAATCATGGCATTAACGGTGTTCTGGATAATGTCTTTTTTCTGCTCTAAGGTTGGATAAGGAATCATGCCGCCTTCTACCGGCACATAGATTCTTCCGGTGGTCGGAACTTCATGAGCCGTAAATACACTGATGGTTCCAGCGTCTTCTTTTCTTAAACCATGCTCTTTATTAATAACAGCCTTCAGATATACGTTGCTGTCCAATTTTCCTTTCATTAAGACTTCTGCCTTGCCTTCATGGATCAGGTCTACCGCCTTCCATGCAGCAGCTTCATCGTCCAGCTCGTCATAAATGTCTTCGTCCGGAACTTCCAGGCCTACTTCTTTGCAGACTTTTAAAATTTCCTCTTTATGGCCAACCAGAACCGGTTTTACCAAGCCTTTATCTACCGCTATCTTAACAGCGCCTAAGGTATGGTCATCATTTGCAGCAGCTACTACGACTCTGCTTAAAACGTCTTTGCCTTCCAACTGCTTGATAATTTCATCAAAGTTTCTGTATTTCATTTTGTGCTCCTATAACGAATATTAAGCAGGCAGGATATTCATCCTGCCTGTTCGTTTTTTATTACATGTTGTAGCCTTTATCAAAAGCCGCGAGGTTAAGGTCAACGGTTTTTGCCGGAACGCTTTTCGCTACGATTGCTTTCCAGTCAATTCCGTCGATTCCCAACTGTTTTACTAAAGCGCCTAAAAGAACGATATTCTGTGCTTTTACATTTCCAAGTTCTTCTGCTACCTTAGCTGCCTCAACTACGATAACCTTAGGAGCTACAGCTTTTAACTGCTCAATGGCATCGGAAGGATATTCCGATTCGCCGGTCAGTACTGGCATCGGGTAAATTTCACGAGTATCCGTTACGATAACGCCCCCCTCTTTCAGGTATGGAAGAGCTCTTAAAGCTTCCAGTTTTTCGAAAGAAACGATTACGTCTGCTTCCCCGTCGCCGATAATTGGAGAATAAACCTTCTCACCATATTTAATCTGAGTTACTACCGTACCGCCACGCTGGCTCATACCGTGGATTTCGCTCATCTTTACGTCAAATCCATTTTCGATTAATCCTTTGGAAAGGATAGATGATGTAGTGATGGTTCCCTGTCCGCCAACACCTACTAAAATGATACTTTTGTTCATATTATTCACCTACTTTCTCAATTGCGTCAAGTTTGCACTGCTGCATGCACAGTGTACACTGGTTACAGTTATCAACGTCTGCGATAACAGCTTTCTTATTTACTGCATCATAAGCCATACTTGGGCAACCGATCTTCAGACAGAGCTTACAGCCAACGCACTTATCTGGGTTAACTTTTACATGTTTGCCTGCATTTGCCTTGATAACTTCTTTCAGAAGAGCGCAAGGTCTCTTTGTAATGATTACGAAAGGTCCTTCTGCTTCATAAGCAGCCTTCAGAGCCTCGTCTGCTGCTTCCTGATCCATTGGATCAAATACTCTTAAATGAGCATCATCAATACCACAAGCTCTTACTAAACCTTCAATGTCGATAGCTGGAGTATCATAACCCATCAGGTTCTTGGTTGTTCCAGGATTCTGCTGATGTCCGGTCATAGCTGTAATGGAGTTATCCAGAACAACTGCTACTACGTTGGATTCCGAAGCTACGATATCAATCAGAGAAGTCAGACCGGAATGGAAGAAGGTGGAATCGCCTAATTCGCCGATAGCTTTTCTGGTGTCTCCCTGAGCCTTCAGAGCTCTGGAAATACCTACTAAGGTTGAGAAACCGCCGCCCATGCAGATGGAGCAATCAAATCCATTCAGAGGAGGGTTCACTGCTAATGCATAGCATCCGATATCGCCCATGGATACAAACTTGTCACTATATTTTCCTAATGCAAAATAAAATCCTCTATGAGGGCATCCAGCGCAAAGTACCGGAGGACGAGCAGGAATATTTGCGTTTTCTACTTTGTAAGTGAATTTTTCTGCTGCATCGGTTAAAGCATCGCTTACAACCTTTGTATTGAATTCGCCCTGAATCGTCAGTTTCTCTTTTCCGATTACATGACCAAAGCCTAAAGCCTTAACAGCGTTTTCGATGTAAGGTTCGCCTTCTTCTACGACATAAAGAGTTTTATATTTTGCAGCGAAATCAGCCAGCATCTTATCCGGCAGCGGGAAGGTAAGGCCTAATTTCAAAACAGAAGCGGTGTCGCCGAATACTTCTTTTACATACTGATAAGAAATACCGGAAGTAATAATACCGATTTCAGCGCCTTCTACTTCTTCTAATCTGTTATACTTGCAGTTATTTGAGAATTCTCTAGCTTTAATAATGTTTTCTTCAACAATAATATGGCGTTTCTTTGCTGTTGCCGGAAGCATTGCAAATTTGTCCGCTCTTCTTTCATATTTCTTTACCGGAGAATCTGCTCTTTCACCTAATTCAACAACACTCTTGGAATGGCAGACACGGGTCGTCATACGGAACAGAACTGCCATATCGAATTTCTCGGAAAGTTCAAAAGCATCTCTAAAGAAGTCTTTGCATTCCTGGGAATCGGAAGCTTCTAACATTAACAGCTTTGCATGCTGTGCATACAGTCTGTTATCCTGCTCATTCTGGGAACTATGGCATGCAGGGTCATCTGCACTAACCAGAACGAAACCACCGTTTGCTCCTGCATAACCAGCAGTAAAAATAGGGTCTGCAGCTACGTTCATACCAACATGTTTGAAGGTAACCATAGATCTCATTCCACCAATAGCAGCACCATATGCTGCTTCTGCTGCTACTTTCTCATTTGGCGCCCATTCGCAATAGATGTCGTCTTTGTAAAGACCGCCAATGTTCTCTAAGATTTCGGTACTTGGAGTGCCCGGGTATGCTGCTGCAAAGTGAACACCACCTTCATAAGCACCACGTGCAACAGCTTCGTTGCCGCTCATAATCATCTTGCTCATTGCTTTATCCTTCCTTACACTTTAATAATGTTTTTTTACTATGTTAAAGAAATTTATATCAAATTTCCGTATATTATCTTGTCGACAAAATAATTAACTTATGATACTAAATTCCCCATTTTTTTTCAATGGATACTCCACATTAATACAGGCTGGTCGGTACCGGTTCCTGCTTTTTGCTCCTACGGAAAGCATTATATGCCTCACTGACTCTTCCTTCCGTTCTCTCGTAAGAGTTCATGGCCGCCTCGGTATTCGATGCTCCCCAAGAATAAGGATCCACCTCTGCATCCAAAGGAACAATGGAATAAGATCCATCATATTCTACCCACGTCGGAAGAATTTCCAGACCCGTGATCTTTACGTTTCCATTGTTGAATTTTGAGTATGTTACTTCAAAAATCAGACCATCTTCCGTATACCCACGGAATCCGTCCTCATTCATCAACTCTGCTCTCTGGTTTGACAGTTCATTTCCCATAGAATACAGGCATAAGGTCTGGTGCCCTTTACTGTTCGTTAACGTATCATACTTCTGAATAACGTGTGGATGACCGCCGATAATTACATCCGCTCCCAATTCACAGATTTCCTGGGCAATTTCATACTCATAATCATTTGGATCATCGGTATACTCATTTCCCCAATGAATAAATACGATTTTGCTGTCAACTCCCAGCATATTCATCTCATCCATGGCTTTGGCTACATCATTGTACAGTTCGTCCAAGTCCGGATAACAGAAGCTGTTTACCAGATTTACTGCACCGTCGTCCATGACGATTCCATTTAAGGATTTGGCCCAGCCGGTAGAATCCCGGGTATCATAAGTAAAGCAGACCATGCCTAATTTAATGTCGCCCACTTTCCGTACCATTACAAAATGCTCATTTTCATCCTGTCGGGTTCCTAAATGTCCAATTCCATTTTCATCCAGAACCTGAAGGGTTCTTAACATTCCGTCAAAACCGGTATCGTAAGAATGGTTATTTGCCGTCAGACAGACATCAACACCCGCATTCGCAAGAACAGGAGCCAGGCTGTCCGGACAGTTAAAAGTCGGATAGCCCCGGTAGGAGCCTGCCTCGTCTCCACCAAAGGTGACTTCCAGATTGGCAATCATCAGATCCGGCTCCTGATAATATGGAGCAACCAGACCAAAACAACCACTGAAGTCATAACCATCCCCCGTATCTACTGCCGTAATAATCGGAGTATGAATCAACAGGTCTCCGGTAGCTCCTACCGTAATGGATTCTTCAATCTGAGGTTCTGCCAGAACCGTGCGGGTGTCTTCCTCTTCCACATCTTTTTTCGTCAGGAAAAGAACAACCAGAACCGCAGCTAACAAAACTACAAGAATGATCGTCAAAACTCCCGGTTTAAATCCGCTTTTTTTCTTTTTGTAATTTGAATTGTTTTTACTCATTTTTCACCTATTCAAGTTGGATCAGTCTCCTACATTCGTAACAAAATCTGCCAGATAATAATTGTCAGCATCCCAGACAAAAATCCAGGTCATATTCGTATCCCAGGTTTTAACGGCTTCGTCTCCTTGATATATGGTCTCCAGAAAACTGATATCGCAGGAGAATACGCCTTCCGAATAGTGCTTGAAGTTTTCTGCTTTCTTTTCCGTAATCTGGACATCACTATGTTCCTGCATCCAGGAAACATCTGCACTGGTTGCATTATCATAAGCCGGAGAATTATCCAGCATAATGTTTGCAATAGCACCTCTTCCCGCATCTCCGGAGAAATAATATGCATAAGGCTCCATGCAATCAATAACTCTTCCGTATACTTCATCAATAAAGTCCTGGTCTGCCTCAAATCCACCGGAGTAAAGGTTATTTTCTAATACACAGGCCGTAGGATTTCCACCCTCGTAGGCATAGGTTACTTCCGGATTCTCCCAAATGCCGGATATGCTGAAGGTCGTTACCTTTGGCTGTTCCCCGATAATACCCCATTCTCTCAGCCGATTCAGTAATTCAATCTCTCCAGCAGCCTCCGTTATAAATGTTTCCGGTACTTCATTTCCATTCACATATAATTTGGAGGATGTCGGAATCTGGGCTTTCAGGAGTTTCGGCTGAAGGTCCGGAGACAGAAGAACCGTTTCTTTTTCTTTCCAATCAGAAAAGCCAAAGATAAACTTTTTATCGGCTTTTACCAACTCAACTTTCAGAAGTTTTTCATCTCCGGTCTTGACCAGATATACATTTTTATTTTCATCGCTTTCCGAACTTAAACGTCGGTAGGACGTATCCGAAGCGTCGATTTTTGATTTAATAATATTTCCTATCGTTTTTTTATCTGCCATCAAGCTTCCGTCATCAAGGGACAAACCATCCGCGGTTACCAGATGAAGGTCTTCATATTTCCCGTCTTCAATGTTCCGGATAATCGCCTGGGCATAATGCTCCGGCCTGCTCTTTTCGAATGAAGAAAGGAAAAACCAAAGACAGATTAAGGCAGCTACCAGTATTGCCGAAAAGATAATCAAGCTGGTTAACAAAGCTTTCTTAAAAGTCTTTTTTCCACGGACTTTTTTTCTTTGGACAGCCGTTCGTTTTGGGGATTTTTCTTCCCGTGCGATGCTTTTTGATGGTTGTTTTGATGACTTTCGTTCCGGCGTGACCTTTTTTATCGGAGCCTTGACAGCCTCATCTTCCGTCCTTACCCTCCTTACCGGGCGCTCTGCCTGTGTGGCTTTTTCTGCTCCTTCCGGTCTTGGACGTTTTTTCTTTGGTGGCATCGGGGTGCCATTTTCTGCCCCTGCCGGCCTTGCTCTTCTTACCGGATGCGGCTCTTCCATGGCGGAATAGGGAGGCCGTTTTCGAACGGTCTCCCGTGGAGTTCTTTTCGTTTTGGGACGAGTATTCCGTTGTTCTTCTCGTTTCATTCTCTCTTGTTCCATGATATTCGTCCGTATTTATCGTACTAAAAATGCATTTGGCACTTCTCGTGCCCCGGAAAGTGCATATGGTGTATTTAAGAATTCTCCATAATAAACCATCTGTGTGGAGGAACCTCCATCCAGAGAAGCGGCATTTACTGCACCATAGTCACTCATTATTTTTATCATATCGGAAAAAGTTGCTCCTACAGAGTTCGCCTGTCTTCCATCTGTCGTTACAAATATCACCGTTCCATCTGCTGCCTGTCCGATTGCGGTTCTCGGATTTAATCCGCCGCCTGCACCAGATACTTCCTGTTCTTCTCCATTGACAATAAGAACCGGTGCGTACACGGTCTGTACACATACACAATCTCTTAAGCCCATCTCCTGCGCATCGTAATATGAGTAAAAACCGATAACCATCTTATTATCCTGAGTAAATCCAATGGCTGCATGCGGTGTTCCATCATCCTGATAACAGAGCTCTCCTTCCGAAATGACAAATCCGTCCGGAAGTCCTCCATTTCCCTGACCATTCAGATCATAGAAACCTCCACCATTAATACCGGCGATTGCCCCATAACGTTCCGCAATTTTGTCAACCGTTGTCCCGGCGCTTCCGTCATAATCCCCCTTGTTTCCTACAAAAACTCTGGAAGGGTCATGGATCAGCATGACATCCCCAATATAAGTGGAACCGGAAATTTCATAGATTTCTATATCCTGACTCGTTGTATCCGTAGTATCAATCAGGCCCGTATCCGTCTCTTCATCACTGGATTTTACAGTATTGTTATCCACGATTTCCTGTAGCTCTTCCTTTGAAAAAAACAAATCCGGAATCCAGTAAAGGGCGCTGGTTTCTCTTAAAGACATCGTGAAAAGCTCTGCCGCATTCCTGGACGGACCTTTCATAATAATCAGGACTGCAAGAATAAGGGCTACAATAAATGCTCCCAGAAAGGCTCCTATAATAGCTAATATTCTTCCTACCGTTTTCATTATTTCTTGTTAACAAATACCCATTTCCGTTGAATGTTATAGCTGAAGATGAATAAAAGCAGGTCAACCAGACATTTCACGATCAATTCCAATACACCGTCTACATGCAATACTCTTGTGAAGAAAAATACTAAAGCGTAAGATGCAAACATCTGGCAGACCGCCAGAATATAATATTTTACAACAGTGCTCTTTACATTATCTGCCGATTTAAATACACCATTCCGGTTCAGTAGATAATTGCAGATAGAGGAAATGACTCTGGAGGCAACGGTACAGATCAGCACCCTGGTTCCTGCGGTAACCGCATTCATAAGAACAAACTCTAAAATGGCATAAACGCCAATATCCACAACCCAGGAAGTGATGGAGCTAATGACAAATTTGAAAAAATATTTCAGTACAACGCTATAAATCTTCATAGAATCCTTGATCGGATTAAAATGAGAAGAAGCATTGTCATCAATGTATATGGTTTCAATCGGCACCTCGTAATACAGAATATTCCTGTTTACGATTTCAATCAGCATATTAGTTTCATACTCGTAACGGTCCCCTGCCAGTTTGGAAAAACTCTCAAAACAAGACGCCGGAATTACCCTCAGACCGGTCTGGGTATCTTTTAATTTAATCCCACAGGAAAACCGATATACAGAACTGGAAATCTTATTTCCGATACGGCTTCGCTTTGGAATATTCGGAGAGTCAAAATCGCGGCCTCCGATGATGACTGCATCCGGATGCGCTTCAAAAGCTTTCAGACAATCTTTTATGGATTCTACCGAATGTTGTCCATCTCCGTCACAGGTAATGGCAACATCAATATCCAAACGATTATCTGCCAGATAGGAGAACGCCGTTTTTAATGCAGCCCCTTTTCCTTTATTTACTTCATGCTTTAAAACAATAACCTGCTCGTTAGCCGCAGCCTCATCATAGAAATGATCATATTCTGCACTGCTGCCATCATTTACTACTACGATTGTTTCAAAGCCAGCTTCTATTAATCTATTTACAAAAGTTGTAAATTTCTCATCCGGATTCAGTACCGGAAGAATAATTGATGTTTTCATTATTACAGGTCCTTATTTTCTATTATTTCTTGTCGGCCGGTTTTGAGAGTTTTCTCTCCGGTATTGTTCTTCTCTCCGTTGTCTTGCCCTCTTTGCAGCCAATGCTTTCTTTCTGGCCTGTTCTTTTTTTGCCTTCATAACCAGAAGCAGCAGCACAACAATAATAATAACAATAACGATAATGATAATGATTAGAATCGGGCTGACTTTTTTCTTTTCCTTTTCTGCCTTTGTCGTCTCCTGTTCACTGGTTTCTTCTACCGAAGTTTCCTGACGTGCCTGTTCCTCCTGTACATCATAAGGAACAAGATTCTCCATAATATCATTACCGGTATCCATTCCTACCGTAGAACGATAAAGCCCGAATCTGGTGCATGGATAAGGAGCCATGTATCCGTCATCATCGATGCCGTCGCTTACATAGTAATCCATCCATTGCTGGGATTCATGGCGCAGATAGCCTTCTTTCGCAACTTCTAAGGCCGTCATCCCGCCGAAACGATTTAACGGAACACGGGCATCAATTACAATTTCATTTTCCGGATAAAGATGATAATAGGTTTTCGGGACATCCCACGTTCCATAGGTTGACGCACTATCCGGATACTGGCTGGAGTCACCAGTCTTCTCCAAAGCTTCAGCGATAGCTGCCGCACCAAGGCGGTGCTGTCCATGTCCATATTCGCCTTCAAAATCCTGACTGATAACAACCTGTGGTTTAAACCTGCGGATTACCCGGGTAACAAAATCGGTTACTTCATCCAGACTCTGATATTCTTCCGCTGCTTCCAGAGATTCGGAATACCAATCACCAAAAATACCCATCTGAGGATAGTGATCCAGTCCCATGACCCAGATGCAATTTAAAAGTTCATGAACCCGATATGGTTCATTTCCAAAAGGATCACTCGGCCGCGCATGATCTACTATATAAGCTGCCTGGATCCGGTATTCTCCTTTATCCGCATAAGTCGGAATCAACCCTCCGAAGAATAAAACATCATCATCAGAATGGGTGGAAAAATACAGGATGTCCGCTTTCTCATATGGCGGCTGCCAAACCTGTACCCAAGAAGGGAGTTCTCCTGCAGAAAAGGCATATATATCAACTAAGGTTGCCCCTCCTGTTGGAATCGTTATGGTAGCAGAATTTGAAGTTCCACCTAATTTAATAAACTCATGAAGGAAGCCATTGGTTCCGCATTCGATATTGGTTCCGCCATAGGTTAAGGTCCAGTTCGAAGGTTCTTCATCCCATTCAATATAAAGAGAATCCATATTCTCATTGCCGGTTACCGTAATTGTCGTCCCCTCTTCAAAATGTTCCGTTGTACGGATTTCATCATCAAAAAGACTTTCGCATCCGCTACCATCAGAGCTATCAAAGTCGATGTCCATCTGTGCCGCCTGTGTCTTTACTGCAAAAAACAGGCCGATGCACAAAATAGAAGATGCTAATGTAAAAAATAATTTTTTCACGTCAAATTCCTTTTCTTTCATATTTTTTTCAGTAACCCGGAGGCCATCTTTTAGGCTGGAAAAATTTTTTACAAAAACCAAGCCTTTTTCAAAAGGGTGTAACAAGAACACGGAGAAAGATATTCTCCTTCTCCTTTCAAGCATTTTTTCTCCGGCTGAAAAAGCCGAAATGTTCTTTGGGGCATTATACCATAGAGCAAGGAAAAAGAAAAGAACGACCCTATCCTTGAACGATAAGTATTTTTAGAAACAACCTCTTATAAGTATTTTCGGAAAAACGGAATCTTCTTAAGAAGGAAAAAGAGGACGAAACCAGCAGCCATTACCGTCAGACAGAACAGCAGAGCGGAAAGCATGTCTCCCAAATGAAGGGTCTGGGTAAAGAAAGAAAGGACTCCCCAGGATTTAAAGACTTCCATTAAAATCAGATGAATCAAAAAAATGCCAAAGGTGGTGCTGCCAACGGAAAGGAAGACCTTCTCCACGAAAGTACTTGTCCGTACCCGATCAAAAATAAACCTGGCGGTAACATACAGCGCAATAACGTTAACCAGAACAAAAACATTATGAAAGGACTGGGAATCTGTCATCGTACATACACCGGTCACTTTTGATTTATAAAGGGTCATGGCAGAAGCAGCCAGAAGACATCCAAGATTTACCGCCCACAACAATGCCAATTTCTTTCCTGTCACTTTCTTAATATCCATGCGATTTTCCAGATAATAACCGATGCATGGATAAATAATGGCATTCGCCGTAATCCAGCTGAATTTCAAAAATCCATTAAAGGTCGCAGAACCTTGCCAGATCAGATATTCCAGAATCGGACGAATTGCATATGATGCTGTCGCTAAAATTGCCATATAGAGAAAATGACGGTTGGTCATATTCTTTGCTAACACCCGGATTAAAGGAAGGGCCATCAAGAATGGAATAAAGGAATAAAAATACCATAAATGATCTGCATGATTGCTGGCAAATAATACCTTAAAGAAAAATTCTACGGAAAGGGTGGATAACTGATACCGGTATCTCCAGACATAATAGACCGCAGAAATCACGACGAGAATGATTACCATTCTTAAAACCCGGTGAAGGTACAGATCCTTTGTCCGTTCTTCTTTTGGAATCAGCAGCGCACCGGAAACTGCGAAAAATAAAGGCACGGAAACCCGGCAGCAAATAGACAAAATCAGGTAAAACCAATACTGGAAGGACGCAGCCGGATAATTTGCAAACAAAAAGAAGCCATCTAATCCGGTATGATTAAAAATGACGAAAAAACACGCAAATATTCTTATAGCCTCAATGTGAATGCGTTTCTTTTCCATTCTTTTTTTGTAACCCGTAGTCTTTTTCCAACTATCGTGCGATTACTTCATTGCTGGTCGTTTCGTCAAACATTACGACAACTGAAAAATCCGGAGAAATCGTATTTACAATTGGTTGAAATAGCTGCCATACATTATTACTTGCAAAATTATCGGCTTTGTTGAACAATTCATTCTGGATCAGCCGGTCTCTCATTGTATCCATAGCAGCCTGCTCAACCTGGTTCTGTTCTTCTGTTGTCAACTTAATATCTCCAAAGGAAAGCAGTCCCTTATCCGTATCTTCAAATTCGGTTTTGTTAATTTCCGGATGAATATACTGCAGGCAGGAATGTGGAATCCGTATGGACACGATATTATTCTCCATATCAACATCAATCTTATCTGCATCCAATTTAGATAGATCAATGGTATACACGCCTGTTCCATAATAAATGACATTCTTTACCTTAGAGAAAATCGGGAAATTAAACAAACCTGCTTTTGAAAAAGTCGTCGGAACTTTCAGAGACTGCTCCATAACAATCAGTTCCTTTTTTTGGAGTGCCTCTCCTAAAATTGCATTTTTAAAATCCGCTGCGGTATAGTTATTTACCGTTCCTGTATCCAGAATCGAATCCGGTGTGGTAATGTTGATTTCTTTCTTTCCAAATAATCCATTGGCACTGATATTTCCGATCAAAACAATAACCACCATGCCCAGAACAAAGCCTAAAAGAGCCCCGCCAATAAATACCCTTTTATCAAAGTTGAGCTTTTTTCTTGGTTTTTTCCCGTTTTTCTTTCCTTCCAGTTCTTCCCGGATCTGCCGTCTGGTTTCTTCGACTAATCTATCGTGAGCTTTTTCTTCTTCTGTTTTTCTAGGCATTCTTATATCCCTTCCTGTAACTTTCTGGACTGACTCATAATCGTCTTAAAAGTTTCTTTTATATATTCCACATTTTCTTCACTGGCCAGAAAATCAATGGAAGCCAGCTTCTTTTCCTCTACCTTTTCATCCAGTATGGCCATTCCATTTTCTTTCTTATAACCACCGACTTCCCAACAAAGATCAAATCGCTCGTCCAGGAGCGCAATGATCTCTTTATCGATTTCGCCGATTTCTTTTCTATATTCGTCCAAAAGATTTTTGCCCATAGCATTTCATCCTTTTCTTTTTTATTGCTTGTTTACATTTTACTCTAAAAAAGTCATTTTCAACAACATTTTTATTTTATGCTTCATTTAAGTAGAATTTATGTTATAATCTCACCACAAAACAACATAGGAGGTACATATTATGCCATCATTCCCAAATGCTTCAAGAGGTATAAAAAATGTATATCGGGCAGAAATATTAGACTTAATTTCCATTCTCGCAGTTGTAGTTGGAACTATTCTCGTTGTATGTTCCATCGCTACCGGCAGTATCGGAGGCATTCTTGTCCTCTCTACTTTAGGCATTCTTATTATGATCGGAAGTTTGGTTTTAGCCATTATTTCTTTTGTAAAAATGCTTACCGGATTAAGAGCCGCCGGCATGGATGATGCACTTTTTCAAAAAGCTTTAATCTGTGTAATCGTCAGCTTCGGAGTACAAGTTGTCGCTGTCATTCTTTCCAGCGTGGTCAAAAACAGTACCATTGGAAATGACATTGCTACGATTATTTCCAGAATCGCGGATTTAGCAGGAACCTACTTTATTTTAACCGAATGCTCAAATCTTCTGGAGCAGAGACTCAAAACACAGTTGGCAGACAAAGGATCTAATACGAGGAATATGATTGTTGGACTTTTTGGTGTTTCCATCCTGTTCCGTATTATTCCTATTTTTACTACAGCAGTTGTTGTAGATGTTATTTTCTTGATCATTTACGCTGTAATATCTATTATCGCATACGTTAAATATTTATCCTTCCTGAAAAACGCATACGTTAATTTTGAATAGAAATCAAGACATCACAGGCCTATAACAAAAGTACCGGATTTTGGTATAAAACTCTTTACTCTGTTAAGAGGATATATCAAAATCCGGTACTTTTTAATGATGATTATTCATATTCTTTATACCCGCAGTTTGGACAAACTCTGTGAGGTAATTTAGGCTCATTGCATCGTGGACATGGCTTCAGTCCCTCATTTCCATGTTTCTTAGCAGCTTCCTTTTTTTCGCGTCTATGCGTTGGTTTTTTACGTCCGCCGCTAACTTGTTCCAATTCCGATTCTTCTAAATTTTCCATATTAAGATTTTTATCAATATTATCCTTCTTTCAAAAAAAGAAAAGAAAAAGGAAAAACCGTGTGTTAATGAGGCTTGTACAGTGCTGTGCGATACAATCACGAGCGCAAAATCAATCCGCAGGATTGCTGGTGCCGCCAGGCAACAGGACGACCGTGATTACTCACGGGCTGCATAAGTGTAGCCGCTGCGAGGTCGCGGTAGTGACCGGAACCGGGAGCGAACCAGATGTTCTCTTTGCTCAAAAAAACAGACCCGAAGGTCTGTTTCATTGTGTTTTATGGTTACTTTGTTTTCTTTATTTTTTTCTCTCTTCCTGAGAAAATGAAAATCGAATTTTCGAGGAATTTCGTGTGTCAGGGAACAAAGTATAATTCAGACCTTTTTATAATAGATAGGCTTCTCATTCTATGAAAGCAACCTAGTCTATTACTGTGCTTAATTCATAAAGCTCATCCGGACATATATCCTGACCTTCTGGCCAACACACAGTAAACCCATCTGTCATAACTCTTTGAAAATATGATGG
>JAZRYR010000057.1:0-7766 GCA_045600845.1 Lachnospiraceae bacterium | reverse complement strand
TTTTTACTGCACAGCTGAAAATTACACCTGCCGTAACAAAACACACTGCAACTAATAAAACTTTAATTACTTTTCTATTTTTCATGTTCTGCTCCATCCAATGACGGAAAAGAACCTCTGACCGATATTTTACAAAATATTAACGCTTCTTGCAATATTTCTGTAATAATTTTGTTATTTTATTGAAAATTATTTTTGAAGTTCATTTCGAGCAAAAAGACTGTCGTTTACTTTTATCTGAAACTGATCCAGTTCAGACGCAACATCTGCACCCGTCCAGATATTATTCAGCATACTCTTTAAGTCTTTCCAGAGATCTTCTGTCTCAATCAATTTTGGAAGACGGGAAGTAATTTCATACTGTTCATAAACAGTTTTAAACCCTTTTCCCCGGTTGACACTTCTAAGACAGCTCATATAACCGGTATTCCCATAGATAACGCCGGCTTCGTCAAAAGTCATGAATTTTGCCAGTTCTTCTGCTTTCTCTACATTCCCGGACATTGGATTTACACAGACACACCAGTTGTCCGCTAAGCCTTTGGTTCCTAACATATCCGTCAATTTGGGAAATTCCGTTATTACATACGGAACATTCAACTCATTCAGCAATGCCAGAGAACTACAATTCAACAAAGCCATCTTACATCTGCCAAAAGCAAAACTGTTTTCAACCAGGTCATAAGTTGTTGTTGCAAGATCTATTTTCAGATTAGAGCTCAATTCCTGATAACGGAATGCAGCCTCAATAAGATTTTCGTTATAAACATCAAATTCTTCACTGTTGTCCCCATTATCGCCCCCTAAGGTAAGATAATTTCCGACAAACAAATAATTATCCAGCAGATTCGATACATCAAAAAGCATGATCATATCTACATCGGACTCCGCATCTTTAATAAAGGATGTAGACATTTCTGCAATTTCCTTAAACGTTTTCGGGGCTTTTTCAACCATATCCGGATTATAAACGAAAAAAGAGGTGTTGAAGCACAATGGATAACCTACCATCTTTCCATCATACATAACACTGGATAAAGAATTTCTGGAATAGTTTTTTAACGAATAAATATCCGTATCCCCATTGACTTTTGCCGTACTTCCTAAATAAGCCTGCTCCAGTTTTGTGGTTTCCGTAATATAAAGATCCGGTGCTTCTTCGCCGGATATATTTAATCGGTTAATATTGTCAAAGAAAGAAACCGCAGAAACCTTTTTGCATTCCACTCTAAGACCGGATGTTTTAAAATAATCCGCTTTAACCTGCTCCACGAAATCTTCCATATTATCATCGTAATACCATAAAATCAGGTCGTGACCTTCAACAATTTCTTTCTCCGCCGGTTCTGTATTTTTTGGACGGAAAGCAAACCCAATCAGCACAATAGCGGCGGAAAGGATGAGCATGATGATGATTCGGATAATAATATTTCTAACAGATTTGTTCATTACGGATTAACTACTTCCTCTATGGATTCCCGCTTTCCCTCTGGAGCGGCTTCTCCCGGTTTATTCCAGGACATGTATTCACACTCCGGATAGCCTTCACAACCATAGTATCTTCTTCCTTTTTTTGTCTTGCGGATCACCAGGTCTTTTCCACATAGCGGACATTTTACGCCGGCTTTTTCTACGATTGACATGGTATTCCTGCATTCCGGGAAGCCCGGGCACGCCAGGAATTTTCCATGTGGTCCAAATTTTATTACCATGTGTCGTCCGCATTTATCGCAGATAACATCCGATTCCTCGTCTTTTACTTTGATTTTTGTCAGCTTGGAACGAGCCACATCAATGGAATCTTTCAGTCCCGGATAAAACTCTCTCAGGATTTCTTTCCATTCCATTTTGCCTTCTTCGATCCGGTCCAGTTTTTCTTCTATTTTAGCCGTAAACTGGATATCAACAATATCCGGAAAAGCGGTTACCATAATATCATTAACAACTTTTCCCAATTCCGTTACAAGAAGATTTTTCTTGTCTTTTTTTACATAATGTCTGGCTAAAATCGTTGTGATTGTCGGAGAATAGGTACTTGGACGGCCAATTCCCTTTTCTTCCATTACTTTTACCAGGGATGCTTCTGTAAAATGAGCCGGTGGCTGTGTAAAATGCTGAGAATCTTCATACTGAACTTGATGGATCACCGCGTCCGGCGTCAGATTTGAAACAACATTGTTCTTTTCTTCTTTTTCATCATCCGATGAAGTATATACACACATAAAACCGTCAAAAAGCTGCTTCGATGCATTTGCCTTGAAGACGTACTTATCTACTCCAAAACTGATTGCGGTTACTTCATACTTCGCATTGGTCATCCGGCTGGCTACAAATCTCTTCCAGATCAGCTGATACAAACGGAAGTTGTCGCGATCCAGTTTTGTCTTTAAGCTATCCGGCGTTACGGTTACATTGGATGGACGAATTGCTTCATGGGCATCCTGAACCTTTCCATTGGACTTTCCTGCCGCGCTGGTATGGCTGACATATTGTGAACCAAAGTTTTCATCAATATAAGCCTTCGCTGCTGCCACTGCTTCATCGGAAATCCGGACCGAATCCGTACGCAGATAAGTAATAAAACCACTTTCATAAAGTTGCTGAGCAATACGCATCGTTTTCTGGGTAGAGAAATTCAATGTTTTTGAAGCCTCTTGCTGAAGGGTGGATGTAACAAACGGAAGGGGCGCTTTCTTTATTCTTTCCGAGTGTTTAATATCGTCTATAAACATTTCTTTTCCGGAAATATCATTTAAGATTTTGTCCAGTTCTTCCTTGTTGTGAATATCTATTTTGTTCTTTTTATCACCATAAAATCTGGCGATAATCGGCTTTTTCTCGCCCTGAATGTAAACCGATGCATCTAAAAGCCAGAATTCCTCCGGAATAAAGGCTTCAATTTCCTCATCGCGGTCACAGATCATTCTCAAGGCAACGGATTGAACACGTCCTGCCGATAATCCTCTCTTAACCTTTTCCCACAAAATCGGACTGATTCCATAACCAACCAAGCGGTCCAGAGCACGTCTTCCCTGCTGGGCGTCGACCAGATTCATATCAATATCTCTGGAATTTTTCAAAGAATTGGATACTGCAGATTTTGTTATTTCATTAAAAGTAATTCGGGCTTTCTTTTTATCCTCCAGATTCAAAGCGGAAGCCAGATGCCAGCTGATGGCCTCTCCCTCACGGTCAGGGTCCGTTGCCAGATATACTTTATTGGCTTCTTTTGCAAGTCTTTTCAGTTCTGCCAGAGTTTCCCCTTTTCCCCGGATAGTGATATATTTTGGTTCGTAGTCGTTATCTACGTCTATTCCTAAAGTACTCTTCGGTAAATCCCGGACATGACCTTTGGAAGCGACTACTTCATAGTTGCTTCCCAGATATTTTTTTACGGTTTTCACCTTTGCCGGAGACTCCACGATTACCAGATTTTTTGCCATTTATTCTGTCCTCTCATACAACTAAAGTCTTTCAAGAATAATTTAATAACATCATTGTGTCGATTCTGTCAACTTTATTTTTCTCAGACTTCTTTCACGTAGTAGTCTTTTCCAACCTCTTTTATCAATCCGGAAAGCTCCAATTCCATCAGGATTTCTGCGGTTTCTTTCGGTTCCAGATGAGTTTCCTCAATTATTTCCTGCACCATTTTGGGTTCAAAATTCAATATGGAATAGATGGATCGGACTTTTTGATCCATACTTTGAAAATTCTTCTTTTCTTCCGGTGGTTGTTTTTGCACCTGCTTTCCCAGAATATATTGGATAAAATGCTCCGGGGAGAGTAACATTCCTGCCCCTTCAGAAATCAACATATTACAGCTTTCACTTAAAGGATCGGTTACTCTGCCCGGAAGCGCGAAAATATCTTTTCCCTGTCGCAGGGCATGTTCGGCCGTAGTTAAAGTTCCGCTTCTTATCCTTGCCTCCATAATAAGAAGATAATCACTGAATGCACTGATCAGCCGGTTTCGATGAGGAAACTGCCAGCCCAGGGGTTTGCTTCCAAAAGGATATTCCGAAATAATTCCACCGCCGTGAAAAATAATATCATAATAAAGCTCAATATTTTCCCTTGGATATATGTAATCAATTCCGCTACCCAGTACGACAAAAGTCTTTCCTCCCACATCCAAAGCGCTTCGGGAACTGATGGTGTCAATTCCTACCGCCATTCCGCTGATGATCTGGACATCATGGATTGCCAGCGCCTTAGAAAATTTTCCGGCCATCGTTTTCCCATACCCGGAACAGTTTCTTGCACCTACCATCCCCACACTGATCTTATTTTCATCGGGCAGCCTTCCCTTTACATATATGGCGTAAGGCTTGTCCGGCAAAACGGAAAAATGTTCCGGATAATCCGGAGAATCGATACATACAAAAGATACTCCCTCTTTTCTCCTTTTTTCCAGATTCCTTTTGATTTCCTCTTCTTTCCGGCTATTAACCAAAGCCTCCCTCTGTCTTTTTTGTACAATGGGTGTGATTCCGTTCAGTTTTTCCAGTTCCTTCTCTAATATTTCCGGGGAAGTTTTAAATAATTCCTCCGGAGAATCGAATATTTTCAGCAAACGCTGAATATCCTGCGGATAAATATTTGGACAATTACATAACCAGAACCAGTATTCTTCCTTTGTCATTGGTTCTTCCTCCCACTATCTGTTTACAAATGCGTTTCGGTAAGATAAGGCTTCCATGATATGCCTCTTCCCGATGGCTTCTTCACCTGCTAAATCTGCAATCGTCCGTGCAACTTTCAGAACCTTATAATACCCACGAGCTGTCATATTGTATTTCTCATAAGCTTTGTTCAAAATATCCTGTGTTATGGCATCCAACGGGCAATACATTTCAATTTCTTTCCTTCCCATCTGGGCATTAAAGGATATTCCAGTATCTTTAAAGCGTTCTCTTTGAATATTCTGGGCTTCATTTACCTGTTTTCTCATTTCTTCCGAACTCATTGTTAAGTTATCTGTTTTAAAGTCTTCCGAATCCAGTTTTTTTGTTCCGACGCAAATATCCACTCGGTCCAGGATTGGTCCCCGGATTTTCCCAAAATAACGAGATACATCCGCTTCGGAACAATTACATAGATTTTTATCCGGATAAAAGCCACATTTACAAGGATTCATTGCCATAACCAGCATAAAATCTGCGGGAAAGACCACTCGATAAGCAGCACGGTTTATGACAATTTGTTTTTCCTCCAAAGGCTGCCTTAAATTTTCAATGGTTTCTTTTTTAAATTCCGCCACTTCATCCAGAAACAGAACCCCTTTATGCGCCAGCGTAATTTCTCCTGGCCGAGGATAATTATTGCCACCGATCAAGGCTGCATTCGTAATGGAGTGATGAGGCGCCCGGAAAGGACGTTCCATCATTAAAGAATCATTTCCTAAAAGACCTGCAACAGAATATATCTGGGATATTTCCAGACACTCTTTGGTAGTGATGCGATTCAATATGGAAGGTATTCTTTGCGCCATCATACTTTTTCCGGACCCGGGAGGACCAATAAACAGAAGATTATGGAATCCGGCAACCGAGACCATCACCGCTCTTTTTGCTTTTTCCTGCCCCTTTACATCAATAAAGTCCAACCCATTATTCAAAAAGCGATGATTCAAGGCCTCTTCAATATCTACATGCTCTGCATACGTCAACTGCCTTCGGTTGATCTGATGAACCAGTTCCTTTAAGGACCCCACATGGGCAATATTTAACTCGGTAATCGCAGACCCCTCCAAGGCATTCTTTTCCGGAACCACCAGGGTCCGGAAGCCTTCTTCCTTTGCTTTTATTGCAATTGGCAAAATCCCACGAATCGGATTAATACTCCCATCCAGACTTAATTCTCCAACAATCATTATATCTTTCAGCATTTCCGTATTCAAAAAGCCAGATGCTGCCAATATGGCACAGGCAATGGGAAGGTCAAAGCCGGACCCACTTTTCCGAACGCCGGCCGGGGCCAGATTGATGGTGATTTTTCTTGGTGGGAGATCGATTCCCGAATTACTGATTGCCCTTAAAACTCGTTCTCTGGATTCCTTCACCTCAGACGACGGGAGCCCGACCATGTTAAAAGCCGGCAATCCCCCGCTGACATCTGCTTCCACACAGATTTTCTGTGCATCAATACCGCAAATGTCTGCACAATAAACTTTGCAAAACATCCTTTTGCTCCTTTTTCTTTTATTTTCTTATCGGGATACTTTCTGCGAATGCAGAAAAAAGAATTTCCGTTCTTTGAACCTAACACAGCCGGCAAACAAAAGCAACGTTTACTTTTTCAGATTCCCGTTTACTTTTGTTTACCGGCTGTATACTGTTTTTTCTGAGTTTTAATTATTTTTCGAAATGAGCTGCTACTGTTTTCAGATGTTCCATAATTGGCAGATGCTGTGGACAGATTTCTTCGCAATGTCCACACTCCACACATTCGCTGGCCTTTCCGAAAACTAAAGTCAGACGGTCATAATATGACTGCTGCGGTCTCCAGCCCGTCTGTCCCTTTTCCAGTTCATCGGCATTGTATAACGCAAAATATCTTGGAATTGCAATTTTCATTGGACAACCTTCCGTACAATAGGAGCATCCGGTACAAGGAATTCCAATGTTGTTCTGGATAATTTTTAAAGCCTGGTCTATAATCGCCATTTCTTCGTCATTGAGAGGCGTAAACTCCTGCATATAGCTGGTATTATCCAGCATCTGCTCTAGATTGCTCATGCCACTTAAGACCATTTTTACATTGTCATGGGAAGCTGCAAACCGAATAGCCCAGGACGGAATGGAAAGATCCGGATGATAGTTCCTGAACAGCTTTTCTGCCTCTTCCGGAACCTTTGCTAACGTGCCTCCACGGACCGGCTCCATAACGATAACCGGTTTTTCATGTTTCTCACAGACTTCATAGCATTTTCTAGACTGAACGCCCTCACTTTCCCAGTCCAGATAGTTTATCTGTAGCTGAACAAATTCCATTTCCGGATGTGCGGTAAGAAATTCATCTAAAAATTCTGCACTGTCATGACTGGAAAAACCCATATGACGTACAAGTCCTTGTTCCTTTTTCTCTTTCAGCCAGTTAAAACAATCCAGTTTTTCAAATTTTGGACGGTTTTCAACGCCGATATCATGAATCAGATAATAGTCAAAATAAGATACTCCCATTCTTTCCAACTGGTCTTGAAAGACCTCATCCCTGCCTTCCAGAGTATTAAAAAAATCGGAATGGAGCTTGGTAGCCAACGTATAACTCTCTCTTGGATAACGGGAAGTTAAAGCTTCTTTCACCGCATCCTGGCTCTTCATGCCACAGTACATGATTGCCGTATCAAAATAGGTGTATCCCATCTTCAGATAATGGTCCACCATCTGTTTCATCTGCTCTATATCGATGCTTCCTTCGTCATTTTCATCCAATAACGGAAGGCGCATCAGACCGAAGCCAAGATTTTTTGCATTATTAAAAATATCTTCCATACAAAACAGCCTTTCTTTTTTCTTTTTTTTAATTATATCTAACTTTCAAAGAAAAGTTAAGCGGATTTCCATCTGCAAGTCTCTTCGAGACTGCATTGCAGTCGTCAAATGCATTCCTGCCAGCACGATGCATTTTCCTTGTTGCTTATGCAAGTCTCTTCGAGACTGCATTGCAGTCGTCAAATGCATTCGTGTCAGCACGATGCATTTTCCTTGTTGCTTATGTAAAAAATAGGCTTCGCCTAATCAACACCCCTGCCCCTCAATCTT
>JAZRYR010000056.1:0-40128 GCA_045600845.1 Lachnospiraceae bacterium | reverse complement strand
GCTCTGTAAAAATCGATAACACCATACATTACTCCATGGTCAGTAATAGCCAGGCTGTCGCAGCCTAATGCTTTTGCCTGGTTAACCATTTCTTTTATCTTTCCAGAACCGTCCAAAAGACTGTATTCCGTATGAACATGGAGATGTGTGAATGGCATTTTTACTCCTTTGAAGTAAGGTATTTCTGAACTCCCGCAATTGCCTCTGCTTCATCCGGGCCATCTGCTGCCACAACAACTTTTTCGCCCTGGGCAATTCCTAAACTCATCATACCCATAATGCTCTTAGCATTAACTCTTTTTTCTCTGTACTCTACAATAATCTGGCTTTCATACTGGCTTGCAGTCTGTACAAATACAGCTACCGGTCTTGCTTCCAGACCCTTTGCTAATTCGATGGTGATTTCTTTTTTGATCATCTGATCCTCCTTAGTCAGCCGCTCTCAGCTTCTCTGCAATCCGGCTGATCTTTCTGAGCCTATGGTTTACTCCGGATTTTCCGACCGGCGGTGTAAGGATTTCTCCCAACTCTGCCAGTGGCATGTCCTGGTGTTCTAATCTGGCCTTCGCTATGGCTTTCAGGTTATCATCTAGTTTTTCGATACCGATAATTTTATCAATTAATTTTATATCTTCAATCTGCCTCATGGAAGCAGTGATTGTCTTGTTGATGTTGGCCGTTTCGCAGTTCACCTGACGGTTCACGCTGCCTCGCATTTCCCGGACGATACGGGCATTCTCGAAGTTCATCATGGCCAGCGGAGCTTCGATGATATTCAAGGCGTCGGAAATGTCTGTTCCCTCCTTTAAATAGAGGATGAATTTGTCCCGTCGCAGGGCGATTTTCGGGTTCAGGTCGAAGTCCGCCAACAGTCCTTGCAGGAATACCGCCCCTCCCCGGTCATCACAGGCGATTTCCATATGGTAGCCCTTCTCCGGATCGTTGATACTTCCTCTCGCAATGAAGGCGCCACGTAAAAAAGAGCGCTTGCATTCCGGCTGTTTTGTAAGCTTGGCAAGGTTCTCCAGAGCCCCAAAATCTAAATTAATATTAAAGGTTTTCCGTAGGGATGTAAAGTTATAAATAAACACCCCGCGCTCGAAATCCTTCTCCACATTCTTCTCGTCCAAAAGAATCAGCGCTGCCAGTTCTGCCTTCTGCGCATCGCCTTTTTTCGTGTAATGCTTGATCAGTTCTTCTTTTACTTCCGATGAAAATGACATTAAAGAACCTTTACCTCACATTCCAGTCTTACGCCGAACTGCTTCCATACTTCTTCCTGCACATGGGCAATCAGACCCAGAATTTCGGCGGCAGTCGCATGATCTTTATTAATAACGAAACCGGCATGTTTGTCGGAAACCTGAGCACCGCCGAACTGGTAGCCTTTCAAACCGGCGTCGGTAATGAGCTTGCCTGCAAAATAACCTTCCGGTCTCTTAAAAGTAGAGCCACAGCTTGGATATTCTAAGGGTTGTTTCTCTTCTCTTTTCGCCGTCAGGTCGTCGATTTTCGCCTTAATCTCGTCGTAGTTTCCTTCTTTCAGTTCCATAACCGCGCTAAGCACGATATAGCTGCCATCGGAGCAACAGCTGTGACGGTAAGCAAAGTCCATTTCCTCGTTGGTTTTCTCTACGATGTTGCCTTCCTTGTCCAGGAGCCTTACGGCTTTGATGATGTCTCTCATCTCTCCATCGTAAGCGCCGGCGTCCATACAGACCGCTCCGCCTAAACTTCCAGGAATGCCGGAAGCGAATTCAAAGCCGGTCAGGGAAGCTGCCAGAATCCTGTCGGACAAGTCCTTTAAAAGAATGCCTGCCTGAGCGGTAACCGTGGTTCCCTCGATGACGACATCCAGCATCTTTCTGGTCTCTACGATGGCTCCATCGTAGCCCTCGTCTTTTACGATAATATTGGAACCGTTTCCCTTAATATAGAACGGATATTTTTCCTGATTCAAAGTGCGGACCAGAAACGCAAAATCCTCTTCCGATTCCGGTGTAAAAAAATAAGCAGCCGGACCGCCAACTTCCATGGAAGTGTGCAGCCGCATCGGCTCCTCTTCCATTACGTTTCCCGCACCAAGGGTTTCCCTTATCAATTCGATTTTCTCATCGGATAATTTCTTCATGTTTTATTGTTCTTCCTCTTCGTCTTCTCCTACGCCGTTTTCTAAATCCTCTTTATGTTTATGAATTTCTTCGGAAACCCGGTCACAAAGAGCCTGAGCTGCATTGTAGCCCATGTTCTTCTGACGGTTATTTACAGCAGCGGTCTCGATAATGATGGCCAGATTCCGTCCCGGACGGATTGGAATGGTATGGCTGACAACCTGCACGCCTAAAATGTCTGTATAATCTTCCTTCAGACCCAGGCGGTCGTAACTGCTTTGTCCGTCCCACTCTTCCAGGTTGATGATCATATTGATCGGAGAGAATTCCATAACGGATTCTACGCCGTAAAGGGATTTTATATCTACAACGCCGATGCCTCGGAGTTCTACTAAATGGCGGGTCAGTTCCGGAGCTTTTCCCATGAGTAAGTCTTCGCCGATTTTCAATACTTCGATCAAATCGTCCGCAACCAGACGATGGCCTCTCTTAACCAGCTCGATGGCGGTCTCAGATTTACCGATACCGGAAGCACCGGTAATTAAAATTCCTTCACCGAATACATCGACTAAAACACCGTGAAGGGTGGTGGTTTCTGCCAGCTGCTCGTTGATCCAACGAATGATTTCGACGATGACTAACGCGGTGGAATGCTCTGTGGACAGAACCGGAATATCATACTTTAACGCCAGATTCAGAACCTCCGGAGGTGGCTGAATGCCACGGGCTAAGATAATGCCTGGAAACTTATAAGAGAACATTTTTTCAAAACGCTCTACTCTTTCTTCAAAGGTCAGCGTTTTGATGTACTCATTTTCCGCTCTTCCTACGACCTGAATTCTCTTGGTATCAAAATAGTCATAGAAGCCTGCCAGCTGGAACGCAGGACGGTTAATGCTTCTATGGTATACCTTCACCTTGGACAGGTCGACGGACGGCGTCAGGTTGGTATAGCCTAATTTTTCTGCAACTTCTGCTAACGTAACATATTTTCTTGCCACGCTCTTCACCTCGTTTGTCTCTTTTGGCGGAAAATCCGAGGTCTTTCCGCAATTTTATGTAACACCTTATTTTACTATTTTTTCGGCCTTTTTACAATTTATTCCTGACCCGCTTCGCCAGCCTCTGCAAAAAAGTCGAGGACGCTTTTCGCTGCTTTTTCGTTCATTCCTTCCACTTTCAGCAGTTCTTCCAGGTCCGCTTCTTTTACGGCGTCGATAGACTTAAAATACCGGATCAAGGCCAGACGACGTTTTGGACCGATGCCCGGAATATCATCTAAGATAGATTTTACCTGGCCTTTGGTCCGCAACTGGCGATGGTACTCAATGGCAAACCTGTGAGTTTCGTCCTGAATGCGTGTAATCAGCTTAAACGGTTCTTTTGTACGGTCCATCACATATTCCCGGCCTTCATATAAAAGCCCTCTGGTCCGGTGATTATCGTCCTTAACCATGCCACAGACCGGAATGGTTAACAGCCCTTCTTCGGCGCCTTCCTTCACCATTTTCTCTATGGCTTCCTTTACCGCACTGATCTGGCCCTTGCCACCATCGATTAAAAGCAGATCCGGCCGGGTCCATTCCGAATGTTCCAGTCGCCTGGTTAAGACTTCCGCCATACTGGCAAAATCGTTGGCCCCGACGACGGTCTTTATCCGGAATTTTCTGTAATCGTTTTTCTTCGGCTTTCCGTCTTCAAAAACTACCATGGAGCCTACTGACAAATAACCGGAAATATTGGAAATATCAAAGGATTCCACACGCTTTGCGTAATTGATACCCAGCATTTTGCTGATTTCTGTCATGGCGCCCTTGGTGCGCACCTCTTCTAATTTGACTTTTTCCTTGTCCTGGTCGAAGACCATTTTGGCGTTCTTTTCTGCCAGTTCTACCAGTTTTTCCTTCTTGCCTTTTTGCGGAAGTAAGATGCTGACTTTCTTTCCGGACTTCGCCGTCAGCCATTGCTCAATCGGCTCCTTGTCCTCTACATCCGTCGGCACTAAAATTTCCGCCGGCAGGTATGGCGAGCCTGCGTAATACTGCTTAATAAAACTGGAGATAATTTCGCTGTCTGCTTCCTCCGGCGCTAAAGACAGATAAAAATGCTCCCGGTCCAAAAGCTTTCCGTTCCGGATAAAGAATACCTGGATAATAGCTTCGAAGCCTTCCCGGCTCATGCCGATCACGTCCCGGTCTTCTCCCTGCTTTACTTCCACCTTCTGATTTTGTGCAATCTTGATTGCATCATTCAGCAGTTCTTTCCATTCGCCTGCCTTTTCATATTCCATGGCCTCAGAAGCCTTCATCATTTCTTCTTTGATGCGGCTGACGATTTCTTTCGCACTTCCCTCCAGAAAACGCCTCACCTCTTTAATCTTTTTTCCATAGTCTTCGCTATTCATGAGGCCGGCGCAAGGGGCTTCGCATTTATGCAGATGATAATTTAAACACGGCCGTTCCTTACCGATATCTCTCGGCAACTTCTTGGAACAAGTCCGCAGATGATATACGTTATTTAACAGGTCAATCACATCCCGCACGGAACCTACATTCGGGTATGGTCCATAATAGCGGTCAGCGTCCTTTTTGATTTTTCTCGTGAGTACCAGCCTCGGGAATTCCTCGCTTAAGGTCAGTTTGATGTATGGATAGGTTTTGTCGTCCTTCAGCATGGTGTTATAACGCGGACGATGTTCCTTGATCAGATTGTTTTCCAGCACCAGTGCCTCCACTTCGGAGTCGGTGACGATGTATTCGAAATAGGAAATCTGGCTCACCATTTTTTCAATTTTTGGCGAGCGCACACGGTAAGTCTGAAAATACTGGCTGACGCGGTTTTTCAGATTTTTCGCTTTACCGATATAAATTATCTCATCGCGGCTGTCGTGATGCAGATAAACGCCCGGACTATTAGGCAGTTTTTTCAGTTCTTCCTGTATATCAAACATATTCATAATTTAATAAAATTTTCATATAAAATCAAGATTCGTTGTGTTATAATACTTTTTAAATTTTTTAGAAGGATCGTTTTATTCATGGAAGAAAATAATTTCGAACAACAAATAACTCCGACCCCGATAGATCCGGATAGACATACCAGGCTCCATCGCAGACCAAGGTCAGAAGCGGACACGAAAGCAAAAGTATCCGCTCTTTTTGCTGAGTCTGATTTGGAAGAAGTTACTCCTGTAAGACGTGAACCTGTAAGACGTGAACCTGTCCGTCGAAAACCGGCCAATCCGAAACCGGCTGTCGAACCAGCTGCCAAACCAGAGGCTGTCAAAACCGCCAAGCCGGAAGCCAAGCCGGAAGCCAAACCAGTGGCTGTCAAAACCGCCAAGCCGGAAGCCAAACCAGCTGCCAAACCGGAGGCTGTCAAAGCCGCCAAGCCGGAAGCCAAACCAGCTGCCAAACTGGAGGCTAAACGAAAACTTAAGCCTGAGGTTGCTCAGGCGAAAGCTGAAGAACCAAAGAACCCTGAACCAGCAGAGGCTAAGAAGAAATCTCCTCGAAAGATTATCCTGACAATAATAATTATTATTGCCGCATGTGGATTTCTCTTCTCGGGCTATAAGCTTTTTACCATTTTACATGGATATAAAGAAGGCTCGGACGCCTACAAAGAAGTCGAGCATATTGTCAAACCGGTCCCAACGCCGGACAAACAAGAAGAGGAAGTTTTTACAGTGGATGTAAATGCACTGAAGGAACTGAACTCTGACGCCAAAGGATACTTGTATTGTAAAGACCTTCTTTCCTATCCGGTGGTACAGTGCGAAGACAATGACTACTACCTGACCCACTTATTTAACGGAGAATGGAATTCCTGTGGCTGTCTTTTCATCGACTGCAACCTGCCAGAAGGATTTGAATCCCGAAACTGTATCATCTATGGCCATAACATGAATGACGGTTCAATGTTCGCATCATTATATAAATATGATGATGAGGAGTTCTATCAACAGCACAAAGAATTCGATGTCTTCACCGAAGGACATCATTATATTTATAAAGTTTTATCTTTATTCGTTACACCTGTTGACGGATTCGTATATACCTACGATTTCGCCAGCGATGAGGACTTTGTTAATTTCCTGAACACGGCAGCAAGCTACAGCCCTTACGAAACCGATCATGGCGAGCTTACTCCGGACCGTAAGGTAATTACAATGTCTACCTGTCTCGGCAATGACGATGAAACTCAGCGTTTTGTAGTTTTGCTGATCCGTGACCGTGAAGTTACTGAATAATTTCACGTTTCATTGGCAGCATGTCGCGCTGCCTTTTCATCAATTAAATGAAAAATTATTATTGAAACAAGGAGGTTTTTGCCATGTCTATTTGTGATAACTTTATCTGCGACAATATTTCCAAAAACGATGTCGGTCACTTAACATTTGGCGGTCTCGACACCACTGTCCTTGCTGCAAAACATAATACTCCACTATATCTTATGGACGAAAATAAGATTCGGAGCAACTGCCGCATCTATACCGAAGCTTTCAAAAAATACTTCAAGGAAGGCTCCATGGTTCTTTATGCCGGAAAAGCCAACGCTTTTAAATACATCTATAAAATCATTGCGGAAGAAGGCATGGGCGTGGATCTGGTTTCCTCCGGCGAAATTTACACCGCAAAAGCTGCCGGCTTCCCTCTGGAAAATGCATTCTTCCACAGCAATAATAAAACCGCTGAAGACATCGCTTTCGCCATGGACTGCGGCGTAGGATATTTCGTCATGGATAATGTAGAAGAAGTTTTGGGTGTGGAAGCAGAAGCTGCCAAGAGAGGTATTGTTCAAAAAGCTCTTTTAAGACTCACTCCGGGCATCGACCCGCATACCTACGAAGCTGTTGCAACCGGAAAAGTAGATTCCAAGTTCGGTCTGGCCATTGAAACCGGCCAGGCAGAAGAATGCACTGCTCTGGCGCTTCAACAGCCTCATATTAAAATCTGCGGTTTCCATTGTCACGTAGGATCTGAAGTTTTTGCAGAAGATGTATTTGAACGCAGCAGCGTGGTAATGCTGGAATTTATCGCAGACATGAAAAAGAAATATAATTTCGTTACTGAAATTTTAGACTTAGGCGGGGGCTACGGCGTAAGATACATTCATAGCGACCCTTACGTAAATATTGATGAGAAAATTATGAGCGTATCTGAAGTGATTAAAAACTTCTGCAGCCGCGAGGAGATTGAGGAGCCCGTTATCATGATGGAGCCGGGCCGCAGCATCGTTGCGGACGCAGGAATGACCTTATACGAGGTCGGCATGATTAAGAACATTCCTGGCTATAAGACTTATGTTTCCATCGACGGCGGCATGAGTGACAATCCGCGTTATGCTCTTTACGGTGCCCGCTACACCTGTCTCAACGCCAGTCGCATGAACGAGGACTGCAACATGACCGCTTCTATCGTTGGCAGATGCTGTGAGAGCGGCGACATTATTCAGGAGAATGTGGAGGTTCCGGAAGCAACCTGCCGTGGCGACATTATTGCCGTATGCACCACCGGAGCTTACAACTACTCCATGGCCTCGAACTACAACCGCATCGGCCGGCCGCCAGTCGTAATGCTGAAGGACGGTGAAGACAAAGTAGTTGTCCGCCGCGAAACTTTCGAAGACATGATTGCCTTAGATCTGTAGAAAAGCTTTTCATTGACCAATTGTAATTATTCAGGTGGATACGACTCGCAATCTATACATGCTGAAGAAGTGAATTACTTCTTATACAGAAATGTACCACCAGAACATCAATAATAGAGAACGGGTGGTAATCCCCAATACGGAATTAGGAAAATATATCACCTAATATACTAAAATTCAAAATCGGTGGTACAGAAATGCTATCGGATTAATATTTTTACCACCCAAAAGCCTTACTTAAAAAAATGGTGGTAAAGATTTTATGAATTGGAGAAATAGTATACCACCAACATCGTTTAATCTTTAAATTGGTGGTAAAAGTACAACTAAATAGAAAAAATATTACCACCAAACATCAGAAAAACGAAAAACGGTGGTACTAAAATTCTAAATAAGAATTTTTAGTACCACCGTTTTATTAAAAATCAATTTTGGGTGGTATAAAACCAAGATAAATCTGTTTTGAGATTATATTATTTCTTTACAAAACCTTCACCGGCAACATATGCGTAAAGGCCTTTTACCCATTTGCCATTTTCTTTAGCGGAAGCTTCCAGAACCATGCCTTTTTCGTCGTCAATCTTTACGCCTTCGATTTTGAAGTCCGCAGTAGTTTTCGTACGGTATACAACTTCGCCCTCGTCATTAACAACAAAAACGGTATCTTCTTTCTTGTCCCATGTGCAAACGGTCGCAAGGGAAAGCTTTCCACTGAAAACTACCTCTGCGATATCGCCTTCCAAACGTACCTTTCTTTCTCCTCTAGTGTCCTTTAAAATAAGTGCATCCTCTTCAACATAATATCCCTTAATCATGTCTATCTCCTTTCTACGATATCGTAGTATATTTCTTTTCTTATTATACACCCTTTTTTAAAAAATGGTGTATCTTCTGCGTTCAATCGTCAAAAATCTTGTCATCCATCATCTGATTCCACGACGCCTGGGTCGCCTCCATTTCTTTTTTCTGAATAATCGCTGCACGGTCGCTAAGAATGGACAGCATTTCGTCCGCCACATCCTCCATTGGAAGGTGGTCATAGTGGCGCAGGTAGCCGATCATACGGCCGGCCGTAAAGTCCGTGTTCAGGTTGTCCGTAATGGCAACCGCGAAGCCCTCCGGATAGCCCTTCTTAAGCAATACGTTATATAGTTCTAGGCTCTTGGGTGATTTTTTTATCATGTATGCTCCTTATGGGAGTATTATAGCTTGTTTTCCGATTTTGTGTAATAAAAAATGGGAGCCGAAGCTCCCGAACGTCAGTAAATGAGTGTTCTAACAGATATAATATCCTTTTAATCGGATGGGAAGTCCAATAAGTGTAATCTATCGGATGGGAAGTCTGGTGAAATACCACTTTTTAGCAATTTCAGGGGGCTTCCCATCCGTTTTGCGTCGTGTCGATGCTGAATCGCCTGTACTTTTGTGCTTTCCCATCCGTTATGGTCGATTCATCATGCTATTTTCCCCAAGCCATGTCTACTCCAACGAGCTCGCCTTCGCCATATTGAACCTGCACTACCATATCGTCACGCACATTTAGATACACTGTATCGCCCTCATAGAAAAACATATCCGCCATTGCATTCTGTTCAATGGCTGCATTCTCTTCGCCAATCGTGAAACTGTCTGCGTTCATGTACGCATTGTAGGCGGCTTTATTTTCAAAAATCACAACGAACATGGATCCATCCGTCTCAGTGCAGGTGAGCATATAAGAACCCTTCTTTATATCACCAGGCATGTATACGCCTTTTCTCAATGTTTTCTTCGTTCCAATAGATGTAGCGTTCGTCTCAGCTCCACTCTCTGGAATCATCGTTCCACGACCGTTTCCCAGTACCAAAACATATCCATCTTGCAAGTTCAACCAGCAAGATTCATCGACATAAAGGTATTCCATAAGCATTGCATTTGCCTGCAAAGCATCGTTTTCTTCGCCCACGGTAAATCTACTGGATTTATGATAATTGCAATAAGAATCCACTGAATCAAACACGTAGGCCGATAAAGAATAGTCTGCTTCTTTGCAAGTCAGAACATAACTGTCTGCGCGCATGTCCTTTCCGACAAAATAAACGCCCGTAGTAATAGAAGAATCATCCGCTACGAACCAATTGCCATCCGGCTTCTCTAGTGCCTCTGTTTCCGGTTCCGTAACAAAATTCGCCTCTTCATATCCGCTGAATAAATCATCTGGAATTTCGAATCCACTCACGTTATTAAACAAATTATCCGATTCTTTGTGGGTGTTCTCAGCCTCGCCACACGCACAAAGCAATAACGATACGGTCGATATAAGAACAACTATAATAACTAGTGCTATTCTTTTTTTCATAATTCAATCTCCTCTGGTTATACGTATTTCATGTACGAAAGCATGTAAGGACCTTAAAGCCTCGTCCGATAAATTCAAATCATAGGAATCTGAAACCTTCCGTCCCAGCAGATAATCACAGCTCACATGTAATTGATCTGCTATGGCAATCAGGTTCCTAAGCTTTGGCTCAATATCTCCCGATTCATAGCGTGCAATCGCAGTCCTTGATATTCCAATAAGGGCCGCCAATTCCTCCTGAGTGAAGCCAGCATGTTCCCGCGCCTTTCGTATTCGATTACCGAGATACAACATAAAGTCATCTTTTGCTTTCATCAGTTAATTCTAAATTTCCACAATTATTTTGTACATTAACTGAGAATAACAATGCGTTACCTATGGTAACAGCTGGCTCCTTCCATAAATTTTTGTTCATGATTTTCCCTCCTTTTGTGATATTGCGCATCATTGAATGCTCCGTCGCCTGCACAATTCGTGCGTAAACTTCACTCACAAAAGGACTTGTATTTTTCGCGAAAAGAAATTTTTCCATACAAAAAACACCTGGAGTTCCAGGCGCTTTATTTGCTAATATAACACTAATCTTTTTATGGATGACAATGTCCACAAGGACTATATCCCATTGCAATTACTTCGTCTCTTGTTCCATTATACTCCAATTTATTATAATCAGCCATTTTCTTAACATCTCTGCAAAATGGAGAATGGAACTTATACGTATTAGTATTCAAAATATATGTATATGTATTTGCAGGCTTGTATCCCTCCGGTTCTTCTTGTACAACAACTTCTTCAGTAATCACTTTTTGAACCGCTTCTGTAGTTGTTTCCGGTTCATACAATTCATGATATGTCAAGAAAATATCAGAATCTGCATTCCTTTCTGGAACAAATGAGACTTCATATCCATCGCTACTACATATAATATTTCCCTGCATGTCGGTCCTGTAAAGTTCAACTCCAAATGTTTGCAAAGTATTCAATGCTGCGTCAGTAGGATGTCCATACAGATTTTTTTGTCCGCAAGATATTACCGCATATTTTGGCATAACCATATTCATAAACGCTTCTGATGTTGAATCTTCTGCGCCATGATGACCGACCTTCAATACGGTACTTTTTAAATCAACTCCTGAATTAATTAATTCCTGCTCCTCTTCCGAATTTGCATCTCCCATAAAAAGGAACGATACATCACCAAATTCAACACGAACAACCAAAGATGCATTTTGCTTATTCAAATCCTTTGGTCTCATAATTATTCCAGAAGCAATTCCTAATGAGAATGTAGTTCCCTCGGAAGGAATCTGAAGTGTAACATTTTGTTTTTCTAGATTCTTTTGGAACTCCTCAAAAGCCTCTTTACTCCTGTCAATCTTGGAAGTATACGCCATATCAACTGTCGCATAATTCAAGGCACCTGACAATCCGCCAACATGATCCTCTTCCGGATGAGTAGCAATGATATATTTTAAATGTTCTATTTTCTTATCTTTCAGATATGCATAAATCACATCCGATTTATCCGATGGCCCACCATCAATCAACATGGCTTCATCATTACAGATAACAAGAATAGAATCACCCTGGTCAACGTCAATAAAATGCACCTCAAAAGTTGATTCTTCTAGGCTCTTTGTTGTGGTTTCCTCTTCCGTAGTAACTTCTTCAGTAGTTGTTTCTTCTATGGTTTCAGGAATAGCAACTGGTTCCGGCAAACTTCTAGTTTTAGATTCACCGCAGCCAGATAAAGTCATTATTATTGCCATTACAGCAATAACAAACATTGTTATAAATTTGTTATTCAACCATTTTTTATTCATTACTTCCCTCACTTAATCCCAAACATCTTTTAATAGGGAATTAGCATTTAATCTCTCCAATTGCTTTCATAATGAGGCAAGAAATTGCTACATTTCGGGCATCGTACTTCGCCCGTATGTCCAGTATATCCTTGAGCTTTTACCTTTTTGTTTGCAGAAGGGCTCCTATATATATCCGACGCAACGTATCTAACTTCTTTATAACATTTCGGGCAAGTAAAATAATAGCCACTTAATCTTGGTATTTCTTGCTTTACTATTCTTTCCGTCTTTTTTTCAACCCTATCATAGAACGTTTTGTGTCTTGAAATTGGGGCTCCGCAATGAGGACATGTTAAAGGAGAATTTGCCAAATAAATAATGCCATCGCAATACTCGCAAAACAGATACATGTCTTCTTTTTTCACATTGTATTGCGTGTATTCCGTACGTTCCTCATATGTTGTACTTTCTTCTGGAGAATTTACAAACGAGCGGACAATTCTACTTATACTATCAGAACGAGAGGATGTCTCGTTTCGTTCTCTCTCAAGTTCTCTAACATCTTCCTGTGCCGACCTATAAGCACTGCGAACTTCTTTTGCAATTTTAGTAGCAACAGCTGCACCAATTATTAATCCTAAAGCCATCGTATTACCCTCTGCCTTTTATAAATTTATTTTGCAATAAATTGTTCCATTTTTCCGTAAATTGCCATTAAGTCGTCAATACATTTAATCATGTCATCTCTCGTTGACACTGGTATTTCCAATTCTTCCGCTATAGTGTTTAATAATTTCTGTTCCGCTATTGCAAAATTATTATCGCATTTCGTCAATCCGATAAATTCAATATATACTTTTCTTCTATCTGCGTAATCTAACTTTTTAAGTTCTACAATCGCATCTTCCAGAACCATTAAATATACATCGTTTCTTTCTAATTTCATTTCTTCCAGATATTCATCTAATAACAATTCTTCACTTTCTTCAAGAACTCCATCTGCAGAAGAAATGGCTCTTGCCACATTATAGAATGCTTGCTTTGCATCAAAATTTAAATCTTTTAAATACATTTTGATCTCCTTTTTTTACAATCCTAAAATGTCTTTTTTCTTTAGATCAAACTCTTCTTGTGTTAATATATCTGCGTCTAATAATTCCTTTAATTTTTTGACAGCTTCAATTTGTTGGTCAATGCTTAGCGATTCGCTCTCGACAGCAGGCATAGCATCAGGCAATCCGTTCTTATCTACAGCTTTTTCTTTCTTTCCTGAGAAAGCATTTTTAGCAACTTCTACAGACTTCTCAAGAATAGCTGGTTTTTCATCTTTCCCGCCTTTCGTTCCACCTACTACGGTTCCAACAACTCCATTTTCAACAACCCCTTTAACTGTACCAATTGTATCAATACCTAGGGTATCATCTACTAAGCCAATTGCACCTTTTACTTTTTCGGAACCTCTTTTTGAAACTGCCTTACCTGTTACGGCTTCTTTAAATTTATTTGTAAATTTTATAGCTGCAATCATTCCATCAAAAGAAAGCGAAATATTGCCACTTGTTGTCTGAATTGTAGTTTCACTCATCTTCTGTTTTATCTGTGGTTCGTTATTATATATTTTAATCTCTGATAGTGGTACCAAATCAACAGTAGTTTCAAGAGTTTTATGGAATGCTCTTCCAACTTTTTCAGTTTTTGAAAATACTAATACTTTCGTAGTTAATTGAAGAGTCCAATTACCACTTTTTTCTTTCCGTGTTACAGATCCTTCAAACAGCAAAACCTCATCAGGTGCTAATGTATAATTATCCATTACTTGTTCCTTTCAAGACTAATCAAAGACATAAATAGTACGTTTTTATGCCTATTTAAGCCTCATTATACATTTGCTGAATATAAAAGTAAATTAAGTTTGATTCTTTTACGTCTGTTCCCTTAATTTCATTAAAGCAAAAATGTCACCGAAATCACTCCCATTTCACGTACTCCACGCCCACATGCTCTTCAATTCTTCCTTCCAATCCTCTTCGTCCTCTTCTTCCATCTCGTCGAGGATGAGCATGTCCATGGCCAAATCCATCTCATCGAGTCGGCCGTCGCCATTCCAATCAATACCCAAAATGCTCATAATGCTTCTTTCCACGCGACCGAAATCTTGTAATTCTCGGTCAGCGCCCGGTTGATAATCGTCGGAACATTTGCGCCGTCGCCCATGACTCAGTAATAATAATCGCCAATAAAAACATATTTATACTCATTCTGCCGGTCCATGTATTCAGACAGACCTTTTAAAAATCCCATGCGGTTCTCCTCCTTTTGGACTCTTTTTCATGTTATACCGAAAAAAATATCATATAGCATAGCAAGGGCATAATTCCGTACTCGTAACGCCTACTCAAACCTCTTTCTTACCATCGCGGAGTAATTCTCGTAAATCTGGAAGCCGAACCGCTCGTAAAACGGAATGGTCTTCGGGTCGGAAGGCATGATCTTCACATACAAATGATTCTCGAAATGGGAGAGGATTCGCTTCATCAATTCTTCCCCTATTTTCATGCCTTGGTACTCCGGGTCCACCAGCAGGTAGTGCAAAAACGCTACGGTTTCGCCATCGTCCAGCGCCCGCACCAGTCCTACCAAACGATCCCGGTCCCACGCGGACACTACATGGGTCGAGTTGCGCATCGCCTTGACCAGTTTTTCCGGATAACGGCCGGACTCCCAATTTACCGACAGGAATAACCGTTCGATATCGTTCGCCTTAAAATCTTTCGTCTCTTTATATGTGATAAACTTCCGGTTCGTCACCCAATAAAGTCTGCCCTCGGAAAGCTCCATGCCTAAGCTGGCGTTCCGCTCCAAAGACGCCTTGTTACTCTCATAAAGCTGACCGTATGGGATGCCGCCTTCTCCCGAAGTGTAGCCCAAGCGGTCACAAAGAAAGTCCTTCAGCTCGGTGTCATGCACCACGAAGAAGGTGTCTTTTTCATTCAACTTTTTAATTTCTCTTTTTGCCTCTTTCAGATTCGCTGCCGCAACGGTGTACAACTTCCAATCGTTCTCCAGCGTGATCAGAACGCTGTCCGATTCATAAACGATGCTCACGCTCTGCCTCCGGAGTGACTCCCTCATGTCCGCATAAAGCGCCGGATCCGCTTCTATAATTTCTCGTATGGTCATAGTTCTCTTTCCCTTTTTGCATAAAATGAAGCAAGCTACTTTTGTATATCTTTCTTTACATCGTCCCCGTAAATTGTAGTCCAATCATTCTTCATGGAAATCGATGTCCAGCCAAAGGAATCCCATTTATTACGCATCTGTTCTGCTTTTGCTGCATCTCCATATTCCCGCTCCGTATCATCTGCGACTACCATGAAGGCCATGCTCCGATATGGATTCTCCGATGTTGTATACATTGCCATACTGGTATCGCCGGAACTGTTTCCAAAGGACAATACCGGTTTAGAGCCGATTTCCTGAACAATCTGAGACACTTTATTAGCTTTAACATTTTTTATGATCAGACGACCACTTCTTACGACATCATCATTCGCCGTATATACATAATTCAGTCCGTCAGTTTCCCCTTGTCCGCTGGCAACGCAAAGCACATCCATGCCGATAATCTGCCGCTCCGGAATGTCTACGATTCCTTCCGCAAGCACTCTGCACAAGAAGCGATCCGTTCCGCTGCAAATATATACCGTGAAATTATTTTCATTCAGGTAATCAATGACTTCAATCATCGGAAGATACCAGGCTTCAAAATAGGTCATACCCGTAAAGCCCGTTACTTCCTTCTGCAAAAAGGCCGTTACATAGTCTTCGTACTCGCCAAGGGTCATGCCAGCGTATGCTTTCGCATTCGCAATCGCATGGTCCAGTTCCAGATTCTCCGGAATCACTCCGGTTTTTGCCGCTTCCACAATTTCTTTCGCAACCTCAATAAGCTCATCAGATGCTTCATAGGCTGGATCCTCCAAAACCCGATACGCAAACATCTGCCACTCCACATAAATCGGAGCTTTTTCGCCGTAGAGAGTACCATCCATATCAAAAACCGCAATGCGTTCTTCCTTCGGAATAAAGTTTTCGGAGCCTTCCTTCGTTACATCCGATACATACTCTTTCAAGGCCTTCAAGGATGCTGACTCCGCCTCCCAGTATTCAAAATCATTTTTCTGCTCTGCGCATGATGTCAGAAAAATGTTTGAAAAAAACAGAACGGTACAAAGGATCCAATATACTACTCTTTTTTTACTTTTCATTTTCTTTCCCCTATACATTTTATTTACTTCAAAGGTTTATGGATGACAAACCCCGCATGGACTATACCCCATCGCCAATATTTCATCCCGCGTTCCAGTATACTCCATTTTATTATGTTCCTTCATGTCTTTAATGTACTTGCAGTCTGAATTGTGGAACTTGTAAGAGCTGGTGTTCAGGATATAGGTGCGCATTGCCCCTTCTTCATATTTCCCGGAATCTACCGACCTGTCCGTAGCCCCCGTCGTCTCCGCTCCATACAAATCATAATAAGTTAAAAAAGTATCCGCGTCCAGATTTCTTTCTGTTGTGAACATCACATCCTGCCCATCACTGGCACAAACGATGGTTCCTTGCATATCCGTCCGATAAAGCGTTACGCCATATTGTTTCAAAGTATTTAAAGTCGCATCCATCGGGTGTCCATAGTCGTTTTTCTGTCCACAGGAAATGACGGCATACTCAGGCAGCACCGCATTCATAAACACTTCCGATGTGGATGTCTCCGATCCATGATGGCCCACCTTTAAAACGGTGCTCTGCAAATCAAGCCCCGCATCCATCAATTCCTGTTCCTCTTCCATCTCCGCATCGCCCGTGAATAAAAACGATGTGTCACCAAACTCAACGCGGACCACTAAAGAGGCGTTTTCACTTTCCATATTTTCCGGACGGAAAATCGTGGCAATCGCATCACCTAAAACTAACTTGGTCCCATTGTCAGGAATCTGAATAGGAACATTCTGCTGTTCCAAGCTGGAAAGTAAGTGGTGAAAAGATGCGCTTTCTTTCTCAATTTTTGAAGTATACGCTGCATCCGCCGTCGCATAATGCAACGCACCGGACAAGCCGCCGACATGGTCCTCCTGCGGATGAGTCGCAATAACATATTTTAAATGATCCACGTCTTCCTTCTTCAGATAAGCGTACAACAGATCGGATTTGTTCGATGGACCGCCATCAATCAACATGGCCTCTCCATTGCAAAGAATCAGTGCGGCATCTCCCTGACCTGCATCGAGGAAATGTACTTCAAAATCGGAGTCTGCCAGATTTGTCGATGACCGGTCGTCGGCAACATCTGTTGCTTCTCCCATTGCCCCGGAATCCTTAACATTTTCCGGTTTTATATTCAACCCGCTGCAGGCAGATAACACAAATAATGCCACCAATAAAATGAATGGCACGATTCGTTTTCTTCCGTTGAATCGAGTTTTTCTGTTCATGCAGTCTTCCTAAAAGCCGGGCAGATAAAGGCCCAAGCTTCTCAATCTTTTCTTAATTATCATATTCTTGGTGTTCATTTTCAAGGGTATCCTTTTTTTCTTCTTCTTCGTATAAGTTTATAGAAAGGTAAAAGAAATATCTCATAGAGTGGCGTTATGTAAACACTTTTAATGTTCATAGAAAATCCTAATTTAAAAATGGGAGGGAACTATCCCTCCCGTTTTTATTCTTCCGCCCAAATATATTCGCCCTGGATTTCAATGCCGATGTCGGCATTGAGCCCGGAATCGCTCGACCCATCAGCTCTTTGGAGCTTATTTTATTTTCGATGTTCCACGCATTGCTCTCGCGCAAGGTGGCAACAGATACACAGTTGGGCATATCTGGCCTGCATCACTAACGATAAAATAATTGTTGCGCAACATATCCGGGTTCGTCAAGAGTAACTTAATTCTCCTTCCCCCCGGCAACGTATTCATAGGCACCTTTTGGGCGTAGGTCTTGGCGAAAATCCTGTTCTATTTCCCAATTTTCTTTTTTTCGATTTTTGGGAAATAGAAACTATTCACTTAAAGTCATTCCCTTCGAGACTTTTCGACCAATTTGCCCAAAAAAAGAGGCGAAACTGGGACGTTTTATGTCTTTTCGACCGATTTGCCCAAAATCACAGCTTTTCGGTCGAGAGGTTTCGACCGATTTACGCTGTTTACGCATTTACTGGGTGAGAATTTATGGTAAAACACCACAAAATGCTCTGTTTACGCCTGATTTTGGGGAAATTCTTCGACCGAATTCTCATAAAAACTGCGGAATCGGTCGAAAATGAGAGGACGGAAGGGTCGCACACCAGAAAGCAGGCCTTGCGAGATGAATCATGTAGCAAAAACCAGAAAAATCACATCCCCTTCCAGCTCACGAAAATTCAGTTCTGTTTCTCGATAAATTCGTTCATTGCCATTTATAGATTTATATTAAAAAGTAAGCGTTATGGTATCCGTATCAACGATTCCGTCCCAGGAATCCATATCGAAGATATGGAAGGAAAGTTCCACTTTTTCTATTTTTTCAATATTATTGTCCTCTAACTCTGACCCAAAGAAAGAAAGATCACTGAGTGCTCTTTTTCCATTGAGAACATCCGCAGAAAAGACCGGATTAATCATAAAATCATTTACTGAAACATCTCTTGCCTGAACAGTAATATTCTGATTGCTATTATTTTCAACATAAATCCGAACGGATGGTCCAAAAATTGAATCTTCATTTAATGATTTCGTGATAATCTTAATACCGCCTTCGTCATAAACTAACTGTCCGCTTTCATCAACTTCCTGTGTATAGGATTCCGCAACGGAAGTATTTAAAACAATCTGTGAAGAATCAAAGTAGTTGTCCCATGAAGCAGAGTTGAAAATATGGAATGACAATTCTATCGTTGCAATCTGATCAATACCACAGGCCTCCAAAGTTTCACTCGTGAAACTAATACTTGCGTTTGCCTTTTTTCCATCAGCTACATCCTCGGAAAACATTGCATCTACCATAAATCTATTGATAGATGTATTTCTTGTCTGGAAGGTTAGTGCCTGCCCTGAATTATTTTCGATCAGAACTTTTAACTCCGGTCCCCAGAAAGAATCATTTTTAAGCTCTAATGCGGTTACCTTAACACCAGCTTCATCCAGAAGAACTGTTTCCTCAATCTCTGCCTTCTCTTTTTTTGCTGTTTTTTCAGCCTTTGTGGTTTCCTCTTGCTTTGCTGGTTTTTCTACCGCTCCTTGCTTTGAACTGTCTGCTGATCCAGATGTGCCTCCATTTCCGCATGCAGTAATTATTGTCATAACCAATAACATTGCGAAAATAACAAAAATTCTTTTTTTCATAATGTCCCCTTTCTTAATTAGAATACTTTTTATTACGTCAAATAGGTTTCCTTTTATATTTCTGTTAAAAATCTAAAAGCATATTCCTAACAACCTTACTGAATAAAAATACTCCTTTGCAAGGGCGCTTTTCAGTACTTGCAAATGTTCAAAGTCAACTTTACAGTTATTCCTTACAGTTTATGCTAAAAACCTCCCATGATTTCTCATGGGAGGTCTGTATTATTCGTGAAATTTTTCTTGTTCTTTATTGGTGACTTTGGTGGCTTTTAGTTCATACTCTATCCCAACATTTTTATTCTTGCGAAGTACATGTTCAATATGAGAATACTTTCGCGACCAATTCTCTTTTTCTTCTGTGCCCAAAAGAATCAAACCGCCAAAAATAAAAAATCATTATGCTCTTTATCAAATACTCCTGATTCGTCAGAATAGACATAGATATTCATAAGAATGTTCTCCAAGAAAAGAAAAAGCCACCTGATGGTGGCCCCGCGCTTGGCGATATTACATACCGCTTAAACGTTAATTCAAGTACGCGGGTATACAGCACATTTCTGTCTGCATGATAATTTTACGCCATGCATGTGCTCGTCGTTCGTTCCGAAACACCTAAAACCTATCTATACACGGTTCATCATAGTATTGGAAATTTATATCGTGAGACAACAGAAATGCTCCTTCCGTTTTTGCTTGCGATATCAGCATACGATCAAACGGGTCATAGTTTGACAATTCACAGTCTGGGTTCGTTTTTAGCGTTCGAATGTTTTTTATATGGTCGCTTGTAATATTCATGCAATGGAATCCGGAACGAATACTGATTTCTTCGACAATCGCCTCATTATAAGGGCATTTTTCCGGTGCTTTGAAATTTTTAATTGCCAATTCCCACAGCGAAGTTGCGCTAAAATATACGATATTGTCTCGATCATCAATCATATCCGCGATCCGCTTCGGGAGTTTTTTATCATCCGTCAGCGCCCAAATAAGAACATGGGTATCCAAAAGCAGTTTCATCAAAAAACTCCTCCATCATCAAAAAAATCTTCTTCAACCGAAACACTGTTAAACTCATCCAGCGATGGCATTTCAGGAAGTATTCCCTTTCCCAACCCTATACGCGTTTGTGGAGGGTCATCATAAGGCACTATTTTAGCAACTGGTTTTCCATTACGTGTAATCAAAATATACTCCTCCTTTTTTTCTTCAACCGCCAATACATATTTTGAAAGATTCGTTTTTGCCTCAAACATATTCACTGAAGTCATGTCGCCCTCCATATTCTGCCTAGGTTAGCTAAGTTGATTATAAAAGGGTACAGTAATAAAGTCTATCTTTTTTTAGGGGAATTTCCTTTTGAGGAAAAATGGTCAGATGTTTTCCGATTCATATCTGTGCATTTCTACATATTTGGATATCCATGCCGGGTCTCTGTAACCACTGTATTCATCCATATTGCATCCATGACACAGATCGTCAGCCATCTCCAGTATTATATCATGGAGTTCCAGGTTCTTCTTCCACTTAGGTTCTATTGCATCATATCCTACGAGCGCACCCAGAATATTTCCTGTAACCGCACCGGTTGAATCACTGTCGCCATTATGGTTTACCGATACAATGATTGCTTTTGAAAAATCATTCTGGTACTTCAGTGCACAGTAAATCGCAATGCCTAAGGTTTCCTCTGCAACCCATCCCTCACCCAGTCTGTGGATGTTCTCGAGGTCGGAATCATCATTCTCAGATAATTCCAATGCAAGATTGATGATTTTTATAAGTTCCGGAAGGTGCTTATCTCCAGCGAACAGCTCGGAAGCCGCATCCCTCGCATCCATCACGATTTCTTTGAGAGTCTTTTCATGGTCTATCAGGCAAAGCTCAATAATATGGGTCACAACGGCTGCCGGCATATATCCGAGGGAATGGCCATGAGTGATTGCCGCTATCAGCGCACCTTCTTTATCAAGCTTCTTAATGTCACCGTGAAAGTTAATACCTTTCCGGTACTTCAAGGCCATAGGTGCGACCCTCATAATTCCGCCGCAGCCTTTACTGTGGTTAATAGGATTTTTAATATAATCATCTGTATAACCCGAACTTGGTGCTAACGCAGACATACATGTATTTCCAGGTGCTCGCCGGGCGTATAATTCCGGAACATCAAGAAGCCAGGATCGCCCTCCTTCTTCTGTGAAACGTTCATGTCTGTTCACTTCTTCAAAAGAGCTTGTCTGGGTTAAATACCAATCTTGATAAGCAAACTCAACATAACTGCTAGGAGCCCCCATGACCCCTCGCAAGCATCCCCTTGTTTCTCCAATCAGCAATCCGTTTGCCGTGAAAAGTGTCATCTGTGTGTCATCCGATATGAGCGCCTTCCCATCTGTCAGTTCATACTCTGTAATTCCATTCTCTCCATAACGGCTGAAAATCTGGTTCTCCCGTAGAAATTCAACAGCATATCCCAGAGCATCGCCGATGGCACCGCCAATCAGGCTTCCCCGGATTTGGTCCAGATGGATTTCTGTTGCTTTTATTTTTTCTTCTCTATTTTTCATCAGTTTCTATTATCCTTTTTAATTGCTGTCAGATTCTCATAAAGAATTTTCTTTACAATATTCGTCAATTCTCTTGTTCCTTTTTTCGAGGAAGTCATATTCGCGGCATTATTCATGTTTCTTCCAATTTCTGCTTCATTGGACCGGTCAGGGACTTAAAGCCTTTCAGTATTTTTTTAATCTCTTCGGCCCGCTCCTTCAAAATACGCTCGCACTCGTTGCTATTCCTCGTTTTTCGCAGCTGCGATGCGGGTGCTCTCGTAAACATTTTTAACAGCCTCACGGCCGTCCTTGCCAACGATAGTGTCCAGGCAACGCTGCAGCTCGCTCTTTAATTCTCTCCCGATAATATGCCTCGCATACTCTAACAGTCAGCACTCTCATTCCTTTCTCATTCAAAATTTCCACTATTTCAAAAAAACATTCTGTCTTTTCCACGTCCTATATCGAGAGAATATCATATAGCAAGGGCATAAATCTGTACTTGCAATAGGTGGTGGGAAAACTCATACCCAGTATCTAAGGAGAATTGTAGCGAAAAAAGGGATGAAAAAGGCCGCCTGGGCGACCTTTAAATCAATCTAAGAGTTCTTTTCCTAAAACTCTATCTCATATTCTAAATATCTTCTTGCTTCATTTTTAGCTTCGCTGGCAACAGTGGTGTTTCCTTCAATTTTCAGTTCCTTAAATACGGCATCAATCTTTGCTCCGTCCTTCTCCGTAATACCTGAAGAATTACTTAATTTCACCATGAATTTATGGTTTTGCAGAGGGGAATCCGGATTCATTCTCATTTCAATTAAATTCAAAACGCTTGGGTCCTGCTGTAAATATCGAAGCGCAGGATTAATCGGATCATGTCCCGGGAAGGACATTTCAGCTTCAAGCTCAATGGTAGAATACTGTTTCTCAGTAGTAGAATGCTCCGCTTCTGCACCAGCCTTCGGCACCTTAATTCCTGCTTTTACTTTTTTTGATGAGAAAGATGTCTTCTCTTCTTTATACGTAATTTTAAAATGTTTTGCCCCGAGATCCTGCGCAATGCGTTGAAGTTCATTAATACGCATTAATTTTAAGTAGCTGAAATATTCATCCATCGCAATATATCTATTTCTGTCGCTAGGATCAATATAATAAAATTCATAATCTGTGTTTGGATAGAACGTTAACCCAAAATCATCTATTGATTCCTGAAAAATATTCAAGTATTTTAAGCCCTTCTGATTTGACTCATATCCAATAGAACCCTGACAGAGTTCACTCTCTGCATGTTTTTTATCTCGTTCGGTAATGCGGAGAAACTTTGGCAGCAGGAAATCTCCTTCAACAAGAGTCGCAGGAAAAACAGGAGCAAGTATCTTCAATTCAAGCATTCTTTCTTTTTCAGCAATTTCATCCTTCAAAGCCACTGCTCCTTTTTTCATAACGCCGCCAACATTCTTTGCAATAATGGCTGCATCAGACTTATCAAATTTTCCATCATTATTACGGTCAATAATGTTTACTGCTTTTCCCTTTACTTTGTTAAACAATCCTTTGTTTTCATTTTCCATTTTTCTTTCTCTTCCTTGTGCAAATAATTTTATAATATACCTATTCAACAGTCCATTTATTCTTCGTCAATCTCACTGCAAATAATTATTCGTTATATACTGTTTGAATTCTTCAACATCCGTATAATAACGATAACCGGATTTTCCAACGATTGACTGAGTCTCAGCGCTCTCATTAAGTAATAATGCTATCGGCTCGCTGAGTCCCTGCTGTATTCCCTGTGGCCAAGCCAAATCTATCATTGCTACAACATTACCATCATTATCAATCAATTCATGATTAACGGTCCCCTCTCTTAATCCTTTTTCTGCAACCCATGCTATTACATTGGCGATATCCTCTTCTTCAGAATTAAAAGCACTATAATTTTTAGTTGCAAAAGATTGTATTGGAACATTCTGCATTTGGCCTTTATAAAGAGAATCTAGAAGGGCATTTGCAGCTGCTGCCAACAAATTCCGTCGTTCCTCGAGGAATTTCTCGTAATTCTCTATTTTCCATAATTCTTTATCAGCCGGTATCCAATGAGTATCCATTGCTCCCGGACATTTTTCACGATATTCTGGAAAATAATCTTCCGGGTATCTATCTAATATTTCAAGGTTTGTATCTTTAGTTAAAAAGGCATAATTCGCCAAAGCATTTACAATTGCTTTACTTTTTCCAGCTGCATATAAAACTTTTTTAGGGAAAATATGATGGACTTCCAATGAGGAGTTTTTACCTAACAAAGTGCTTTTCAGTTCCAGACCGCTTCCCCAGTCCTTAGCATTACTAGTTCTGGTAAGTAAATACAATAATGGATAAAATCTCGCACCAGTACTCCATCCCCAAAAGTCCTCCGGCCTGATGGTTAAGTCTCCTCTCATCTGTTTGAGCTGTTTAATTAAACCTTCGATTCCGTCTCCGCGATTTATTGTATTTAAATCCTGCGCTAAAGAACTTTCTGTTGAACTAGCATAACGTCCCCATAAGAAAGCATGAACATACCAATACAGCAGTTTATCCCATTCTTTGTTATCAGACAATTTTCCACCATTGTATTGCAGATATCCAATCATAGTGACAATTGCAAAAACGCTTCCTAAAACTTTGGCGTGATCGAGTCCAAGTTTTGAACCGATTTGATCCAGACATGTTCCTATTTTTTTATCAGTCTCTGGCAAAGCTTTTTTAAAGTCCTCAGTTTTCACCTGACTTAATGCACTAAAATACGGTTGGCCCGTTAAATACACTGTAACGCAGCGAAGCAACCAATCCATTGTAAATTCGTATCCAGCTTTGTAATATTTCTCAATTATTTTTTTGAGTTCTTCCCTTGCATCTGTCCACTCTGCACAGATTTTTGCAAGTGCCAAATCTCCTTTGCTGAGTTTTGTTCCACCACTATTGACATTGTTGAAAATCTCTACAACGACATCAATCGTTTTATCCGGACCAGATACGGTTTGAATATGGATATTAATATTCTTGATATTTTCAAGTTGAGCCAATACTGCCATGTGGTCAAGCCAAAATTGAACATCCTCTGGATTTTCCTGCATCTTTTGCTGAAGAAATACTGCAGCTCCAACTTGCATCAACTCAGTAACGCTAATCCAGGAAGGATCTCCTTTCATTTTTGCCGGCATATAAAATTCAAATGTTTCATTTAAAACATTAAAGTACAATCCCGTAAATGAATTGGCATTTCCGTCAAAAAATTTAGGAGGTTTTCCTTTGATTACTCCATACAAAGTTGTCATTCTCTGCTGTCCGTCCAGAATCAGATTGACATTTCCTGGAGTGAGATTCCCATCCCCTTTTGCAATTTCTGGATCGGTAGTAGTATTCCACACCAATAATTCCCCTATAGGATATCCTTTATACAGGGAATTCATAAGTTTCCTTACCTGATCTCTATTCCATACATAACCACGCTGAAATACGGGCATTGCATAGCTTCCAAGGTCTATCTGACTTAATATTGTGTTGATATCCATATTTTTATACTCCTTATTGGTTTTCCATTTCTTTTCTTAATACATTCAGTTTTTTGCCTTTGTATGTAAAGAAATGTGGACCTGCTACTCCACCAACAGTTCCTGTTTTACCTAGCAGTTGTTTTGCCAGAGCATTAAGAGACATTACCTCTTCATTGAATTCCACTTTCGTATCATCATAAACAACGGCCGTTATCGAAGGATCTTTAACATAGGCAATCATCTCCCCTGGCTTAATCTCACACATTGAAAATCGGAAGAATTTGGCCCTTACTTTCTCTTCGTATTCTTTTCTTTCTTTAGTCTCCTTAACGACTAATTTAAGTCTGTCTTTTGTGCCTGAAATAGTGGCTATACTTTCGAGAAGTTCATATGCTTCTTTAGGTGACATAACAAAAAACTCTCTGTTTTTTGAAATTCTTAAATCAGGATTCAGTTGGTCAATCATTTTATGAAGCTTTTTATCTTCGATATCACCATACACCTCATATGTAGCATAGATTTCATAATCGGTAGGAAGCGCAGTAGTACTCAATTCCTTTCTTCGCTTTTCAACATTTGTGGTATATCCAATTTTCACCATGTCTTTCAAAGACGGATTTGTAAAAATATAAATGTAACCTTTTTTATCTTGCATATCTGACTCCTGTTCTAATGGTTCGTTCTTATTTGAAGAATATTAATTCATTATCCATCAATTGAAGTTTTTTCATCCGTATTATCGAGTCTAATTATTCATTTTGATAATCTAGTACTGTAAGTAAATTTGCACCATTTCTAAAGCCACCTGAATAATTCCCATTTACACCACCCTCCGGATAATAATATCTGCATTGACCTCCAATAAATGTAACTGTCAAACTTCCTTCTGCTAGCAGGAGGACTCCTTCGTATGAGTAATCTATTTGTTTTTTTGGAAAAGTATCTTCAACTTCCTTTAATAGGGAAATATTAAATTCACAAAACAATTTCTCATTAAAATCTGCATTAATTTCTTCTATTAAGATAATCACCGACTCACGTTCTAATCCTAAATTAGTCATTCTATTAATCCATTTAGCAATAATTCGCCCATCTTTTTTTCCCAAACAAATTTCTAAAGATTCGCCCCATGGATCTTTCCCCAAATATCTGCCCAAATGATTATTTATCCAAAACTCTTGATACGGCTTTTCACAGAAATTATTATGTTCATCTACATAATGTTTTATTTCCTCAAATACACCAGCATATGTCTCCTTTACTGTTTTTTCACCTTCAATAATATTAATTGGATTAATTCCCCTTCGAATGAAACGTTCAACAACAGACTCCCTCTCGTTTACTAGAAATACATATGCAGATTTAGTCATTTTCCCCAATCGATAATTAATTACTGATAAAAGCGACCGAATATCATTGTCACTTAAACTATAACCAATTAATAAAAGAGTTTTTGTTATAAAAACATTCCCTATAAATGTTGAAAACAGCGGTTTATTGGTTAAATACATATCATAATCGTTTTCTGTTAATACCATATCATCGGGACATTCAAAATCTCCATGTAATTTAACAATACAAGGTGAATCATAATTGACTTTTGGTAATTCTTTTTCAGAAGAAATCTTTGTAAAATTAATTTCCAAATTCTCATATGTTTTTTCCAGTAAGTTGTCAAAATTAGTAGTACAAATCAACCTTTGAAATATTTTCCCAAAATTGATGTGCGTTTCTCCCGGTTCTATTTCAACATCACCTATTCGAGTTTTTATCAGTTTAACCAACTCATCTCTTGAATATAACGATTCATATTGAGAAATAATATCTAATGCATTTTCTGACTCATAATTCGAAAGATGTTCTTTAATATAATCGCCTAATTCATTCCAGTCTGGTAAATCTAAGCCAACAGATACTTCTGCATTTTTTGAAAATCCAGCTCCTAAAAACGGAACAACATTATTATTTCTGATTTCTTTTAATAACGGTTGAGGAATAAACGGTATGTATTTATACTCCATGTAGTGTCCCTTCGTCAGTTCTTATAACATTATCAGATAATTTCCCTTACTTCATAGCCAAAGCTTTTACGTCCTGTCTGATTAAAGATTTCTTTAGCACTATTAACATCGAATGATATTTCCATAAACTTTTATCCAATAATATTATACAATTCTTATTCTGGTAAAATGATAGTCTCTTTTTCAATCTATATAATAACATAGCTACTATTTACATCCTCGCTATGTTCTCTGCATAAGTGCCCATACGCTCATCAAAGTAATTATTGTCTGTCCATAATTCACACTGGGTCATAACGGTTTCAAGTGCATCATCCATTCCCTCTGGTGGATATTTATGTTTCTTCAAAAGCTTTTTGATCATCATTCGCATCTTAGCTCTTGCCGTTTCTCGCTTCTGCCAATCGATAGTCTTATTTTTATTCAGTGTTTCTGTCAGTTCTTTTGTGAGTGCAACCAGCTCTTCATTTTCATAAAAGTCCTTGATTGCTTCCGGTTTAGTCAGTGCATCATAGAAAGCCATTTCTTCCGGAGTCAGTCCCATATCTTTTCCTTGATTGTGACTATCCCGAATATCCTTTGCCATCTTCAAAAGTTCATCAATAACCTGCTGATTGGTCAGCATTCCATTCAGATATTGGTTCATTATCCGCTGAATCATCTCGCTGAATTTCTGAGACTTAACAACATTTGTCACACGATAAACAGCGACCTGTTCAGCTATCAATCTCTTCAGCAATTCAACTGCCAGATTCTTCTGTTTCATTTTTGATATGTCTTCAAGGAACTTCGGATCGAATAATGAAAACTCTTCTTTTACACCATCAAACAAGTTGATTACACCATCACTCTTTATACTCTGTTTTAGGAGTTCGTTGATTCGATCGTTTAATTCTTTCAACGATATTTTCGACTTGCCACCTTCGACAATAATACGGTTTGCCATAACGCGGACTGCTTCAAAAAATGCTTCTTCCATTCTTTCTGGTTCCGTTGTCAGTGCAGAGCATAATGAAAGAGCCTGTCTCAACAAGTATGCTTCTTTCAGGAATGTCTTAAGTAATTCTTCCTTGTCTGGTGCTGCTATATAGTTTACTGCGCCGCTAATAATTTTAGCTCGCTCAAGATTTGAACCATTCAGGAAAGATGAATAATCATAGCCGTTTAGTAAATCTCTACATACTTCCAGTTTCTCCTGGAATTTCGGATAAGCGACCTGTCCAACATCCGTGTTTCCATAATTCTTACGGTCACGAGCAGTGTAATCATTCATGGCCTGTTTAAGAGCATTTGCTATGCCTACATAATCTACAATCAAGCCACCTTCTTTTTCTTTAAATACACGATTTACTCGCGCAATAGCCTGCATCAGATTATGTCCTGACATCGGCTTATATACATACATTGTTGCAAGTGACGGAACATCAAATCCGGTAAGCCACATATCAACAACGATGGCAATTTTAAGAGGGCTGTCATTGTCTTTGAATTTCTTTGCCAATTCTTCTTTATGGCGTTTATTTCCAATGATTCCTCTCCACTCTTCCGGATCTTTATTGCTTTCCGTCATTACGACAGCAACTTTTTCATTCCAATCCGGACGAAGCTCGAGAATTCTCTGATAAATTTTCATCGCAATATTACGTGAATAAGCTACAATCATAGCTTTTCCAGTAAGCAGGTTTTCTCTGTAATTTTCGTAATGATCCAATATATCAAATACAAGAGAATCTATCGTCTGTGGATTTCCTAAAACTGCTTCCATCTTTCCAAGCATCTGTTTGCTCTTCTGGATAACACTTTCGTCTGCCTGGTCCAACGCAGCTACTGCATCATATTCCTGATCAATCAATTGAATCGTTTTTTCATCCAATTTAAGTTTGATGACTCTACTCTCGTAGTACACAGGTCTTGTTGCTCCGTCTTCTACTGCCTGAGTCATATCATAGATATCAATATACTCGCCAAATACAGCTTTGGTATCGTGGTCCTTTAACGATATCGGTGTTCCAGTAAAACCTATGAATGTAGCATTTGGCAGACAGTCACGGATGATACGTGCTGTTCCTACGATTCTCTTCGCTTCCTGTTCTCCGGCTTCATTCGTTGTTATCTTTATTTTTTCTGTTAAACCATACTGACTTCGATGAGCTTCATCTGCTATTACGACAATATTTCTTCTTTCGGATAACGCAGACGCAGATTCTTCAAATTTCTGCATCGTTGTAAAAATAATTCCGTTAGCACTTCTTGAAGCCAGCCATTTCATCAAATGCTCCCTGCTGGTAGCATGTTCCGGTTTCTGGCGAAGGAAGTCGGAGCACTTTGCAAATTGAATGAACAACTGATCATCTAAATCGTTTCTGTCTGTAATTACAACAATTGTTGGGCTATTCAGAGCCTGCTGAAGTAGATGTGCATAAAATACCATTGATAAAGATTTTCCAGAGCCTTGTGTATGCCAGAACACACCGCCCTTTCCATCTCCACCATCTGCAGCAGCTTTACACGTACTATCTATGGCCTTGCGTACAGCAAAGTACTGATGATATCCTGCAAGAATTTTATTGGATTTAATTCCTTCTTCACTAAAGCAGATAAAGTTCTTTAATATATCAAGCAATCTTTCCTTCTGGAACATTCCTTCAAAGAATGTGTCGAACTGGGCATATTGTGTATTTTCGTAATCTCCATCCTTCGTTTTCCATTCCATAAAACGGTCTTCGCCAGAAGTGACTGTTCCTGCCTTTGAAACGGACATATCGCTCATAACGCAGATTACGTTATAAATGAACATGGACGGGATTTCTTGCATATAATTGCGAATCTGAAGATATGCTTCAGAAGCTTCCGTTTCTTCTCTTGAAGGAGATTTAAGTTCTATCAATACTACAGGAATTCCGTTTAAGAAAAGCAAAACATCCGGGCGCTTATTGCTGTTCTCAATGAACGTCCACTGATTTGCAACTATAAAAGAATTGTTATCCGGATTATTGTAATCAACGATATAAACAATATCGGATTTTGTTTCTCCATTTTCATGATAACTAACTTCAATGCCATTCTGAAGATAATTCATGAAAACAGTATTTTTCTGGACAAGCGTTCCGTTCTCAAAATTCTTGAGTTTATACAAAGCATCCTTAATTGCAGCATCCGGCAAAGAAGGGTTCGATCTTTTTAAGGAGTCCTCAAGAATCCCATCATACAACGGGCTCTTAAAATCTCTTTCAATATTAGGACCATACAAGTGCTGATAGCCCATATTTTGAAATAACTCTATTACTGAATTTTCATAATCGGCTTCGATAAAACCTGGCATTGTTTTATCCTCCTATTTTTTGGTTTTCTATGCTATGCAATAATTTATTACCTCAAGTCGCTGTTAGAGGCTATTATCAAATTCCGCTAAAGAGTATGTTTTTGTGTTTCGTTGAGTATCGTTATATATCACTCTTACTTCATTAACTAACACTTGTTTTTCATCAATTAATTTTTTTATGTAGTTCTGAGTGGCTTTGACAGAAATATTAAGTGCATCAGAAATCGAATGAATCGAAGCGTATGGATTATTTCTTAAGTATTGCAATATTTTATCGCGATTGCTCGACCGCTTTTCAATATATAGTGTTTTGTTTTCTGATGTCTGCATGCGTTCTCTAATATATCCTAAAAACCGTGTTTGATAATATGAGATTACATCGTCATTAAAGGTATTCTTAATAAATTTGTCAATTTCCATCCAGCATTCACTTGGATTCCCGATGCAAGCTATTAACTGATCAAACAAATGATATATTTGATTATTATTCTTAGTATCTTTTATTGCTAAATATAACGCATTGTAATAATGCGGACGCCAATTTGAGCCAATAGCCAAATCAACAAATTTAAGCAGATTTTCTGATTTGTTGATAAATTCGAAATCAAAATAGCTTAATACAAATTTTTCTTCTTTTTTTGAACTTTCATCGTAACAATTGACATCTAAATTTAATCCAACAATATCTTGATAAACCTCTTTGCTTAGAGAAATTCCAATTGATTTCATTGAATCTTCAAGTAAATAAGCATCTACATATGCTTGTCCAACAATTAGTTGTTTTTGTAGTTTGGGCAATTCTATAGCCGGCATTTTATCAAATTCACCTTTTGATATTGCCCCTCGAATTAAAATTCCATTTTGAGTAAATTCCTCTTTGCAAATATCAATTACAAGTGTAACCAAGCCTTTTAAAGATTCAGAGGCTACATCATTTGAATACAAAATAACTGAATCACTAACAATATAGCCATTTATTTTATTGTTTATATTTTGAAATAACGAATATATTGTTGACGAAAAATCTCCGATATAATTCTTTGCATCATTTTGAGATAATTTTTTAAGTTTGTCTTTAAATCCCAATACATCTAAAAATGCAACATATTTCATACTATTCCTCCTTTCTAATAAACGATAATTTAGCTGCTTAGAGGTCAATGTCGGAAACATCAAGTTCGCCGGACATAAGCCTCGGCAACAAGGTGTCACGGGTAGTAGCAAGTCTATCATTTTCTGCTCGAAGATTGCGTATTTGTGTAAAAATCGGCTGTACAGTGGCATCAAAGGCCTTTAGCTCATCTTCTGACGGAACGATAACCGGAACTTTGTTAAGGCTGGCTTGACTGATCTTTGGCTGAACAGCTCCCGTCACAATCGACTGCACACTTGTTAAGCTGAAAAGCAGATAAAGCAACTCGACAGAAAAGCCATTCCTGCCGGTGATGATGTGAGCGTGATTGTTCACCCAGAACTTTCCCTCGACATACTGAAGAATCGGAAAGCCCTTACTGTCGACAACAGTACCATCTTCACCAAGAAGGAGATAGACTCCGTCAAACAAGTATCTGTCTACATAGTCCATCACGGAGGTGGCACCATAATAAGGGTAAATTTTGGCGAGATCAGCGCGTTCGCGGCTTGAAAGTGGTATGCGTTTAGAATCATGCAGTTCTATGATTTCAGAAATGGTGCCAAGATGCCAGTTATCCGGCATTACACCGTCAAAGGGCTGCATATCTACAAAGCGATACTTATAAAGTACTTGCGCTTGCTGAAATAAATTATCGTTTATCTAAAAGGAGATTAAATTGACAACATTTGAAATTGTTCAAATCATCATTTCAATAATCACCCTATTGGTGACGGGTGCTGTCCCTATTATGATTTATTGGATGCAGTCCCGGCATGAAAAGGAAATCAAAAATCTCGAAGAACACCGAATTCGCAGAGAATTAGAAGAAAAGGCGCATGCCTTTTTGAGTGAGAATAACGAAGAAAGAGAGTTGCTACCTCTTTGCGCAATTGCTGCTAATCTGCATCGACATGATTCGTATAAAAAAGCAATTTTTCGTAATTTTTGCCGTTGCCCAATAGATTTGCAAAACGAGATATTAAAGCAAGCCAATATAGAAATGAAAGTGCCAACAAACTCCAACTGGGTTAATAAATGCTTTGAGTCATTTGGAAAAGATCGTGAGAAACATAAATTAGGAATGGATTTTCTCTATGATGGCGCAAAATATTTTCATAGAAATTATGAAAGATACCGTGAGCAAGATTGGGAAGATTTGCAATATCAAACAGATTTTCGAACCATAGCCTATCGTTTTAACAATGAAGTGTTTTTTGGACGCGACGTGAACAATATTAGTTTTATTGATTACGTCGATGAATATTTTTATTTCCTTTATAGTGAAAATCGCCCCAAAATGGTAAATGCAAATCCGACACCGCCATTTGATTATATTTGGGTAAAAGAAAATCTTGCTACAACAGATGAACAGAATTGCTGTAGATGGGTTTTGGAAGCTGTATATGATACGGTCATTATTCTTCATAATCGAACGTATGGGAGTGATGTACTCCATAAAGTTTTGGGCGATTTATTTCCAGAAACTACTGCTGAACAGTATTATCTTACTCTTTTGTGGATGTATTTTACGTATTGTCGAGATGAAGCAATAGTGGAAGACAACAAAGAAACAAAAAGAAACATAAGGCCTAAAAAAAAGAAAAGAAAGACAAACAAGACAAGCGATTGGCAAACTCAAAAACTTTGAAAGCAGTAAAGGAGCTAATAATATATCCTATTACTCCCGTGGGCGGCGGGAGTTAATATCAGGGGACCTCCGCCCCATAGTCGTTCTCTTGAAAAATAAAAGGAGAATCGACGAATGAAACAAGACCTAATCAATGATGTTATTCAAGGAATGTTACCATATCTGAATAACGCACAAAGTGAAAAATTGCAAGATATTTTGCAATATTCGCTTGCAAGGTATGAGGTAACGGAAAATCAAGACAAAGAGAAAAATTCGGAGCAGAATTTTGTAGAGCTGTTCCTATCAGCAAAGCGTATTGAGGGCTGTTCCGAGAAATCTTTAATTTACTATAAAGCAACAATAGAAGCTATGCTTAATGGGCTTCAAAAAGAGGTCAAGCACATTGTAACAGACGACATAAGAAGATACCTGACAGAATACCAGGAAAAGAAAAAATCAAGCAGGGTCACGATTGATAATATACGCCGTATCCTTTCCAGTTTTTTCTCTTGGTTAGAGGATGAGGATTACATATTGAAAAGCCCGGTCAGACGCATACACAGAGTTAAAACCGGCACGAACATCAAAGAAACTTATTCTGATGAAGCGTTAGAGCTGATGCGTGATAACTGCACGGAGCTTCGGGATTTGGCGATGGTTGATATGCTTGCTTCAACAGGGATACGTGTTGGTGAAATGGTATTGCTCAACCGAAATGATATCGACTTCAACGAGCGAGAATGCGTAGTTTTCGGAAAAGGCAGCAAGGAACGAGTAGTCTATTTTGATGCTCGCACAAAGATACATTTACAGAACTATTTGGAAAGCCGAGCGGATGACAACCCGGCATTGTTTGTATCGCTGAAATCGCCACACGAAAGGCTGAAAATCGGCGGCGTTGAGGTTCGCCTGCGTGAGTTTGGAAAACAATTAGGCTTGCAAAAGGTACACCCACACAAGTTCAGACGTACCCTTGCAACGATGGCAATAGATAAAGGAATGCCCATTGAGCAGTTACAACAGCTCTTGGGACATAGCAAAATAGACACGACCTTGCAGTACGCAATGGTCAAACAAAGCAATGTAAAAATTGCCCACCGGAAATATATCGGATAGAGAGGAAAAGATTATGAATGAACGTATTGTGCAATTAGCTGCCCTTGCTATTGATGGTAAGGGATCATACGGAATTGGGGCAAGTGCAGTTCCTTTCTCCGAAGAATTATATACTTATTTGAGAATTACTGATATAAAAGATGATGGTACACTCGATTTATCTAATCTAAAATCCGTTGATGATGAAAAGGCAAAAGATTATCTTTTAAAGCCGAACGACATCGTATTTGCAAGAACTGGTGCAAGTACAGGAAGAAACTATTTCTATGATGGCTCGGATGGAGAGTTCGTATATGCAGGATTTCTTATTAAGTTCAGTATTGATGAAAACAAGGTCAATCCGAAATATATAAAATATTATTGTCAATCAAAGGAGTACAAAGACTGGATAAACTCGTTCAATACTGGTAGCACTCGTGGAAATATAAATGCTCAAACATTAGGTAAGATGCCAATACCGCTGATTGACAGAGAAAAACAAGATACTTTGGTTAGCATTCTTTCGAGCATTGATAAAAAGATTAAGCAAAACAATGAGATAAACGATAATTTAGAGCAACAGGCACAGGTCATTCTTACTTCCTTCTTCATTGATTTCAGTCACTTTGGAGGTTCTGTCCCAGATGATTGGGAACAAGGTACCTTGCAGGATATAGCTGATTTTTCAAACGGCTATGCGTTCAAAAGTAAGGAACTCCTCGATACACCTGAGCCCAATTGTTACCATGTATTTAAACAGGGCCATATCAACCGCGGGGGAGGATTCAATTCAAGCGGAACTAAAAGCTGGTATCCCATAAACAAGTGCTCTGCGCTCTCAAAATATGTCCTTCATAAAGGCGATGTACTTATGGCTATGACCGACATGAAAGATAATGTGGCCATACTTGGCAATACCGCTCTTATGACAGTTGACAGTCAGTATATTGTAAATCAACGTGTTGGTCTTCTTCGTAGCAATGGATATAAGAGTACATCCTACGCCTACATATACCTTTTAACTAATAGCTTCGATTTCTTAAAAGATTTGAGAAGTCGAGCAAATAGTGGAGTTCAAGTTAATTTATCATCGAGTGAGATAAAAACTTCTCCAGTATGGATAGCAACTGATGAAGTGAATAAGGAATTTAATGCACTCACAGAACCTTTATTATCAATGATTATGGCCAATGATATAGAAAACCAAAGGTTGGCGGACTTAAGAGATGCACTACTTCCACGGTTAATGTCTGGTGAACTTGATGTTTCCGACATTGACCTCTAAGCCCGGTCTGCAGGTCAGGTTCGAGGACTTTGCCCTCTCACTATCCGGCAGTCGCCGGATAGTACCATGCAACACGCCAGCTCGTCTGGTTCGTGCAGGCACGACCATCCGGCTGCTGCGTTGCCCGGCCTGCCCTGCTCGTTGCTCGCTTAAATTATCGTTTATCTTCGTATTGATTACAATTTTCTCTTCAATCGGAAGTAAGTACGATAATATCTCTTTTTGATTTGCTATTGACGGAATATCAAATTCTATACGGTTCAATGTCTCAGTTCTTAAACTTGGAATTGTCGTGCCCTCATTATACTTATTAAGATCTATCTGAGACATTACATAATAGAGATATTTCGGGATAACAATTTCTTCGTTTACCACCGTATAAAAGAGCGTGTCTACTGTCCAAAATGGATGATTTACATATTTGACCTTTCCTATGGTACCTTTCCGTCCAATTAAGACAGACGGCTTATCATAAAGGGATTCTGTAGCGTACCCCATTAGACCACCCGTTCCATAAATAGGAATCGTTCCCTCATCAGACAAGACTTTCTTTTGATTTTTTCCGTATTTAATCGCAACAAGCTGGTCGAGAGTATAATGATTAAATTTCATATCCAATTGCCTCCAACTTGCTACGAATTTCATCTTCCAGTTCATGTGATTTTGCAAATAATTCGGAAAGTTCACTTGTAAGTCTGCTCATCTTTTCTTCAAAAGGTTCTCCATCATCTTCTACGTCTTCAATTCCTACATAACGTCCTGGCGTAAGAATATAGTCCTGCTGTGCAATGGTCTGAAGATCAGCAACTGCACAAAAGCCCTTAATATCTTCAAGTTTTCCATTTTGAAACGCTTCAACGGCATCCGCAATTTTTTGAATATCTTCTTCGGAAAGGTCTCTATGTTTTCGATCTACCATGTGTCCTATATTGCGGGCATCAATGAAAACCGTCTTTCCTTTCTGTTTCTTATTTCGTGAAATGAACCACAACGTAACAGGAATAGTAACGCTGTAGAAAAGCTGTGTTGGCATAGCGACAATAGCTTCCACTAAATCGTCCTCTATAATTTTCTTTCGAATATCACCCTCTCCACCAGATTGCGTAGAAAGTGCTCCATTTGCTAAAACTAAACCGATTTTTCCGTTTGGAGCAAGATGATGAATCATATGCTGAATCCATGCGTAGTTTGCATTATTTGCTGGCGGAAGACCATATTTCCACCTTATATCATCTGTTAATTTTTCCTGTCCCCATGGATGATAATTAAATGGCGGATTAGCCATGATAAAATCAGCCTTAAGAGTCGGATGTAGATCGTTTGTAAATGTATCTGCCTGATGTGGTCCGAAGTTTGCTTCAATGCCTCGGATGGCCATGTTCATTTTGGCCATTTTCCAGGTATCTGGATTGGCCTCCTGACCATAGACAGAAATGGTTCCTCTGTTTCCAGTATGAGCTTTTATGAATTTTGCACTTTGGACAAACATACCTCCAGATCCACAAGCTGGATCATAAACACGGCAGTTATCAAAAGGTTTTAATATTGCTACTAAAGTCTTTACAACGCTGGCTGGTGTATAGAATTCTCCACCGCCTTTTCCTTCTTTTTCTGCAAATTGGGCGATGCAATATTCATAAGTTCTTCCCAAAAGATCCTGACTTTCTTCAGCATCTCCCATATCCATGTTAGTAAAAATATCAACGACATCTCCAAGAACCTGTTTGTCAAGATCTGGATTTGCAAAGTTTGTCGGAAGAACGCCTTTCAAGGCTTTGTTTTCCGCCTCAATAGCTCTCATGGCATCGTCAATTACTTTACCAATTTCAGGAGTATGTGCAGCGGAAGAAATAACATCCCAACGGGCATTTTTTGGAATGAAGAAAATATTATCCATTGTATAAGCATCGCGATCGTCTTCAAAACCTTCTCCCTCTGCTACTAATTCCTGATATCGTTTTTCAAAGGCAGAAGAAACATATCTAAGGAAAATCAGTCCTATGATTACTTTTCTGTATTCAACTGTTGGGATATGCCCCCAAAGAACGCATGCCGCATCCCAAATTTGTTTTTCAAATCCAATGTTTGCCTGTGTTTTTCCTGCCATGTTATATCCTTTCCTTCATACACAGATAAGTGATATTTTTGTATTTTTATGTCTATTGTTAGTATACCAAAAAGAGCTTTATTAATCCCTATTATCGTTTTATTTTTCTTCCACCCAAATCATCTCGCCCTGAATCTCTATTTCGATATCAGCGTTCACTTTTTCTTTCATTGCTTCTTTGGCATTTCCCAAGAAATGCCCTGGCTTGAATGTTCCAATGGAAACGGTCAGATCTGACTTTACATACTTTGTTCCAAGCCCCGTGTCGCCATTAATTCCTGAATTAATATCAGCTGAAACTACGTATGCTCCTGACTCGTTTATTGTGTCGATTGCTGTTCCATAAATGCCTCTCGGTTCGCCGGAAAAGCCAGTTCCGAAAATGCAATCCAATATGGAACCATATTCAACGAAAGACATTCCTTCTTCGAACAGAATCGACTTTATTTCACGATTATCGCAAATATCGTGATAATATTTTCCATCTTCTGAAAAGCTGTCGGATAGTAGGAAAATATCCACGGGAATGTCTTTTTCTGCCAATAAATTCGCTACGACGAATCCGTCTCCAGCATTATTTCCCTTGCCACAAACGATGGCTACTGGAGCCTTCCAGTCTGCTGCTTCAAATATGGCTGTTCCTGCTCTTTTCATCAGTTCTTTGGAACTTATTTTATTTTCAATGGTCCATGCATCGCTTTTACGCATGGTCTCTACCGATACGCAATATGGCATCTACTCCACCTTCTCAAATCTCTTATACACTTTTCCATCCCGCTCCACGGTTTCGTTCCACATGGATGTCGGGCGCACCCACACGCCGCCTTCGCCGTACAGGGCGCGATACACGACCATGTCCTCTCCGGTCTCGGAGTGCTTGGCGATGTACAGTACTTCGTATTCATTTCCTTTAAAGTGACGGTATTTTCCTGGTTTAATGTAGTTCATGTCTTTTCTTTTTTCCCTCAATTACTATGGCTGGTCCCGATTTTGAAGTATTCTTTTCCCATTCCTCTTTTTCTTTCTCTCGTTCTAATCTTTCTGCTTCAATTTCCTTTTCTGTTTCCACCCAGTCATTCAGTCTTTCTCTGAGATTATTTCTTTCAAATTCGTCTTCTGTTTTTTCTATCCACCTGTTCGCAAACTGATAAACTTCTTCGCTAAAATCCCTCTCGGTACACGCTCGGAAAGTATCATCAAATTCAATCTCCCAAGGAAACCGCTTCTTGTTGTTATAAAGCGCTTCCAGACATAAATCCGCTTCCGCAAACCGATTATCCTTTAACAAGTCTATTACAACTGCCTGGGCCGGAACCGAATAAGTTGTCTTTGAAAAAAGATATTCCTTACTTCCTCATCCTGCGCGATAAAATCTGTCATTGCTTTATTTCCTTCCTGATACACGCAGAGTAATCCTATTTCGCCACCTCCGTCATTGAAAAATAAATCACTGCAGCGCAAAAGTGCATCTTTCCATAGTCCGAATCCTTTTTCCGGATTTAAACATATGAGTTTTCTGAGAATGGTCTTTATTTCTATTTCACGCTTCAGGTCTTCGTTTTTCCCTATATCCAGTTCCATGACATCATCCCCGTTTTTTAATTCTTCAATAGCTTTTATTGCCGGTTCATATTGAGAAATTAATTGTTCTTCCGTTTCTTTTATTGTTCTTGTTTTGTCTTCTAAGGAAATCAAATGGTAATACAAATCATCCCTTATCTTTTCTTCTTTTTCTAATTCTTCGTCCGACTTCGGTAAGTCAACTTCTTCCTCTTCTTCTTCGTCTTCTTTCCAGTCGTCCTCTTCCCAGTCGTCGTCCTCTTCTTCCTCCTGCAGTCTTCTCGCCGCTTCCGCCGCTTCCTTCATTCTTTGCTGTTGTCGTTTTGCTTCTAAAGCTCTCGCCTCTGCCTTTTTTCTTTCTGATTTTTCTTTGGATACCACAAACAGTCCCAATAAAAGCCCAAGTATGGATGCCGCACTTTCGGCTCCGTCACTTTCGTCATCAAAGAAAGAATTATCGGATGATGAATGGCTGTTACCAGATGATCCATAATTCTTTGGATTTAATCCCACCTTGCGCAGATACTCGTCCCGCTTATCTGCATGATAATAATCCAGATAATCTGGATCTCCGCCTGCATCTATTATATCCCGTCTTGCTTCTTC
>JAZRYR010000055.1:0-21753 GCA_045600845.1 Lachnospiraceae bacterium | reverse complement strand
TGAATGGCTGTTACCAGATGATCCATAATTCTTTGGATTTAATCCCACCTTGCGCAGATACTCGTCCCGCTTATCTGCATGATAATAATCCAGATAATCTGGATCTCCGCCTGCATCTATTATATCCCGTCTTGCTTCTTCATAATCAAAACTCATATTTCCTCCTACTCGTCCCATTCCCAGTCGTTTTCTTCGTAGTCGTAATAGTCTTCCCAGTATTCTTCGGCTTCGATTTCGTCAAAGAAGTCGTCTTTCCACCAGTCTGGGACGTAGCTGCGATTTCTTGCTCGCTCTTCCCATCGCTTCCGCAAGCGCAGAGCGTAATTGCCAAACATAATAAGGTTAGAAAGAAAATGTTTTTTTTCATAAATTTCCTCCTCATCCCATTTTCAACAGCATCTTACATTTTCCGTCTGTCAAAAGGAGGGACTCGTAAACGAATGTGTGTTTTGGTTAATCCTTCAGACATCCAACCGGAATTATTTTCACGCCTTTGTCTGTTGTATATGCCATCTGGGCGTTTGCGCAGATGACAACGAGCAGGCTCGGCTCTCTATATTCAGCTTTTGGATGCTTCTTATCTTTCAGCGCTTTCTCATTGTACTTGCGAATCAATTCTTGAAATTTCAGCAAGTTTTCCTCTGCCTGAGGAATTGCATTCATTCCGGTTTTTATTTCTATCAAAGCATACCTGCCATCGGCCAACTGATATACTGCGTCGGCCTCTACTCCGGCATCATCGGTATAATGAAGCACCTTCGCGTCATGGGCTTCGGCATATGCTAATAAATCTCTGAGAATCATATTCTCAAAAACACGACCAAACAAATCTAAATCGTTATTAAAGTAGTCCGGAGATATGCCTAACGCCGCTAAGCCGATAGACGGATCCACAAAAATGTGTTTCTTCGCAGAACGAATTGCGGTTTTCGATCGGATTAATGGAGTCCATGCATCAATGTCTTTTATTACAAATAGTTTTTCCAATACGTCGATATAGGAAGACAATGTCATTTCGGATACTTCGCTGTTTGCTTTCACATCTGCATATATTCTGGTCTTTTTTGCTGTTGTTGCCATATTTCTGGCATAAGACCAAAGCAGCTGCCTGGTCCATTCCGGATTTCTTTTTGTCCCATCCAGCGCGCTGACATCTTTCTGATAAATCTGCCGGTAATAATCTTTCGCGATTTCCAGCTGTGCTTTTGGATTTTTAAGAGCCAGACATCTCGGCCAGCCTCCTCTGCAAGCTGCAAAAAACAGGTCCTCTAATTTTAAGCTCGTCATCCTTCCGTCAATTTCATATTCCGGATTGTCGAATAATTCCGTCAGTGATATGGAACCATTAGATTCTCCTGTTTCCCAGAGCGTCATTGGATACATTCGTATTTCCGTAATTCTTCCAGTCCCTGTATGGGGCGTCTCTACATCCTTGCTAATGGAGCCAGTTAAATAGTATTCACCCACAGCTTCTGGATTATCATCGCTGTTTTTTCTCACCGCGCCCCATACCTCCGGGGCGTCCTGCCATTCATCAAACAATATCGGTTTTTCATTTTTAAGCAAAAGACCCGGCGCTGTTTTTGCAACAGCAATATATCCGGATCTTCTATCTTCATCCTGAAATTCAATAATCGTTTTGCAGCGCTCTTTTGCGGTTCTTGTTTTTCCACATCCTTTCGGTCCAACAATGTTTACTGCATTAAACGCTTCGGTTCGCTTATTTATTTCCCGGTCTATTATTCTGGTTATATATTCCATGATGATATGCTCCTTTAACGGAATTATGCCATCGTTTTATGTTTTTCGCAAGTTTTATTTTAGTTTTTTCGTCTGTTTTGTTTTGGCTTTTTCGTCTGTTTTATTTTGGTTTTTTCGTTGTCAATTTGGTCATTTAAGGACAAAATGACCAAATTGAATCCAAAAATGACGAAATTAAAACGGGACGCACTTACACGCCCCGCTTGTTATTTTTCTCTTCCTATCGAATTTATCTTCCGCCGAAGAGATTGCTTAAGATGTCCAGTCCGCCCATGCCGCTCTGGCTCTGGTTGCCCTGGTTGAACAGTCCGGTTACGTTGTCACCGTTCGCTGCGTTGCTTCCCTGATTTACTATGTTGCCCGGTAATGCTTCGAATGGGCTCCGCTGCTGGGTTACGTTGCCGCCGACTTTTTTGCTACGCCAGCAACGCTCTCGTTTGAAAGCAACTTTTTAAGAATTGCGTTTATATCCATGTGTTTTCTCCTTATTATCTATTTTGAGCTTTGTTTACAAGTAACTGTAATAATTATGCGGTATGGAAAGGGTTGGCGTCAGGAATAGAATTCTTCGATGAGGCGCGACGCGTCAGCCTCCGGATCTTTCGTCATGTCGATCCAGTTAATGTCCTTCCGCTTCCGGAACCATGTCATCTGCTCTTTTGCCAGATGCCGGATTTCCATGAACAGCTTGTTGTAGAAGGCGTCGAAGCTGTCGAATTCGCCCCGCAGGTACATCAGGATGTAGCGGTATTCCAGCCCCAGCCCGTACAGGAATTCGTCGGTGGCGCCTTGCTCGCGAAGGTTTTTCACTTCGTCGATCATGCCTTCTTCCAGGCGTTTGTCCAGACGGATGCGGATGCGCTCGTAAAGCTCTGCTCGCGGCCATGTCACTCCGATGACGCAGGTGTCGTAGCGCGGAAGGTTGATGCGCTCTGCGGTGTCGCCGGAAAGGGCCCGCTCGGCCGCCCGCTCCAGTCGCTGGGTGTTGTTAAGGTCCAGCTTTTCCAGGGCCTTCGGATGGTGGGCGCGGATGATTTCGATGAGCTCCGCGTTGGTTTTCTTCGTCAGTTCCGTCCGCAGCTCCATGTCCGGCGTCTCCCGCTTGATTTGGTAGCCGTCCACAACGGCGTTGATGTACAGTCCGGTGCCTCCCACCAGGAAGGCTTTTTGTCCGTGCGCCAGTATGTCGTCGATGGAGGCGTAGGCCTGCTCCTGAAAGTCCACCAGGGAGAAGAAGTCGTTGGGCCGCGCCACGTCCAGCAGGTGATGGCGCACGCCCTGCATTTCGTCTTTTGTTACTTTGCCGGAGCCAAGGTCCAGGCCTTTGTAGACTTGGCGCGAGTCGGCGGACACGATTTCCGCGCCGTATTTTTTCGCCAGCTCGATGCCCAGCCCGCTTTTACCCGATGCATTTGTCCCCGTAATTACCAGTAGTTTGTTCATGATTGTTTTGATTGTGCGTTTACAGCACGCGTTGTGCCGCTGTTGTTTTGAGTGCACCGATTGTGGTGCGTTTACAGCGCGTTGTGTGTCGTTTGTTTACGCGCGCGTTTACGTTTTTCATTATAAGTATACCAAAAATCCGCCTGATTGCCTGATTTTTTACAGTTTTATTAAATATTTTTTTCGGTGCGTATACGTCTTGTGTCTACATTTTGCAGAAAGTACAATGGCAGCATCTCGCTTTTCGAAGCTTGTCCATGAGCTGCGTCTGCCGCTTCGTTCCCCAAAACTCCTGCATTGCATCCCTGCCATTTTTAAACATTTCCACGAAAGGATACCTATGCTCAACATCGAAAATCTTAACTATCTGCGCAACAGCCTTATGGCCGAGCGCGCCCGCCTGAGCGCTTCTTTGGCGGAAGCTCCCCATGCCCATCTTGTTGGACGAAAACGTTCCGCAGACCATTACCAAATTTACATTCGGGACGATTCTGGCGTCGTCAAGGATGTATACGTCAATAATTCCCTGAAACCGGAAGCGTCACGAATTGCCCATTACATGTTCGTGAAAGAAAAAATACATGACTTGGATAATCAGATTAATGCCCTTGACATGGTCATCGACGCCTTCAGCGGCTCGCCAACTTATGACGCTCTTTTGCAAAAGTATCCATGGATGCAATCGCTATTGGCAAAGCCAAAGTCCAACGAAGAGAGACTGGCGGAATGGAAGATGGCGGAGTATACCCGCAATATGGATCATCCGGAAAATTTGAAGCACACTACGGTTATTCCTGGATTGAGTGCCCGAAGTAAATCCGAGGCGGATATTATTTCTCGTCTGGAGCATTTTGACGTCCCTTATCGCTACGACGTGGTGCTTGATTTTAATGGTGCGAGGATCAACATGGACTTCATTTGTATTAATGTTGGTACGGGGAAGATGTGGTATTGGGACCATCGCGGCATGATGGACAACTCGTCTTATATTGAAAAAACGCTTTACTGCGAGCGGATTCTTCTGCACGCGAATATTGTCGAGGGCATTAATTTGATTATCACTTCCGAAACCGCCGACCACCCGCTGAACATCCAGGAGATTGATGAAAAGATTCAGTTTTATCTGCTTTAGTGGGTGGCGCTGCGACGGGTTGGATGTTTTTTTCCATTTATGTGGCGTTTACGTAATGCTTTTGCCATTTATATGACGTTTGCGTAATGCTTTTGCCATTTATGTAGCGTTTACGTAATGTTTTTGCCCAGAATAACTTACATTTTCAAATCCATTGGGTATATTTCCCTCATTTTCTTTCTCGAAATCATGAATTTAGCCCAAATATTGGCTTATTTTTACTTTCATGGGGTATTTCTTCAGACGGTTTTACCCCACAGATTTTAAAATATGCCTTTTTCTGTGCAGATTTTGATGTTTTTCTATTTTTGAAGGCAAAAATCTGCCCAAAAAAGCTATTTGGTGCACGTTTCTGGGCAAATATGTATGGCTGTCGATAAGTTTTCGCCTTTTTTCGCAAAAAATCGGTTCATTCAACGGCGTACAAAGCTTTTTTCCACAAAAAGGATGTGACATTCATTGGCGCCGATGCAAAAAGCCCACGCCTATCACATGTTTTTCGTTATACAAAAAGCCCCGAGGTGCCTCGGGGCTTTAATTTGCTTTGTTTTGCTTTATTTTGCTTGGTTTTCTTTTTGATCAGATTTATGTTCATGTCACACAGTGCATAAATTCTTTCGCAGCGCATGTTTATGCTTCACATGTACTTCGCTTCGCTGTGCCATGTCGCGGCAACACACAATGCAGTGCCAGCAGGAGCGCTTGCACGGCGCACCTTAATTCAATCCATATGCATGGCCAACGTCGATGATGTGCGGAGTCGCGCGGACGATCATGTCATAGTCTACGCAGAAGGCGAAGCGTACCCAGCCTGGGCAGTCGAACGCTGCACCGGAGGAACAAAGTACGTGGAACTCGTCTTTGGCGCGAGCCACGAACTCTTTGTCATCCTCGATTGGAGTCTTCACGAACATGTAGAAGGTGCCCTTCGGAACCACGTACTCGAAGCCAGCGGCATCCATGGCATCCATCAGCGCCTGGCGGTTTTTTGCGTATGCGTCCACGTCGCTGAGCACGTTCAGCACTTTGATGATGGCCAGCTGCTGCAGGGACGGAGCGTTTACGCAGCCAAGTACACGTACGCCGATGGCGGACGCTGCGATGATGCGGTCGCTTTCTTCGGCCTCATCCGGAATCAGCAGGTAGCCCACGCGCTCGCCCGGAATGCTTAAGGATTTGCTGTAGGAATAGCAAACCAGCGTGTTCTTATAATATTTGGTCAGGAATGGAACCTCCACTCCGTCGTATACGATCTCGCGGTATGGCTCATCGGAAATCAGGAATATTGGACGGCCATATTTTTCTTCCGCGCGCTCCATAACGGCTGCCAGAGCCTTGATGGTCTCCTCATCGTAAACAGCGCCGGTCGGATTGTTCGGGTTGTTGATGATGACTGCGCGGGTCTTTTCGTTGATGGCTGTCTCGAAAGCCGCCATGTCCGGCATAAATGTCGGTGGGTTCGGAGGAACAACTTTTGTTACTGCGCCGAAGTCGGAAATGTAGTTGCGGTACTCCAGAAAGAATGGCGCGAAAACGATAACTTCGTCGCCCGGGTTTACCAGAATTTTCATGGCTACAACCAGCGCGTTTGCTGCGCCGACGGTCATGGTCACGTTCTCCATGCGGAAGTTGGTGCCAAAGCGCTCGTTCAGGTTGAACGCGATGGCTTCGCGGGAAACTTCGTAGCCGGAGTTGCTCATGTAACCGTGGAGGGTCATGGAGTCGGTTTCTTCGATGACCTGCTTCATGGCTTCGTTGAATTCCTTTGGAGCAGGAACGCTTGGATTTCCTAAACTAAAATCGAAAACGTTTTCTGCGCCGAACTGTTTGCGCATTTTTTTGCCTTCCTCGAACATGGCTCGCAGAGTGGAGCCGGTTGCTAAAAGACGTTCCATTTCTGTAGAAATAACTTTACTCATAAGTGCCTCCTATGATTGCCGGGCGCGCCCGGAGTCTACATTGTTTGCGTCACCGCTCGTTTGCGGGCGCGAAAGTTTGCGCCGCCTTTCGGGGCGCGCCACCGCTTCCGCGACGACTATATCAGCGCCATTTACGACGTCCCATCGGCATCGCGGGCGCGAATCTTACAGTAAGCCCTGGCTGAAGTATCTTTCCATACGGTCTGGGAGAACCGTTGCGATGGCAACATCCTTGCCATATTTCTCAGCCATTAATTTTGCAGCCCATACGTTGGCACCAGAGGAAGTTCCGCAAAGCAGACCCTGAACTCTTGCCAGCTCACGGGTGGTGTCGTATGCATCTTCGTCCGTAACTTCCACAACCTCGTCGATCAGGATAGTGTCCAGGACTTCCGGTACGAAGCCGTCGCCGATGCCCTGGATTTTGTGCAGACCAGGCTCATGTCCTAACAGCGCGGAAACGCCCTTTGGCTCAACTGCTACAACCTTCAAGTTCGGGTTCTGCTCTTTCAGATACTGGCCGGTGCCCTGAAGAGTTCCGCCGCTGCCGAGTCCGGATACGAACACGTCAACCTTGCCCTCTAACTGCTGCCAGATTTCCGGGCCGGTGGTCCGATAATGGATTTCCGGATTGTCCGGATTCTCAAACTGCTGAGGCATGAAGAAGTCCGGTCCCTGAGAAGCGATTTCTTCAGCTTTTGCCACGGTTCCCGGAAGGGAAAGCTCCGGATCCGTCAGAACCAGTTCTGCGCCTAAGGCTTTGATGATTTTCTTTCTTTCTTCGCTCATGTTTTCCGGCATAACAATGATTACTTTGTATCCCATTCTTACGCCGCAAAGAGCCAGACCGATGCCGGTGTTGCCGCTGGTAGGCTCAACGATGGTCATGCCCGGTTTTAAGAGACCTTTCTCTTCCGCACGCTTGATCATGTTCAGCGCTACTCTGTCCTTTATACTTCCACCCGGGTTTAAGAATTCTGTCTTGGCAAAAATGTTTAATCCGGTGGTTGCTTTTAAACTAACGATAGGGGTATTTCCAATTAAATCCAGCAAATTTTCTGTATACATATTTTATCTCCTTCTTATCTGCCACCGCACACGCTCGCTACGTAAACTTTTGCCCGCCCTGCAAAGTTCGCGCTCCCAGAAGCTTTCGCTTCCCGCCACTTCGCTTCCGCGGCCCAGACTATTTCTTCACTTTTATCACAAACCAGTCGGCTTCAATGGCTGCTGTCAATTCCCCATTTGTGTAAAACTCCAATGCGCCTGTGGTTTCATTCTTTCTGAATCCGTCACTTAAAAACGAATTGTTCAAAGTCTCCGGCATTTTCAGCACTTCGCCATTTTCCAGGCGGAACTCAATCTCCGATACGACGTTGCAGTAGGACAGTTCCGGGTAGGTGACCAGAATCTTGCTGGCCTCGTCCTCCTTATCCCGCATGCCCTCCGGCAACTCGCCGAAAACTTTAAAAGTGCTTAACACATCCGAAAACCGGAATCGGCTTAACTTCAGGACATAGTCCTTACTACCACGCTTTTTGGTAATGGAAACCTTTACCGGGAAGCGGTCCTCGTACATCTGGTTGATGAAAATCGGGTAGTCTGCCTTCAGTTCGCTACGGTCGTAGTCAATCTTCAGCTCTTCTCTCATCAACGCCAGCTTACGGTCCACTTCCGCTGTAACCGCGTCGTCGCCGAAATATTTGAACGGTCTTCTCTTGCCCAGTGCAAACTTCGATTCCAGATAGAACCGGTATGCATCTCTGTTCCCAAGGCCATAGATCAGACCGTTTCTACAGGCATCTCCCATCCTCATGGCGTACTCCGCGAAACGGCTTTCGAATACGCTTCGGCAAATGTCCTCGGAAGTCTGACGATAGCCGCCCACCAGCATCTCCATGCCCATGTCCACATTCTTCCGCACACCCTGTCCATAAATCAGCATGTCTGCCACCATGAAAATGCTTTCGTCAATGCCATCCAGCGCCGCATAAGAAAAATACTTAAAGGCTTCCTCGTATTGCGGCACGCCGTCATTACATCGTCCATAGTAGTAGATATAGCCTAAGCTGTTGGCTGCTGCCGGGTCACCGATCTTTTCAAACAGCTCCAACAAATACTTTTTGGATTTATTCCAATTCTGCCGATAGCAGATATTTCCCTCATAATGACTCCAGGCTAAAATCCGGATGGCCTGTGGGTCGCCCAGATGATAAAGCTTCTTCACGAAATCTTTAAAGAGCGCCCTGGATTCCGGCGTTGCCTGTTTCAAGTCATCATCTTTTTCATAGGCTGCAATGACATGACGCATCTGACTCGGACTATAGATCCAAGCGCCCTGCGGCTTACCTTTGCAGAAATTGTAAGAGTCGATTCTTTCAATAATATCGTTGCATATCGCGAAGTATGCGCTTTCTTCCAGCCCCTGTTTTTCTTCCTTCGGAAGATCCCATACAGGCTCGTTCTCGAACTGAACCAGATACTGCTCGTCCTCTTCTCTCCGGCCGAAGCGCTCTTCCAGTCTCCAGTAGAGCTTCTCCGTAATGCCGAAGGCAGTGGAGAAAATTTCTTTTTCATCCTTTGGAAAATCTGAGAATATATTTTCGTCGAATTTGGACGCAATGTTCAGATCCTCATAAAAGACGTTCAGAATAATCCAGAACCACTGTTTGAACAGCGGTAGTGGCTGTTTGTTTTTATTGATCCGGACCAGTGCGGACTTGATGTCATTTACGGTCATGGTATATTTCTTTTCCGCCTTAATGTTGAACTGCGGGTATACCTTTTCCGCATAGTCTTCGTAGGTTTTTTCTGCCCTGGCCATTTCTTTCAGCTGTTTCTGGCTGATGACATATGGCTCGATCAAGTCCATGGCAGCCTCACTCAGCATAACCAGAGGACTCTTTGCCTCGCCTATTTCTGAAACATCCGGCGCCTTTAAGGCATTAAAATCGTCATAGAGAATCACGCCGTAACTGCCGTCCATGCGGTGTACAACGATTTTTCCGGTTTTGCCGGCATACTCTCCATATTTGATTTTAATCCAGTCGCCAGATTGGAACATGTTATTTCCTTTCGTTTTGGCTTACTTTCCGGTCTGGGTCCGAACCGAAATTTCCGGAACGCCCGCGGCCTTTCGTCTGCCGTAAACTTTAGTGGAAGTTGGATCTCTTACGAAGTCTGGAATCTAAGATTCTCTTACGGATACGTAAGGACTTCGGAGTTACCTCCAGTAACTCGTCGGTGTCGATGAACTCAAGAGCCTGCTCCAGGGAAAGAACCTTCGGAGGCGTCAGTTTCAGAGCTTCATCAGCGCTGCTGGAACGAGTGTTGGTCAGATGTTTTGTCTTACATACGTTTACTTCAACGTCTTCTGTTTTTCCGTTTTCACCGATAACCATACCGGCGTAAACTTTTGTGCCGGGTCCGATGAATAAGGAACCACGCTCCTGAGCTGCGAACAGTCCATAGGTTACAGCGTCGCCGGATTCGTAAGCGATCAATGAGCCCTGGTTACGGTAAGCGATGTCGCCCTTGTAGGACTCATAGCCGTCGAAGATGGTGTTCAGAACGCCGGTGCCCTTGGTGCTTGTCAGGAATTTTCCGTGGAATCCGATGAGCCCTCTTGCCGGAATGCTGAACTCTAAGCGGACGGAGCCGTCGGACAAGGTAGACATGCTGAGCAGGTTACCTTTTCTTTCGGACAGCATGCTGATGATGGAGCCGGAGAATTCTTCCGGAACGTCAACCACTGCGATTTCCATTGGCTCTAACTTTTTGCCATTTTCGTCTTTTTTATAAATGACTTCAGCCTTGCTTACTGCGAATTCATAGCCTTCCCGGCGCATGTTTTCAATCAGTACGGAAAGGTGAAGCTCGCCACGGCCGGACACCTTGAAGGTGTCGGTGTTTTCCGTATCTTCTACGCGTAAGGAAACGTCCGTGTTCAGTTCTTTGTAGAGACGCTCCCGGATCTGTCTGGAGGTGCACCATCTTCCTTCCTGTCCTGCTAATGGGCTGTCGTTAACGATGAAGTTCATGGAGATGGTTGGCTCGGATATTTTCTGGAACGGAATAGCTGTTGCATCACCACCGCAGATGGTGTCACCGATCTGAAGGTCAGCAATACCGGAAAGGGCTACGATATGGCCTACACCGGCTTCTTTCACATCCACTTTATCTAAGCCGTTGAACTCATAGAGTTTTGTGATTTTTACCTTCTCATGAGTGTTCGGGTTGTTTGCGTTTAATTTTACCAGTTCCTGGCCAACAGCGATTTTGCCGTTGTCTACTTTGCCGACGCCGATACGTCCAACATACTCGTTATAGTCGATGGTGGAGATCATGACCTGAGTGCCTTTTTCCGGATCACCTTCCGGTGCAGGAATGTTTTCCAGGATGCAGTCGAACAGCGGTTTTAAGTCCACCTTTTCGTCGTCTAATTCTTTGATGGCGTAGCCCTGTTTTGCGGAGGCGAAAATTACCGGCGCATCCAGCTGTTTGTCGCTGGCATCCAGGTCCATCATAAGCTCTAATACTTCGTCAATGACCTTCTCCGGTCTTGCTTCCGGACGGTCGATTTTGTTGATGCAGATGATGACATCCAGGTCTAAGTCCAGCGCTTTTCTTAATACGAATTTAGTCTGAGGCATAGTGCCTTCGAAAGCGTCAACCAGAAGGATTACGCCGTTTACCATCTTCAGTACACGCTCTACTTCGCCGCCAAAGTCCGCATGGCCCGGAGTGTCTACAATGTTTATTTTTACGCCGTTGTAATCGATGGCCGTGTTCTTGGAGAGGATGGTGATTCCACGTTCTCTTTCCAGATCGTTGGAGTCCATAACACGTTCCTGAACCTCCTGGCCTGCGCGGAATACACCGCTTTGGGCCAGCATGGCATCTACCATGGTTGTTTTGCCATGATCAACATGGGCGATAATTGCAATATTTCTGATTTTTTCTTCTTTAACGTTCATAAATAATAGTCCTTTTCTTTATAGAAACTTAACTGAAAAATTATAAATCTTTTTGTACAAGATGTAAATATCGGCGGTTAAAAAATGTCGGATTGCGAGTCCTTCACAATCCGACATACATCGCGTTATCTCGTTTTTATTTCGTTGCCTTCGGCGCCGTCTGATCCTTATGCAGGAACGGCGAAATCTTCTTATACAGGAAGAATGTTACTGCAGAGTTTACAAGTGCCTTGATCAGGTTGAACAGCAGAATGAAAACCATGAGCGGCATCAACTCGGAAAGAGGAATCCCCATGAATGCCGGTGTGATCCACATATTTGCAAAGAACATGAGGAGTACCATGGCACCGCAGCCACATGCCAGACCGATAATCGCACGTTTTTTGTTCTTTTTGCTGTTGTAGATGATACTGGAGGTCAGCACCAGTGCCAACGTAGCGATGATGTGCATGATGATGCCATAAACGCCACTGCCGGCGCTAACCGTTACGCCCTGGATAACAGCGGTAACGATGGTCAGGATGCCACCAACTACCGGCCCAAAAGCCAGTCCACCGATGAGAATCGGAATGTCCGCCGGGTCATACTCCAGGAATGGTACCATCGGGAAAATCGGGAAATGGATCAGCAGTACCAGTACAATGGAGACTGCTACCAACATGGCCATTTTGGCGATTTTTAATGCGTTTGATTTAAAGTTCATTTATTTCCTCCTTCCACCTGTCAGTTCTGAGTTCTGGAAAGCAGTGAGCATATGAAATACTGCGAAAGGTCCCTTCGGGACTGCCTTGCGCTCGTCAATTGCATTCGTGCAAGCTCGATGCATTTTCCTCGTCGCTTATGCAAAAAGAGCCTTGAAAAAATCAAGGCTCTAAAAAGCTGTGCTTTCGTTTCTCTCATCCGGACTATACCGTCGGTTCAGGAATCTCACCTGATCGGCCCAAAGGGTTCGCAGACTTTACTGCCGGTGGGGAATTGCACCCCGCCCTGAAACAGATATTAATTTTGTTGGTGCTATTATAGCCTTATGCCCTGCTGATGTAAAGTCCTAAAGCGGGAAATTTCGGCGGGCGACCGGGCTGACATATAGCACAGTCGGCGGTGTGGGCAACGTCCTTCCGGCAAAGCAGGCAACGTCATTTCGGCGCAACAGGCACCCAACCAAAAGTAAACGTTGTGTCTGCTTTTTGCAGTGGATTTGCCCAAAATAGCCTGCTTTTTCAAATCCATGGGGTATTTTTCCCTCATTTTTCCGCTCAAAGTCATGATTTTAGCCCAAATATTGGCTTATTAATACTTTCATGGGGTATTTCTTCAGACTGTTTTACCCCATAGATTTTAAAATATGCCTTTTTCTGGGCAGATTTTGATGTTTTTCTATTTTTGAAGGCAAATTCAGTGACAGCAGGAATGGAAGTCGGCAATGTCAGCAGCCATCCAGTGGCTTTCGAAGCCGGCACCAGTGGCTGCGGTTCCTGTTGTGCATGCGCCAGCAACTTTGCCCATCGAGCCTTGTTCATCCGCCAAACCCGCTTCCTTTTCATCATAGGCTTCCGGTTTGAAGTGCATGCCTGTGAAGAATTTCATGGCCTGCGCCTCGGCCTCTTTACTGGCCCATGTTTCCGGCAGCTTCAGCCATACCTTCTGGGCGCCGCAGATGTTGGCCTTGTCCACCAGCATGCGGAGGGCGAATTCGCCAAAGCCCTGTTTACGTAGCTCCGGAAGTACCGCTACCTGGTCAATATAGAAGCGGAAACGGTCTACATCGCAGAGAATGCGGCCGCAGCCCATATACAGAACCTTTTTCCCGCCGGCTGCAGATTTTACCTTTCCCGGCGCTGAATTCGCGCATGCGCCAGCAATGTCGCCCGTTGAGGCTTCGCCAGCACCTTCCGCGCATGCGCACAGTTCTGCGTCAGCACACGCCTCTTCATCCGCCACGTCTTCCGCGCCGTCGCACAACTCCGCGTCGTCCTCTTCCAGCTCGGATGCGTCGCCGATAAGCTGGCCATATTTCTCCAGATCAATGCCAGCCAATGTTTCCAGTGGCAGATCCACCAAAATGTTTACAGCCATTGGGTCCATATCATCGGCTTCCGGGCGGATGTTTTCCATTGCATCACATAAAGATAACTGACGTACCTTAAGTACGTCAGTTAATTCTTCACCTTGATTTATGTATTTACCATGAATCATAGTTATTACCTTTTACTTTCGCCGGTGGTCGCGCACATAATGTTTACGCCCACCAACCTTCTTTCGCCGGCGGCCGTTCACGCAATGCTTACGCCCACCAACCTTCTTTCGCCGGTGGTCGCGCACATAATGTTTACGCCCACCAACCTTCTTTCGCCGGCGACCGCTTACGCAACGCCTGACGGCCGTCCACCGTCTTAGCTTTTTATTCTTCGTCTTCGATGTCCGCTGCGTCTACTGCTACGAATTCCTCTGCAATAAGATCTGCGATATCTGCGTCAAGTGCGGCGTCAGCTGGATTCGCGATAGTTTCGACTGCTGCTGCCACTGCTTCCTGATATTTATTCTCTGCAGCTTCTGCAATCATGTCATCCGTGTTCAGATGTACGTTGCGGTAACGTTTCATACCAGTTCCTGCTGGAATCAGCTTACCAATGATAACGTTCTCCTTCAGACCGATCAATGGATCAACCTTTCCATTAATAGCGGCTTCCGTCAGAACCTTTGTGGTCTCCTGGAAGGATGCAGCACTCAGGAAGGAATTGGTTGCCAGAGAAGCTTTGGTAATACCAAGAATGATCTGCTTGCCTTCTGCCGGAGTCTTTCCTTCTGCAATCAGCTGTTTATTTACTTTGTTGAATTCAACTAAGTTTACTGTCGTGCCTGCTAAGAAGGAAGAATCACCAGCTTCATCAACGCGGACTTTCTTCAGCATCTGACGAACGATTACTTCGATATGTTTGTCGTTAATTTCTACACCTTGAAGTCGGTATACTCTCTGTACTTCCTTCATGATATAATCCTGAACGTCCTTAACATCTTTTACCTTCATGATGTCATGAGGGTTAATAGAACCTTCAGTCAGTCTTTCGCCAACGTCAACTTTAACCTTCTGGCCTTCCTGGATTCTCATGGTAGAACCGTAAGGAATCAGGTAAGCTTTCTCTTTGCCGTCTTCGTCGGTTACAACGATTTCACGTTTGTTCTTGTTCATGCGCACTTCTGCAGTTCCCGCAAACTCAGAAATAATCGCAACACCCTTAGGTTTACGAGCTTCGAACAACTCCTCAACACGAGGAAGACCCTGGGTAATATCATCACCTGCAACACCACCGGTATGGAAGGTTCTCATGGTCAACTGAGTACCAGGCTCACCGATAGACTGAGCAGCGATAATACCAACGGCCTCACCAACCTGAACTGCCTGGCCGGTAGCCATGTTTGCGCCATAGCACTTCGAGCAGATACCCGTCTCGCTCTGGCAGGTAAGAGCAGTACGGATCTTAACAGCCTTTGCACCACTCTTCATAACAGCATCGGCACGGGAAGGAGTAATCATATGGTTCTTTGCAACAATGATGTTGCCCTTCTTGTCAAGGATATCTTCTGCAGCATATCTGCCTAAGATACGCTCGCGTAAGTCTTCAATTTCTTCTTTACCATCCATGAAGGACTGTACTTCCATGTATGGGATTTCGTCTTCGCCTTCGCAGCAGTCCAGCTGATTGATGATCAGTTCCTGAGCAACGTCAACCAGACGACGGGTCAGGTAACCGGAGTCGGCGGTACGAAGAGCGGTATCGGACAAACCTTTACGTGCGCCATGGGCGGAAATGAAGTATTCCAATACGTCCAGACCTTCACGGAAGTTTGACTTGATAGGGAGCTCGATGGTACGACCGGTTGTATCAGCCATCAGACCACGCATGCCGGCCAGCTGTTTAATCTGCTGGTCAGAACCACGGGCACCGGAGTCCGCCATCATGTAAATGTTATTATATTTGTCCAGGGTGTTCATTAAAGCAGTAGTTACTTCGTGGTCAGCCTCTTCCCAAATATCAATAACGCTGTTGTAACGTTCTTCTTCTGTCAGCATACCCATACGGTAGTCCTGCTGAATGTTTTCAACTGTTTCCTCAGCTCTCTTAACGATTTCCTTCTTCTCATCCGGAACGGTCATATCGGAAATAGATACTGTGAAAGCAGCTCTGGTTGCGTACTTATAACCCATGCCCTTGATGTTATCCAGAACTTCTGCCGTTACAGTTGCACCATGAATATTAATAACTTTTTCAAGAATCTTCTTTAAAGTCTTCTTATCAACAAGTTTGTCGATTTCCAGTTTCAGGAAATCATCGTCTTTCTTTCTGTCTACGAAACCTAAGTCCTGAGGAATGATTTCATTGAACAGGAGACGACCGAGGGAAGTATCGATAACGCCGGTAACGGTTTTGCCTTTTGCATTCTTAGCTTCTACTTTGACTTTAATCTTGCTATGAAGAGTGATGACTTTGTTCTCGTATGCAAGAATTGCCTCGTTAATGTTGCGGAAAGCTTTGCCTTCACCAGGCTCGCCATCACGCTGCTGAGTCAGATAGTAAATACCTAAAACCATATCCTGGCTAGGAACAGCAACAGGAGCACCATCGGAAGGTTTCAGCAGGTTGTTTGGAGAGAGCAGAAGGAATCTGCACTCTGCCTGAGCTTCTGCGGAAAGCGGAAGATGAGCTGCCATCTGATCACCGTCGAAGTCAGCGTTGTATGCGGTACATACTAATGGATGAAGACGGATGGCACGTCCTTCTACAAGGATCGGCTCGAACGCCTGGATACCTAATCTATGAAGGGTAGGCGCACGGTTCAACATAACCGGATGTTCACGGATAACTTCCTCTAATACATCCCAAACTTCCGGCTGAAGTTTTTCAACCATCTTCTTCGCCTGTTTAATGTTGTTTGCTTTTTCATAATCGCAGAGCTTCTTCATAACGAACGGCTTGAAAAGTTCTACTGCCATTTCCTTAGGAAGACCGCACTGGTAAATCTTAAGTTCCGGACCAACAACGATAACGGAACGGCCAGAGTAGTCAACACGTTTTCCTAACAGGTTCTGACGGAAACGTCCCTGTTTACCTTTCAGCATATCGGAAAGTGATTTTAAAGAACGGTTGCCAGGGCCGGTAACCGGACGTCCTCTTCTGCCGTTGTCGATTAATGCGTCAACTGCTTCCTGAAGCATTCTCTTCTCATTGCGTACAATGATTTCCGGAGCACCTAATTCCAGAAGTCTCTTCAGACGGTTATTACGGTTGATGATTCTTCTGTATAAATCGTTCAGGTCAGAGGTTGCAAAACGGCCACCATCTAACTGAACCATAGGACGAAGATCTGGAGGAATAACAGGGATAACCTTTAAGATCATCCATTCTGGCCGGTTTCCACTCTTACGGAAAGCTTCTACAACTTCCAGTCTCTTAATGAGTTTTGCTTTTTTCTGGCCGGTTGCGCCATCTAAAGCGGTCAGAAGTTCTTCGTTTAACTCATCCAGATCGATTGCTGTTAAAATTTCATCGATTGCTTCCGCGCCCATGCCTACTCTTATAGTAGCAGCCTTTTCGCCGTTGCGCTCTAAAGCATCATTATAATCTTTCTCTGTAAGAACATCTTTATACTTCAGGTCTGTCTCGCCTGGATCCAATACGATATGGCTTGCGAAGTACAGAACCTTCTCTAAAGTCTTAGGGGAAAGGTCTAAAATCAGGCCCATTCTGGAAGGGATGCCCTTAAAATACCAGATGTGGGATACCGGAGCTGCCAGTTCGATGGAGCCCATACGTTCACGACGTACGGAAGCTTTGGTAACTTCTACGCCGCAACGGTCACAGATCACACCTTTATATCTTACTTTCTTATATTTACCACAGTGACATTCCCAGTCCTTGGAAGGTCCGAAAATCTTTTCGCAGAACAGACCGTCTTTTTCCGGCTTGAGGGTTCTGTAGTTAATTGTCTCCGGTTTTGTTACTTCGCCATGAGACCATTCTCTGATTTTATCCGGTGAGGCGAGACCAATTTTGATCTTGTCGAATGCCAAATTTGAATTTGCTGTTTGTGTCATTCTTTAACCCTCCTATTCTTCGTCTGCGTCGTCAAAGTCCGCATCATAGTCATCCAGTAAATCATCGGTTTTTGCTGGCTCATCGTCTTCTGCATAAACATAGTCATTGGATACTGCATCAAATTCCTGAATGGTGTAGCCACGACGAGCTGCGTCTTCTTTGTTCTTTGGATAGTTGTTGCTGGAAAGCATTGCATTAAAGTTTGTCTCACCGTAATCAACGGATTCCAGAAGCTTGATTTCTTCATCGTCTTCGTCCAGAACCTTAATATCCAGAGCTAAGGACTGAAGTTCTTTTACTAGTACCTTGAAGGATTCCGGAGTTCCTGCCTCAGGAATGTTGTCACCCTTGATGATTGCTTCATAGGTCTTAACACGCCCAACAACATCATCGGACTTAACCGTCAGGATTTCCTGAAGGGTGTAAGATGCACCGTATGCTTCCAGAGCCCAAACTTCCATCTCACCGAAACGCTGTCCACCGAACTGAGCTTTACCGCCTAAAGGCTGCTGAGTTACTAAGGAGTAAGGACCGGTAGAACGAGCATGGATCTTATCATCAACCAGATGGTGCAGTTTCAGGTAGTGCATGTGACCGATGGTTACCGGAGCATCGAAGAATTCACCGGTACGTCCGTCACGAAGCTGTACTTTACCGTCACGGCTGATCGGAACGCCCTTCCACTCTGCTCTGTGTGCAAGGTTCTTCTCTAAGTATTTCATGATGTCTGGGGAAACAATGTCTTCATATTTCTTCTTGAAATCTTCCCATTCACCATTTACATAATCATTTGCCATATCCAGAGTATCCATGATGTCGAACTCGTTTGCGCCATCAAATACAGGAGTCGCAATGTCGAAACCTAAAGCCTTTGCTGCTAAGGAAAGGTGGGTCTCCAGTACCTGTCCGATGTTCATACGGGAAGGTACACCCAATGGGTTCAGCACGATGTCCAGAGGACGTCCGTTTGGAAGGAATGGCATGTCTTCGATAGGAAGAACACGGCTTACAACACCCTTATTTCCATGACGGCCAGCCATCTTATCACCTACAGAAATCTTACGTTTCTGGGCAATATATACACGCACGGTCTGGTTTACGCCTGGGCTTAATTCATCGCCAGCTTCTCTTGTAAATACTTTGGCATCTACTACGATACCGTATGCACCATGAGGTACTTTCAGGGAAGTATCACGTACTTCTCTGGCCTTCTCACCGAAGATTGCACGAAGCAGTCTTTCTTCTGGTGTAAGTTCGGTTTCTCCCTTCGGAGTAACTTTACCAACCAGGATATCACCGGCACGAACTTCTGCACCGATACGGATGATGCCGCGCTCGTCAAGGTCTTTTAAAGCTTCCTCGCCAACGCCAGGAACATCACGGGTGATTTCTTCTGGTCCTAATTTTGTATCACGGGCTTCTGTCTCATATCTTTCAATATGGATAGAAGTGTAAACGTCGTCACGTACCAGTCTTTCGCTGATCAGAACAGCATCCTCGTAGTTGTAACCTTCCCATGTCATGAATCCAATCAGAGGGTTCTTGCCAAGAGCGATTTCTCCCTGGGAGGTGCTTGCACCGTCTGCGATAATCTGTCCAGCTTTCACCTTTTCGCCTTTGGAAACGATAGGTCTCTGGTTATAGCAGTTGGACTGGTTGCTTCTTACGAATTTTGCAACTTTATAATTTCTGTAGATTCCGTCTTTGCCACGGATTCCGATTTCGGTTGCGGAAACATGCTCTACTACACCGTCTTCTTTTGCAAGAATACATACGCCGGAGTCTTTTGCGGTCTTAGCTTCCATACCGGTTCCAACAACAGGAGCTTCTGTGGTAAGAAGAGGAACTGCCTGACGCTGCATGTTCGATCCCATCAGAGCACGGTTTGCATCGTCGTTCTCCAGGAAAGGAATCATGGAGGTCGCTGCGGAGAATACCATCTTCGGAGATACGTCCATCAGATCTACATCAGTCTTGTCGTACTCACTGGTTTCATCTCTGTAACGGCCAGCAACGTTGTTGCGGATGAAGTGGCCTTCTTCGTCTAAGGCTTCGTTTGCCTGTGCTACTTTATATTTATCTTCTTCGTCTGCAGTTAAGTAAACAACGCGGTCGGTAACCTTTGGATTATCCGAATCGGTCTTATCAATTACACGGTAAGGAGCTTCGATAAATCCATATTTGTTTACGCGGGCGTAGCTTGCCAGAGAGTTGATAAGTCCGATGTTCGGACCTTCTGGGGTCTCGATAGGGCACATACGTCCATAATGGGTATAGTGAACGTCTCGAACTTCGAATCCGGCACGATCTCTGGAGAGACCACCAGGTCCTAAGGCGGAAAGACGTCTCTTATGGGTTAACTCACCCAGTGGGTTACACTGATCCATGAACTGGGACAGCTGGGAAGGTCCGAAGAATTCACGAACTGCTGCAGTAACCGGTTTAATGTTGATCAGGGATTGTGGAGTGATGGTATCAATATCCTGAGTCTGCATTCTTTCATGAACAACTCTTTCCATTCTGGAAAGACCTACTCTGTACTGGTTCTGAAGAAGTTCGCCTACGCTACGGATACGACGGTTGCCCAAGTGGTCGATGTCGTCGAAGTTACCCAGACCGGAGTCTAAGTTCAGTCCATAGGAAATGCTTGCAAAAATGTCTTCTTTTGTAATATGTTTTGGAATCAGCTTATGTACGTTCTTGCGGATAGCTTCCTTAAGGTCCGCTTTCTTTGTGTACTGTTCCATAAGTTCTGCAAGAGCTGGGTAATATACTCTTTCGGTAATTCCCATTTCTTCCATTTCTTTATCCGAAATGTTTACGTATTCCTGAAGGTCTACAACCATATTGGATAAAACCTTAACTACTCTGCCGTCGCCCTGTACTAATACCGTAGGAACTGCACCATTCTGGATTCTCTCTGCTAATTCTTCATCAACTACAGTACCAGCTTCTGCTAAAACTTCGCCGGTGCCTCTGTGGATAACGTCTTCTGCAAGAGTAGCGCCTACCAGACGGTTTTTATAAGCTAATTTTTTGTTGAATTTATAACGACCAACTTTCGCAAGGTCATAACGTTTTGCATCAAAGAACATAGAGGTAATCAGGTTCTCTGCATTTTCTAACTGCAGAGGCTCGCCTGGACGAAGCTTTTTGTAGAGCTCTAAGATACCGTCTTTGTAGTTCTTGGAAACGTCTTTTTCAAAGCATGCTAAAATCTTTGGCTCTTCGCCAAATACTTCTAAGATTTCATCGTTTGTGCCGCAGCCTAAAGCACGAATCAGAACGGTTACAGGAACCTTTCTTGCTTTGTCTGCGTGAACATAGTAAACATCATTGGAATCGGTTTCATATTCAAACCATGCTCCTCTGTTCGGAATAACGTTACAAGCATAGAGCTCTTTTCCTAACTTGTCATGGCTGAGAGTGAAATAGATGCCTGGAGAACGAACCAACTGTGAAACGATAACACGCTCAGCACCGTTGATTACGAATGTACCAGTTTCTGTCATCAGAGGCATGTCACCCATGAAGAGTTCATGCTCGCTGATTTCACCTGTTTCTTTATTGCTAAGGCGAACCTTAACTTTTAAAGGAGCGGCATAGGTTGCATCCCGTTCTTTACATTCTTCAATGGTATATTTGATTTCATCATAAGCAATGCGGAAATCAACAAACTCCAGGCTAAGGGACTGATTGAAATCCTCGATTGGGGAAATATCTGCAAATACCTCTTTCAAACCACTGGTGATAAACCAGTCGTAGGAAGCCTTCTGAATCTCAATCAGATTCGGCATTTCCAGAACTTCTTCCTGCTTGGAATAACTCATTCTGATTCCCTTGCCGTATTTTGCGGAACGAATTCTGTTTTTCTCCATTAAATTGATCACTCCTTTTGATATTTTTGTGGGTCTGTTTGCACTTTTCACAGAAATTTCAAACTTTTGCTGATTTTTCAAGCTTTTTTGGGGCTGAAAACCTGTGAAAAACCGCTCTTTTTCGTTGATTTTTCGAAAAATTGCGTACAGAAAAAGACCACTTTTCCACAATAGTGCAACGTATACTGTAGCACAACGTCAATACCCCGTCAAGCACTAATTTTCAAAAAAAGGAGGCGAGAACTTTCGTTCCCGCCTTAATCTTTTTTGAATCCAATTCCGTTATTTTTTTATTAGAAAGTGATAACCTTTGGTTCAGATGTGAATGATGAGAAAGTAGCTGTTGCATTCTGGAAATAGAATACGATGCAGTTGTCGTCGTTCTCGTCATACATGCTTCTTAAGTTCGGGCTCTTGTCCAGCATATCTTTCTTAGCTTCTACTCTCTCGTCTGGAATAAGTTCGCCGGCAAGTCTTAACCATGTGCCATCTTTGAAGCAGCAAAGTTCTGCCTTTGGATTCGCGATGAGCTGTTTGTATGTAGGTTTG
>JAZRYR010000054.1:0-2711 GCA_045600845.1 Lachnospiraceae bacterium | reverse complement strand
GTGGCGGTACTGTTTTACGTGGCTGACCTTCTCTGCCGGGTTGTTCCGGCGCTGGAATTTTTGAAATTCCTTACACCGTTTTACTACTGCAACGCCACTGACATTTTTTCCGGCGAGCCGGTAAGGCTTCTTTACCCGGTGCTCAGTCTGATCATCACTGTGATTTCCTTTGCTGCGGCAGACCTCGTTTATACAAAACGTGATCTGGCGGCATAGGGGAATGGAAATAGAGTTTCGCAAGCGAAACTCTTTGTTAGTTAACCGCCAATAGATTGTTTTTGCATGCAGCCGCCGTTATACTTAATAAAAGAGTTTATATCTATACGGAACCCCAAAATGTAAATGAAATGAATCGGGGGAAAGTAAAGGAATTTCGCAAGAAGGGATGATGATGCGGAGGCTGATATTATTGTGAAAAATACAGTAAATGCGCTGAGAAGTATTATGCACTTAAATGGGGATGAAAAGAGTGAGAATTTATTAAAAAGCAGCATTAATTCTACAGCCCGCATGGATAAGAGCGGGAATATTTATATTGAGGGAAGGTTTTAATGCATATGTTAGAGCTGGTAAGAGCATCAACAACTATTTATTTTAGAGCAAAAAACGGTGGATTAACGGTTGAGGAATTAAAACAAATTGATCATATTTCCAAACAGGCTGTTTCTAAAGCGCTGTTAAAAAACAGATACATAAATAAAAATGTGCAGTTCTATGAAAGTGAGCACTTGGGAGATTTATTTGATGCGGCGGAGAAATACGCAAATCAGGAACTGGATAGGATAGGTCGGACAAAAGAATATTTTGGAACGGGCTATTCATTGTATCTGAACACGGAAATGTCGCCGTACGAATATTGGTATGCATTTTCTCAATCAGAGAGAAACAGCGGCGAGGAAGAAATAAATTATATTATAAATAAAATAAAAGAGATATGTGTTCAGGATCTGGAATTTCATGTTAAACATTACAACTGTAATGATTTTTAAGAAAAGAAGGTAATCAGGACGATCTACGGCAATGTCAGACTTTCTGCAAATGGATGCTCCATTCTTTCGTTGATTTTTTGCTTCTGAAAGTTATAATAATGTTATAACATTATGGAAAGCCAACCCCATCGTATAAAACATTTAAGGGGCAAATGAGTTCTGTAAAGTCGGAAATACAGAAATTGATGCAGAGAAGTAAATCTAAAGGATGAATGTATTATGAAGGCAGATAGAAATAAAACAATCGATATGACTGTAGAAGAAGGGAAAGAGTATCTTGAACGGTGTATTACTGTTTCGGAAAAGGTTACATTGGATACGGTTCTTGACAGAACAATATTAGGAGACACATTTGAGACACTGAGATTATTGCCGGAAAAGTCAATAGACTTATTGATTGTGGACCCGCCATACAACCTGGACAAGAATTTCAACGGTAAGAAGTTCCAAAAAACATCCGACGAAATGTATGAGGAATATACGGAAAGCTGGATTTCACTGGTTATACCGCTTTTGAAAGATCATGCTACGATTTATGTGTGCTGTGACTGGCAGTCAAGTCCTGCAATTGCTATGGTGCTTAAAAGACATTTTCATGTCCAAAACAGAATTACATGGCAGAGGGAAAAAGGAAGAGGTGCGCGTTCGAATTGGAAGAATGGTATGGAAGATATATGGTTTGCAACGAATTCGAAGACGTATACCTTCAATGTGGAAGCAGTAAAAATACGAAGAAAAGTAATAGCCCCATACAAGGTTGACGGAAAACCAAAGGACTGGGAAGAAACCAAACATGGTAATTTCAGAAATACCTATCCATCCAACTTTTGGGATGATATTTCTGTTCCATACTGGTCTATGCCTGAGAATACAGCACATCCGACCCAAAAACCGGAAAAATTACTGGCCAAGCTGATCCTTGCAAGCTCAAATCCGGGGGATGTTGTATTAGATCCGTTTTCGGGCTCCGGGTCAACATCGGTTACCGCCAAGAAGCTTGGAAGACATTATATTGGTGTGGAACAGAACGATCAGTATTGTGTCTGGGCAGAAAAGCGATTGGAAATGGCAGAGGCGGATGCATCGATTCAGGGCTATGCGGACGGCGTATTTTGGGAAAGAAATACAAATGCGCTGCAGCAGAAATTCGGAAATAACAGCTGAAAGCAGATAATGTCATTGAGGAAGAGGATAAATCACAGCAGCTTATAGAGAATTCTTTGACAGAGCAAAGATTGTAGAGGAAAAGAAGGTTCCAAAGCCGGATAGGGTAGAGGAGTTGATAAAGAATCATCTTGGTACCATAACCAAGTCAGAGATTATGGAAAATACACTGGGGATAAGCCAGACTACAGTACAAAGAACATTAACTGATTTGGTAAAAAAAGGAAAGATTATCAAAATCGGTGGAATTAACAGATGCCGATGGAAATAAAAGGATTTTGGAGATTGATATATATATTCTGGAAAGGAGAACCCTAAATTCCTATTTTGTGAAATATGGAGGTAGTATAAATGAGATTAAGACCATATAAGAGCTGTGATGCTGCAATAATAGAAAACTGGATAAAAGATGAGGACGTTTTTCTTAAGTGGGGTGGTAACCATTTTGGCTCATTCCCAATAAACGGCGAAATAATAGATAATAAATACACCAATGATAATGGTGATTGTAAAGAAGCTGATAATTTTTATCCTTGGATTGCCTTTACGGATGAAGAT
>JAZRYR010000053.1:0-95889 GCA_045600845.1 Lachnospiraceae bacterium | reverse complement strand
GACATGAAAACACCAGGAGAACTGAATGCCTTTAAAGCGGAGGTTGAAACCTTGAGCAAGAAGCTCTATGAGCTGACCGAGGAAGAAATAAATCTTATTATTGGTGACGATGATATAAGCACAGAACGTATTTGTGATATTTGTGGCCAACCAATTCCTACTGGTGTAAGTTATGGGCAACATTTACACGGCTATCACGGAACTACACGTATGCAAGTAACCCCCAAGGGACTTATGCAACCAGACAATCGGAAATAAAAGTTTCATTTGTCAACATTATAGATGACAGAAAATTTTAATTTCTCTTCTTCTTTGTGGAATATGATAGTTGTTGTAAATTAATTTGATATTGTATAATGATTACGTAAAAGAAAAAACTTTCTTGATGAGCAGAATTATAGATGGCGGAAAATTTGTAATCCCCGGCCTCATTGATTCGCATCAGCACTGGGGGCTTCCGTGTGTAACCGGAGGACCTAATGCGAATCCAATGCCATTTATCGTTACCGAGAAGATGGAAGATGCTCTTGCTCAGCTGGATGAATTTGTGAAGGCATATCCTGATTTTTCCTGCTATAAGGCTCTGGCTGGCATGAAAGAAGCATGGGGAAGAACACTGACAAAATATGATCTGGATAAAATCTGCAGCGATAAACCATTTATGGTAATTGACATGGGCGCACACTCTTTTACCGGAAATTCCAAGCTTCTGGAAGTGTTGAATGTTACCAGGGATACACTGGATCCTGTGCCCCACTTTGTTTACTGGCAGAGAGATGAAAGCGGTGAACCTACCGGCCTGGGAGCAGAGTTCACGCAGGCGGAGGCTATGAAGGCAGTAAACACCGTACCTTATGATGATATTGCGATTAACATTATGGAAATCGTAAATTACAATATTTCCAGAGGTATCACAGGCGCTTATGATGCAGGATTATTCTTTGATGATGAGAAATTCCTTGATTCACTCAAGACACTGGAAAAGGAAGGAAAACTTAAAAACCGTGTATCCTGCAGCTATTGCATCTATCTTCCGGAAAGAGCCAAGGACGCCGTAAAGAAGCAGCGTGAATATAAGGAAAAATACGAATCTGACCTGATTTCACTTGACACCATCAAAATCTTTATGGACGGAACCGTTACAGAGGCATCGGCGGGCCTTACTAAGCCATATATCAACGGAAAGAGTGGACGGGGCGGCTGTCTGCTGGAGCTGGACGAGCTCTACAAACTGTTCAAAGAGGCCAATGAAGCAGGTTTCGATGTACATATGCATACCGTCGGCGACAGAACGGCAATGCTTATTATTGATACGCTCAAAAAGATGGAAGAAGACGACATTGAGCTGAAGGTGAAATTCGTCATTGCTCATCTGCAGCTCATGGTAGACGATTATATTCCAGAACTCGGAAAGCATAATATCTTCCTGAACCTTACCCCTTTCTGGGTACGCTACAGTGAAGCCACATATCAGTCAAGCGATATCGTCGTACTTCCGGAGGGCAGCCGCAACAACCGGTACAATACTTACTGGAAGACCGGAGCGCCTGTCGCATTCTCATCGGATGTCACAGTGCTTCCAAGCCTTGTGGGAGATGCCATGATGAAGCCGTTTGTAGGAATGGAAATCGGCATGAGACGTCTTGAAGTTGGTGAAATGGATGAGAAGTGGGTGGATGATCCTGCGGAGAAGCTCACGCTGGACCAGCTGCTGACGGGCTATACCATCAACGGTGCTAAGCAGTGCTCCTGGCAGAATGTGACCGGCTCCATCGAGGTCGGTAAATCCGCCGATATGGTTGTTCTGAATAAAAATCTGTACGAGATCCCGGTAGAGCCCATTCATGAGGTTGAGCCGCTGATTACTGTCTTCAGAGGCGAAGAAGTATATAAAGCATAAACCGATACACGAAGGGTTATTTTGGGTTTTCCAAATAAAAGAATAAATGTTTTTGAATGGAAGTGTAGTAATGAAGAAAAGAATTTTAGCATTGTTGCTTGTGACGATGATGGTAATCATGCTTATGCCGATGGGGATATTTGCTGCGACGGATGACACTTATGCTGACCTTGTGGCCTATGGTAAGATTTTCACATCTGCAAAAGACGGGAACGGTAAAACTGTCATTGCCGAAGCATTTGCCATGAAGGACGGAAAATTCATCTATGTAGGTGATGAGGAAGGGGCTGGGTCCTTTATTAAGGGAGGAAAGACACAGATTATTGACCATAGAGGAAAAGGTATAATAACTCCCGGCTTCTACGAATGTCATGCGCACTATTTGATGGGCAACGGCAAGAATCTTATGGGTGGACCTACGTTTGATCAAAACACCACGGTAGAGCAACTCAAAGAAGTGGTGGCAATGGCATACGATCAGGCAAAGGCAGCCGGAAAAACTTCTATCTTCGGCTTCGGATGGGTTTATCAGGCCTTTATGTATAATATGCCTACCATTCAGGAATTGGATGCAATCTGCCCCGATGTCGCACTCTTTTTGAATGACGCCGAAGGGCACAAAGGACTTGCCAATACCTTGTGTCTGCAGAATGCCGGTATCCTGGACGAAAGTGGCAATGTGCTGATTTCAAATATCCGTGGCGGAGAGATATGTATGACCGACGGCAAGCCGAACGGGCTTCTTACGGAACAGGCAGTCACTTATGTTCGCAATCACGGTATCAACTTTAATGAAATCTTCCCGGCAACATTGGGCAAGCAGGCGGTTGCACAATCACAGGAGCAATTGCTCTCCCAAGGTTATGTCGGGTATATGGACGGCTGGTCCAACTATTACGGAAATGATTCCTTCTATGAGGGAGCAAAGGCCCTCGAAGATGAAGGTAAGCTCAATATGCTGCTCGGTATGAGCTATGAGTTTGACAGTTCTGCCGAAAGCGTAGAGGATGAGCTTGCAAAAGCCATACAGATGAAGAAATATACCGACGGTCACATCAATGCAGACTATGTGAAAATCTTTATTGATGGTACTGTGGAGAGCGGAACGGGCTTTACAATACAACCTTATCAGGCGACACAATTCGGTCACGGTATCGCCAACTGGGAGCAGGCTGAGGTAAATGAAATTACCGAATGGGCTAACAACAACGGTCTTACGATGCACGTTCACGCGATGGGAGATGCTGCCGTAAACCGTGCAGTGAATGCTTTCGTCGATAAAGGGAAAAAAGAATTGCGTAACACCGTAGTTCATACACGTAATGTGCCTCAGGCGGATTTTCAGCGTATGGCTGACAACAATATCGTGGCTGTCAGCGGAATCCTGTGGCACAACATGGAGACTGAGATAGCGAAGGCTCTTGCAGGTGCTCTTCCACTAAACCTGATTGACAAAAATGGCTGGCCGATGGCCTACCCGATGAAATCATATTTTGATGCAGGCGCTATCATGACTTCTCACAGTGATTATCCTGCCACATCCGGCTCTCCAGCCGATCCTTTAGGCATTATGGAGATTGCAGTCACTGGACAGATGCATACTGGTGACGGGCTTACGGATCCTTTCTGGGTGTCTGAGCTTATCTCCCGCGAAGAGGCGCTTCAGGCGCTCACCATCAACGGAGCATATCAGATGCACGTAGAGAACGAGCGAGGAAGTATTGAGGTAGGAAAATATGCAGACTTCGCGATTGTCGATAAGGATATACTCACATGCCCTAAGATGGAGATACACACCGCGAATGTAGTTTCTACTTGGTTTGAAGGCGAACAGGTTTACGGAAACTATCCTGTAAAGGTTAGCAATCAGGTTTCGAAGACCGGAGCCATAAGCCGTATGTCGCTCTGGATTATGCTTATGGTAGGTTTATGTATAGGACTATGTACCTATCTCATTATCAATAGAAAGAGAAAGAATGGGCGATAATAATTAACTTAAATAACGGTAACGATATAAAATCGCTATTTGTACAGCGGGGCGCACGGTTGGAATTGCGGGTGTTTCCGGGGCAGGGGCTCTTTACAGTGATCCGAAGCTTCTGGTTTTCGATAAAGCCGAAGCTTCACTGCATGTCATAAGTGCATAGCTTACAACCTTTTTCCAAATAAACTCGATGTTGAAAAGAGGAGAAAACCGTCGACGCTTCATACCAAAAAGTAAAAATCTTTTCAATTAAAAAAATAATATTCATGAACACGTTCAACAGTAATGCTGCAGATGTTTTTAATTTTTGTCCTGTATACTCTTGATTTGGCACGTTTATTATGTTATTTTTTATTCTGATTTTATGTGCAAGCAGGTTTTTGACCTGCTTTTTCTTTTAAATCATTTATAATGATATAAAATTGCAGAACATACATATGGCGAATAAAAGGAACTTGAAGGTGAATTTGCATGAACAATAGCGAAAAGAAGGACAGCAAGAAAAAGATAATTATCATCGTGGTTATTGCAATCATCGCAATCGTAACAGCTATCTGCGTTCTCATTTTTACACTTCCAAAAGAAAAAGGAATAAATGAAGCAACTGGTTCTGGACTAATGGAACCGGATGTTACAAAGGAGACGTCTAATAAAGAAGAGGAAGCCAAGACGGAAGCGGAATCCAAGAAGGATTCTACAATCGGCAAGGACGCAAAGACTGACGATAAGACCGACAACAAGACCGATAACAAGCAGAATGGCACTTCCGGTCAGGATACGGGAAGCACTAATAATACCCAACAGGGACAGAACAATACCAATACCAATAAGCCTTCTGGTAACAACGGCAATACATCGGGAGGTAATACTTCCGGAAGCGGAACTGGTGGGAACACCCAGCCGTCACATACCCACAGCTGGAAGGAAGTCTACCGCACCGTGAATCACCCGGCAGTGACGGAACAGGTTTGGGTAGAGGATCAGGCTGCATGGGATGAACCGCAATATGCTTATCATACAGTATGTAACTGTGGATTTGATTTTACAGCTGCTGGATATTCAAATGGTCAAATTGCTGATCATAATGATATGCATCTTCTTGCTGGAGAAAGCGACCAGTATGGCACCCTACAGGTTCAGGTCGGCACCATCCACCACGATGCCGTTGGACATTATGAGACAAAGACCGTGACCGCTGCATGGTCCGAGCAGATGCTTGACCATTACGAGTGCAGCTGCGGAGCCACAAAATAGATAACCACACAATTACATAAAACTCATCAAAAAGGAGACCTTACGAAGGGTCTCCTTTTTCGTACCACAAAATCGTTATTTTTAAAGGGCTTGGGCCCGTGAAAATAAAATCACGCGGCATCCGGCGGACGGATGCAAATCTATGAAAGGAGTAAGGCAGATAAGCCTTGATTTTTTAGGATGAATACAAAAACCAGAAAAATCAGAAAAATCACAGGACTTTTCCTTGCACTGATGATGGTGCTGACGCTCCTGCCCATGACGGCACTGGCGGAAGACACCGTTCCGGACGAAGGAAAAGAAGTAACGGCCCCGGAAGAGGGCACTGTAGAGGAAATGCCGGAGGACGCACAGGCCGGTCCTTACCGCATCACCTTTGACAGTAACGGAAATGGAACCGTAGGTCTGGAGACCTACGGCAACGGAGAACTCACCTTTGATGCAGGAACCTCCCTGCAGGCAGTGGCATTCCCGGAGGAAGGATTTCACCTGGAAGACCTGTCCATCACTGACAGCGAGGGCAACGTCCTGGAAGATGCGGCAATGCCGGCACAGAACCTGCGCTTCATTATGCCGGAGGAGGACATCACCGTGAAGGCGGTCTTCGCAGAGGATTCTTACGAGGGAACCGGCTGGAGACAGCAGGCCGCACAGGAACGCTTCTATCTTGGCAAGGAAGGATCCCTGATCGGAAAGAGATACCAGGGGGAATCCGCAGCAATGCTGGCAGCGATGCTGGAAGACGGCACCATTGAGGACGGAAGGGATTTCTTCTCCCTTACCATCTTCAAGAACTACACCGTATCCGACGTTCTCGGATTTACCGAGACTTACGGAATGGACATTGACGGACTCAGCGCACTGGCAGACGAGGGAGGATATTCCTTCTTCCGTGAGTTCGTGACCGGACGGAAGCTCCTTAAGAGCAGCGGCCCGATGAACATCACGAAGGTTTCCCTTTATGAGGACATCTGGTACGGCGGCTGGTTCGAAGGCAGCAAGTTCACCATCACGGGACCATCTGGAACCTACACGGCGTACTGTACCCAGCACGATAAGCTGGCCCTTCCGACAGACACCGCCATCACCTATACCTATGAGAACACCAACGTCAACATGGCGAAGCTCCTGTACTACGGATTATACGGACTGGGATATGACAGCTCCATTTATGATGCCGTTTATGATTATTACGGAGTATGGGACACCAACCTGAACTTCATCTATACCGCCCGTCTCATGAGCGACTTCCGCTCACCGGGAAGCGCAGGACTGGACTGGGATCCGGCCTTCACGGGACTTAAGGATGCGGTCCTGGCAAAACCGGCACCGCCGGCAGGCTTCAAGACCTACATCGCAGGCACGGGCAATGACTCCCTGCAAGAGCTCATCTTCGGTACATTAGTGGAAGGAAAGCTCTCCTTTACCAAGAGTGCGAACCCGTCGACCTGCGGCTATTCCTTACAGGGCGCTGTTTATAGGGTATATAAGGGAACCTCAACAGCCGGAACACACCTGGGCTGGTTCATTACCGATGCGGCAGGAACGGGCTATGTAGTGGAACGAATCAACGGTTCCGACCTTGCCTCCGCAGCCTCCACCGAGGATGACGGAATGTTCCTGAAGGGGATCAAGACCAAGGGAGGAAAGTCCTATGACTTCGGACGTTACTCCGGCGGAAAGGACTATATCTACTGCAAGACCTCTGCAACGGAGATGAAGCTGGATGGAGGAAGCTACTTCCTGGAGGAGTACCTGACACCTTCCAACGGAAAGTTCTACATCAACACGACAGGCAAGGGCGTGACCGTGACGGCAGGAAAGACCACCAACGCAGCCGACACCGATGTTCCGAAGATGGACCCTGTCGGCATCCTACTCACGAAGAAACCTGTGGAGGGAACGGGAACCGTACCTTCCCTTGAAGATGCACAGTTCACCCTGAAGTTCTACGAAGATGTTGTAGCAACATCCGCTGAAGACATGGAAGAAAAGACACCGACAAGGACGTGGGTTTATAAAACTAACAATCAAGGTATTTTAAGAATAAACAGAGAAGAATTAAAAGTATCTGGAGATGAATTATATTACGATAATAATGGAAGTGTATCCCTTCCGCAGGGTACGGTTATCATCAATGAGACACTGGCACCGGAAGGATATTTCGTAAACGAAAATACATATTTTATTACTTTGGTAATACCGGATCAGCCAACCAGTTTAGCAGATATCCATTACTACGAGCAGGAAAAAGGCTCCGACACATGGACCGACCTGGGAACACAGATGGTAGACGTCACCCAGGAATCCGACCTGGAGGCGAACATCGACGAGCTGCTCACACCGACCATTGCGACGGAGGCAATCGACAACCTGACCGGAACCCATGTGGGCGTGGCAGGAAAGAATGATTCCATCACCGACACCGTGATGATCACCAATGCCTTCCCTGGCAAGGAATATACATTAAAGGCAGAGCTGATCGATAAGGATACCAAGGAAGTCCTTGCAACCGTGACGAAGGACACCAAGGCTCCGAACAGCAGCGACACCTACATCGATTACGAAGTCACCATGCCGGCTATGCGATTCAACGCATCCGCCCTCAAGGGAAAGACCGTGGTCGTATATGAGACCATGTCTTATAAGGGCAGTACGGAGATCCTTGCTGAACATGCAGACCTCTTTGACGCTGACCAGAGCATCTTCTATCCGGGCGTTGGCACGGAAGCCATCGACGGTGCGACACAGATGCACTCCGGAGTCATCGGGGAAGATGCAGCGATCATCGACTCCGTAAAATGCACCAACCTTGCCAAGGATCAGGAATACATCCTGAAAGGCAAGCTGGTATATAAGAACGATTTCACCGACGAGAACGGAACCAGCCATAAGGCAGGGGACGAGGTAGCGGTACTGGACGGCTCCGAGACGACCAAGACCTTCACCGCAAAAGGCCTGGCGGAAGAGACCGTGAAGCTGACCTACTATGTAGACTCCACACTCCTTGCCGGAGCAAGCGTAGTCGTATTCGAAGACCTCTACGTTGACGATGTTCTCGTGGCAAGCCATGCAGACCTGACCGACGAAGGCCAGACCATCGGCTATCCGGCACTGGCAACCACCCTCATCGATGAGGAGACCGAAAGCAAGCACGCTTATGCCGATGAGGACATCACCTTAGTAGATACCGTAACCTATAAGAACCTCATCGTGGGCGAGACATATACAATCTCCGGAATCCTGATGGATAAGGAGACAGGCGAAGCTGTACTGGACGACGACGGTGAAGAGATCACATCTGAAGCAGTGGATTTCACTCCGGAAGAATCCGACGGCACTTTAGAGATCACATTCTCATTCAAGGGAGTAACCCTGGCAGGCAAGGCTGTCGTAGCTTTTGAAGACCTCTACGTTGACGACGTACTCCTTGCAAGCCACGCAGACCTGGAAGATGAAGATCAGACCGTTTACATTCCGAAGATCGGAACCAGCCTCAAAACAGAAAAAGAAGACGATGAGATGCTGGCAGCAACAGAAATCACCTTAATTGATACCGTATCTTACGAAAACCTCATCCCGAGAACCACTTACAAGATGAGCGGCATGCTGATGGATAAGGAGACCGGAGAAGCACTCTTAGTGGATGGGGAAGAAGTGACAGCGGAAGCAGAATTCACACCGGAAGAGGCTGACGGAACCGTGGAAATCACCTTCACCTTCCCTGGCGAGAGCCTTGCCGGAAAGACTCTGGTAGCCTTTGAAGAACTGACCGAAGTTGACGTGGATGTAATAATCGCTGACCATACCGACATCAATGACGAAGAGCAGACGGTTACTATTCCGGAAATCGGAACCACTTTGGTTGGCTCTGAAGGCGAAAAATATGTCGTAGTCGTAAATACCGACATCACACTCGTAGATACTGTGGCATACAAGAACCTTCGTACGGACGGACGTGAATACACCGTGACAGGAATCTTGATGGATAAGGATACGGAAGAGGCCGTACTTGACGATGAAGGCGAGATCATCACAGCAGAGGCATCCTTCGTACCGGAAAGCGCAACAGGCACCGTGGAAGTAACCTTCGTATTTAAGGGATACTCCCTGGCAAGAAAGGACATCGTAGCCTTTGAACTGCTGAACAATGAGGAAGGAAACCTCGTTGCAATGCATGCTGACCTCGAAGATGAAGCTCAGACCGTTCAGATCCCTGGCATCGGAACACAGCTGATGGATAAGAACAACGGCACCCATATCTTCAACGCAAATGAGAAGATCGAGCTGACCGACACAATCGAATACAATAACTTCGAGCTTGGATATACCTATACCTTCACCGGATTCTTATTCGACGTATCCGGTGATGAACCAGTTCCTGTTCTGGATAAGGACGGCAAGCTGGTAACCGCTTCCACAACCTTCGAACCGGAAGAGGAAGACGGAGAAGTAACCGTGGAATTTGCTTTCGAGAACAAGGAACTCAAGGGTTCCATCCTGGTATGCTTTGAATACGTAACTGTTGGTGACGAACCTCTGGAAGATGTACCGGAAGAGGATACCCCTATCTATGCAGAACATACCGATCCGGAAGATACCGAACAGCAGGTACGAGCCGAAAAAAATCCTGAAACGGGGGATCAAAATTATCTGCTTTTGTGGGAATTGATGATATTTCTTTTCTTAGGAATCATGGGAGGATTTTCTTTTTCCCATATCAAATCATCAAACAATCTTTAACAATCTTTCTGCCATGAGGCATCCTTCTATCTATTTTCATATTCTCTAAAAATTAATAAATTTGTAAAAGTGTAAACGTTGACATGAATTCTATTCGCATTTAACATCAGGTTAGAATTTTTGCGGGTTTGGGGAATTGGCTATGAATACATTAGAAATGGAGGAAGACAATTTGACCCAACCAATTGAAACGAAGAAAAAGGAAGATTTCTTTTCCCGGCTGAAAACAATTGACAGCCGTATCGAAAAAGAAAAAAGAAGAATCTTTGAATTAAACATGCTGTTAGAACCGAACGGAGAGATTTATCAGCTGGCTTCTTATTCCAGACAGAATGTCAGTGAAAAATACGTCCGTGATAAAGGCCGGATCCGGCAGATGGACGAAAAGCTGGAAGCTGCAGAATCCTTTATGCAGGAGGTTCAGGAGACTCTGGTTCAGGCGATTGATGACCTGACCGAATTGAACCATGAAAGAACGAAACTGAATCTCTGCACTTTGAACTTAAGCGAACAGGAACAGCTCATTCTCCAAGGGATTGTAAAAGATCAACCTCTAAAGGAGCTGGAAAAAGAATTGAAAATATCCGAAAGGACAATAAAAAGAAAAAAACAGGATATTTTGATTCGGATGGAGGACCTTTTTTATTCGGAGCAAACAATTCAGGACCTTTTGAAAACAAAATAATTTTTTTATCGGCCCCTGATGGGTAGGAGATTAATCGAAAAATTTCTTTGATTTCCTGCTTGTCAGGGGATTTTTTATTATGGAAGCAAAACGGTACGTACTATTTGATTATTAATTTGATATTGATATAATGAAATTATGAAAATATCAAAAAAGTTATTTTATTTTTTATCCTTTACCTGGGGGGCCTTGGAAACTGTTTCGGGACTTTTTGTCGGACTGATTATGCTCCTTACCGGGCATAAGCCACATAAGTGGGGCTGGTGCTGGTATTTTGAACTGGGAAAGAAAAAATGGGGAGGTGCAGAGTGGGGTCTTGTATTCCTGAAAGATAAGAGCGACAGCACTCATCTGAAGAATCATGAGTTTGGTCATGCACTTCAAAATTGCATTCTGGGGCCGTTTATGATTCTGTTGGTTAATCTGCCGTCCACAGTCCGTTATTGGATCCGCAGAGTGAGAGAAAAAATGGGAAAAAGACCCAAAACTGCCTATGATGATATCTGGTTTGAAGGCAGTGCTACCCGGTTGGGAACGAAAAAAATCCAGGAGATATCCAGGCAGGAAAAGGTATGACGGTAATAGCTGGATTATTGTTGACTTTTACCAATTTCATTGCTATCATCAAATCAATATTTGGATGTTTAAGGACTATTTTGGGCCGATAATATCAAAATGTATGGTTTTATATTATAATTAAATATCGCCAGTATAATTTTGAATAGTGAGAGAAAAAAGTTTTCACAGGCTCAAAAGTTTCTACCGTAACGCCAAAGTTACGACTACCGGGTAATCGTTCTGAAATTCAGAATGTGTTTGTTATTTAGAGCTTTTCAAAATTGGCATTAGATGATGGAACACATTCTGTTTTTTATTTGAAAAAACAGATGAAAAACAGCATATTCGTTAAGAATTGTGTAAATATGCACAAAAGGAAGCGGGCATGAAAGCATTAGAAGAAAAAATCTGTAAAGAAGGCAAAGTATATCCGGGCAATGTCCTAAAGGTTGGTTCTTTCCTGAACCATCAGATTGATGTGCCTTTTATGCAGCTTATGGGAGAGGAATTCCATCAGATTTTCCAGAATGAAACCATAACAAAGGTTTTGACGATAGAAACCAGTGGCATTCCGATTGCGTGCATGGTAGCGCAGACTTTTGGAGTACCGGTTTTATTCGCTAAGAAAAACCAGACAAAGAATCTTTCAGATGATTGTTACTGTACGGAAATCCATTCCTATACTCACGGAAATGATTATCAGGCTCGGATTGAAAGACAGTATTTAAATGCAGAGGATTCCGTTCTTGTCATTGACGATTTTCTTGCAAACGGCGCAGCTTTAGTTGGATTGATGGATCTGATCGCGCAGGCAGGAGCGAAATGCGTCGGCTGCGGAATCGCTATTGAAAAAGCATTTCAGGATGGCGGCAAAAAGCTGAGAGAATCTGGAATCCGAATTGAAAGTCTGGCAAGAATAAAAAGCATGGACCCGGAAACAGGCATTCAGTTTGTTCCGGAATAATTTGTTTTTCACAGGCATTGCCTGAGGAAATAAACATATCAATTTTTAAATTAAAAGTTAAATGGAGGCACTAGAGAAAATGAAAGGTTTGAAGAAAGTTTTAGCAATCGTTTTCGTAGCAGTATTTGCTATGGGAATGCTTGCAGCTTGTGGTGGTTCAGAGCCAGCACCAGCACCTGTAGGAAGTGGTTCCGGAACCGGTCCAGTTCCAGCAGGCTCACTTAAAGTTGGTCTTATCTGCTTACATGATGAGAACTCAACCTATGACAAGAACTTCATCGATGCTTTTAAGGCATCCTGTGAAAAGGCAGGTCTTGTGGAAGGCGAAACATGCTTTATTAAGACAGGTATTCCTGAGGGCGAAGAAGCTCAGGTAGCAGCAGAAGAATTTGTGGAAATGGGATGTAATTTCATTTTCGCAGACAGCTTTGGACATGAGCCATACATCATTGAAGCTGCAAAAGAGAATCCAGAAGTTCAGTTCTCACATGCAACTGGTACAAGAGCTCATACAGAAGGCTTAAGCAACTACCACAATGCATTTGCATCAATTTACGAAGGCAGATATCTTGCAGGTATCGCAGCAGGATTAAAACTGAATGAAATGATCGCAGCAGGTCAGTTCACAGCAGAAGAAGCTAAGATGGGTTATGTTGGTGCATATCCATATGCAGAAGTTAAATCTGGTTACACATCCTTCTACCTTGGTGCAAAGAGCGTTTGCCCAACAGTTACAATGGACGTTTTATTCACAAACTCATGGTATGATGAAACAGCTGAAAAAGAATGTGCGGACAACCTTATCAAAGGTGGATGCAAACTGATCAGCCAGCATGCAGACTCATGGGGAGCTCCATCCGCATGTGAAGCAGCAGGCGTTCCAGACGTATCCTACAACGGATCTACAATTTCCGCTTGCCCGAACACATTTATCGTATCTTCCAGAATCGACTGGAGTCCATATTTTGACTATGCATTTGATTGCGTAAAGAACGGAAAAGCTATTGATGCAGACTGGACAGGCACGATCAGCACAGGCAGCGTTGTTCTTACCGATTTCAACGAAGCTGTAGCAGCTGCAGGAACGGCTGATGCTGTTGAAGCTGCAAAACAGGAACTGATCGCCGGAACACGTCACGTATTTGCTTGCTCCGCATTCACAGTAGGTGGACAGGCTCTCACATCTTATCTTGCAGACGTAGATGATATGGGCGACTTTGCACCGGAAACAGAAGTTATTGCTGACGGATTCTTCCATGAATCAGAATTCCGTAGCGCTCCATACTTCGATATCGATATTGATGGAATTAACATTCTGTAATTCTATGAATTATTTGTTGGGAGGCCCGAAAGGCCTCCCAATGTTGCTTTTATGAGAAAATATAAAAAGGATTTGTGTTCCCTCATAAGAACAAAACACAAGATTTAAAGGAGTAAAAATCTTGAACGAGAAAATACCAGTACTACAATTAAGACACATTACGAAAAGATTCGGTGACAAGGTTGTTGCCAATGATGATGTTTCCATGGACGCCTATAAAGGCGAAATTCTTGCGTTATTAGGTGAAAACGGAAGTGGTAAGACAACCTTGATGAATATGATTTCCGGTATTTATTTCCCAGATGAAGGCGAAATATTCGTGAATGGAAAAGCCGTTTCTATTAACGACCCGAAAGATGCGTTTGATCTGGGTATCGGCATGATTCATCAACATTTCAAATTAATTGATGTTATGACTGCTGCAGAAAATATTACGTTGGGCCTTTCCAAGGAAGGAAAACTGAACCTGAAAAAAACGGCGCAGAAGATAAATGCGATTTGTGAAAAATACGGATTTGAAGTTGACCCAAATCAGAAAGTTTATAACATGTCTGTATCACAAAAACAGACGGTAGAAATTGTTAAGGTTCTTTACCGTGGCGCAGATATTCTGATTCTGGATGAGCCGACCGCAGTCCTGACCCCTCAGGAAACGGATAAACTGTTCAAAGTTCTTCGCAACATGAAAGCAGACGGAAAGACCATTATCATTATCACTCACAAAATGCATGAAGTATTGGATATTTCCGACAGGGTAGCGATTTTGCGTAAAGGAAAATATATCTGTGATTATGAAACGAAACAGGCTTCCGCACAGACCTTAACGGATGCCATGGTTGGCCATACGGTTTCCCTGAATATTGAACGTCCGGAACCGGTGGATCCGAAAGTGAGAATCAGCGTTCAGAATTTAACAATCCGGGACAAAGACGGAATCGTTAAAATTGACGATGTAAGTTTTGACGCTTATAGCGGAGAAGTTTTAGGAATCGCAGGAATTGCAGGCAGTGGCCAGAAAGAACTCCTGGAAGCAATCGCGGGATTACAGCCGATAGAAAAAGGAACCATCGAATATGTGGAAGAGGATGGATCCCGGGATAATCTTATAGGAAAAGACCCGATGGAAATCGTCAATATGGGCATTTCCCTTTCCTTCGTTCCGGAGGACCGTTTAGGAATGGGCCTGGTCGGAAATATGGATTTAACGGATAACATGATGCTCCGTTCCTTCCGTAAAGGTAAGAGTATTTTTGCAGACCGTAAAACGCCTCATGCTCTGGCAGAGCACGTAGTGGAGGAACTGGATGTAAATACGCCGAACGTGGCAACCCCGGTCCGAAAATTGTCCGGTGGCAATGTCCAGAAGATTCTTGTAGGAAGAGAAATTGCTAATGCCCCGAAGGTTCTGCTTACGGCTTATGCAGTAAGAGGCCTGGACATCAATTCTTCTTATACGATTTACGATCTGATTAATAAACAGAAGAAGTCCGGAGTCGCTGTGGTTTACGTTGGCGAAGACTTGGATGTTCTTTTGGAATTATGCGATAAGATTCTTGTCCTTTGTGGCGGAAAAGTTAGCGGACTGATCAGCGGAAAAGAAGCAGATAAAGCTACCGTCGGCCTGATGATGACAAAAGTGGGAGGAGGAGATATTGATGAATAAGGTTCCTCTGATTCATATCACAAGAAGAAAGGAATTGCCATGGTATCGTTCCTGGGCGATTCGTGTAATTGCGGTTGTCCTTGCATTGATTCTTTGTGGTGTAATTACGTTGCTTCTGGTAGGAGAAAACCCGATCAGCATTTACGCTACGATGATTAAAGGCAATTTCGGTACGACCAAGAAAGTATGGAATATGCTGGAAGAGCTGGCAATTATGCTTTGTACTTCCTTAGCTTTGGCACCTGCGTTCCGTATGAAGTTCTGGAACCTGGGCGGAGATGGCCAGGTTTTAATGGGATGCTTGGGCTCCGCTGCCGTAATGATTCTTTTGGGCGGAAAGCTTCCAAATATTGTAGTTGTACTTCTGATGTTGGTTGCAGCTATTATTGCCGGTACCATTTGGGCTGGCATTCCTGGATTCTTTAAGGCTCGGTTTAATACCAACGAGACCTTGTTCACGTTGATGATGAACTACATAGCGACCCAGATCGTCGCATTCTTCGTTGTTGTATGGGAAAATCCAAAAGGCTCCAGTAATATCGGTATTATTAATCAGGCGTCCCGTGCAGGATGGCTGCCAACCATCTTTAACCAGAAATATATGATCATTATTATTGTAGCCGTTCTTCTGACCGTTACTATTTATATTTACATGAAGTATACAAAACATGGTTATGAGATTTCTGTTGTAGGTGAGAGTGAATCCACCGCAAAATATATCGGAATTAAGGTTCGGAAAGTTATTCTTAGAACAGCAGCTCTTTCCGGTGCTATTTGCGGTTTAGTTGGTTTCTTGTTAGTTGGCGGCGTAAGCCATACGCTGACAACTTCTCTTTCTGCTGGAAGAGGTTTTACCGGAGTTATGGTTGCTTGGCTTGGAAAATTCAATCCATTCTTTATGATACTTACAAGTTTTATTCTGGTATTCCTGGATAAAGGTGCAAAAGAAATCACGACAATTTTCGGATTAAACGATTCCTTTGGCTCCATCTTAACCGGACTCATCCTGTTCTTTATCATTGGATGTGAGTTCTTCCTGAACTATCAGATTTCCTTCAGAAAGAAACAGAATAAGGAGGTGGCATAATGTTTAACTTTTTAGTTCAATTTATTCCACGTGCGGTTGTTCAAGGCGTTCCGTTGATGTACGGATGCGTTGGAGAGACCATTACAGAGAAGAGCGGTAACTTAAACCTGGGAACCCCTGGTATTATGTACGTAGGCGGTATTTGCGGTGTTATCGGCGCATTTTTCTATGAGAATGCGGTTGGCGATAACATGAATCCGTTTTTAGGTGTTTTCATTCCATTGATGTGCACGCTTTTAGGATCTTTACTGATGGGGCTGATTTACAGCTTTATTACCGTTACCTTACGTGCAAATCAGAACGTTACCGGTTTAGCTCTGACTACTTTCGGTGTAGGTATCGGAAACTTCTTCGGAGGATCTCTGATTAAAATTTCCGGTGCGGATGTTCCGTCCATCGTTCTTTCCAGAACCAGTAAACTATTTAGTGCAACCTTGCCGGGAGCATCAAAACTGGGAGCTATTGGAGAAATTTTATTCTCCTATAGTACGATGGTATATGTAGCGGTAATCTTTGCGATTCTTGCTGCTTTGATTATTTCAAAAACCAGAGTTGGTTTAAACCTTCGTTCCGTGGGTGAAAGTCCGGCGACGGCAGATGCAGCAGGAATCAACGTAGTGAAATATAAATATTTTGCCACCTGTATTGGCGCGATGGTTTCCGGATTAGGAGGACTGTTCTATGTAATGGGATATGCCAGCGGCATCTGGTCCAACGATGCGTTTGGCGATAGAGGATGGTTAGCGCTTGCTCTGGTAATCTTCACCATCTGGCGTCCGGGCCATTCCATTTGGGCATCCATCATTTTCGGTGGTCTGTTCATTCTTCACAACTACATTCCTACCGGAGTCAACCTGGCAAATAAGGAACTGTATAAGATTATCCCATATCTGGCAACCATCATCATTCTGATTATCACTTCTGTTCGAAACAAGAGGGAGAATCAGCCGCCAGAGAGTCTGGGCCTGGCGTATTTCCGGGAAGACAGGTGACGGCAGAATAAATATAATATCACAAATGACATTAGTTGCACCGGCTGCTTCGCAATTCCAGATGGGAGGAACCTTCATTGTCGGAAAAGAACTTCATATAATATTACCGGATGGCGTCAGGGAAGAAGATGTTCAGTTCCAGTGGATGAGAATGAAGACAAAACTTGGTGGTAAAGATGATAAAAAGGTATATACCTCTTTGAGCAATATTGAAGGGGCAACAAACAGAACTTATCATCTGACGACAGAGGATGGATTTAAGTTTGTCTTCTGCAAGGTAACTTATAACGGTAAGACCGAAATTATTAAGATGCCGCTTATTGTATTTCCGAATTTGTTTAACAGTCCTGCTCTGACTTATAACGGAGAGAAACAAATACTTGATTACCAGACCTTAATCACTCTGTTATCAGGAGATGATGGTTCTCTTGCGCTATTATGCGAAGAACTCGAAAAGTCTGGATATGATATTAAGGATTATATTTTGCTGGAAGGCAATGAGGGAACGGATGTCGGGAAGTATACTTGTAAGGTATTATTCCAGGATTGTCCGGAAAATAATTTTGAAGTTCCGTGGAATATTGAACCTGCCGATATATCAAAAGCTAAGGTAACCATAGAGCGGTTGATCTATAACGGGGAGGAGCAGACCTGCATTCCAAAGGTTACGATGGAAGGCTTTGACTCTATTGACTACGATATTTCTGGAAATAAGGCAACCAAAATCGGAAAGTACGAAATGGTATTAACTGGTAAAGGAAACTTTACTGGAAAGATCCGGGTTAATTGGGCGATTTCCGATGGCATGCCGGACTCTCCGGATACGGGCGATCCTAATCAGCTCTACTTATGGGTAGTTCTCCTGCTATGTTCGCTTGGCGTAATAGCTTCCTCTCTTTACAGAAGAAAAAATAAGAAATAATTTTGCAGGAAATTGAAAAAAGGGTATGACCACTTGTTGAGGGAGACGCTTGCTGAATTGGAGAAAAGAAATGAAATTAAAAAGGATGCAATCAAAGGCGTTGTCTGTGCTTGTTCTTGTATTATGTATTACTGTGATTTTTGGGATACATACGGTTTATGCTAAAGATGAACCGGAAGAGGGGCAACTTATGCTTTATGCACCGAAAGATGTTACGGTTAGTCTTTATGGCGGATTGCCGGCAAAGTCACAAGATAATCTTCCGGAAGTGAAATCAGAAAACCTTGTTGAGAAATCTAAAACTGAAACTAATGGAGATATAACATTTCATTACTATAATAACCTCCCTGCAAGAGAAGATGGTTATCACTACAGTGTTTCCGGTGATGGTTATTATACGGTAATAGGCTGCATTTATTACCCAGAAGTAAAAGCAGCAGGTATAAACGAAATCAATGTTGACCCTGGGAAAATGGCGGGTAATGGTTACGAACAAGACGTCGTCTTGTTTAAAAACACGGATGAGCTGCTTGAAAAGGTAACACCTGTAAATCAGGAGTGGAAAACAAAATACCCGGATGTTTACGAGACACCGACCATAAAGGCAGGAAATGCCAAGGCAAAACACGAGTTTACAACGCAAGAGGAGATGGAGGATTTTATTCATGGTTTAGATGATGCGGACGATGATATGTATTATTACTCGCTTGCAAAAACTCCTACAGAAAATAATTTTGATATCCCGCTTCTGGTATTTACGCAAACCAATCTAAAAGGCTATGCAGACTATGTTTCCGCAGCGGAAGAAGTTAATAAAAATGGAAAACCGACTATTATGTATCAGGCTCAGATTCATGGCAACGAGCCTGCCGGTGGAGATGGATGTCTTGCAGTTATTGAAGCACTTGATGGTGAGTACGGCGAAAATGTTTTAAAGGATGTAAATTTAGTTGTAATTCCAAGGGTAAATCCTGACGGCTCAAAGGAGTTTTCAAGAAATAACGGCAGAGAGAAATTTGATATGAACCGCGACCATATCAAGGTCCGGTCTGTCGAAGTTGATGCGACTCACAAAGTGTACAATCTCTTTTTACCGCAGGCGGTTCTTGACGGCCACGAATATTACGCATTGAATTTTGACCAGGAGGATGTGTATAAGGACGTTTTATTAGGTGTCGGCGGCGGATATAACACGACAGACAGACTTACGCAAACAGGCGTTAAAGCGGTTAACAGTGTTATTAAAGAACTAAATGACGAAGGACTTCGCACCACATATTATTCTGCCTCCCCATCTGCAGGCGCTGTAGAAGACGGACTTATGGTTAATACTGCAAACTTTTCAACTGGTAGGGGATATTACAGCCTTAAAGGATGCATATCACTCCTTATTGAAACAAAGGGAATGTTCGTTGGAAAACAAAATTATGAACGAAGGGTTGTAGGGCAATACGTTGCCGTAACCTCGCTTATAAATTATATTGTCGAAAACCGTGAGGAAATTATAGCTTCCGTTGATTATGAAAGAGAACTCATTAAGAAGAAGGGTATGGTCTTTGACAAAAACAATCTTTTCGGTCTATATACCGGCAGTGAATTTAAGAATGCAGAATACACATGGAACCCGACGTATGACTATCTTTCAGGAGAGCTGACCTCTGCGCAGGATGTTCAATCACCGAACTACTATTACGACAAAGCGGTAACAGCAAGGCCAAGAACTACCGCCTATATTGTGCCTAAAAATGCAGCTGGTGCAGCTGAGGCACTTGAAATTATTAAAAAACACGATATTTATTATTACGAGGTAGCCCCGGGTACTTCTATGCGTTTAAAGCAATACGGCGGCGAGGTTACTCCTGTTTCCGGTACGGTTTATTTTGAGGTTAAGGAAGCCACTCTTTCGGAAGATACTGACTTTACCTTCAGAGAGGGGGCTTATGTGTTCCCAACAAATCAGGTTTCAGGTACGCTTCTTATGTACCTTTTTGAGCCTGATGTAAAGGACACAAGCCATTTTGGCAGCGGATTTTGTCAAAACAGAACACTTCGCCCCGAAGATATTTTTCGCTATGAACATGATTTGGAATCGGACGGCACAGTTTATACCGGACAACGGGATGTCCCTAAAACAGGCGATTTTTCTGATGCATATTTTTGGATATGCATTTTATGTATTGTCGTAATTAATTTTGTTTTACTGATTACTTTCTCCAAAAAGAAAAATAAAAGAAGCTGAAAAATATCCACTTAACAGATGTTAGCTGGAAGATAAGATCGGTACTCCTGCAAAAATTATTTCACGACTACAATAACATTTTTGGTTGCATGATATTGGCCTAAATCCAACGTGACTGTAACCGTATATTTTCCTTTTTCGGAAGTATTAACAGTTCCAGAACATTTGATATATTCCGACACATCATTTCCGTAGCAATCCGTGGCTTTTGCTTCACTAAGGACAAGAGATTCAGAGAATTCGGAACCTGTTTGTATTTCGATACCATTTGGAACTTCCATTGTAAAGGTGTAGCTATGCCATGGATTATCTGTTACCGGATCGGTCGGGTCCCATCCGCGTACTTCTTCGACGGTTGGCGGGATAAACAGTGGAGTAGGCTTCTCCATTGGTAATACTTCGTTCTCGTCGTAGTAGATGTAAACTTCCGTTCCTCCGGCACAAAGCTGACCTAAATATCTTACATCGGCAATTGCCATACGGATGCAGCCCATGGAAGCATAATTCCCTAATTTGTTATATTCTTCGTATTCAATGGTTCCATGGTCCGTATCCAGGAAAGGAACGGAATGGAACATGATGTCATTGTTGATTCCGTCAATAATACGGTAAGCATACAAACCTTCTGTTCCATCTGCCATGTAGCACCATTCACAATCCGGTCCGATGATCCATTCGCCCAGATAGAAGGTGCCTTCCGGCGTCTCGTGACCATCTCTACGGCCGGTAGAACAAGCCATGACACGGAGCGGAGTGTATTCATCGCCATCGACTTTGTAGAGCGTCGTAGCGTTTAATGCTGTGTTTACATACAGGGAATAGTCTGTGCTGTCTCCGACGGTAGCCCATTCATCAGTTATTTCGATATTATCTCGGAAGTAGGTGGGTTCGACATATTCCTGAAGAATGTCATCGGCAGCAGTAGTTGTTTCCGGAACCGTTGTTTCTAACGTTTTTTTTGTCTTTTTATTATTGCAGGACACCACGATGAGTACAATAATCGCAATGAGAAGAATAAGTGCAAGAAAAGTTGCGATTCTTATTCTTCGGTACTCCTGTTGTTTTTTCTTTGATAGTTTGCGTTTTTTTTCGTTTGTTGTCATTTGTTATTTTTACTCCGTGATGCTGACTGGAATATATTCTTCTGCGTAGCCGTTACCCAAAGAAATATAAGCATAGGCATAATAGTTTCCCGGAACATTATAATCTTCATCAAATTCGATGCCGGCATAACGTTTTACGTCATTGCCATAGCAGTCGGTTATGATAATCTTGTTATAAAGGTCATCATAATTACTTCCGACCGGAAGGGTGATGGTATCCGTTTTAATATCAATATAATAACCATGCCATGGGTTTCCGTCCGCCGGGTCTGTCGGATCCCACTGATTTAATGGATAGATATCATCCGGGATCTTATAGGAACCAGGTTTTCCCCAAGGACCAGGGCTGTCCCAATCGTAGAATACATTGACCTCTGTGCCCCAAGGCATGTTCCAGTAAATCCAGGAAGCATCTGCAACACACAGACGGATGCAGCCTAAAGAAGCGGGTCCGCCTAATTTGTTATATTCACCAATTTCAATATTTCCGGGAGCCGGCTCCCAGGAAGGAACAGAGTGGAATAAAATATCTCCATTGAAGCGGGTAACATATTGGGCAACCGAACCGTCTGCCATCCAGCCCCATTCATACTGGTCACTGGTATAGAAAGTTCCGGTAGGAGTTTCACAGCCTTCCCGTCCACAGGAACAAGCCATGACATTGATCGGCGTCCGGCTTCCATCTGCGTTATTTTCATATACGGTCACTGTGCAGTACGCCAGGTTGACGTCGATGGAGTAGTCACTGTACCAGGAATATTCTCCGTCAGGCTCTGCTTCTGTAGCAGATGTTGTTTCTGTAGGGGCTTCGGTGGTGGTCTGTGCGGCGGTCGTGGTCTGCTTTTTCGTTTCCTTTGCCGGCAAAGAAAGGGATTCACTTTCCGGCTCAGCTTTTTTCGTCCCTCCGCAGCTGCAGGCCATAAGGACTCCTGCAAAAGTCAGTACGAAAAAAATAATAATACAACGAGTGATGCAGTTTCTTTTCATTTATTACCAACGGCCTCCTTTGCTAATTGATCAGCAAGGTCATTATATTTGTTTCCGGAATGAGCTTCTACTTTTTGGAAGGTAACAGAGATGTCTTTGCTTATTTCATCATAAAATGCCTTGTATTTCTTTGTCCAGACTTTTTTTGCTTTCCATTCGCCGGTGCACCATTTCGCAATGCCTTCGTAGTCATGATAGACTGTGATGGATTGATAGCCTCTGGCCCGTGCAGATTTTATTGCCTGAGCAGCACCCATGATTTCTCCGGCTACATTCCTCATTTCGGCAAGTTCCGGTTCAGAGAAAGCTTTCGAAAGAGTAAAGTACTCCGGCTCCCCGTTTTCTGTTACTCTGTCCGTAAAAAAGACTACACCGTAGCCAAACCGTTTCGTAGTAATGTTATAACTTCCGTCTACATAAGCATATGGCATGTCAGGCTCCTTTGACCAAAGTTCTGATGTGAATTTAATATTTTGAGAGATAGGCTTCGATTTCCCAGTCGGAAACACGCAAGCTGTATTCATTCCATTCCCGTTTTTTGGCTTCAATATATCGGTCATAGATATGAGGACCAAGAATGTCGGCAACGAATTTGTCCTTCTGGACTTTGTTGAGCGCTTCGAAAAGATTCGCCGGAAGCTTCTTAATGCCGCTTCGGGTTAGTTCGCGACGGCTCATCTCGAATATGTTTTTATCGATGGATGGTGGAGGCGTCATTCCTTTTTCGATGCCTTCCAGGCCGGCTTCCAGACACAAAGCTAAAGCTAAATACGGATTTGCAGACGGGTCCGGGCTCCGAAGTTCTATACGGGTTCCTTGTCCACGACTGCTAGGAACACGGATCAGTGGAGAACGGTTCTGGGCGGACCAGGCAATATAGACCGGAGCCTCAAAATCCGGAACAAGACGTTTATAGGAATTAACAAGAGGGTTCGTAACGATTGCAATAGCCTCGATATGGTGCATGATGCCTGCCATGAAAGAGTAAGCTTCTTTACTCAACCCATTTTTATCTTTTTCATTAATGAAAATATTTTCTCCATTGTGACTCAGGGACATATTAAGATGCATGCCGTTTCCTGCCTGACCATAAATCGGCTTCGGCATGAAAGTGGCATACAGATGATGCTTTTCCGATATTGTTTTTACGGCATATTTAAAAGTCATGATACTGTCGGCAGCATGAAGGGCTTCCTGATATTTGAAGTCGATTTCATGCTGGGCCGGTCCGCATTCATGGTGGGAGGCTTCAATGACAAATCCCAAATCCTCTAATGCAAGAACGATATCTTTCCGGGCTTCCTCACCCAGGTCGTTTGGACCTAGGTCAAAGTAACCGTTTTTGTCATATTCTTCCAGCGTAGGGTTTCCACGCTCATTGGTTTTTAAAAGATAGAATTCACATTCTGGGCCTACATTTAATTCATAACCAAGGGAAGCTGCATGAGCAATGGCTTTCCGGAGGATATAGCGAGGATCTCCTTCAAAAGGCTCGCCGTCGATACGACATACATCACAGATTAACCGAGCAACTTTTCCATGCTCCTGACCCCAAGGATGAATGACGAAAGAATCATAATCCGGATGAAGGGCCATATCCGATTCTTCAATGCGGACGAAACCATCAATAGAGGATCCGTCAAAACATAGTTTGTTATCCAACGCCTTTTCCAATTGACTTGGAGTGATGGAAACATTTTTCATGGAACCAAAAATATCCGTAAACTGCAGACGGATAAATTTGACGTTTTCTTCTTTTACTATTTTTATGATTTCGTCTTTAGAATATTTCATTTCTTTTTCTGAAGGTGTCTGACAACGTGAACTTGAAAAAGGGGTTGGGCATTTAAAGGGGTTTATTAAATATTAAAAAGTTCACGACGCCAGACACCACAGGCCTCAAAAAACTATTCGGTCTACAGGGATAATTTCAGGTCCCCATCCCTGATCCAGCCGATTTTACGGAGCAGAAGGGAAACTGCCCAGGAAACAACTGCCGGAATAATAAAACTGATAACGATTAATCCAATCCAATCCGTTGCCGTGACACCGCTTTTTATGCCACTGGCAATGTCATTTATCCAACCGGTGTAAACACCGATCTGGCCTACGAAACCACAGGTGCCCATTCCGCTGGATACGGCAGCACCATTCATCTGAAGATGGAAGAGACAGGTTGCAATTGGCCCATTTACCAGGGATGCTGCAATTGCAGGAATCCATATTCTCGGATTCCTAACGATATTCCCCATCTGGAGCATACTCGTGCCGATTCCCTGAGCGAGAAGGCCGCCCCATTTGTTTTCCCGAAAGCTGATAATTGCAAATCCAACCATCTGCGCACAGCAGCCGGCGAGGGCAGCACCGCCTGCCAGCCCGGTAAGGCCTAAAGCGGCACAGATTGCTGCGGAACTGATCGGGAGCGTAAGGGCGATTCCGACGATGACGGAAACCAGCATTCCCATCAGGAACGGCTGAAGTTCTGTTGCCCACATGATTGCGTTTCCAACAGAGGAAGCGGCAATGCCGATATAAGGGGCTGCAAATACGCTCAAAAGGCCACCAATAAAGATGGTTACCAGCGGGGTTACGATAATATCCACCGGTGTCGTTTTGGACACGAATTTGCCGAATTCCGCTGCGATAAGGACAATGAAATAAACGGCTAAAGGTCCTCCGGCACCACCACATTCACATGCGGCCCAGCCAACTGCTACTAAAGAGAAAAGAACCAGCGGAGGAGCATTTAAAGCTTTTCCGATGGCAACAGCCATGGCGGGACCCATAATTGCGGTTGCAAAAGCACCGATGGTTATCAATAAATCAAAGTGACATTGTTCACCGAGAGTTTTTAAAATTGTGCCTATAAGAAGAGAAGCAAAAAGACCCTGAGCCATTGCACCGAGCGCATCAACAAAATAACGCTTCGGCGAAAAGACAATATCTTGCTTTTTAAGAAATGCTGCGAATTTTGACATTACAGCCTCCTTTTGGGTATCTTCTGATAGAATTTTTGTCAAAGTGACAATATGAAGTTGTCATTACGACATAATAATATGACAAAAAGTAAAAACAGTCAATAGGAAAAACATAAAAATATAAAAATAATTGTCAAAACGACATAAAAAATATGTCATTTTGACATATTTTTAAAAACAAAGAAGATGACAGGAACGAAAAATACATAGATAACATAAAAACTTGACATAACGACATAAAATATTAGACGATTATGACAAAATATAGATAATATTACAATATAATAAAAAAATTGCTGACATAATGACAAAAAAATAATGACATAATGTCATATTTTAGATGAGATTGCGTTGCAACAAAAAAAGCCCCCGGATTTTTTCCGGGAGCATAGGCTGTTTTATTTTTCTTCTGTACTTAGGTTGGGATTATTAATTTTTCCCCAGATAATGCCATAGTAATCATCTAATGGAATATTCTGGGAGAGAACCATCTTGTTTTTCACGTTGTTGTTTGTATGCGTTATGTATTCGTCGAGCGTTTCGTAGCCCCCGTTTTCCGTGGACGGATAGGTAATTGTTTTACAGCCTGGATGATCGATATAGCCTTTGCTACCAACTACTTCCTTTGTACTCTTTAACTGTTCCGCAGGAATAAATTCTTTTGTGGTTGCATTATAATAGCCTAAATCCGTTAACCAGCTGTAATCCGAAAAAATTACCAGAGGTTTTGTCTCCGAGGCCAATACATCCCGTCCTACAAGTAGCCTGGAGTCATAATTGAATCCAAACAAGTTTGACATTGTAGGGAGAATATCTACACTGTATACCGGGTCGGTTACGACGACACTGTTTTCTTCTTCCATTTCCGATGTCCAGATTACTAAACTGTTGTGAGAGTAATCGTTTTCATTTTCCGGCTTGAATCCGAATAAGTTGATCAGATTTGTTTCTACGTCAAAGTATTCTACATGACCGGTGTCATCAATGACATAATCATCGGAAAGACTATATGGATAGTGGTCTCCGGTGATTACAATGACCGTATTATCCAAAACTCCTTCTTTCTCCAGACAAGACATCAGATATTCCATGGATTTTTCATATTCCAGATTTGCCGCATAGTAACATAATACGGTGTTCGTCAGGTTAAGATGCTTTTTCTTCGCCCAGGCCTTTACTTCCCCAATATTCTTGTTGACGACAAAGTTAGTAGAGTCATATTTGGAGTGACCGCTTAAGGTCATGAAATAGATGTTGAAAGGAACTCTTCCAATAAATCTCGGAATGGCAAATTGCATCATTTCTATATCACTCTGTGGCCATGCACGGCTGCCGGAAAGGCCGATCATCCCACTCCCATTGGCAACAAATTTCGTGTAACCCAAATTACAATGAGTCAGATGACGATTAAAATATGTGTTTGTTCCGTTATGATAAGCAATGCTGGTATAACCTTCTCTAAGAAACTGATTGCCGATCGTCAGATACATATTATCGTCGGCTGTTTCCAACATGGAGTAAAAGCCGTTTGAAGGCAGCATACTGGTCAGAATCTGGAATTCACCGGTTGTAGTAGAGCCATTCCATAATGGCTGATAGTAATTTTCAAAAACAAAACCATTATTTACCAGACGGTAAAGCACAGGCATCAGTTCTTCATCCAGAAGATACGGCGTAAAGGATTCTGCGGTTATCTGAATCAGGTTTTTCCCTTTGAAAAGGCCGGTATATTCATTTTTCTTGCTTGGAGTCAGAGTACGGACATAGTCGTGAATTTTCTTGATATCCGGGTCGGTACATTCATCAATCAACTGGTCAAAATCAATGTCCATGATATTGTATTCGTCCGGATTTTCCAGAACAGGAGGTTCCTGTTCAATGATATAGGATTTTTTGAAAGGGTTTTCCACAATGCTGTATATGGAGTCCAATTTGATTGCGGTCTGCATATCAAAAAATTTGACAGCGGTGTCGAAGTTGAATTCACTGGTAAGAAGTTCCCAGGAAGGGGACATGTTGCACAATGGAACACCGGCAGCACATTCAAAAATAGCGGTAACAATAAGAATCTGAAGATAGCCGACTGCCTTGAATCTTTTGAAACTAGGAAGCTTGAAAATTGCCAGACAGAGGATGTAAAGGATAATTGGCGCTTCGAATAAAAGAATGGTTGGCCAGTTCCCCAAAATAATGTCCAAAATGTAATCACCGGCTTCTGTTGCGATACCGTTGGCCCCGCCGACTACAGAATGTGGACCGATATAGATATTAAACTCCAATTCGACAAAGTGGATGATCATGAAAACTACGCTGGTCAGCTCCAGCAAAAGAGCGGCAAACCAGTTGTTTACTTTTTCGCTTTTGAAAATCGTGCAGAGCATATCCATAAGACAGCCTCCGGCAAGGGAGGCAAATATCATAGACAGCCACCAGATTCCCGTAGCCGGTTCCTTTACGGATACCGAACGGAAAATTATTTCAAAATAAATAAGCGCAGCGGGGAATATTGCCGCGCTTATTATTTGTCTTAAACTGTAATTTTTGAAATGTGTAAAAAATATAATAAGTCTTTTTTTAAACATTCCTTTTTAAACCCCTAAGATTGTTCTTGCTGAGCATTAATATGCTTTTTCTTCTTTTTCGAGAACCTCAACTAATTTGCCGATAACCATTGCACCGAGGTCCTGATTTTCACCGTCATCACGACGACGTACGGAAACCGTGCCAGCATTTTCTTCCTTTTCCCCGACAACAAGAATGTATGGAACTCGTTCATTTCTTGCTGCACGGATCTTGTAGCCGATTTTTTCTGCACGTTCATCCACTTCGGTACGATAGCCGGCTCTCTTCAGCTTAGCTTCTACTTCTTCTGCGTAACCGGTGTACTTTTCGGAAATTGGAAGAATTTTAATCTGAACCGGGCTGAGCCAGAACGGGAACTTGCCTGCGAAATGTTCTGTCAGGATACCGATGAAACGTTCAATGGAGCCAAAGCATACACGGTGGATCATGATCGGACGATGTGCCATACCGTCTTGTCCGATGTATTCTGCTTCAAAACGCTGTGGAAGCTGGAAGTCTAACTGAATTGTTCCGCACTGCCAGGTACGTCCGAGAGAATCTTCCAGATGGAAGTCGATCTTTGGTCCGTAGAATGCTCCGTCGCCCTCGTTAATAACGTATGCCAGGCCTAAATCATCCAGAGCATTTTTGAGGCCGTTTGTAGCCATTTCCCAATCTTCATCCGAGCCCATGGAGTCTTCCGGACGGGTGGAAAGCTCTACATGATATTTGAAACCGAATTTTGAATAAACTTCATCGATCAGTTTTACAACACCCTTGATCTCATATGGAATCTGTTCCGGTGTCATAAAGATATGAGCATCGTCCTGGTTAAAGCAACGAACCCTCATCAGGCCATGAAGCTGGCCGGATTTCTCATGTCTGTGAACTAAACCAATCTCACCGATTCTTAACGGAAGGTCTCTGTAGGAATGTGGCTCTAATTTATAAACCAGCATGCCACCCGGACAGTTCATCGGCTTGATGGCGAAGTCTTCCTCATCGATTACGGTTGTGTACATATTTTCACGGTAGTGATCCCAATGGCCGGATGTTTCCCAAAGCTTTCTGTCTAACATGATCGGAGTGGAAATCTCTACATAGCCATCCCGCTGGTGGATGTGACGCCAATAATCTAAAAGCAGGTTCTTTAAGATCATTCCTTTTGGAAGGAAGAACGGGAATCCCGGACCCTCATCCAAAAGAGTGAAAAGACCTAATTCTTTTCCTAATTTTCGATGGTCTCTCTTCTTTGCTTCCTCGATTTTATACATGTACTCATCTAACATTTCCTTGTTCGGGAAAGAGGTTCCGTAAATACGGGTGAGCATTTTGTTTTTCTCATTTCCACGCCAGTAAGCGCCGGCAACGGAAGTGAGCTTGAACGCTTTGATCGCGCTGGTGTAGGTTACGTGAGGACCTGCACAAAGCTCCAGATATTCGCCCTGCTGGTAGAAAGAAAGGACAGCATCTTCCGGAAGATCCTGGATCAGCTGGATTTTGTAATCTTCCTTCTTTTCTTCCATGACTTTTAAAGCTTCTTCCCGCTCCATGGTGAAGTGGGTGAGCCTTAAGTTTTCTTTGATGATTTTCTTCATTTCAACTTCGATTTCTGCCAGATTCTCTTCGGTGAAGTTGAAGTCGAATTCAAAATCATAATAGAAACCATCATCTATTGCCGGACCGATGGCACATTTGGTTGTAGGGTAAAGTCTTTTAATGGCCTGAGCCATAATATGGGACGTTGTATGCCGGAAAGCCTCACGACCTACTTCATCTTCAAAAGAGCATTCCTGAACAGTACCATCTTGTAAAATAACTTTCATTTTTTTCTCCTCGGTATACTTCTTATTTAATATAGCAAAACTACCGAATAGAATACCACAAACATACATTATTGTCACTATATATTGTGTTGGATTTGTGTATGGAAAATGAAGAAAAAATGAAGAAAAATCATAAAAAATGATAAAGAATGTGATAAAATATCAAATTAGTCATAATATGGACATATTGTGACGATATAATGCAAAAAAACTAGGAAAATGAACAGGTCCGGAAAAGAAAAATGAAAAAAAAGAGAGCAGATCGGTGGATCGCATTAATAATTATAACGGTATGTTTATTTCTGCTGACTGGCTGTGCTACCAAAAAAACGGAAAAAAATGATCATGTGATATCGGTTGTCACAACGAATTTTCCTCTTTATGATTTTGCAAAGGCAGTATTTGGCAAAGAAAATACGGAAATAAACGGGACCGTGCACATGTTGCTTTCCCCTGGAATGGAAAGTCATTCTTATGAACCGACCTCTCAGGACATTATAAAAATCCAGGACTGCGATCTGTTTCTGTATATCGGTGGGGAGAATGATGCGTGGGTTGAGGAAATCCTGGTGTCTATGGATGCACCGGTTCATACGATGAAGCTGATGGATTATGTGGAGCTCATGGAAGAAGATGAAATGGGGCATGAGCACGAGCATGAGCACGAGCATGAGCATGAACATGAGGAAGAACATGAGCATGAACATGAGGAAGAAATCGAGTACGACGAACATATATGGACTTCTCCGGCAAATGCAGCAGTAATGGTTGAGGCTATTCAAAAAGAAATCTGCGCCATTTGCGATGAAAAACAGGAAAAATCCGGTCTTGTTTCAGGAACACCGGTCTCCGACATCTTCCGGCAGAATGGAGTGGCATATATCCAGAAAATGGAACAGCTGGATAAGGAGTTCCGGGAATTTTTTGATGGAGTTGAAAATAAAACGGTATTTTTCGGTGACCGTTTCCCATTTGCCTATTTTACAAAAGAGTATGGGCTTTCTTATGAAGCAGCTTTCCCTGGCTGCTATGAAGGAAGTGAACCTAGCGCAGCCAAGATTACCAGCCTGATCGATGATGCAAGGAAGCTGGGGGTAAGCACGATTTATTATATCGAGTTTTCCAATCATCAGATTGCGGATGTAATTGCGGATTCCATTGGCGGAAACACCGCCATGATCCATTCCTGCCACAATGTAACCTGGGAGGAAATGGAGGCAGGACGAACCTATATTGATTTGATGACGACTAATCTATGGACTTTTACAGAATCAATGAAATAAATTAGTAAAAGGAAAAGATTTATGCTGCAGATAAAAAACATTAAAAAAGAGTATAAGACCGGTGAGCTGATCCAGAAAGCACTGGATGATGTAAGCCTGAATCTTCGTGACAACGAATTTGTCGCAATTTTAGGACCTTCCGGTTCCGGAAAAACGACCTTGCTGAATATTATTGGCGGGCTGGACCGTTACGATATCGGCGACTTGATTATTAATGGCATCTCTACAAAGGAATATAAAGACAGAGACTGGGATACTTACCGGAACCATTCCATCGGTTTCGTTTTTCAAAGTTACAATCTGATTCCTCATCAGACTGTTCTGGCAAATGTGGAACTGGCGCTGACCATTGGCGGCATTTCGGCAAAAGACCGTCGGAAGCGCGCCATTGATGCGTTGGAAGCCGTTGGCTTGGGAGAACAGATCCATAAAAAACCAAATCAGATGTCCGGCGGACAGATGCAGAGAGTGGCCCTGGCTAGGGCGCTGGTCAATAATCCGGATATTCTCCTTGCCGATGAACCTACCGGAGCATTGGATACTGAAACCAGTATTCAGGTTATGGATATTTTAAAAAAGGTTGCCGATGATCGTCTGGTTGTTATGGTTACCCACAATCCGGAGCTGGCGGAAGAATATGCTTCCCGTATTGTCCGTCTGAAAGATGGAAAAATTATTGATGATAGTCAGCCATATACGGAAGAAGAAGTAAAGAAAGACCAGGAAGCGGACCTTCCAAAAGAAGAGACGGAGAAAAAATCCAAGAAGAAAAAGCTTTCCGGCATGTCTTTTTTAACTTCTCTGGCCTTGAGTTTCAATAACCTCAAAACGAAAAAAGGAAGAACGATACTTACCTCCTTTGCCGGGTCCATCGGTATCATTGGTATCGCCCTGATTCTGTCCATGTCTACCGGCGTGGATGCTTATATTGACCAGATCCAGAAGGACACGATGACCAGCTACCCGATTACCATCAGCTCGACCAGCTTTGACCTGGCTTCCATGTTCGGAGCTCCGAGCAACGATTCGGAAGAAGTGTCGGAAGAAATTGTACCGGTGAAGGTGGAACGGGATGCAGACAAAGTATATGCAAATTATGCGGATCTGCATATAAATAATGCGGTTTCTACCAGCTTTAAAGAGAATAATCTAACCGATTTTAAAAAATATCTGGATAATCCGGAAAGCGAAATCCATCAGTACCTCGGTGAAAACGGAATCGTGTATTCCTATGATGTAGATTTTAAAGTTTTTACCCATGATTCGGATAAGAAACTGGTGGACACGGATGTCAGCACCAGTAGTGAGTATGAAGAAGAAAGTAATATCTTCGGCAACATGATGGAAGCCCGTTCCCTGATGATGAGCAACATGTCTTCTCTTATGGGAGGCTCTGAGACAAATAATGCAGAAAACTTTTCGGAAATGCTGCCAGGCGTCGATGGCGAAGTTGTCAGCGACGTTGTAAAAGATAATTACGATATCGTTTATGGAAGCTGGCCGGATGATTATGACGAAGTGGTTCTTGTCCTGAACCGTAATAATACCTTGTTCTCGGGCACTTTATATCAGTTGGGTTATCTTAATGAACGCCAGTATAAGGATGCCATGCAAAAAATAAAAGACGGGGAAGATGCAGAAGAACTGAAATATACTTATGAAAAATTATGTAGTCAGACCTTTACGGTGGTTCCTGCCGCTGCTTATTATGAGAAAAATGATAACGGAACCTTCAGCTACATCGGAATTGATGAAAAGAAACTGGAAGAGGCGGTAAAGAAGGGAATCGATTTAAGAATTGTAGGCCTGGTGAAGTTGAAAGAGGATGCTTCCAGCCAGAATATTCCGACTTCGGTCGGCTATACGACCTTGCTGACCAATAAGATCGCGGATTACTGTAATACCAGCGAGATTGTCCGGAAACAGATGGAAAATCCGAAAACAGATGTGCTGACCGGTCAGCAGTTCGAAGATACCGACTTATCTGACAGCGTAAAAGCCAAGAAAGCAAAGGAATACATGGAAAAACAGAGCACGGAGGATAAAGCCGCTCTGTTCTCTACCGTTATGATGCTGGACTATGAAGGGGGTATGTCGGCGATGATGACTACCCAGATGGGAGCCTTCGGCGACCAGTTAAGTTCCGCGATAGGAACGGCAATTTATTCCGCTTTTGATCAGGCTGTCCGGTCTGCCTTGAGTTCCGCTTCGGAGGCATTTGGAACTGCAGTGAAAGAAGTCTGGGGATCCGGAGAAATTGATTTTGATATTCCGACCCTGGCACCAGATGAAAAAGAACCGACGGCAGAGGAGGAGACCACAACGGCGGAGGAAGAAACTTCTTCGGAAGAGGCTACGGAAGAGAGTTCTTCCGAAGACGAATCCACCAGTGAAGAGCCGACCAGCGAAGAACCAACGACGCAGGAACCGACGACCTTGCCAAGAATTGACTGGAAAAAACTGCTTGAGCAGCTGGAATCCATCAATCTGGACAGCATTGCTTATAATTACAACTTTGGAAACAGTCTGGATATCAACCTGGATCTGGGTTCTGCTGCGGGTGACCTTGATTTTTCCATGGATGAACAGGATATGGCAGATGTTGTTCAATACTGGTTGGATAATACTGCTACTCAGAAGACGTTGGCTGGTTATTATGACCAGTTTATGGATAGCGCCAGCTATGAGGATAACATGAAAGCGTTCGGAATGATCAGCTTTGATGCCCCTTCTTCCATCAGCTTATATACCGACAGTTTTGAAGGAAAAGACGGAATCTCTTTATCCATTGATAATTACAATAAAGGAAAATCAGAAGAAGATAAAATCGTTTATACCGATTACGTGGCGTTACTGACGACATCCGTTACGACAATCATTGATGCAATTTCTTATGTATTGATCGGATTCGTTGCGGTCTCCCTGTTTGTATCCTGCATTATGATCGGCGTAATTACCAATATTTCCGTACTGGAAAGAACGAAGGAAATCGGAGTCCTGAGGGCATTAGGCGCTTCCAAGGCCAACATTTCCCAGGTATTTAATGCAGAGACTTTTATTATTGGATGCCTGTCGGGAATTATCGGCGTAGGAATCTCTCTCTTGGCCCTGATACCGATAAATTCGATTATCCATGGACTTATGGGCAATGAAAGCCTGAGCGCCCAGCTGCCATTTGTCAATGGATTCATTCTGATACTGATCAGCATTGCCATAACGATTGTGGGCGGACTGATTCCATCAAGAAAAGCAGCAAAAAAGGACCCGGTTATTGCTTTACGAACGGAGTAGGACACGGATTTTTCACTTTAAACCATGGAAGCGGTGTGATAGAATGCACAAGTAATTGGTTGATTGCTGAAAAGACATAGGAATATAAATGCGAGGTTGAATAATGGACGAAATTAAAAAAGAAACAGAAGGACTGGTAGAAGCAGAAGAAAATGTTGAAGAAGTCGCAGAAACCGTTTCCGAGACGACCGAAGAGGTAGTAGAATCTGTTGCTGAAAAAGCAGACGAGGCAGCAGAAACCGTTTCCGAGACGACCGAAGAGGTAGTAGAAGCTGATGCTGAAAAAGCCGAAGAAGTAGTAGAAACTGCTTCCGAAACAGCACCGACGGTTACCGAAGCGGCACCGGAAACACCGGTAGCTCCAAAGAAAAAACTGGAAAAATCAGCAAAAACCGCAATTATTGTTGGTGTGATCGTAGTCGTTGTGATACTGGCTTGTCTTGCTTTCGTAGGAATTAAGATGGGTTGGTTTGGCGGAAATAAAAAGTCCGGCTCGAAAGTTGAGTTGGGTGATTATTCCCAGATTGAAGTATTGCGTTCTGATGTGGATGTGACAGACGAAACAGTGGAAAGCTATATTACCCAGCTCCTCTCTTCCCAGCAGTACACGGAAGAAGTGAAAGAAGGAACGGTTGCCCTGGGCGATACCTTAAATATTGATTATGAAGGGACCCTTGCGGATACCGGCGTAGCTTTTGAGGGCGGAACTGCACAGGGACAGCAGCTGGTTATTGGATCCGGTCAGTTTATTGATGGATTTGAAGATGGTCTGATCGGTAAGGAAATCGGCTCGACCGTCAATTTACCGCTTACTTTCCCGGAGGATTATGATAATACCGAACTGGCAGGAAAAGCTGTGAATTTTAAAGTTACCATAAATTCGAAAGTTCTTACAAAGACGCCGGAACTGACGGATGAGTTTGTACAGAAGTATTCCTACAACTCTCTTCCGGTACAGTTAAATACCGTACAAGAACTGAAAACTTATGCGGCTGACTATATTTATCATTTCTATCTGCGTGATGCGATGATGGCAGATCTTCAAAGAAAAGCAAAAGTGATTTCTTACGATGAGGCAAAAGAAGCAGACCTGATGGCTTATTCCATGAAATCCTTAGAATACTATGCAACGATGTATGGATTGGATCCGGATACTTATGCTCAGGCAACGGGCTATGCTTCTGCAGAGGAATACGCAAAAGAAGAAGCTCATTATTACATGGACATTACGATGATTCTGGATAAAATTATTAAGGAACAGAAGCTGGAAGTAACGGAGGAAGGCTTGAACCAGTGTATCGCGGAGTACTTGGGCCGCAGTGGATATAATCAGTATTATGATCTGGAAGAATTCAAAGAGGCTTCCGGCGAAGAGTGGCTATATCTCTTTGAAAACCTGGAATACAAGTATAATTTGGTACTGGAAGCTCTGGAACCAAACGTAGTATTAGTGGAATCTTTATCGGAAGTTCCTACTGAGGCTGCAACGAACTAAATAAATCCGGCAGCTGGCGGTTCTCACGCCAGTTGCCGATACCATTCGCGGGTATGGCGGAATTGGCAGACGCGCTAGATTTAGGTTCTAGTGGGAGACCGTGCAGGTTCAAGTCCTGTTACCCGCAGGGAAAACATCGAATCTTTAGATTCGGTGTTTTTTTGCTTTAGTGACGAGGAAAGTGCATTGTGCTTGCACGAATGCACTTTCCGAACGCAAGACAATCCTGAACCGCCGCCTTGTGTGGCTTTCGGTGATTATGGATTGAAGAGTTTTCTTAATTAAAGTATAATAAATTGATTTATTGTGTGCTTATGCAAGGTCATATTTAATTTGTGTATTAAAAACACCTTCCGGAGGCTGTATGAGAGAACTGGAATACCCTTTTGACAGTGATTTGATTCTGCAGAAGAAAAAATCATTCCGAAGGGAATTGATAAAAGAAGGCAACATCAGAATAAAAAAGAATATCGCGATTCTTGGTGGATCTACCACGGCTCTCGTAACGCAGATTCTGGATCTGTTTCTTTTGAATGTAGGAATAGAAGCCACGTTCTATGAGAGCGAATATAATAAATTTTATGAAGATGCCTGTTTTAAAAATCCAGAGCTGGAAAGCTTTAACGCAGATGTCTTTTATATTCATACCAGCATCCATAATATCAATTATTGGCCTTCTGTAAATGACAGTCCGGAAGAAGTCCTTGCCAAAGAAGAGAAAGTCTTCCATTACTTCAAGGACGTCTGGGAAAACCTGGAACAGACGAAAGCGGTTATCATCCAGAACAACTTTGAGATGCCGGCCTGGAGGCTGTTAGGCAATAAAGATGCCACCGATATTCACGGCAGAGTGCATTTTGTTTCCCGGTTAAATGAACGTTTCGCAGAATATGCCGAAGGTAAGGAAAACATGTTTATTCATGATGTGAATTACCTTTCTGCCTGCGCCGGACTGGAGAATTGGTGCGATCCGTTTTATTGGAACATGTATAAATATTGCCCACAGGTAAGTCGGATGCCGGACCTTTGTTTTTCTGTAGCGAATATCATCAAATCTATTTACGGAAAAAATAAAAAAGCTCTGGTACTGGATCTGGATAATACTCTGTGGGGCGGAATCATCGGAGACGATGGCCCGGAAAATGTAAAGGTGGGAGCAGAAAGTTCAGAAGCAGAAACTTTCCTGGAATTTCAGCAGTACCTCAAGGCTCAAAAAGATATTGGCGTCCTCTTAAACATTGATTCAAAAAATGATTATGAAAATGCGATTGCCGGCTTGAATCTGGAACGGGGAGCCTTGAAACCAGAAGATTTTCTCTGCATTCAGGCGAACTGGGAACCAAAAGACCAAAACCTTCGGGCAATTGCGGAGGAACTGAATTTAGGCATAGATTCTTTCGTATTTGTTGATGACAATCCAGCAGAACGCCACATAATCCGGGAGCAGGTGAAAGGCGTTGCAGTTCCGGAACTTACCGGTCCGGAAGAATATATCCATATTTTAGATAAATCGGGTTTCTTTGAAGTAACGAATCTGTCAAAGGATGATACCCAAAGAAACGAAATGTACAAAGCAAACAGGGAGCGAAAGAAGGCACAGACCGCTTTTGAGAATTACGAAGAGTATCTTTTAAGTCTGGAAATGAAAGCGGAAATAAAGTCTTTTGGAGATGATACGATTCCAAGAATTTCCCAGTTGACCAACAAAAGCAATCAGTTCAATCTGACCACCTTAAGGTGCAGCGTAACGGACATTGAAAAAATGGCAAAAAGTGACGACTGGATTACCATTTACGGTCGACTGGAAGATAAGTTTGGCGATAACGGCGTAGTGGCAGTGGAAGCCGCAGAAATATTGCCGTCACAGAAGAAAACGGAGGGAAAGGAAGCCCATATCCGATTGAATTTAATGAGCTGCCGGGTTTTGAAACGAGACCTGGAATTTGCCATGCTGGACGAACTGGTAGAAAAAGCGAAAGAAAAAAATGTAGAAACCATTGTCGGATATTACTATCCGACCAAAAAAAATTCCATGGTAGCGAAGCTGTATTCGGTTTTGGGTTTTGAAGAAAAAGAAGACCGGTGGGAGCTTTCCGTAAAAGATTATCAAAAACAGTGCAAAGTAATCACAATAAATAATGAATAACAGGAGCAGTAGAAAATGGAAGAAAAAATCTATGATGCATTAAACGAAATATTCCAGGATATTTTTGATGATGACGAAATCGTTGTGGAAGCTTCTACCACTTCCGACGATATTGAAGACTGGGATAGCTTAGAGCATATCAATCTGGTTGTAGCTATTGAAAAACGCTTCGGCCTGAAGTTCTCCATGGTAGAAGTCAATGGCATGAAAAATGTAGGCGAAATGGTAGAAATCATTAAAGGCCGGGGAACAGCAATCTGACAGAAATAAACTAGAAAATAACATATATTTTGGAGGAATTATGAAAGAGAAAATTATCAGCATTTTATCAGAAATCAACGAAGACATTGAGGAATACGACGGCGAAAACATGTTGGAAGATGAAATCATAACATCTCTGGATATTATTGAAATCGTTTCCGCCCTGGAAGATGAATTTGATATTTCCATTAAGGCAAAATATATAACAAAAGAGCAGTTTGCAACAATTGATTCTATCTGTGAATTGGTGGAAGATCTGCAGTAAGTAAATGATAAGCCTGGTTTCAATTTACTTTTTAATATTTCTGGGCATCGTAACGCTTGTTTACTATCTGTTACGCGGGAATGCTCAATGGATATGGCTTCTGGCATCAAGCCTTGGGTTTTACGCTCTGGCCAGTGGTGGATTCCTGATATTTGTATTGGCGGAAGCAATCCTTATTTATGGTTTCACGAAGGTATTTGAAACAAAAAAATCAAAAGGGCTCTTTATTCTGGAACTGGTTTTCGTTTTCGGGATTGTTGTTGTTTTGAAATATGCCGGTTGGTTTGGGCAAGGCTTTGCCGGATTGTTATCCGGACTGAATTTCGCAGGAAAAACAGCAGGCGGCTCCCTGAATTACATCGTTCCCTTGGGAATTTCATATTATTCTATTTCCGGCATCAGTTATTCCATTGATGTGTTCCGGGACAAATATCCTGCAGAGAATAATTTTGCAAAGGTACTGGCTTTTATCAGCTTTTTCCCGATTCTTACGCAAGGACCGATCAACCGTTATGATGAGTTAAGTGAACAGCTTTTTATCTCTCACAGATTCCGGTATGAAAACCTTACCTATGGAATCTTGCGGATGATCTGGGGCTTCTTTAAAAAGCTGGTCGTTGCAGAACGGCTTTCTGCGGTGGTAGGGAATATGACCGCAGGGTGGCAGGACAACCTTTATTCCGGTGGCTGGATCATCCTGACCGTTGCTTTATGCTCTTTAAATCTTTACATGGATTTTTCCGGTTGCATGGATATTGTTCTTGGATCTTCTGAGATTTTAGGCATCCGTCTTCCGGAGAATTTCGACCATCCATATCTTTCCAAGAACGTCCCGGAATTCTGGAGAAGGTGGCATATCACTTTAGGCGCATGGCTCAGAGATTATGTAATGTATAGTTTCATAACATCGAAGCCTGCGAAAATGTTGAATAAAAAAGCAAAAGACAGAATCGGCAGAAAAGGCGCGTCTGTTCTGGTTACCTGCATCGGCGTTCTGCTGGTGTGGCTTGTATATGGATTGTGGCATGGACTGGAAATGAAATATATCATATCCGGTCTTTACTATGCTTTCATCATTATCGTTGCAACGGTAATGGAAGGGCCGATTAAGAAATTTGACAGCAGATTTCCAAAACTGGTTGTTTCCAAAGCTTATGGCATATTCTGCGCTGTCCGGACCTATTTTCTGGCCATGATCGGAGCCTTCTTTTTCTTTATGCCGACCATAAAAGAAGGAATGGCGTACCTTGGCAATCTGTTTAAAAAGCCGGCAATGGGTCTGGTTACGATTCCGGAAACGGGAATTGAAAAGATTACCGATATAAAGCTGCTGGGAGTCGATCTTCTGGATTTTTTGGTCATTCTTTTCGGAGTGATTCTTTGGATTGTTCTGGCGACCTTACATAAAAAGAAAGATGTAAGGGACCGTCTGTCCAATAGGAACATCGTCCTCCGGTGGCTGATTATTTTGATTTTACTGATGGTTGTGATTATTGTTGGAAATTATGGCGGAAACTTAGAAGCCGGAAGCTTTATTTATCAGGGATTTTAAATGAAAAAATTAGGGAAAGCACTTATTTTCATAGGGATCCTTTTGTTGCTGCTGATTGGAGCAAACGCTTTATTCATGCCGCAAACAGATTTTTCGGCCGATACTTCCAAGGGCTGCGAAGAACTGGATTATATCGTTTTGGGAACCAGTAATGTTTTTTATGATGTAAATCCAGTCGTGATCTGGGATGAGTCAGGGTTCGTGGGATATAACCTGTCCAGCGAGCAGGCATCGATTATCATCAATTACTATCAGTTAAAAAATGAATTAAAAAGACATACACCAAAGGTGGTATTTTTTGATACCAGCGGTTTTCAATATAACTATGGAAAAGCTTCCTTTAACCAGCTGTCTTTAGACAAAATGCCTTTGAATTTTGATAAGCTGAAACTGATCTGTGAGTTGAAGGAAGACGATGAAAATGATAACAGCATTACCGTAGATCATTATAAAAAGATCAATTATCTGATTCCGTTGTATAAATTCCACAGCCGGTGGAAAGAAATTTTTGAGGGAACCCTCTATAGCAGATATCATGATAAGTATGAGCATCTTTTTATGGGCTATGTGGCAACGAAGGATCATTTTGTCTATGAAAAAGATTATAAATGGCTCCCGACCGATGAGGAACTGGGGGCACCTTATGTGACGGAAATCACCGAGGTCAACCGTCATTACTTTGGTTTAATGCGCCAGCTTTGTGAATCCAAGGGCGTCCGTCTGGTGCTCTTTAAAACTCCTTCCAAAGGCTGGACAAAGGATATTCACGAGGCGGTAACAACCTTTGCTGAAGAAGAAGGCCTGGAATTCTTTGAGATGAATACCCCGGAGCCTTTGGCAGAAATGGAAATTGATGAGAAAAGGGATCTGGCCGATTCTTCTTCCCATTTTAACGTTTATGGAAGTGAAAAAATCAGCAGGTATCTCGCCCGGTACATGAAGCAGACCTGCGATTTTACAGATAAAAGAAAGACCGGAGAGGAGAATCCGGAATCCACGGCAGCGTTTTGGAATGGATTATATGAATCCTATCGGTTTTATGTAGAGGCAGATTAATGGTATTTTCAGGAAATATATTTTTATTTGTATTCTTGCCTCTGGTGCTCATTTTTTACTTTAACCCGTTTATTAAAAAAATGAGTGACGGCGGAAGAAAATTTAAAAATATGGTCTTGCTGGCAGCAAGTCTTGTTTTCTATGCCTGGGGAGAACCGAAATTCGTATTTCTGCTGATGGCCTCAATTGTATTGAATTGGCTGATCGGACTGGGGCTTGGAAAACAGGAAAAGGTCGCAACGAGAAGACTTCTGTTGGCAGCAGCTCTTGTTTTCGATATCGGACTGCTGTTTGTATTTAAATATTTAGGATTTGCCTCCCGCATTTTCGGTGGAAACATCAGTATCGCCCTTCCTTTGGGAATCAGCTTTTATACCTTCCAGATTCTGTCTTATATTCTGGACGTATATAGCGTGCCGGAACGGGTACAGAAAAATCTCTTGCTGCTGGGTCTTTATATTTCTATGTTCCCGCAGCTGGTGGCAGGCCCGATCGTGCGGTATGAAGATGTTTCAAAAGAACTCTTAGACCGACAGGAAACCAGCGCCGATATCACTTATGGGATCACTCGATTTGTGTATGGACTGGGAAAGAAAGTAATTCTTTCCAATTATCTGGCCATTATTGCGGATTATGCGTTTTTAAGCCCGGGAGCAGATTCTGTATTAACGGCTTGGCTGGGAACCGTTTGCTATACTTTACAGATTTACTTTGACTTTTCCGGATATTCTGATATGGCAATCGGATTAGGAAGAATCTTCGGATTCCGATTCCCGGAGAACTTCGATTATCCGTACGTGTCCTTATCCTTCACGGAATATTGGAGAAGATGGCATATGACCTTGGGAAGCTGGATGAGGGATTATCTGTTTTATCCGCTGCAGAGAAGTAATGGATTCATAAAGTTGGGAGAATGGTCCCGGAAGAAATTCGGGAAGAAAAAAGGAAAATTCGTTCCTGCGGTTTTCTCTCTTTTGGCACTTTGGCTGGCCATGGGACTTTGGCATGGAGCGAACTGGAACTTTATCATATGGGGACTTTTATTCTTCGTACTTATGAGCTTTGAAAGCATTTCCAAGTTTGGAAAGAAGGCCTTGAAAGCAGCGACCCAAAAGGGCTTTACCGTCAGCAAGATTTTTTACCATATTTACGTTATTTTTTTCCTGTTGATTGCCTATGTTTTATTCCGGGCAGAAAGCCTTTCCGTAGCCTGGGACTACATAAAGAATATGTTTGGCGGCACCAGCGCAGGCTTTGTGGACAGCGCATTTTTCGATTATCTGAATAATGGAAAAATCGTACTTCTTGTTGGGATTTTGCTATCTACGCCGCTGGCAAGAAGTATCCGTAATAAAGTCACAAATGAAAAAGTGAAAGGAATCGCACGGGGAATCCTTACGCTGGTAATATTTGTTTTATCCGTGCTGTTGGTAATTACAGAAGCCTATAATCCGTTCATATACTTTAACTTTTGATTTATGGAAAACCAAAACGAAAACAAATTTCATAAAGTGATGACCCGAATCGTCATAGGAATCATGATTGCCTTTTTCATTTCAATCATCATTTGTTTTGTTGCCATTAAATTGGGTGCAGAGGACCTGTTCCAGATGGACCATGATATTGAAACAAAGGTTTATGAGATTACGGAGGACGACAGCTATTTCGATAGAATTTATAAAGGGTATTCCAACGGCATTTATGCCGGTAAAAATTATGTGGATGCCTATTCCAACGATTTGCTTTTTGGCAGGACGACTTTTGTTGAAAATGCGGTCCGTTACAAGAACCTGATCGGTTGGAAAATATATGCGCCGGGCGAATATAACAGCATTCTTTATCTGGACAACGGATATTTAGCCAGCGCCAACGGAAAAGAGACGAAAGAAGACATCCAGAAAATTGCCACAAAAATTGAAGGCCTCCGGGAAACCTCAGAAAGTGCAGGGGCAGAATTCTTATATCTTCAGACGCCCGGAAACCTGGACAAATATGGGGACAAAGGCTTAAATGAAGTAAAAGATTTCGCAAATTATAATTCGGACCTTCTTATAAGTGATTTACAAAGGAGCGGAATCAACTGCTATGACTTAAGGAAAACGGTGCAGGAAGAGATGGAGGATTTCCATAGCCTGTTCTATAAGACCGATCATCATTGGAAGCAGGAGACGGCTCTTTGGGCAACGAAGAAAATCGCTGTTTATTTAAATGAAAAATACGGTCTGGGGTTGGACCTTTCCCAATATGAGCCGGAAAAATACCGGGAAGAAATATTGAAAGAATATTATCTGGGTTCTTTAGGAAAACGAGCGACATTGGCCGCTGTAGAACCGGACGATTTTACCATCCTTTATCCGAAATTCAAGACAGACATTACTTTTAAAACATCCAATGGAATGGATGTAAGAGGAGCGTTTGACGTTACCTATAATAGAAAGCAGATTGATGCAGAGAATATATATAAACGGGAATGCTATCTGGGCTTACTGTCCTTTGAAGGGACAGGACTCTCTTCCGTTGAAAATGATCTGGCGGAGAACGATACCTACCTCTTGATCGTAGGCGACTCCATGATGATCCCCGTAACTTCTTTCCTTGCCTTGGCTTGTAAGAAAGTAGAATTGATCGACCCGAGATATTTTGAAGGCAGCATTAAAGAATATATTCGGAAAAGTACGCCGGACATGGTCATCAATACCTATTCGACGACAATTATCCAGGACTATTATCCAATTTTTGATTTTGAATAGAACAGGTAACGATAGGGGAACATAATGAACGAATACAGATTTGACGAAATACAAATCGGACAGGAAGAAAGTTTTGAAATTATCATCACGGAAGACATGATGGAAGCTTTTAAAACGATGACGGAGGATGTGAATCCTTTGCATAACGACCCTTCTTTTGCGAAAGAGAAAGGATTTGAAGGGAAAGTCGTTTTTGGCATGTTAACGGCCTCCTTTCTTTCTACGATGGCCGGGGTATATATGCCGGGAAGATATTCTTTGATCCAGAGCGTGGAAGCGAAATTTGCCAAGCCCGTGTTCCCGGGAGAGAAATTAAAATTTACGGGAAAAGTATCGGAAAAGAATGATACCTTTCGGTTTATCGTATTGAAAGTAAATGGGGTAAATGAAGCCGGAGAAAAGAAACTGAAAGCAAGCATGCAGATCGGAGTAATGGAATGAGAAGATTTTTAATAACGGCAGCAGATTCTGCCTTTGGTATCGCTTTAATCGAACGGATGTGTAAAACCGGACTGGAGGATGTGGAATGGATCTACGGCACCTGTTTTGATGCCAAAGAACAGCTGGACGTATTGACCGAAACTTATCCGGAACTGAAAGAAAAAATAATTCTCCGTAACGTTGATATGACCGATATGGAAGAAATCGAAAAGCTGAACGATGACCTGGAGGGCAGAGACGTTATAACCGATATGATTCACCTTCCTGCGCCAAAGGCCAAACCATTACAGTTTAAAAAACTTACATGGGACGTTTTTAAAGCCAATATGGAAATTTCTTTCCGGTCTGCGGTACTGATTCTGATGAAGGTTCTTCCAAGAATGGCGAAAGAAAAGAACGGAAAGATAATTCTTATGTCTTCCTATTACGGAACGGAAGAAGGAACCCCAAATTTCCTGGCTCCTTACGTTTCCACCAAGAGTGCCATGATCGGTCTGACCAGGGCTTTAGCCAAGGAATATGGCGGAAAGAATATTCAGATTAATGCCATGGCGCCGGATCTTACAGATACGAAATTTTTAGATGACATGCCTCAGATTATGAAGGATACCGTTGCAGCTCAGTCGGAGCGGGGCCGAATGCTTTCGGCAGAGGAAGTCATTGATGTTATGATGGAATTATTGGAGGAAAGCAATAAGGAGAATGGTATCGTCCGGATTGTAAAATGAAAGTCCTGAAAGTTCTTGGAAAAGTCATACTGATTTTACTGCCTGTAATTGCGTTATGGGTTTTTCTTGCTGCTTTTCCAATGAACTATATGGATGGTGAGTATTCCCTGTACAACCAGACGAAGGATTATATTTATGGGCAGACGGACCTGAATCCTTCCGATATCATCGTGCTCGGTGATTCTAAAGCGAAATCCGGAGTACTGCCTTCCGAACTTTCCGACAGATGTTTTAATCTTGCCCAGGGTGGATCCACCTCTGTAGAGGCTTATTTCACTTTAAAAAATTATATGGAGCATATGGGTGTTCCGAAGACCGTCATTCTTTCGGAAAGTGCGTATCATTTTTCCAGCTTTGATGGCTTCTGGTCCCGGGACATTTATTTTGGCTTTTTGAATTCCAAAGAAGCTTGTGAGGTAATCGATCAGGCAGAAAGTTTTGATGAAACGGAAGTGCTGAACTCCAATGGGGAAAAGGGGAAATGGACGCTGCTGGAATATAAAATAAAATCGCCGACAAAATATATGTCCGCATTGGTAAATGCACTGAAAGAGGACCGACTTACCATTAACCGTTCCGCTTATGCGGACATGGTAAACCGAAAAGGCTTTAAGACCTTTGTCAGTTGGTGGCCGACTTCCGGCGAGTATGATATGGACAGACTGATCATTCTTCAGACGCTGGATTCTTATTACCGGAAGACCATTGATTTATGTATTGAGAACGGAATTGAAGTATATTCCCTGAATATGCCGCTGATTGCAACGACTTATGAGGACTGTAAAAAAATTTGGCAGCCTTTTAGTGAGTATTTTGTACAGTTAAAGCAGGACTATGCAGGCTTCGATAACGTTCATATTGAAACAGATTTTGCAAGTTACGATGAAAAATATTTTGACGATGCAGACCATCTGAATGAAGCGGGCGCCATCGTCTACACCGACTCTATTAAAGAGATGATTTTAGGGGAGGTGGAAAAATGAACTTCTTAAGTTTTCTGTTTTTTGCCTTTTTCATTGTACTGTTTATTTTATATTATGTTCTGCCAGAAAAAACTCAATGGATTCTGCTCCTGATAGGAAGCTTGGTATTCTATCTGGCGTTATCCATTCCTGCGGTATTGGCTCTGGCTCTGGAGACTTTGATTGTATTTGCAGCAGGAAAAAAAGTGCTGGAAAAGAAAGGGCTGGTACTGGCTCTTTCGCTGGTGCTGCTGGTATTGATGATCGCCCTAAAAGCCGTTCCAGTGAGACTGATCAGCACTTTAGGAATGTCCTATTATACCTTGATGCTGATTGGCTATCTGGTAGACGTTTATAACGAAACCATCGAGCCGGAAATGAATTACGCCAGATTATTACTTTTTGCAGGATTCTTCCCGGCCATATCCCAAGGACCGATCAACCGGTATGAACCGTTAACCGTTCAGTTCCGGAGGGGACATAAGTTTGAATCGCAAAAAATCAAAACCGGCCTGGTCCGTTTTGGCTGGGGAGCTTTCAAAAAAATGGCAATTGCTAATCGGGCAGCTGCTTTCATGGCGGCAGTATCTGCCAATGAAAAAGCGGCAGGATCTATTGTGCTGATTTGTCTGATTCTGATGCCTCTGAACTTATATGCAGATTTTTCCGGTTGTGTGGACATGGCTTTAGGAATTGGACAGATGCTGGGAATCGATCTGCCGGAAAATTTCCGCCAGCCGTATTTTTCCAGAAGCATTCCGGAATTCTGGAGAAGATGGCATATGACCTTAAGCTCCTGGATGAAAGACTATATTTATTATCCGGTGATGATGAGCAAACCGGTGAAGAAATTTATGAAAGCTGCGGGAAAAGAGAAAAAGAAAAGCCGTACGAAGCTTGCTTCCTGCGGAGCCTTGATGATTCTTTGGATCTTTATGGGCTTATGGCATGGTACCGGCTGGAAGTTCCTGTTCATGGGCATTTATTGTGGAATCGTATTTATTCTGACTTACTTATTGGAGCCTGTCAGCAAAAAATTCGATGAAAGCCATCCAAAGCTTACACGCACACCGGCATGGAAATTCTGGCAGCAGATCCGGACTGCTTTACTTGCTTGGTTTCCGACCATTATGATCGGTGTTGCAAGCTTTACCCAGTTTATGAATTATCTGGGAAAAATCTTCACGGATTTCCGGATAAAAAAGGTTTTCGATGGAGGACTTTTCAAGTTTGGCTTAGATGGAATCCAATGGATATTATTAGTGATTGGTTTTCTTGCAATGTTGCTGGGTTCTGTCATAGAATATAATGCCAGGGAAAAAATCACAGATCTGGTTGCAAGAAAGAAACTACCGGTAAGAATTTTTGTTTATTGGTTTGTGATTGTTATGATAATGTTATCATTGAGCATTGCGAATACGGAATTTGTTTACGCTCAGTTTTAGGAGGAATTGTGAAAATGGAATTTAAAAGAGTTACAGAACTGTTAGACAAGGCGGTGAAAGACGTACCGGAAAAGGTAGGCTTTGTAGATGAAGCAGGAGAAATGACTTATCAGCAGATGCAGGAAGCTTCTTTTAAGGTTGCTCGGGCTATTTTAAAAACCACAGGAGAAGACTTGGATAATCTTCCGACAAAGGAACCGGAATACATCGCAACACTGATGGAAGCGGGAAATGATATTACTGCATGCTTCCATGGCATTCTTTATGCAGGCGATGCATATTCCTGTATCGATGAAACGATGCCAAACGAACGTATCGAAAAAGTTTTTGCTACCTTGAAGCCGATCATTCTTCTGGCAAACCGTAAGACGGAAGAAAAAGCAAGAAGTCTTAACTTCGGCGGAACCCTTCTGATTTATGAAGATATTATTGAAAATGATAAAAATGAATTTGAAATTCCGAAAATCGTAGAAGAGGATGTTTCCTATAAGGTTGCCAGCGTCATCTTTACTTCCGGTTCTACAGGAAATCCAAAGGGCGTTTTAATTGGACATAATACCATTCTGTACTGCTCCATTGCGAATAGGGACGATGTGGAAGTTATCTTTACGGACCATGTTGGAAATCAGTCTCCATTATATTATGTAATGGGCGTACTGAATCTGTTTTTCAGTATTGCAGCAGAAGCAACCTGCTATTATATGCCGAAGTGGTTGTTCAGCCAGCCGGCAGAGCTTGTAAAATATCTTGTGGAAAAACAGATTTCCATTATTGATTGGGTTGCCAGCGGTGTTACGGTAATTTCCCGTTTCAGCGCATGGGAAGGCTATGAAGAAGAATTAAATAAATGCCTGCGTACCGTTACTTTTGCCGGCGATGTAGCGTCTACCAAACTAATAAATAAAATGAAAAAGGTTATTCCGGATCCGAAATACCGTCAGGGCTATGGGGCATCCGAATTCTTCTATACGTTCTTATACACAATGACCAGAGATATTCCGGATGATGAGATGATTCCTTTAGGCTATCCGGCAGAATTCGTTACGGCTTATGTAATTAAAGATGACGGTACCTTAGCTGCACCGGGTGAGGAAGGGCAGCTCTGTCTGGCAGGTCCGGGTTTAGGCCTTGGCTATTTAAACGATGAAGCCGCTACGGCAGAAAAATTCCAGGACAATCCAGTAAAACCGGGAGAAAGAATTTTATGTACCGGCGATATCGTAGAAGAAAATGAATATGGGGAGATCATATTTAAGACCCGTCGGGACTTCATGGTGAAACAGATGGGCCATAGAGTAGAGCTGGGAGAAATTGAACTGGCAGCTTCTTCTTTAGACGATACCATGCAGTGCGCCTGCATTTTCGACAAATCGAAAGAGAAAATCATTATGGTTTATGTAGGAAAGTATGCAGAAAAAGAACTCCGGACCATGCTGAAAGATAAACTTCCAAAGCATATGATTCCAAGAGAATTTGTAAAGCTGGATGTGCTTCCACTGAATCAGAACAATAAAATTGACCGGAAGAAACTTCAGGAGATTTATATTAAATAAAGTATAAAAATCCTATTGACACAAGAACTTCCAGAATATACAATGTTTAATCGTGACGGTGGGAATTTATGCGGGTTCACCAGCCCCGAAACTGCAAGAATACACCGAAAGTAAAATGTATATAGCTATTCGGAACGATGAGACTATTCCTTAGAAAAGCTGCCGCCCGGACATTGCGGCAGGAGAGAAACGGTCGATTGGGACGAATAAAAAACATTTAGGAGGAAAATATTCTATGAAAACTTTTATGGCTAATCCAGATGCTGTTGAAAGAAAATGGTTCGTAGTTGATGCATCTGGCAAAAACTTAGGCCGTCTTTCAGCAGAAATCGCTAAGATCTTAAGAGGAAAGAACAAACCAATCTTCACTCCTCATGAAGACACAGGCGACTATGTAATCGTAGTTAACGCAGAAAAAATCGTTGTTACCGGCAAGAAACTTGAGCAGAAGATTTATTACAATCATTCAGACTATGTTGGCGGAATGAAAGAAACAGATCTGAAGACAATGATCGCTAAGAAACCGGAAAAGGTTATTGAACTGGCAGTTAAAGGAATGCTTCCAAAGGGACCTCTTGGACGTAAGATGATTAAGAAGTTATTCGTTTACGCAGGAGCAGAACATCCACATCAGGCTCAGAAGCCAGAAGCATTAGAACTTTAATTGAAAGGAGGAAATAACATTGGCTAATAAATTTTATGGAACCGGCAGACGTAAAAAAAGCATCGCTAGAGTATATGTTGAGCCAGGTAAAGGAAACATTACAATTAACAAGAGATCCATTGACGAATACTTTGGATTAGAAACTCTTAAAGTTATCGTTCGTCAGCCTCTTGAGACAGTTAACGGAGTAGATAAATATGATGTTACGGTAACTGTTCATGGTGGTGGATTTACAGGCCAGGCAGGCGCTATCCGTCATGGTATCGCAAGAGCCCTCCTTCAGGCAGACGCTGACTTCAGACCTCTTCTGAAGAAAGAAGGATTCTTAACAAGAGATCCAAGAATGAAAGAAAGAAAGAAGTACGGTCTCAAAGGCGCAAGAAGAGCTCCTCAGTTCTCCAAACGTTAGTCGTATCCTTTCGAAGGAATTTCAAAAATCAAGACCTCGGAAACGAAAGTTCCCGGGGTTTTTTTGTTTTAGCGACGGAACGTGCATTGTGCTTGCACGAATGCACTTGACGACCGCAAGACAATCCCGAAATGCCGCCTTGCGCGGCTTTCGGGATTTGGTAGAGTATTAAAAAAGTGCATTCTGTTATCCCCCACCGGGGCTTAAAATCTGTCTCTAAGGAGTTTAAAATCAGACCATGAAGGTGGTTGATCAGATGAACTCAAATATTCAGAAGAAAAATTCAAGAAAGAAATGGATCATTGCAGGGATTGCACTGGCAGTTGTTGTGATGGCTGTTGTCTGTGTTTTTGTAGGTTCTTCGAATATGACCATTGGGGAATGTTTTCAGGCTTTATTTGGAAAAGGAACGGACGCAGCAGTCCGCATTATCCGGAACATCCGTATTCCACGAGTTCTGGCAGCGATTATTGCAGGAGCCGGCCTTTCTTCTTCCGGACTGATCATGCAGACGAACCTGAACAACTCGATGGCTTCTCCATCTACCTTAGGCGTTTCCAACGCTGCTGTGTTTGGAGCAAACCTTTCCATTATCGTTTTTTCCGGCGGATTTTTATCTACCGGAAATAATCCGCAGAATATGGCAACGGGAGCCAATCCTTTTGCTACGTCGTTGATGGCATTTATTTTCTCTGTGGCTTCCATTTTGTTGATTTTAGGTTTATGTAAGGTACGGACCTTTTCACCGGGGGTTGTAGTATTGGCCGGTATCACCATTGGATCCATCTGGACCGCAGCGACTACCATTTTACAGTTTTATGCAACGGATGTGGGATTGTCCGCAGCAGTAATCTGGAATTTCGGAGATTTAGGAAGAGCTACCTATAAAACAGACCTGATCATGCTGGTGGTTGTCGTTCTTGGCATCGCATTTTTTCAGCTTATGTCCTGGAAATATAATGCTATTTTAGCAGGGGATGCCGCTGCAAAGAGCGTAGGTGTTAATGTAGAACGTCTGCGTTTTGTATCCTTGCTTTTGGCATCCATAATTACCGCGGTATGTGTTTCTTTCCTGGGCGTTATAGGATTTGTAGGTATCATTTGTCCGCATATTGCAAAGCGGATTTTAGGAGCGCAGCACTCTTACTCCATACCGGCAACGGCTCTTTTAGGAAGTCTGTTGTTACTGGCAGCAGATACTTTATCCCGCAGCATCGGCAGCGGTTCTGCCCTCCCAGTAGGAGCCATAACTTCCTTAATCGGAGCTCCGTTCTTCGTCGCCATTATCTTTTCGAAAAAGGAGGGAAGCGCATGCTGAAAATAGAAAACCTTACCTTTCGTTATAAGAAATATGGAAAGAATGTTTTGGATGGAGTTTCTTTGGAACTGAAAGCTGGAGAAATCGGAATCGTTCTGGGACGGAATGGATCCGGAAAGACCACTTTATTCTCCAATCTATTGGGGATTCACAGGCCATTGTCCGGAAAGATGCTGTTTCATGACGAAGATTTGGGAGCGATGTCACCGCAGAAACGGGCGGAGAGAATTGCCTATGTTCCGCAGCATATCCATTTCGGTCAATTAAGTGTTTTTGATGCCGTATTAATGTCCCGGGTTTCTTCTTTCGGGACCAGGGCCGGAAGAGAAGACTTCGATGTGGTTGAAGAAATTTTAAGAGAAATGGGACTGGAAGAATACGCAACCCGGAACGCGGAAGAACTTTCCGGTGGAGAAAAGCAAAAAATCGCAATCGCCAGAGCTCTGGCCCAGAGACCGGATTTATTAGTATTGGATGAGCCGACGGGAAATCTGGATTTGGCCAACGAGCAACTGATTATCAGTGAAGCGAAAAAGCTTTCCAAGACAAAAGAAATCAGTATTTTAAGTTCTCTTCATGATCTGAATCAGGCCATGGATATGGGAGAGAGGTTCTTCCTGATGAAGGACGGAAAAATAAAATATACCGGCGGAACCGAAGTATTTACGCCGGAAATCATAAAAGATATTTTTGATGTAAACGTGCAAATTGCAGAGGTAGATGGTAAGAAGATTATACTTACAGGAGCAGAGATTTGACAAATGACGGAAAAACAAAAAATTAAAAAAATAATAAGACTCTTTCTTTTCTTTACGGTCCTTCTGGCTTTCTGTACCGGGCTTTGGGCTTGTGGAGAAGTGAAAGAGAAAACTTCTTTGGAAACATCAAACGCAGTTGGCGAAAGTGACTCCGCGGAGACGGTAATTACGGATTTAATCGGTCGTGAACTTACCGTAACGCCCGGTTCTTACCAAAGAATCGTCTGCATCGGCGCTGGAGCTTTACGGATGTTTACCTATGTTGGGGATACCAGCCTTCTTTGCGGAGTGGAGGATATTGACAACGAATCTCTTGACAGCCGGCCGAAAATGTTTGATTCTGTGGCAAGACCGTATGTGATGGCTTATGGGGAGACCTTTGAGACCTTATCTTCCTGCGGTGTCGGCGGTCCAAATGCCCAGACAGCAGAAGCAGAGAAGATTCTGTCCTGCAATCCGGACCTGGTGATTTCTGAATATGAAGACGTAGAAAAGGAAGATGCTTTGCAGGAACAATTAGGAATTCCTGTTGTAACCTTAAAAGCGGGTCCAGATGGCGTATTTGACCCAGCCTTCTGTGATTCCATGAACCTTTTAGGTCTGTTATTGGGAAGAGAAGAACGAGCAGAAGAATTAATATCTTTTGTAGAGCAAGAACGGACGGAAATATCTGAAAGAACCGCCGATGTCAAAGAAGAGGAGAAACCATCCGTTTATATCTGTGGCCTTGGAAACTGGGGAACCACGGATCACTTAATGACCTCGGGACAATATGCTTCCTTCGACGTAGCGCATATAAAGAACGTAGTAACCGGTCTGGGGACACCGGGAGTTTCACCAATTGAAGAGGAAAAGCTTATTTCTCTTGGCAATGATATAGACATAATGTTTGTCGACGCAGCTGCGGTAAAGAATATTCAGCCTCTGTATCAAGAAGATAAAAACATGTTTGATACCGTAAAAGCTTGGAAAGATGGTGAAGTTTATCTACAGATGGCGTATAATGCTTATTATACGAATTATGAAATCGCTTTGGCGAATACCTGGTTTTTAGCAAAATGTGTTTATCCGGAACAGTTTGAAGATATTGATAGTACAGAAAAACTGGATGAAATCACGGAAATGTTTTTAGGACAGGGATTGGCAGAGAAAATCATTTCTTGTCCGGCAAGCTATGGTGGCTACCAGAAAATCATTACAGAAAGTTTTTTCGGCTCATAATTTGATGGCAAAATATAGACGAATGCAGTGCAGTCCCGAAGGGACCTGTTTTACAGGAGAAAACTATGAGAAGAACGAAAATCATCTGCACCATCGGACCAGCCTCCGACAGTGAAGAAATATTAAAGGAATTATGTCTGGCAGGTATGGATACCGCCAGATTAAACTTCTCTCATGGAACCCATGAGAGCCATTTAGAGACCATTAAACGGTTAAAGAAAGTAAGAGTAGAATTAGGTCTTCCTCTTCCGATTATGCTGGATACAAAGGGGCCGGAATACCGGTTGAAGACCTTTGCAGAAGGCTCTGTGGAAATAAAAACAGGAGATAAATTCATCCTTACTTCGGATGAGGTTCCCGGTGATGCGACAAAAGTCAGCGTAAATTATGCGAAACTTCCTCAGGAAATAGAAGCAGGCCAGCAGATTCTGATAAATGATGGGCTGGTGGAGCTTAAAGTAGACGAAATTTGCAGAAATGACATTATCTGCTCGGTCATTCAGGGAGGAATTCTTTCGGACCGTAAGAGCATGAACTTTCCTGGAAAAATCATGAGCCATGAGTACTTAAGCGAACAGGATAAATCCGATATCTTGTTTGGTATCGAGAATGATGTGGATTTCGTTGCAGCATCTTTTATGTCCACAAAACAGAATGCTTTGGACGTTCGGAACTTCCTGAATGAAAATGGTGGCTCTGGAATCGGTATTATTGCGAAAATTGAAAATCCGGATGGCATAAAGAATATTGATGAAATCTGTGAAGTCGTAAATGGAATTATGGTTGCCAGAGGGGATCTGGGCGTGGAAATTCCGCTGAAGGAAGTGCCGGTTCTGCAAAAAGAAATGACCAACAAATGCAGAATTCGTGGAAAGAGAGTGGTAACGGCTACGGAAATGTTGGAGTCCATGATTCATAACCCGCGTCCGACCAGAGCGGAAGCTTCCGATGTTGCCAATGCCGTTTACGAAGGAACGTCTTTGGTTATGCTTTCCGGCGAGACGGCAAGTGGGGAGCATCCGGTAGAAGCTGTGAAAACCATGGCCTCCATCGTCGAATATACGGAAGAGCATATTGATTACGAAAAATGGTTCGAGAATACCGAATACCAGATAAACAGCAATTTAGATGCCATTTCCCATGCGACTTGTTCTATGGCCGTAGATGTTGGTGCCAAGGCAATCGTTGTGAATTCAATTTCCGGCCTGACCGCCCGTCTGGTCAGCAGATTCCGTTGTCCAGCCCATATCATCGGAACGACCACTGATGTAAAGGCCTGGAGAAGACTGAACATGAGCTGGGGAGTAACTCCGGTACTGAATGAGAAATATGAGTCCCAGGATGTTATGTTTGAAGAAGGGCTGAAAGCAGCCGTAAGAATTCTGAACCTGCAACCAGGAGACAAGGTAGTTTTAACCGGCGGCACCATCGGCGGAGCAGCAGGAAATACGGATACCATTAAGGTTTATACCGTTCAGTAATTGTTTACAAATTGTTTTGTTGACAAGGACAGAAATATATTGTAAATAAAAATAAAGTGAAAAGGGAGTAGCTGGCAGGCGTTGCCTGTTGTCTGACTCGTCAGTACGGACGAAAGTCCCGGGTCAGGATTCCAAACGAACAGCAAGACTTTTACTGCGTTATTTGCGTGGTAAAAGTCTTTTTTGTAGAAGACCATAGGAGATAGTGTGAAAATATTTGCCATTATTTTATTTATCGCCATGTACATTGTGATGATCGCAAAATCCAATTACCGTACTTATGCGGCTCTTGCCGTGGCCTTAATATTCTGCATTGCAGGAATCACGCCAGTCGGTAATATTTTCAGGGCCATCGATTTTAATGTACTGATGATGATTGCCGGAACCATGATTGTGGTGGATTATTTTATTGAATCCAAAATGCCGAACCGAATTGCGGAATCTTTGCTGCGGCATTCCAAAAACGTAAAAATGGTCATTATTCTGATGTCCTTATTCGCGGGCGTTGTGTCTGCTTTTATCGACAATGTGGCAACGGTTATTATGATTGCACCGGTGGGACTGGCCATTTGTAAAAAACTGAATATGAATCCAACAGGTATGATTCTTTCTATTGCCGTTTCTTCTAATCTGCAGGGTGCGGCTACTTTGGTCGGAGACACTACGTCCATTATGCTGGGAGCTTATGCAAAAATGGATTTTATGAGTTTCTTCTTTATCAACGGAAAGCCGGGAATCTTTTGGGCGGTGGAGCTGGGCGCTTTAGGAACTGTTCTGGTAATGCTGATCTTATTCCGAAAGGAAAAGTCAGCAGTATTTTCGGACAGTCATACAAAGGTGGAAAGTCTGTTTCCGTCCTTCGCGCTGATTGGAATCGTTGTATTTCTTATTGCAGCGTCCTTCCTGCCGGAAAAGCCGGATATTACCAACGGTTTCATTTGTTGTGCCATCGCAGTGATCTGCATGATAGTAGATCTGATTCGCAACCGTAAGCCAAAGTCCCTGCTTCATTCTGTCAAAAGTATAGACTATCCGACGATTGCTTTGCTGGCGGGAATGTTTGTGGTTATTGCAGGGCTTCAGAATATCGGCGTGATTAACGACCTGGCCAACTTTATCGGCGGTTTAGGGAAAAATAACATCTTTCTGCTTTATACGGTAATTGTTTGGATGTCGGTTCTTCTTTCTGCATTCATTGACAATATTCCTTATGTTGCTACTATGTTGCCGGTTGTCCAGAGCATTTCCTTAAGTCTGGGAATTCCACCATATCTGTTATATTTCGGACTTTTGTCCGGAGCAACCTTAGGCGGAAACCTGACCCCTGTGGGAGCTTCTGCGAACATCGCCGCTACCGGAATTCTTCAAAAAGAAGGCTATAAGGTAACCATAAAAGATTTTGCCAGAATCGGAATTCCATTCACGTTAACTGCCGTTACCATCGGATATTTATTCATCTGGTTTGTATTTGGAATGTGATATGTTTCTTATTGCTGTCGGGTGGAAACGGATGTTAAAATAACGGTGTAGAAAAAACACTGTTACCATCAGGAAAAGAGGTCATTATGAAAGTTAAAGAACGTACATATAGTGGTGTGTTAACAAATGAAATTTCTCCGAGAGAAATTAAAAACCGGGAAATTTCCAGAAAAGCGGCAGCTCAGGGTGTAGTCCTGCTGAAGAATGAAGGAGTACTTCCTTTAGGTACGGGTCGGAAAATTGCTGTATTTGGCAACGGTATTGCAGAAATCGTTAAAGGGGGAACTGGCTCCGGCGACGTAAACTCCAGGGCGGTTGTATCCGTTTTAGAAGGCTTCCGTGCAGCAGGCGTACCGATCGTGAATGAAGCGGCGGCACAAAAGTATGTAGACGACGAAAAGGCTTCGATTCTTGCCTGGAGTAAGTTGGTACTGAATCGTATTGCGGAAATGGAAAAAAGCAGCGATATGGCCTTTTTAGGAGTTCTTGCCGGCACAGATCGGGAAACCACACCTCCGATTCCTGTGGTGGAAACAGAATTGAAGGAAGCCGATGCAGCTCTTTATGTCATCAGCAGAACGGCAGGCGAAGGCTATGACCGGAAACTTACTGAGGGTGATTGGTTCCTGAAAGAAGAAGAAAAACAGCAGATGGAAGAAATCTTAAAATATAACGAGAACCTGATTGTTATTGTGAACGCCGGAGGACAGGTGGACGTTTCTGAACTGGCATGGAATGAGAAGGTGAAGGCCATCGTTTATGTGTCCCAGCCTGGTTGTGAAGCAGGTCATGTTATCGCGGACGTTGTTACCGGAAAAGTTTCCCCTTCTGGCAGACTGGCTACTACCTGGGCCGTAAAATACGAAGACTTCCCGAATGCAGCCACCTTCAGTTATCTGAACGGGGACACCACTAATGAAAAATATGACGAAGGCATCTATGTTGGATATCGGTATTTTGACAGCTTTGGTGTAAAACCCTTATATCCGTTTGGATATGGCCTTTCTTATACCGATTTTGCAATGGAAACGGTAGATGTTGCAGCAGATGGAAACGGTGTAAAAGTCACGGTAAAAGTTACGAACACAGGAGCGGAATACTCCGGAAGACAGGTTGTCCAATTATATGCAGCTTGCCCTCAGGGAACGGAAGGGAAAGAATTAAAGCGTCTGGTCGGATATCAGAAAACGAAAGAACTGGATCCGGGTGAGGAGGAAATGGTTGAAATAACAACCGATGCGAAGAACCTGGCCTCTTTCCTTTACGAACAATCCGCATGGGTTGTAGAAAAGGGCCGTTACTTGCTCCTTCTTGGAGAGCATGTAGAGCAGGTTCAGGTAGCGGGCGTTTTGGAAGTTTCGGAAGACTGTGTAATTGAAAAAGTACAACATATTGCCCCTCTTCAGAATACAGAAGAAACCAAATTGAACGAAATTCGTCCGGATGGTAAAGTGATAGAAGAAAAGCGGAAGGCCTGGGAAAAAGAGGCAGCAGAGAAAAATGCTATTATTTGTGCTTTTGCGCCAGTAGAAATCGAAAAAATGAAACTTCCGGAAAGCAAGTTCCATGAAGAAGCGAAGGCCATTGCCGCAAAAATGAGCAAGGGCGAACTGACGGCTATGCTCATGGGCGAAATCACCAAAGGCCAGGACAATATAAAAGATAATCAGCTGGTTATGACGGGAATGTTTATTCCGGGAGCTGCAGGCGAAACCAGTTGCAAATTTACGGAGAAATACGGAATTCCGGCGATTTCCATGACCGATGGACCAGCTGGTATCCGTCTTAGAAAAAATTATGATGTAGACCGGGAAAGCGGCCTGATCTGGGGCGACGGATTCTTATCCGCTGTTCGTGGGGGACTATTTGCAACGGATCATCATAGAACCAATATCGATACCTATTACATGTATGCAACTGCAATTCCGGTTGGAACCTTAATTGCCCAGACCTGGGATCCGGAATTAGTGGTAGAATTAGGAAAATTAATTGGCGAAGAGATGGAAGAGTTCCATGTTGCATGGTGGCTGGCACCGGGTATGTGCATTCACCGAAACCCTCTTTGTGGCAGAAACTTTGAGTATTATTCCGAAGACCCGTTTATTACAGGAACCATGGCAGCAGCGATGACCAACGGTGTCCAAAGCATTCCAGGTGTTGGAACCACGCTGAAACATTTCGCCTGCAACAATCAGGAAGAAAACCGGATGCATTCCAACAGTATTTTGTCGGAACGTGCTCTCCGTGAAATCTATATCCGGGGCTTTGAACTTGCAGTAAAGGATTCCCAGCCGATGTGCATCATGACTTCCTATAATCTGATTAATGGCGTATCCGCTGCAAATAATCAGGACCTCCTTGAAGTTGCCTTAAGAGGTGAGTGGGACTTTAAGGGAATCGTTATGACGGACTGGACCAGTACTTCGAATGGCAGTGCAACGGCCTATAAATGTGCCATTGCAGGAAATGATTTAATCATGCCGGCAAAACAGTCTGATGTGGACAACATTCTGGCAGCATTTGAATCTGGCGAACTTCCAAGAGAGAAAGCAGAGGAGTGCGTGACCCGATTAATTGAAGTATTGTTTGCAACGCTGGGTATGGAAGAGCCTGAGCCGTATCATTGGAAATAAAGTCATAGTCAAGAACAGGCTGTAACCATATTTTAATTCAAATAAAAAGGCGGCAGAACTATCTGCCGCCTTAATCGTCTCATGAGAAATATGACAAAGTCACATCATCAATCATCGGTGTAGTTGTCGAAATATCCCTGAATGTAGATGAAAGGAGTTCCCTTATCACCGGAGCCGCTGGTAAGGTCTGCTAAAGATCCTAACAGGTCGGTTAACTGACGAGGAGTCGTTCCTTCGGTAGCCATAGTACCTTTAAGGTCTGCATCTTTTTCCTTAATAGCGTTTACCATAGCTTCTTTCAGCTCATCGCCTCTTAAGTCTGCAAACTGGTTGTCAGCTAAATATTTCAGCTTCAGTTCATTCGGAGTTCCCATCAGGCCGGAAGTGAAGCCAGGGGATACTACAGGGTCCGCCAGTTCCCAGATCTTTCCAACCGGATCCTTGAAAGCACCATCGCCATAAACCATAACTTCAATAGTTTTGCCGGTAGCAGCTTTGATGTCTGCCTGAACGCCTTCTGCGAATTCCTGACAGTTAATAGGGAACAGCTTAATGGTTTCTTCGGTAGCCTTATTGGAACCTAAAATACCATAATCCGGGTTGTATCCGGAGCCGTCAACAGGGGCATTTAAAAGTTCATCCATACCAAGAACAACTTTTCCTCCTGCTTCCAGGATCAGCCGTTTTGTTCTCTTACGTGTGTGGATATCTGCACAGATGACATGATCTGTATAATCCACGATTTTACGAGGATTGTTTGCGAAGATGATTTCCGCCTCAGCGCCTTCTTCTTCGATTAAGTCCTTGTAGTAGTTTACATAGTCAACATCGGTAAATGTATGCTTGGACTTGCCGAACATTCCCTCAAACTCAGCCTGTGTCAGAACATCGGTATATGGATTGATACCTTTCTGATCCAGTAAGTCAATATCGAGAAGGTGATTGCCGACCTCGTCGCTTGGATAGCTAAGCATCAAAACGACCTTCTTGCAGCCCTTTGCGATTCCTCTTAAGCAGATGGCGAATCTGTTTCTGGAGAGGATAGGGAAGACTATGCCAACAGTGCCGCCACCGAGTTTATTGCGGACATCGGTTGCCAGCTGCTCCGTTGTAGCATAGTTCTTTTCGGAACGAGCCAAGATAGATTCCGTAATTGCCAGTACGTCTTTTTTACCAATCTCAAAATCTCCTGCGTTTACACAATCTAAAACAGTGTCAACAACGATTTTTCTTAAGTCGTCGCCTTCTTTTACGATAGGTGCACGCAGACCTCTTGAAATAGTTCCAATTCTTCTCTGCATTTTTTACATCTCCTTATGTTTTGTATTGCTTTTTGGAAGTTTCCGATGAAAAAACGGCATAGAAACCTCCTAAAAAACACGAAAACAGTATATCATATCGCATGCAATTCTTAAATAAAAAAAATTGCCAAAATAAAGTGTTGGTAAACTAATAATCTATGCAGTATAATCAAAAACATGAATTTGGAAAACTTTAAAAAGGGCTTGAAAGCCGGCATACCGATTGCCTTGGGATACTTTGCGGTATCCTTTACTTTTGGCATGATGGCGGTGAAGGGCGGTCTGAATATCTGGGAGTCGGTTCTGATTTCTTTGACCAACCTGACCAGTGCCGGTCAGTTTGCTGGTCTGGACATTATATTTGCTAATGGAACCTTGTGGGAGATGGCCTTTACCCAGATCATTATCAATTTAAGATACATGCTGATGAGTTTGACGATTTCCCAGAAACTGGATAAAAAGTATCCGTTTTTTCACCGGTTCTTTATTTCTTTCGGAATGACGGATGAAATCTTCGGTGTCAGTGCGGCGAGTCCGGGCAAGCTTTCCCCGTTCTTTAACTATGGTGCCATGGTGGTAGCAATCCCTGGTTGGACCTTAGGCACTTTGGTGGGGGCCATTGCCGGATCCCTTCTTCCAAATTTTATTATCAGTGCGTTAAGCGTTGCGATTTATGGTATGTTTCTGGCGATTATCATTCCACCGGCCAAGAAAAATAAGACTTTGGTATGGGTTATTATTTTAGCCATGGCATTAAGTACCGCCTTCAAATATATACCGGGATTAAATAAGATTTCTTCCGGTTTTTCGATTATCATTGTAACTGTCCTTGTAGCCGCCTTGGCTGCGTGGCGGAAGCCGATTAAGGAAGAAGAGGGGGCTGCATCATGAGCATTTATCTGTACATTTTGGTCATGGCCGGCGTTACTTATCTGATCCGTATGCTTCCTTTGGCTCTGGCTACCAAGGAAATAAAAAGTAATTTCATAAAGTCATTTTTATATTATGTGCCTTATGCCTGCCTGGCAGCAATGACATTTCCGGCCATCTTAAGCTCCACAGAGTTCCTGGTTTCCGCGATTGCAGGCTTGGTGGTTGCAGTTATTGTTGCTTATAGAGAAAAGAGCCTGGTGGTAGTTGCGCTTTGCGCTTGTGCGGCAGTTTTCATATGCGAGCAGATTATCCGATGGATTGCATAAATGCAGCGAAATATCGGGTGGAAGAAAAAACAATCGCGTAAAATAACGAAAGATGGAAGCAGGGGAACGAACAAAAGAAAAAACAAAAAAGATAAGTTAAAAAAGTAATTGACAAAAGAGGCATCTTCGTTTATATTACTTATTGCGTCGCGAGACGAGTGAAAATAGCATATGCGATAGTGGCGTAGTTGGTAACGCGCGACCTTGCCAAGGTCGAGACCGCGGGTTCGAGCCCCGTCTATCGCTCTTAGGGACATCCGAGAGGGTGTCCTTTTTGCATTAGCGACGAGGAAAGAGCATCGTGCTTGCACGAATGCACGGAACGACCGCAGGACAGTCCCGAAAAGCCGCCTTGTGTGGCTTTCGGTGATTGCATAACTCAAAACACCGCTTACAAAAAGGCAGACAAAGAATATTCACACATCCAGAAAAGAACTGTGGTAAAATATGACCATAAAATACGAGGAGGCTTGTCATGAAGATAGCCATTGCCGGATGTGGCAAGGTCGGAGCGACTCTGGCCGAACAACTATGTAAAGAAAATCACGACATCACCGTCATTGACGTAGATGAAGAGCGCTTAAGTTATATCAGCAACTCCCAGGATGTTATGTGTTATGTGGGAGATGCAAGGTCTGTTGCTGTTTTAAAAGATGCAGGAGCAGAGAACAGCGACTTGATGCTGGCCATTACCGATAATGATGAAGCGAACCTGATGGTTTGTCTGGTAGCGAATAAATTAGGGGTGAAACATACCATTGCCCGTGTGCGGAATCCAATTTACCGGGAAACGATAAATGTAATTAATGAAGATCTTGGACTTTCCATGGTAGTAAATCCGGAGATGGAAGCTGCCAGGGAAATGTTTAACTCCCTGCGATTCCGTTCAGCAATTCAAGTGGAAACCTTTGCGAAAAGTCGAAATGAAATTCTGACCTGTGAAATCACGGAAGGCATGCCAATATGTGATGTAAAGATTAAAGATTTATATGCCGCTACAAAAACAAAAGCTTTCATTTGCGCAGTAAAGAGAGGCGGGGAAGTATTTATCCCGAATGGTGAAACGGAAATCAAGGCTGGCGATACTCTTTCTTTTGTTGCGACGCAGCAGGATGCAGAAAAATTCTTCAAAAAATTAGGAAATGAGACCGGACGTTCGAAAAATCTGGTAATTATTGGTGGCGGACGTTTAGGTTATTATTTAGGACGTATGGCTGTGGAAAACGCCATGCCGGTAACGATTATCGATAAAGACAAAGAAATCTGTAAAAATCTCAGTGTCTCGCTCCCTCTAGCGAATATTATCTGTGGAGATGCTACCAACACTGACATTCTGGAGGAAGAGGATATCCTGAAATATTCTGCAGTTGCGGCAGTTACCGGAGAAGACTCGGTGAATATTCTGATCTCCATGTACGTGAAGAAGAATGCGCCGGACGCAAAGATGATTGCAAAAATTAAAAAGTCCGACTTTGAAGACCTGATGTTTAATTTGAATGTAGGGAGTGTCTTTAATCCAAAATATATTGCCGCAGACCATATTCTGCGTTATGTACGTGCGATGCAGAATGTTATAGAAGATGAAGTACAGTCCCTTTGCCATGTCATCGATAATAAAGTAGAGGTTCTGGAATTTCTGATCGGTAAAGATGCGGGCTTTGTAGGAAAGCCGATCAAGGAGCTGAAACTGAAAAAAGACCTGCTGTTGGCAAATGTTACCCGGCAGGGAAAATCTTTTATTCCCGGTGGTAATGATACTATTGAAGCGGGAGATACCGTATTGGTTGTTACAACAAAAAGCGGTATGTACCGGATAGCAGACATTTTTTTATAACATGAGAAAGATAATCTTAAAAACGATAGGGCTTATCATGATCATTGAAGCAGCATTTATGGTGCTGCCGATGGTTATTGCCTTTGTATATGGAGAACAAGACTGGAAAGTCTTTGGTATGGTCATTGTAGCCACCGCGATTGTCGGTGGACTTCTGTTCCTTTTAAAACCGACAAAGCAGAGGCTTTATGCGAAAGACGGTTTTATTATTGTTGCTGTCGCGTGGATCGTCATGAGCCTGGTAGGAGCGATTCCTTATGTACTTTCGGGATTGATTCCAAATTATCTGGATGCGGTATTTGAGGCTGTATCCGGATTTACAACGTCTGGAGTTACCATTGTTCCGGATATTGAAATCGCAAGCCATGCGATTCTTTTCTGGAGAAGTCTGACCCATTGGATTGGTGGCATGGGAGTTCTGGTATTTATGCTGGCTTTGACTCCGATTGCAGGAGGTGCTTCTATGCATATCATGAGAGCGGAAGCTCCTGGACCAACGACGGAAAAATTAAGTCCGAAGATCAGTCAGACGGCAAAGTATCTTTATCTGATTTATTTAGCATTAACGCTTCTCGAAGTAATTGCGCTGGTAATTGCAAAACTGGGCGTTTTTGAATCTTTCCTGATTTCCTTCGGAACTTTAGCAACTGGTGGCTTCAGCTTTCTTAACAGTTCCCTGGCCGAATTTACAATGGCCCAGCAAGCAATCGTAACTGTGTTCATGGTTCTTGCCGGAATGAACTTCAGCTTATTCTTCCTGACCGTTACCGGAAAAGTTAAAAAGGCAATTAAGGATACGGAACTGCTTACCTATCTGGCGGTATTTGTTGCGGTATCCGTTGCCCTTGCTTTAAACATATATTTTTCCACGGATCAGTTTTCTTCGTTCGGACAGGCTCTTCACCAGTCCCTGTTTGCAGGCGCATCGGCTCTGACTTCTACTGGATTTGCGGCTTATAACTATAATCTGTGGCCATGGTTTTCCAAGGGGTTATTGCTTTTGGTAATGTTTATCGGAGGATGTGCAGGCAGCACGGCAGGCGGCATTAAGGTTTCCCGTTTTGTGATTATGGCGAAATCTATAAAAAAATACCTGAAAGAAAAGCTGCATCCGAGAAGTGTGAACGTGGTGAAGTATAATAAAAAGGCTGTGGAAGATGATGTAGTCGGTGGAATTTTGATTTATTTCGGCATATTCATTTTTATTTATATTGTTTCCATGATTGTGGTTTCTTTGGAATCGAAAATGGATTTCACGACGACTTTCAGTTATGTAAGTACCACCTTTAACAACAATGGTATTGATATCAGCACGGTAAACATGGGAGGGTTTGCGAACTTTAATCCGGCTTCCAAAATCGTATTTATTGTGGACATGCTTTTAGGTCGTCTGGAGATTTTCCCAATTGTATTATTCTTCACCTGGCTGTTCTCACCAATAACAAACCTTTATAAAAAGGTGAAACATAAGGTTATATAAAGAATTAGAAAAGAAAGGTGAAAAACTTAGTACAAAAATGATGAATCTAATAGTTGTCGGAATCGGTGGTTTTATAGGGAGTGTTCTTCGATATCTGGTGGGTTTGATCCCCATGAAAAAGTATTCGAATTTCCCGGTAAATACTTTCATCATCAATGTTCTTGGCGCATTTTTCATAGGAATCATTGTTGCGCTTTTTTCGAAACATGTAAATTTAGACAGCAGACTCCTTTTGATGGTGAAAGTTGGAGTGTGCGGCGGATTCACAACATTTTCTTCTTTTGCTTTGGAAAGTTTTGATCTGTTTAAAGCTGGACATTGGGTAACCGCATTGCTGTACATTGTTTTAAGTGCTGTACTTGGAATCCTTGCAGTTTACTGTGGAGAACTGATCGTCCGATAAATTCTGTAATCCGAGGAATCAGAAGACGGTAATTGAAGAGGCGGAATTGCGGATTAAAAACAATTGGCACGGGCGCAGGTAACCCCTTGAACCAGATAGAATTCGTTACTTTTAGATAGTTTTTCCCTACGTGAAGCGTAAACGTATAGACAATTGCTTTTTTTACCCTCATTTTTTTCTCTTTTACATACGTTTACAGTTCATATGGACGAAAACGTATAAGAAATCTCTTATGAAAGCCCTATTTTTTATACGTTTTCGTACGCAGAAGAGAAAAACTATCTAATTTTAACTTTTGATTCAGAAAAGAGAAGGCAAAAAGAACCTGTCCGAACCGGAGGGCCTCTCTATTTGAAAAACTAGGAGTTGTCTCGCGAGACAACTCCCAATTTGCCGGACCCATGCCTGCGAGACAAATCCTAGTTTACCGAGACGAGGCCATCGAGACAAATTCCAGGTTTGTTGAGATGACATCGACTTACAACTCCCAGTTTATAGGGACGATGTATGAAACTCCTCTTAGGCACTGGTCCGGGAGTTATTTATCCGACCAAGGATGAGAACATGTGAGTTTTGGCAGGAGGCAATGACAGGGTAAAAAAATAGACATAGCTCTTCGCCATGTCTATTCTATTTTTGTAATTCGCAAAAGAGAATGCCTTTATAAGATTTTTATGGATTATTTCACATAAACTACGATGTCGCTTCTCTTAGCAGGTTTCTCTGGGTATGGGCAGTCGCGGTATCCTAAGATGCAGTTGCCAACGCCTACTAAAGTATCTTTCAGACCCCATTTCTTCAGCAGTTCTTTGCCTTCTGGGAATTCAAAGGTTTCTTTTGCTCTGTGAATCCAGCAGGAATCTACATCCAGAGCATGCGCTGCGTTCATCAGGTTCCCCATTACTAAAGTTCCATCATAAATAGCGATTGGGCTGATTTCCGGATCATAAAGAACGATTAATACGGTAGGAGCTCCGTAGAATGGAGCAGCTTCTTCCGGCATATTTCCGGCTTTTTTGTTCAGCTTTTCAAGTAAGTCACGAGTTTCTTTGTCCTGAACGGCTACGATGGTTACAGGCTGCTTGTTCATTCCACTTGCAGCATATACACCAGCTTCCAGAATCATATCCAGTTCTTCGTCTTTAATCTGTTCTGGTTTGTATTTTCGGATACTTCTTCTTTCGATGATATCTTTTACTGTTTCTTTTGCCATTTCAAAATTCCTCCTTACTTTATGGTGTAATAATTATATCACTTTTTGTACAAATGCAATACATGAAAAAGTGTGGTATAATCTCCTCAAATTAAACACTTGCCGGACAAAGGATTGAAAGACACAAGACCGAAAAAACAAGCAGATAACAAACCTATGGAAAAGTATAATGTAACGGGAATGAGTTGCGCAGCATGTGCAGCAAGAGTTGAAAAAGCAGTAAAGTCAGTGGATGGAGTAACTTCATGCGCTGTTAATTTGCTGACCAATTCCATGAGCGTTGAGGGTGATGCGGATTCCTCTTTCGTCATCAAGGCAGTGGAAGCTGCAGGCTATGGCGCAAAGAAAGTAGATGCCCAAAAAGGCAACGAGGAACTGGAACGTTCCCTAAAACAATCCGAAACCCTGAATCTGGTAAAACGTCTGATTTTCTCAGGAATTTTCCTGCTGATCTTAATGTATTTTTCCATGGGAGTACATATGGCTGGTTGGACTGTTCCATGGACGAAAGGGCCGTCGGATGGCCAGATCATCGGCATTATGGAAGCCATTCTTGCTCTTGTTGTCATAATCATCAACCGGAAATTCTTTATCAACGGTATCAAAGGCGTTTTTCATGGTGGCCCGAATATGGACACCTTAGTCGCTATGGGAAGCGGAGTTTCTTACATCTACAGTCTGGTGGTATTTATCAAATATCTTGTTTCCGGCGATTATCTCAGCCAAGGACTGCCTCATTTATATTTCGAATCGGCAGCCATGATTCTGACGTTAATTACTATCGGAAAACTGCTGGAATCCATCTCCAAGGGAAGAACAACAGATGCGATTAAGGGTTTGATGGAAATGGCTCCGAAAACCGCTCTGGTTCCTGCAGAAGGAAAGGTTGGTACCGAACTTGTTCCGGTGGAAGAAGTTCAAGTAGGGGATACCTTTCTTGTAGAGCCTGGCATGAGCGTTCCGGTGGACGGAATTATTTTAGCTGGTGAAGCGAAGATGGATGAATCGGCTCTTACCGGGGAAAGCGAGCTGGTCCTGAAAAAGGAAAAGGATGAAGTATCTACCGCTACCATAAATACCGACGGAACCATCGTATGTGCTGCTACGAAAGTAGGAGAGGATACGACCCTTTCCCAGATTATTAAACTGGTCAGCGAAGCCTCTGCGACGAAAGCTCCCATTGCCCGGATTGCAGACAAGGTTTCGGCTATATTTGTTCCCGTAGTTATTGCTGTCGCACTGGTTACTTTTATAGTATGGATGTTGATTGGCGGAAAGTCCGAAGTAGCCTTAGCCAGCGGAAGCTCTCTGTTAGCCTTTGCTCTTTCCCGGGCTATTTCGGTCCTGGTAATCAGCTGTCCTTGTGCTCTAGGTCTGGCTACTCCGGTCGCGATCATGGTAGGTTCCGGCGTAGGCTCCCGAAAGGGAATTTTGTTTAAGACGGCGGCCGTTTTGGAGGAAACCGGCAAACCGGGAATTATCGTTTTGGATAAAACCGGCACGATTACCACGGGGGAGGTCGGTAGTGATGTTCCAAAAGAAGACAGTAAAGAAGGAATCTGCCAGCTGGAAAATTTAGGCCTGCAGGTAGTTATGCTTTCCGGTGATAAAATTGACCGGGCACGAAAGATTGCGGCTCAGGTTGGCATTAAACATATTGTGGCAGGAGTTCTGCCAGGCGGTAAAGGTCAGGTGGTAAAGGCTCTTCAAAAACCTTACGAGATGGGGGCTGCGAAAGGGGAAGGCCTGCTAATGACGGTACCGGAAAAAATCGCAAGAGCCGGATATAAAAATCAGGTCATCATGTGTGGTGATGGAATTAATGATGCACCGGCTTTAAAGACTGCAGAAATCGGAATGGCTGTCGGCGCTGGAAAAGACATAGCCATTGATGCAGCGAATGTGGTCTTAATGAACAACTCGATTCTGGATGTGGCAGCGGCCATCCGATTAAGCCGAAGAACGTTGTTGAATATAAAAGAAAACCTGTTCTGGGCATTTATTTATAATATTATCTGCATCCCTTTGGCAGCGGGTGTTTATACGGGACCCTTTGGCTGGGCCATGAGCCCGATGGTAGGGGCAGCTGCGATGGCACTGTCCAGCTTTTGTGTGGTAATGAATGCCTTACGGCTGAATCTATATGACCCATATAAAGAAGGTCGGACGAAACCTATGATTTCTGCAGATATTGGAGAATTTATAGAACGCATAAATGAAGAGATAAAAAACAACGAAAAATCGGAGGGACAGAATATGGAAAGAACGATTAACGTAGGCGGCATGATGTGCCAGCATTGTGAAAAGAGAGTAAAAAATGCATTAGAAAAGCTCCCGGAAGTTGCGGAAGCTTTCCCTGATCACGAAAAAAATATTGTTGTTTTAAAACTGAATAATGAAATTTCGGATGAAATTTTAAAGGGAGTTATTGAAGGCGAAGGCTACGATTTTCTGTAACCTATAAGTTTTCATCCCCAAGGATTCCTACCTTTTTTGCTGCGCTTTTGATTTTGGCAAATTCCAGTAATTCCTTCAGTTCGTCCACGGAATAGGTGTAATCTGTATTACAGAAATGGCAGTTGACGGTAATGGATTTGCCCTCATCAATCATATCCTGAAGCTCTGCCTTGCCTAAGGCAACCAGGCCTCTTGCAATATGTTCTTTGGAACAGCCACAGTTAAACTGAGTAGGAATTTTTTCTAATATTTCCAGATCCAAATCTCCTAAAACCAGCTGTAAGATTTCTTCCGGACCCATTCCATCTTCCATCATTTCCGTTACGGATTTGATTTCTGCAAGCTTGTTTTCCAGAACATCTATAATCTCATCCGAAGCACCCGGCATCAGCTGGACAATGAATCCGCCGGCCTGGGCAACGGTGTTTTTCGTACTCATAAGAACGCCTAAAGCAACAGCACTTGGAGTCTGTTCCGATTTTGCAAAATAGAAGGTAAGGTCTTCTGCTACTTCGCTGGTGCCTAACGGAGTCTGGCTGACATAAGGCTCTTTCATTCCCAGATCTTTGATAACGGTTAATTCCCCGTAGCCAATAGCGGCTCCAACATCTAATTTGCCCGCATAGTTTAGGGGAATGAGAACCATTGGATTGTTCACATAGCCTTTCACATTTCCTTTGGAATCGGCCGTAACCGTAACACCACCGATCGGTCCATCGCCCTTCATCATCAGGGTCAGAACATCTTTCTCCCCTTTCATCATGATTCCCATCATGGCACCGCCACTTAACAGACGCCCTAAAGCAGCCGTAGCAACCGGGCTGGTATTGTGGCGAGTTCTGGCATATTCGACTAATTCGGTTGATTGAATGGCAAAGGCCCGAATCTGCCCATTGGCTGCAGTACCTCTTAATATATAATCCATAATTCCTCCTGAAAGTAAGGTTTTTTTCATTTATTTACGGATTATACCTTTTGTTGATAAAATTATCAAATTGACTTATACTTTCTTTCATGAACAGGTCAATCCGGGAAACGATTAAATCAATTTCAAAAAAGAATCTTTTATTTCCGGGAATCATTGCAATCGTAATGGTTCTTATACTTGTTTTAGCTCCCTTTCAGCAGGTTTTTAACCCGCCGACCGCCAGCTCCATTGACGATATTGTGAAAATTTACAATAACGGAGCGAAATATGTTCATGTTTCCATTTCCGATTTGAATTACAGCAACTTTGATTATTACACGAATAACCAGAACCGACAGGCGTCTTATTATTATAAGCTGGATGAAGAAAACGGACCTTCCTGTATCTTCTTTCTGATTCCCACGGAAAACACTAATGAAAAATCCGAAGTGCTGGAAACTTATGATGCAAAAGCAAGGTTCCTTACCGGAGATGTGCGTTTTGACACGTTCCTGAATGGATTTGCTCAGGATATTGGCTGGGATAGGGAAGCCCTGAAGGAAATCTGCTTTGGCTTCGTCGTCAGCCAATTTGATTATCGTCCTGGTCTGACCATGATTCTTGCTGGTCTGATTGCGGCAGTAATTATCCTCTGTGTGATCTATATAGTCATCAACATTTTCTTTATCTTCCTGCCGCATCTGCATCCTTCCTGCAGACGCCTGAAACGGTTTGGACTGGATGGGGAGGACTTCTCCGAAATTGACCGGGAACTTAGGGATTCTCTCCTGATCAGTGCCGGAAATATTCATATAACGGAGAATTATATTGTAGATATCGGCAAGCATAATATCTGGATGATTCCGTTGTTTAATGTTGTTTGGGCCTATTCTTATGGCACCTGGAATCCTCTGGTTAAGAAAAATAAACTGAAATATTCTCTGGTTGTTGTAACCAGTCCAAAAGCAAAAATCACAATTGCAGGAAACAAGAAGCATGACGTGGAATGGGTTCTTTCCTTCCTGGAAAACAATTACACCCATATTACTGTAGGCTATTCGGATGAACTCCGGGAAAAAATGGAAAAATTACTCTGATGAACAAGAAATTGAAACAGGTTCTGGCAATCATTGGACTTGTTATTATTGCCGGATTATACCTTACCACTTTAATATTGGCACTAACCGGAAACGAAAATACCCATGGTCTGTTCCTGGCCAGTATTTTCGCGACGATTATGGTTCCGCTGATCATGTATATTCTATCCTGGATTTTCAAACTGGTGAAAATCCAGGCAGAAGAAGCCAGAACAGGAAATCTGGTCGTTAACAAACCGGAACCGGAAAAAAAGAATACAGATGAGGAAGGACAGAAGTAGTGGACAAGCAGGAAATAAAGGCCTTTTTTGACGAACAAGCATCTCATTGGGATACGGATCTGATAAAAAATGATGAAATAATAAATACCATTCTGGATAATGCAGGGATAAAGGTCGAAGATTCGAAAAAAAGCATTCTGGACGTAGCCTGCGGAACCGGAGTAATGATTGATTACTATAAGGCAAGAGGTTATGAAGACATTACGGCCATTGATATTTCGGATAGGATGATTGAAAAGGCGCGGGAAAAATTCCCGGAAGTAAGCTTTATCTGCGGCGATGTGGAAAAGGTGGATTTCGAAAGAAAATTTGACCACATCGTGGTATACAATGCCTTTCCACATTTCCCAAGTGGTGTCGATTTAATCGAAAGATTATCGGAATTGCTGAATGAGGGAGGAACCCTCACCGTGGCCCATGGCATGAGCAAAAAACAAATCGATAATCACCATAAAGGTGTAGCAGCAAGAGTATCTACCGGCCTGATCAGCGCAGGCGTTCTTGCAAAAATATTTAAATACTTTAAACTGGATGTAATCAGCGAGATATCCAATGATTCTATGTACCAGGTAGCAGGGAGGAAAAACAATGCATGATTTAAGTTCACATACCCATGAGCATTTTCACGAGAATATTACCGCTTTTGACAGCCCGCAGCAGGCCATTGCCATTATTACCTATATGCTGGAGCATAATAAGAGCCATGCGGAAGAACTTCATGAAATCTGTCATAAGCTGGAGGCATCCGGACAGAACGAAGCAGCTTTCCTGATCGATGATGCCGTAAGCAGCTTCCGGGACGGAAATGCTTTGTTGGAACTGTCTTTAAAAAATCTGAAAAAAGCAGAAGAGGAATAAGAATGGCTCATCAGCATACATCCGAAGAAATGAAGCCGATTGTAAACCGGCTTTCCAGAGCAATCGGCCACTTAGAACATGTAAAGAAAATGGTTGAAGAGGGAAGAGACTGCTCGGAAATCCTGATTCAGCTTTCCGCTGTGGAAGCCGCCATTAATTCTACCGGTGTAGAATTGTTAAAAGACCACATTGATCACTGTGTTGTAGAGGCAGTGAATGAAGGGGACAGGAAAGCGATAGAAGATTTAAAAGTTGCAATCGAACGGTATTGCAAGTAGGAGGAAAATATGTGTCTGTCAACTGTAGTGCTGGAAAAAAATGGAACCAGCGAGAAGGTTTGTGAGTATGTCAGCAACGTAAAAACAGAAGGAAATAAGATTACCTTAACTGATGTTTTAGGAACCGAAACAGAGGTCTTTGGAACCATAAAATCAATGGACTTTATTAAGAATCTTATCGTCGTAGAAGCTTAAAACTTTTTCTTTGAAAATTTTTCTGATTTTTGGAAAAACTATATAATTGTTCTAAAATAAAAACTTCCCGAAAGGGGAGTTTTTCTTGATTATATGACCTTTTTTCAGTACAATTTTTATAAACAATAGGGTTAGTATGCGAATTTATAACTTTTATTTGTTTTTATTAATTGATGGAGAGATAAAAAATGGCTATTACAGTTGCTTTCGCCGGCAAAGGCGGAACTGGAAAAACTACAATTACGGGCATGATGATCGACTGGCTGTGCAAGGCTGGAAAAGGCCCGGTTCTGGCTGTAGATGCGGACGCGAACTCCAACCTGAATGAAGTATTAGGCGTAGAAGTTGAAACGACTCTGGGAGAAATCCGTGAGATTATTGCTGCTTCCGATATGGACGATAATACGCCGATTCCTCCAAGCATGAGCAAGAAGGAATATCTGGACTATAAATTTAATTCCGCTTTAGTTGAGGAAGATGATTTTGACCTGATTGTTATGGGTCGTACTCAAGGAAAAGGCTGCTATTGTTTCGTAAACGATCTGTTGACTGCTCAGTTGCGGAAGCTGGAAGGAAATTACAAATACATGGTGGTAGATAATGAAGCTGGCATGGAACATATTTCCAGAGGCATTCTTCCTTCCGTAAACCTGATCGTTTTAGTTTCCGATTGCTCCAGAAGAGGAATCCAGGCAGTTGGAAGAATTTCTGAGCTTTGCCAGGAAATGAAACTGGGACAGGAAAAAATTGTTCTGATCGTTAACCGTGCTCCGAACGGAGAACTGAACGAAGGCATTAAAGAAGAAATTGCAAAATACAATCTGGACCTGGTTGGCGTTGTTCCTCAGGACGAAGGCGTATATGAATACGATTGTGACGGAAAAGCTACTTGCACCTTACCGGACGACAATCCTGCAAGAGCTGCAGTAAATGAGATTGCAAAGAAACTTTTTTCATAATTTGTCATTAAACCATATGGTTTTAAAACATTTATAAATTACCAAACTTAAGGAGGATACTTAAATGGCTTTTAAAAGAAACCCACAGACATTTAATGCTTCTATCAACGAAGTAACAATTGGTACTGGGGACAAAGCAGTAACATTGGGCGGCGGAAATACTTTCCCAATGTATACTTTCGACGGAGAAGCAAAGAACAAAGTTGCTATCGGCGTAGAAATTTCGGATTCTGGTGTTGATTTGACAGTTCCTGGAATTGCTGAATATTATGCAGGTGCTGAAGGAATGGGCGCTATTGCTAAGAAAGCAAGCGAAATGCCTGGCGCTGACTTCGTAGTTTTAACACTGGATGGAGCTGATCCAAACGGTGCCAACAAAACTGTGGAAGAGTGCGTAGCTATCGCAAAAGAAGTAGCAGACGCTATCGATTGTCCTCTGGCTATTCAGGGTTGCAAGAACATCGAAAAAGATATCCAGTTATTTGAAAAAGTAGCTGAAGCTTTAGCTGGCAAAAACGTTCTTTTCGTTTCCGCTAGAGAAGAAAGCTACAAGAGCATCGCTGCAGCAGCAGTTATGGCTTACAAACAGAAAATCTCTGCAGAGAGTGCAGTAGATATCAACCTTGCAAAACAGCTGAACGTTCTTGTTTCCCAGATGGGTATCCAGCCTGAAAACTATATTATGAACGTAGGCAGCGCAGCAGCTGGTTATGGTTTCGAATATGTTGCTTCCACTTTAGACAGAGTAAGAGGAGCAGCTTTAGGTCAGAACGATGCAATGCTTCAGATGCCAATCATTACTCCTGTTTCTTCCGAAGCATGGTCTGTAAAAGAAGCTGTAGTATCTGAGGAAGATTTCCCAGAATGGGGCGCAAGAGAAGAGCGTGGTATTGAAATGGAAGTTTCAACAGCTGCAGCTGTAATCGCTGGCGGATCAAACGCAGTTATCTTAAGACATCCTAAGACCGTTGATACAATCGCACGCCTTGTTGGCGCTTTAATGTAAGGAAGGAGGAAATAAAAATGGCATTAAAAGGTATTGATATTTTCAAACTTACACCAAAAACAAACTGTAAAGAATGCGGCAACCCTACATGTATGGCTTTCGCTATGAAAGTTGCACAGGGTTCTGTAAAGATTGAACAGTGTCCACATATGTCCGACGAAGCTATTGCAAAATTAAGCGAAGCTACAGCTCCTCCAATGAAAGCTGTTAAAGTTGGCGCAGGCGAATGTGAATATACATTAGGCGGAGAAACCGTTCTCTTCCGTCATGACAAAACTTTCGTTTCCAGAAACCTTTTCGGCGTTAACGTATGCCCTGGCTGCGTAGATGAAAGACTTCCGGAAATCGAGAAAGTTGATTACGAGCGTATCGGTGAAAGAATGCATACCGAAGTTCTGAATGTTAAGTTTACAGAAAAAGAAGCATTCTTAGGCCTGATCAATAAAGTAAAAGGACAGGGCAAGCTCCTGCTCCTGGACTGCAAAGATGTTGACGCTGCAAAAGAAGGCTTAGAGCTTTGCAAAGAAGAGAAGCCTATCTTAAACGGTGCAACTCCTGACAACTATAAAGAGATGGTAGAAGTAGCGAAGGCAGCAGGTGTTGCTCTTGGTGTTTCCGCTCCAGATTTAGATGCTCTTTATGACACAACCGCTGCGATCGAAGCTTTAGGATATAAGGAACTCTTCCTTGACGTAACCGGCGCTAGCATTAAAGAAGCTTATGCAAATGCGATTCAGGTTCGCCGTGCTGCTCTGAAAGATCAGGACAGAACTTTCGGTTATCCATCTATCGTAAACGTAGCTAAGGTTGCTCCGGAAGATACCGCTATGCAGACCGCATTAGCTTCCATGTTCGTTATCAAATATGGTTCCATCATCCTTATGGACAGCATGACCTATGCACAGGCTCTTCCATTATTCGGACTTCGTCAGAACATCTTTACAGATCCTCAGAAGCCAATGAAAGTTGAGCCAGGTCTTTACCCAATTAACGGTGCAGATGAAAACAGTGTTTGTGTTACAACCGTTGACTTCGCTCTTACTTACTTCGTTGTTTCCGGCGAATTAGAGAGATCCGGCGTTCCTTGCAACTTCCTGATTTCTGATGCTGGCGGATATTCCGTACTTACTGCATGGGCTGCAGGTAAATTCAGTGCTGGTACAATCTCCAAATTCATGAAAGAGTATGATATTGAGAATAAAGTTAAGAGCCGTACTTTAATCATTCCTGGTAAAGCTGCAGTTCTTAAGGGCGAATTAGAAGAGAAACTTCCGGGCTGGACAATCGTAGTTGCTCCAAATGACGCTACAGGCCTGGTTAAATTTATGAAGGATTTCAAATAGGAGGTTTTTATGGGTAAATTCGTAATCATTGGTGAAAGAATTCATTGCATTTCACCATCAATCAAAAGAGCTATGGAAGAAATGGATCCAGCTCCTATTCTTGCTAGAGCAAAAGAGCAGTTAGATGCCGGCGCTACTTACTTAGACGTTAACATCGGACCTGCTGAGAAAAACGGGGAAGAACTGATGAAATGGGCTGTAACAACAATCCAGTCTGAATTCGACAATGTTCCTCTTTGCCTCGATACAGCAAACAGAAAAGCGATTGAAGCTGGTATTTCTGTTTACAACCGCAGCAAGGGCAAACCTATTGTTAACTCTGCAGACGCAGGCGACAGAATCGAAAACATCGACCTTGCTGCAGCAAATGACGCTATCGTTATCGCTCTTTGCTCGAAAGCAGGCGTTCCTGCGGACAATGATGAGCGTATGATGTACTGCCAGGAAATGCTTGAGCGTGGTATGGAACTTGGTATGGACCCTACAGAAGATATGTGGTTTGACCCATTATTCCTGGTTATCAAAGGTATGCAGGACAAACAGATGGACGTTTTAGAGTTCATTAAACAGTTAAGCGACATGGGCTTCAAGTCAACCGGCGGACTTTCCAATGTTTCTAACATGGCTCCAAAGGAGCTTCGACCAATCCTTGACAGCACCACCGTTGCCATGGCTATGTACTGCGGTCTTACCAGCGCAATCGTTAACCCATGCGACCGTCGTCTTGTAGAAACTATCAAATCAGCTGACATCATTAAGAACAACGCTTTATACGCTGATTCATTCCTTGATCTTTAATTTGTAATATTGGAGCGCCAGACATGGGGTCTGGCGCTTTCCGAATAAAATAGGAGGTATTTATTATGAGCGTTTTAACAGATCTTATCTATGGCGGAAGCGATGCTGTCATTGGTCTTACCGAAGGTGCAGTTAATGATGCGATTGCAAAATATGGACCAGACAAAGAAATCTCTTTCCCTGATACAGCTTATTTCTTCCCAACAATTTATGCTGCTACAGGCGTAAAGGTTGAAACTCTCGGAACTCTTCCAGCATGTGTTGACGTAATGAAATCATTAGTTACTCATGAAGAAGATTTAGGAGCAGCTTTAAACGCAGGTCTTGCTACAGCAGTTGGCGCAGAAATTATTGAAGGACTTAAATATTTAGACGGCGCACAGCCATACGAAAATGAAAGCGGAATCGGATTCGTTCCAGACCCAATCATTCGTAGCCTTGGTGTTCCTCTGGTAACTGGCGATATCCCTGGCGTAGCAGTAGTTTTAGGTTCTACCGACAAACCGGAAGAAGCAGCTGCAGTTGTTAAGGATTATCAGGACAAAGGTATCTTAACCTTCCTGGTTGGCGATATAATTGAGCAGGTTATCGGCGCAGGCGTTAAGGCTGGCCTTGACTACCGTGTAGTTCCTTTAGGACATGATGTAACAAGCGTTATCCACGTTGTAACCGTTGCTATCCGTGCAGCTTTAATCTTCGGTGATGTTACTCCTGGCGACCTTGGTGCATTACTTCAGTATACAAAAGACAGAGTTCCGGCATTCGTTAATACTTTCGGTGCTATCGACAGCGTTGTTGTATCTGCAGGCGCAGGCGCAATCGCTTTAGGATTCCCAGTAGTTGTTGACATTGACCTTGGTGAAAATCAGGTTCCTGGAGCTTTAGAGTCTGTTCTGGATCATGCAGAAACTTCTCCGAAGTCTCTTGCACTCAGAAACATTAAAGTTAAAGCAAAAGCTGTTAAACTTCCAGTAAGCTTTGCAGCTGCTTTCGAAGGCGAAATCATCCGTAAGAACGATACTTATGTTGAATTTGACTCCGACCATAACATTACATGCGAATTAGTATCTATGAAAGACGCTGCAGAAGTAGAAGATCATAAGATCGTTATTGACGGTCCAGACGTTCCGGAAGATGCAGCAGAACTTATCCGTATGCCTCTTTGCACCGTAGTTGACGTTGCAGGCGAAAAGATGCAGCCAGACTTTGAATCTGTTATCGAACGTAAGATTCATGCTTGGTTCAACTACATTGAAGGCGTTATGCATACAGGACAGAGAAACTTATTCCGTATCCGTGTAAGCAAAGATGCTTTCGCAGCTGGATTAAGACTGAAAGACTTCGCAGAAGTTCTTTACTCCATGATCAAAGACGAATTTGGTCAGGTTGTTGATAAATGTCAGGTTACTTTCATTACCGATGCTGACAAAGCAAAAGCTTTCCTTGAAGCAGAAGCTATGCCTCGTTACAGAATGAGAGATGACCGTCTTGCGAACCTTACCGATGAAAGCGTTGACGAGTTCTATACATGTATTCTTTGCCAGAGCTTCTCACCAGCACATTGCTGCGTAGTAACTCCGGAAAGATTAGGACTTTGCGGTGCTGTTTCATGGTTAGAAGCTAAGGCTACTTATGAACTTTCCGCAACAGGACCTTCACAGCCAATTAAGAAAGAAGGCCTTCTGGATGAAAGACTTGGCAAATATACTGAGGTTGACAAGAAAGTTGCTGATGCAACCCACGGCGCAATCGAAAGCGTAACATTATACTCACTAATTGAAGATCCGATGACTTCTTGTGGATGCTTCGAATGTATCTGCGGTATTGAACCAATGAGCAACGGTGTTGTTATTGTTAACCGTGAGTATGTTGGTATGACTCCTACCGGCATGACCTTCGGTGAACTTGCTTCTATGACCGGCGGCGGTGTTCAGACTCCTGGTTTCATGGGTCATGGACGTCACTTCATCGCTTCTAAGAAGTTCATCAGCGCGGAAGGCGGTATTGCAAGAATCGTATGGATGCCTAAGGAACTGAAGGATGATGTTGCAGCTCGTCTGAACAAGACAGCTCAGGAAGTATTAGGAATTGAAAACTTCGTTGATATGATCGGTGATGAAACAGTTGCTACAGATCCAGAAAGCTTATATGTATTCCTTGAAGAAAAAGGACATCCAGCATTAACAATGGATCCTATTATGTAATTTGATTCAAACTTTAAGGGGTCCTGCTTAACAGGACCCCTTATTTAAATGAAAGCACCTAAAAATGCACATTATTTGCGTTTCTGTTCTGATTTTTCGCATTTACAGATGTTTATGGAACAAAAACAAAAAAGATGTGCATAAATTGGAACAGAAACGCAAATTTCATGCATAAACCAGAACGAAAACGCAAAAAAGGTGCATTTTTACGTTGAGATACTAAATTGAACTAGAGAAATCGAAGAATATGAGATATGAAATGATACGAGAAATCTTCAACCAGTGTTCTGGTAATCAGATGCGGGATGTCTCGGTGGAGATGGTGGAGACGGATGACCCGGAAGAGTATGTGAAAAACATGCTGAAGGGAAAAGAAGTGATTATAGAGAAGGAAATAATGAATGATGGAACAATCATTCTTAATGTAGATATTGCTGGTTTACGGCAGAGATTTGGTTTTACAGAAGATTAAACAAGACGAAAGGTGCAGTGACAAACTTCACCTATGCAGATTAAAAGTTCAAAAAACGGGGCGAAATGATTTCCATAATGATGAACAATCAGGAGAATTTATGTACACCTTAATATTTAAAATTGAAAATGAAAAAGATGTAAAAGTATTAGCAGAAGCAGGGGATAATGTTTTAGAGCTTATGCAGCAAAACAATATTTCCATCGATGCGCCTTGCTCTGGAAACGGAGTCTGCGGAAAATGCAGAGTCCGTGTAATTGCGGGCAGTGTAGATATGGAAAAGAACCCACACCTTTCGGAAGAAGACTATCAGGACCAGTGGAGATTGGCTTGCCAGTCGGTTGTCGTAGGTGATGCAACCCTGTGGGTTCCTGCTTCCGCAGCAGCTTTTAAAGAAGATATAAAGACGGCAGATATCAGTAGTCCGGAAGAGCTGGAACGCTATGAGAATGCCATTAACGAAATATTTAACGCAGGCCTGGATATCAGCGTAGATGCGAAAGAAGGCGAAGTAGGTATCGCCATTGATATCGGAACCACCACCTGTACAGCGGCTATGCTGGACCTTCATACAAGAAAGGTTTTAGGAAAAGCCAGTCTGGGTAATGGTCAGATCCGTTATGGAGCGGATGTAATCAACCGTATTATCCAACAGTCGAAAGAAGGCGGCGTAGAGAAACTGCAGAAAGCTGTCCGGGAAGAAACGCTTCTTCCGATGATTGAGAGCCTGTTGAAAGAGAGCAATAAAGCAGAAAAGGATATTACCCGTTATGTGATTGCAGGCAATACCACCATGGAGCATCTGTTCTTAGGAGCGAACGGTGAATCCATCCGTTTAGAACCTTTTGTTCCGGAATTTCTGCAGAGAAGTGGAGATACGGCGAAAAGCTGTGGCCTTCCGGGACAGGACGATGCAGAGGTGATTTTTGCGCCAAATGTAGGAAGTTATGTAGGTGGCGACATTACCGCCGGAACGTTGGATTCTATGTTATGGAACGGAGAAGAAATGACACTTTTCATTGATCTGGGAACCAACGGCGAATTAGTATTTGGTAACAGGGATTTCATGTTGACTTGTGCCTGCAGTGCAGGCCCTGCTTTTGAAGGCGGTGACATTTCCTGCGGTATGAGAGCTACTAAAGGCTCTATTGACAGCGTAGAACTGGATCCGGAGACCTACGAGCCGACGTATTCCATTATTGGTGGCAATTCCGACGGCTTAGGTGGCAGAAAGGAAGAAGCGTCCACGGTAAAACCTGCGGGACTTTGTGGAAGCGGCCTGATTTCTATTATCAGTGAACTGTTCCAAAAGGGTGCAATTAATGCCAAGGGAAAATTTGTTGGACAGAGTCCACGTATCAAATATGACGAAGAAATCGGAAGTGGTGAGTATATTGTGGCTACGACGGAAGAGAGCGCTTCCGGTTCGGAACTGACTTTAACGGAGTCGGACTTGGATAATTTTATTCGTGCAAAGGGTGCAATCTTCTCCGCAATTCAGACCATGCTGAAATCTCTGGACATGGATGTGGATTGTATTGATAAAGTAATTCTTGCCGGTGGAATTGGTTCCGGAATTGATATGGAAAAAGCAATTTCCATCGGTATGCTGCCAAAGCTGCCTTTGGAAAAATACAGTTATATCGGAAACTCTTCCCTGACAGGTGCCTGCGCCATGCTTTTAAGCAATGATGCAACCCAGAAGGTATTTGATATAGCGGACAATATGACTTACCTGGAATTATCTACTTATCCAGGCTATATGGATGAGCTGCTTGCAGCATGTTTTATTCCGCACACAGATGCAAGTTTGTTTGATTAATTACTGAAAAAAAATTGCAGAAAAATTGACCTTAGGAGAGTTTCGTCATAAGAGAAGTTGAACTCAGGAAAAATCAGTCACAGGAAAAGAGGAAATATGGAAGTAATTAACAATAAAACGGAGAACCCGATTCGTATCTACCAGGAAAAATTCAAAACCATGGACCCGGAAAAAATGTCTCAGAAATCCGGATGCAAATATGAGGACGGAAAGTTTACGATTCCGTTTCTGAACCGGGTAGTTTATCTTACCTTCCCGGAAATGGAGACCACTTTTGAAGATGGAAGCAAAACTGCAGATTATACCAGAATTCTTCTGGCCCGTTACTGCATGGAAGGAGTTTCTGCTTTAAGCACGGGAAAGATGTATTCTTATCCGGAAATGCCTTGGGGACCGGTTTATGAGCGTCAGTTTCACGGACGATGTATTAATCGAATGGCTGGAACGTATGGACATAATATTCCGGGATTTAAAGAGGGAATGGAAAGTATCGGTGCGAAAGAAGCCAGAGGGGAAAACGGTAAATTACCGGCTGGCGCAGATGCCGCTTATGATTTTGACCTTCTCCCAGGGCTGACAATCCGAGTCCTGTTCTGGGCTCCGGATGATGAATTTCCAGCAAACGCGCAGATCCTGTTCTCGGACAATTTTCCATTAGCTTTTACGGCGGAGGACATTGCAGTTATCGGCGATGTATTCTTAAATGCCATGAAGAACAGGTGGTGAAATAAGGTATACAATATATGAATAACCACATTATTGACACTGTTTTTTCCGAATGTTATATTTCTTCGGTGAGCGGGGATAACCGCATTTGATGCTTAGAAATTAACGGAGGAAAATTTAAAATGGCAAAAGGAACAGTTAAGTGGTTCAATGGTAAAAAAGGTTACGGGTTTATCTGTGACGCAGAAGGAAAAGATGTTTTCGTACATTATTCAGGACTGAATATGGAAGGCTTCAAGACCTTGGATGAAGGCGATGAAGTAGAGTATGAATTGGTCGAAGGAACAAAAGGACCACAGGCTACAAACGTAACAAAACTGTGAATATAAAGAATATGAATGGAAGAAGGGTTTGGCATTGGCAAAACCCTTCTTTTTATCTGCGGTTCCTTCTGGAGAGCATGAAAACGATAGACTTTTTCAGGCTTATATTTAAAATATGCACGTTAACCTAGACGAAACAATTACTTAAATAAACGAAATAATGATGAATTTGAAAAACGTGGGAAGTGGCTCCGGTTATCCTTCAGCCGAAAATCTATGATAATGGGGATTATCATTCTACGGCGAAAAAATTCACAGTCGGTGAAAGCTTTATAAACAGTTATACAATTATGGATAAACTGGCCGAAATGACAGATATTGTGGATGAGGGCAATACCTTCTTAATGATGGATAATGAAATGACGCATGAGGCCGTACTTCTTCAGGAACCGGAATTTGTACCTAGCCAGACACCTACGGAAACCAGGTTAGGAACATTTTGTGAACTTGATGGAAGAATCATGAAATTTAACACGCTTACGGATGTTGCTCATTATCAATCCAATTTGGCTGCAATGCTGAAACTCGCCGATTGGTTTGATTATATGCGGGAAAATGGCGTATATGATAATACGAGAATCATCCTTGTTTCGGACCATGGAGCAGATTTTGGTCAATTTGATGATTTGAATTTCGGCTTTGCTGATGTTGAAGGCTTAAACCCGGTTTTGATGGTGAAAGATTTTGATAGTAAGGGATTTGTCAGCGATGGTACATTTATGACAAATGCAGATGTCCTTACACTTGCTGCTTCTGGGATTGCAGAGGTGGATGAAAGTAAGCAGAAAGAAAAAAGACAATTACTTACAACGTCAAGACATTGGGAAACAGAAAGCAATAATGGAAATCTGTTTGATTTAAGTGATGGACAATGGGTGACTGTTCACGATAATATTTTCCAGAAAAATAATTGGTCCGTTGTTACCCCTTGATGTGGCATACAATGGACGCTTCAATTACCATGAATAATCTGCTCTTTTATAGGTGATTCCAGGAATCGGAGGCTCACCATTCTGAGCCTGAATCAGCTGAGAGACGGTGACTAACTGATAGCCCTGATCGGTCAGCCATGGAAGAATCTGTTCCACTGCATCGGCGGTAGAAGAGTAGATATTATGCATTAGAATGATATCTCCATCCTGTACATTATTTTTAATTTCGGAAACAACCGAATTGGCATCTCTGCTGGACCAATCTCTGGTATCCAGACTCCAATGAAAAACAGACATACCCTCGGAAATACAAGTGTCAACAATGAGACCGGTAGACTCTCCTCCCGGACAGCGGAAAGAGTAAGGACGGACTCCGCAGATACTTTCAATGGAATTGTTGGCCTGGATAATATCATCGCTGGTTACTGCAGCACCCATATGTGTATGGTCGTAGGTGTGGTTGCCTACTTCATGTCCTTCTTCTACCATACGCTGGATTTTTTCCGGCTGTGCTTCTGCATGATCTCCTAACTGGAAGAATGTTGCATGACCGCCGACGGAGGCAAATGCATCCAAAATACGGGTGGTTACATCGGAACCATCCGGACCATCATCGAAAGTAATAGCAACCATAGGAGCAGATACATCAATACCACTCATATCAATGGCTCTGGTGACTCTTGCGGATACAATCGGTGTCCAGTCGGAATAAATGTTTTTATCGCAAAAACTGCGAATGGAGAAATAGTATATGGAACCCTCCTCCAGATCATTATAAGTATAACTGCGAAGACCGGTTGTTTCATCTATCGTAATGCCGTCCAGACTGACGGTAGTGGTTGTGGCATCGCTTAAGTCATTGGAAGAACCGAATTTCAGGTCATATCCGTTTACTTTCTGAGCATCATGCCATACTAAAGTAAGAGATTTTTCAATCTGAGTGCTGGCGGTAAGTCCTTCCGCAATAACGGGCGTGGTAATATCTTCAATAACCGCCCCTTTTGATTTTTTACGGCCTTTTACCGATACTACTTTGTATTGGTAAAGGGTTGCACTGTTCAAGGCTTCTGCCGTGTAAGAAGTAGGATCTTCTTCCCCGATAGTCCGGACTAGTGTGAAATTTTCTCCTTCACTTTTCCGGTAAATCTCATAAGATGTATTTTTCTCACTTCGGTCCCATGTCAGAATCTGGGAATTGTCCGTGGATTTTATCGTAAGATTTTTTACTTCCGGGATGGAAGAGGAGGCAATGATGATAATAATTACAGCAATAATAACAATCGCTGCAGCAGCAATTGCAAATGACGGCAGATTCTTATTCCTTTTCTTTTTTTGCGTTGAAACCTTTCCGGAACGGTTGCTTCGAGTGGAAGCCGATGGCTGGGAGGATCTGCTTTTTGATTGTTTTCTGGACATTTCCAAACCAGCTTTTTGGTACGAAGGAGCCCTTCCGGGAGACGTTCTTCCCGTAGAAGGAGCCTTTCCGGGAGACGTTCTTCCCGTAGAAGGAGCCTTTCCGGAGGATGTTCTTCTGGCAGAAGAAATCTTTTCGGAAGATGCACTTTGTGCAGAACTATCCGGAAAAACTTCTTTATGCAATTCTCTTTTCGGTTTTCTTTCCATTAATTTAATGATTTATACAATATGCAGGATTGCTGCAGCCAGGTTAAAGTAAATCAGCAAAGTCAGGGCATCGACAATGGTTGTAATAAACGGACTGGACATTACCGCAGGGTCAAACCCGATTTTGTTGGCAACCATAGGAAGAATGCATCCTATGAATTTCGCCATAACCACAGAGCAGAACAGAGCCAGGGAAATAACAAACACGACCAGAACGGTACCTTGATGCAGAATCAGCATTTTTCCAAAGTTAACAATCGCAAGAGATATACCGCACATAAAACCGACCCTTAACTCCTTCCAGATGACACGGAAAATATCTTTAAATTCCACGTCTTCCAAGGAAAGAGAACGGATGATCGTAACGGAAGCTTGTCCGCCGCAGTTTCCACCGGTATCCATCAGCATCGGGATGGAAGCGGATAAAATAATAGAAGCGGAAAGGGCATCCTCAAATTTTGTAATGATCAAAGAGGTAAATGTAGCAGAAACCATGAGAATCAAAAGCCATGGGATACGGGCAAGATAAGTCTGCCAGACACTGGTTTGAAAATATGGTTTGTCGCCAGGACGGATAGCAGCCATCTTTTCAATATCCTCGGTGGCCTCTTCTTCCATAACGTCCATAGCATCATCGATGGTTACAATGCCTACCAGACGGTGCTCATCATCAACAACAGGAAGAACCAGTAAGTCATATTTGCTGAAAATCTGGGCAACGTCTTCTTTGTCTGTGTGGGTATGAACATTTATAACATTGGTTTCCATAATATCATTGATCAGCGCTTCTTCTTCGGATAAGAGCAGGTCCTTTGCTGTAACAAAGCCGAGAAGCTGGCGGTCATAATCCGTGATATAACAGGTATATATTGTTTCCTTATCGACTCCGGTCTGTCGGATTCTCGTCAATGCATCGGATACGGTCATATTTTTCCGCAGGCTGACATACTCAACGGTCATCAGGCTGCCGGCTGAATCCTCAGGATACTGCAGAATTTTATTTACCATAGATCTGGTATCCGCATCGGTATTGGCTAAAATTCTTTTTACAACATTTGCAGGCATTTCTTCTACCAGATCGGCAAAATCGTCAAGATAGAGCTCGTCCATGATGTCACGGAGCTCTGTATCGGAAAAGCCTTTGATAAAGTGAGTCTGGATATCCGTATCCATCTCGACAAAAGTATCGGCTGCCAATTCTTTGGGAAGTAATCGGAACACTACAGGGGATTTATCTTTAGGAAAATCGTTCAATAATGCCGCAATATCGGCTGGATTCATTTCGATGAAAAGTTCCCTGATTTTTGCATATTTCTTTGCTTCAAACAGTGTAAGGATTTCTTCTTCTGTTGGAATTAAAATGTTTTCCATTTTAGAATCCTCCTTCTAGCTTTTTTCATGAAATGCACACCAAAAAAAGGCGTGAACATATTTATCACTAAGTAAATCATATATGAATAAGGTTGAAAAAACAAGAAAAAAAGTGTATCATAATCATACACTAACTTGTTAAAGTGATAGACTGATTTAAGGAGTCGAAAGGAGAAAATTATGGGACTTATTGGTGCAGCATTAGGTGCAGCAGGCGGTGTTTTAGCAGACACATGGAAAGATTGGTTTATGTGCGAAGCTATGGATAAAGAAACTCTTATGGTTAAGGGTGAGAAGATGATCGGTAACCGTTCTTCCAACAAAAGAGGAAATGATAATATCATTTCAAACGGCTCCGGTATTGTTGTAGCAGACGGTCAGTGTATGATCATAGTTGATCAGGGTAAGGTTGTTGAAATCTGTGCAGAACCTGGTGAGTTTACATACGATACATCTACCGAGCCTAGCCTTTTCACAGGCAGCCTGGGAGAAGCTATTAAACAGACTTTCCAGTTAATGGGAAAACGTATCGGTTATGGCGGAGATACCGGACATGATCAGAGAGTATATTACTTCAATACAAAGGAATTGATCGATAACAAATTCGGTACACCGAACCCAATTCCTTTCCGTGTAGTTGACAACAAGATCGGTTTAGACATTGATGTTTCTATCCGTTGCTCCGGTGTATACTCATATAAAATTGCAGACCCTATCCGTTTCTATACAAACGTAGCCGGCAACGTATCGGACAGATATATGAGAAGCGAAATCGAAGAACAGCTGAAGACAGAATTCATCAGCGCTCTTCAGCCGGCATTTGGTCAGCTTTCTGCTTTACAGATGCGTCCAAATGAAATCGTTACACATAACAAAGAATTAGAACAGGCGATGAACCAGCAGCTGTCCAACCAGTGGGCGGAACTCAGGGGATTACAGGTTGTTTCCGTTGCTTTAGGTAGCGTAACTCTTCCGGAAGAGGATCAGGAACTCATCAAACAGACCCAGCGTGGAGCAGCTCTTTCCAATCCAAACCTTGCAGCTGGCGTTATTGCCGGTGCTACAGCGAATGCTCTGGAAACAGCAGCAGGAAACGAAGGTGGAGCTATGAACGGTTTAGTAGGCGTTGGCATGGCGATGAATGCAGGGGGAAGCACAGTTTCTAACCTGTTTGCTCAGGGCGCAGCACAGCAGGCAGCAGCTCCTGTAGCTGGATCCTGGACATGTACTTGCGGCCAGGTAAATAGTGGGAACTTCTGTTCTGCATGCGGAACCAAGAAACCGGAGCAGGCAGCAGGCGGCTTCTGCCCGAATTGTGGAAAACCAGTACAGCCAGGTGCTAAATTCTGCACAAACTGCGGAAATCAATTACTGTAGTTTTTTAATTCTGTTCTGCAGCAGTTCTTTTTGTGGACTGCTGCAGATTTATATTCTAATCGGGAGAATTTATAATGGCAGATATTCAAGAATATAAATGCCCTCATTGTGGTGGAACCCTGACTTTTGACAGTAGTACCCAGACAATGAAATGCCCATATTGTGATTCTGAAATCGATGTAGCCGCTTTAGCCGATTATGATAAAGGATTGGATGAATTTACGGCTTCGGAAGAATTAAAATGGGAAACTCCGGGTCAGGTCTGGCAGGAAGGCGAAACCGAAGGTATGCGTGTGTACGTATGTAAATCCTGCGGTGGTCAGATTATCGGTGATGAAAATCTAGGTTCTACAAGCTGCCCGTTCTGTGGGAATCCGGTTGTTTTAATGGGACAGTTTTCCGGTGATTTAAAGCCGGATTACATTATTCCGTTCAAACTGGATAAGAAAGCGGCGAAAGCGGCTTATGAGAACCACATTTCCGGAAGAAAACTTCTTCCAGATCTCTTTAAAGATAAAAATCATATTGATGAAATCAAAGGGATGTATGTTCCATACTGGCTTTTTGATGCAAAAACCGAAGGACGGGTACAGTTCCTTGGAACACAGGTGCGGACCTGGACAGACCGAAGAAACCAATATACGGAAACACGGTATTTTGATGTTTATCGTGAAGGCCGGATGTCTTTCTCAAATGTTCCGGTCGATGGTTCTTCGAAGATGCCGGATGATCTGATGGAATCCTTAGAGCCTTACGATTTTTCTGAGGCAGTAGATTTTCAGACCGCATATATGTCTGGCTATCTGGCTGACAAATATGATGTTTCCTCAGATGAGGCGATGCCTAGAGCCAACGAACGAGTTAAAGACAGTACATTTCAGGCTCTTCAGAGCACGATCGGTGGGTACATGTCTCTGACTCCGAAAGGTGGCAATGCAGAAATGACCAGTGGCGAGTCAAAATATGCGATGTATCCGGTGTGGTTACTGAATACAACCTATAATGGACAACAATATACCTTTGCGATGAATGGACAGACCGGTAAGATGGTTGGTAATCTTCCGGTAGATACGAATAAAGTCTGGAAGTACCGATTGAAATGGACATTGATTTTAGGTGCAATTTTCTCAGCAATTCTAATTGCAATGTTGTTCTTACTGTAGGAGGGTGGTCTTATGAAAAAGATATTTTTAGCTATTATAGCAGTTCTGGCCATCGCTCTTATGGTTGTTGTTCCGGCTTTTGCCCAGGGACAAAGACTGGTTGATGACTCCAATCTGCTTTCAGAATCCGACAAAACATTAATCAGTGATGCACTGGATGAATTAAGTGAAGAATTAGGTGTCGATGTTGTGATTCATACTACCGATTCTTTTTATGGACAGAGCGCAGTAGAATATGCCGACGCTTTTTATGAACAGAACGGTTATCGTCCGGATGGCGTTGCTCTTGTTTTAAGCATGGTAGAACGGGAATTTTGGATTACCACGGCGGGAGAGGGCATAAAAGCGTTTACCGATTATGGTATTGAGCAATGCGGCGATGCAATCGCACTGTATCTTCAGAATGATGATATTGTAGGAGCTTTTAAGGAATTCATCAATACCGCGTATAATTATTTTCTGAGTGAGAGAAATGGCAATCCGGTGGATACGATTGTATATCCGGAGCCGGTTCCGGTAGAGAAGCATATTGGGTTTACGGATGTTTTGATCCGTATCGTAGGTGCTTTTGTAGTGGCGTTCCTTATTTCCTTAGTGATTACTTCTGGTATGAAGAACAAGATGAAGAGCGTTGTGGCTCAGAGCAATGCAAATGTATATGTGGAAGGGGAACATATTGATATTACCAAGAGCGCAGACCGTTATTTATACAATAATGTCGTAGTTGTTCCATTACCACAGAATAATAACAGAGGTGGTGGCGGAGGTCGTCCAGGCGGCTCAAGCATACATATTTCTTCCGGCGGTATGACCCATGGTGGTGGCGGAAGAAGATTTTAACCGATTGAAACCTGTAGATTACAGAGAGGGATAGATATGAGCAAAAAAATCAAAACACCGGAAGTAAAAGAATTATTTCAGGCGATATTGTCTTTACAAAACGAAGAAGAATGCTTTAATTTCTTTGAAGATGTTTGCACTACAAACGAAATTTTATCATTTGCTCAAAGGTATCAGGTAGCAAAATTGTTAAATCAAAAGTTCACATATCAGGAAATTGCAGAGAAGAGTGGAGCGAGCACTGCTACGATCAGCCGTGTAAAACGTTCCATTGACGACGGCAACGGCGGATATGAAATGGTATTCAAGAGGTTAAGTTAGTATATGCTTCAAGGTTTAAATGAAATGCAAAAAGAAGCGGTTCTTACTACGGAGGGACCGCTTCTTATACTGGCGGGAGCCGGATCCGGAAAAACCCGCGTTATTACAAATAGAATCGCATATCTGGTAAAAGAAAAGAATGTAGCACCGAGGGAAATTCTGGCCATTACTTTTACCAATAAGGCAGCTGCAGAAATGCGGGAACGTGTGGAAAGCAGCGTCGGAATGGATGCAGGAGGCTCATGGATCTGCACTTTCCATTCTGCCTGTGTAAAAATACTTCGTAGTTACAGTCATTTGCTGGGCTATGACAACAGCTTTACGATTTATGATGCAGATGATCAGAAGACGGTAATAAAAAACATCTGCAAAAAGTTTGATATTGATACCACCCGATTTAAGGAAAAATGGTTTTTAAGCCATATTTCCTCGGCAAAGGATGAGTTAACTGGTGTAGATCAGTTTGAACTGGATGCATCTGGTGATTTTTATCTGGAAAAGGTGGCGAAAGTTTATAGAGAATATCAAAAAGAACTGAAGAAAAATAATGCTTTTGATTTTGATGATCTGATTGTCAAGACGGTGGAGCTGTTCCGGGAAAATCCAGAGGTGCTGAATCGTTTTCAGGAGCGTTTCAAATATATTTCCGTGGATGAATATCAGGACACCAACACCGCTCAGTTTGTATTTGTAAGCCTTTTGGCTCAGAAGTACCAAAACATCTGTGTTGTTGGGGATGATGACCAGTCTATTTATAAGTTCCGTGGTGCGAACATCGAAAATATCCTGAACTTTGAAAAGGTATTTCCAAAGGCGAAAGTAATCCGTCTGGAACAAAATTACCGTTCTACCGGGAATATCCTGAATGCAGCCAATGCAGTGATCCGACACAATAAAAAGAGAAAGTCGAAAACCCTTTGGACCGACCATGAAGAGGGTAGTCTGATTAAACTGTTTCATGTGGACAATCCTTATGTGGAAGCGGACCGGGTTATTGATCAGATAAAAAAATACCGAAGAGAGGGATATCAACTAAATGACTGTGCATGTTTATACCGGACCAACGCTCAGTCCAGAAATCTGGAAGAAGCCTTTGTCCGTGCAAATATCCCCTATAAGATTGTCGGTGGCGTAAACTTTTATCAGAGAAAAGAAATAAAGGATGTTCTGGCGTACTTAAAAACCATCGATAATGCGAGAGATGATGTAGCGGTAAGAAGAATCATTAATGTACCGAAGAGGGGAATAGGAACAGTATCGGTAAATGCCATTCAGAGTATTGCAAACGATCGTGAGATCAACTTTTATGCGGCATTGGATGATGCCGTAAATGAAGGAATCTTAGGAAAAAGCGGAGAAAAAATAAGAGAATTCCGAAATCTGATTGAAGGACTTCGTCAGGGAATGGAAACAAAGACCTTAACCCAGATTTTGGACGACGTTTTAGAACGGAGTGGTTATTTAAGAGGACTGAAAGCGGAGAAAACGGTAGAATCCGAGACCAGAATTGAGAACATCGACGAATTGGTCAATAAATTGTCTGTTTATGAAAACACCGCAGAGGAGCCGACTTTGAACGGATTTTTAGAGGAAGTGTCTCTGGTAGCAGATATTGATTCCTGGGATGCAGATTCGGACTATGTTTCCTTGATTACCGTTCATTCTGCAAAAGGCCTGGAGTTTCCCAATGTTTTCTTATGTGGTATGGAAGATGGCCTGTTTCCAATGAATGCCTCCATTAATTCCGACGATGAGGATGATCTGGAAGAGGAACGTCGGCTGGCCTATGTTGCCATTACCCGTGCAAAAAAGAATCTGGTCCTGACAGCTTCCCGCATGCGAATGGTCCGCGGTGAAACGATGGTTTCCAACATTTCTCGATTTGTAAGAGAAATTCCGGGAGAATTAATCGAAGCCGATAAAGATAATATTTACGTAAAGAGCAGACCGTCGGAATATAATGGCGGAGTCAGTGCAGCAAAGGAAAGCAAAACCAGCTTTATGCGAAAACCGTTCAGTATGGGAGAACAACCGGCGCAGACGAAAAGTTTTGGATCTTCCCGGAATAAACCGGTTCTGGATTATGGTGTTGGAGACCGTGTCCTTCATATGAAATTTGGAGAAGGAATTGTTTCATCCATCAATGACGGAGGAAGGGACTGGGAAGTTACGGTGGATTTTGAAGAATGCGGCACAAAAAAGATGTTTGCCAGCTTTGCGAAATTAAAAAAAATGTAACATTTTTTTTAATTTTCCATCAAGTTTATTGAAAAAACAGAACATTTATCCTATTATAATAACAGAGGGTGATAGATATGAATGATTTAATAAAATTTGGTGCAAAGAAATTAATATCAGGAAAGGTGAACGCTGTGGAAAAAAAATTCGAAGAATTTGTTCAGCTTTCTAGACTGAACGAATTACTTAAAAAAGAACAGAAAAAAGAAAAATGTAATAAGGTAGTTAAAGTATTACTGTATTGTGCAATCGCTGTAGTAGTTTTGGCAGGAATAGGATATGCGGTTTATAAATTATTTGGTAAGAAAACGGATGATTATGACCTGTATGATGATTTAGATAATTACTACGTGGAAGATGACGAAAACAATGCAGTCGAAGAAATAACAGAAAAGGATTTTGCAGAATAAAATCAGTAGTTTGTGAGGCAAGCTGATAAAGCTTGCCTCATTTTCATATAATAGATTAATTTTTACAAGGAATGAAAATGAGCAAAAAGAAAAAACAAATGGATCTTTCTCCATATGAAAGCAGAGAGCCTTTGTGTCCGCATTTTGGCGCTTGTGGTGGTTGCATCTACCAAAAAATATCTTACGACAATCAGTTGAAAATGAAAGCTGAAAAAGTACGGGATTTACTGGAATCCGTTTCTGGATCTTTTGAATTTGAAAGCATCCTTCCAAGTCCTTCGGAAGAAGGCTATCGGAACAAAATGGAATTTACATTTGGTGACGAGTGTAAAGATGGCCCTTTTGCTTTAGGACTTCATCAAAAAGGCAGTTTTATGAATATCGTCAATATTATGGATTGCCATCTGGTTCATGACGATATGAATAAAATCCGCAACGAAGCCAGGGATTTCTTTAATGAATATTATGAAAAAGGCGAAGTGGATTTTAAAAATAATAAGACCCATGTAGGATGGCTGCGGCATCTCTTGATAAGAAGAGCGGCTGCCACAGGAGAAATTCTGGTAGCTTTAGTTACTGCCAGTCCGGCTTTTTCCAGTGTAGAAAAATTAAAAGATGAAACCGTCGCTGGGAAACTGGTAGATGGCTTTAAAAACCGGATTTTAGGCTTGACGCTGGAAGGAAAAGTGGCAGGAATCCTTCATATTACCAATGACGCTCTTTCCGACGTAGTAAAAAGCGATAAAACCGATATCTTATTTGGAAACGATTACATAAATGAGGAGGTATTGGGACTGAAATTTAAGATTTCAACTTTTTCTTTCTTTCAAACCAATACCAAGGGCGCAGAAGTGCTTTATGGCAAAGCAAGAGAGTATGCAGCGAAAGCCCATGGATTGTTATTCGATTTATACAGCGGAACAGGAACGATCGCCCAGCTTATGGCTCCGGTCGTAAATAAAGTCATTGGCGTAGAAATTGTAGCGGAAGCAGTAGAAGCCGCAAAAGAAAATGCTGCCTTAAATGGTGTCGAAAATGCAGAGTTTGTGACAGCCGATGTGCTGAAAGCATTAGACGATCTTCCAAAACCGGACAGTATTATTTTAGACCCTCCAAGAGAAGGTATTCATCCGAAAGCTCTGGGTAAAATTTTAAGTTATAAAGTAGAAAATATTGTTTATGTCAGCTGTAAACCAGAATCTCTGGCACGAGATTTACAGTCCTTTAAGATTGCTGGATATGATCTGGTGAAAGCCTGCTGCGTAGACATGTTCCCAGAAACCGAACACGTGGAGACGGTAGTCTTGATGTCAAGGGTTAAGCCATAAGTGGCTGAAAAGTGCTTATTTACGGCATTTTTGCAAGATTTGACCGGGAAGAGTTCTCCCCGTCGGAAGCGCCGAAAGAGTACACGGGAACATATCTATATAATCGAGGTGAGGGCAGAAACAAGCCTTGAAAAATTGAGTTAGTGGATTAGATGTTTTGACCTGACAGCAGTTTGGCACACCCAACCTAAAAGGGTATGTTGGTGTGTGGATTAGATGTCAGAAGATTCGCGAAAAAAACAAGTCCTCTTATGAAAATAAAAAAGGAGGTGGCCATCTATGGCAATAGCACAAGACGCATTTTTCATCCCGGATGATATTGCAACGGGACTGGCGACAGGTTTGTATCGAAGAATAGGTAGTGTAGTACGTTATGCAATCGGTCCGAACAAAGGACAAATTGTAAAACACCTTGATCCTATTGATTTGAAAGCAGCAGAACAGGCAGAGGGTGTTGCCGCAAAAGCAATCCAGTTTGTAAAGCAGCACAAGAAAGGAACCATTATCGCTGTTGCGAGTGCCGCTGCAGTAGGCGGAGGCATTTGGATTTATTACAAGGTCAAAAATCGTGAGCCTAAGGTAGTAACTGAGTTTAGGGCAGCACTTAGGGTATATATCGATGCGATTCGTGAAGGTAATATGGATGTTGATAAGATTAACAGTCTCATGGTTGCTTTGGAAAAATTGAAAGAGCACAAGGATTACGAGAAAATAAGTATTCAGCTTACCGCCGAAGATCTGGAAGTCTTAGTAGGTCGCATCTATGAATATACGCTTAAGCTGGCAAAAGATAACGAGGTTGAATTGACTGACGAAGAACTTCGGATTTCCAAAGTGAAGAATACCGGAACAATTATCAACCTTCAGAATTGCCTCAAGGCACAAAAGAGAATATTTGAAGCGGCGGCATAAATACTAATGAATGGAGCGTATTATACGAAATGAATAAAAGAAAAATATGTGCGTTATTACTTGTTCTTGCCATTCTGGTGTCAGTGACTGGTTGTGGTGCTGAAAACACGAAGGTCGAAACAAGGACAGTTGTTGATATAACAGGAGCAGAAGTGGAAATCCCTGCAAAGGTTGAAAAAGTCATCAACCTGAATCCGTTCGGTTGTCAAATAATGCTGGGTTTAGGCTTGGGAGATTATCTTGTTGGGATTAGTCAGGATACGTTCGAAACCGAATGGCTTGAAGTGATGTGTCCAGAATCAAAAAACATTCCTACATATTCAGATGAAACTGCTGCAGAAACTCTCCTGGCGGCAAATGCTGATTTAGTATTCAGTCAAGACCCTGACGTAGCTGAAGATCTTCGAAGCAAAGGAGTTCCTTGTGTCACGTTCGGATACCTTACTCTTGATGATTCGTTTATGTGTATAGAGGAAAGGAGTTGAAAATCTCATATGACAGATTTGTTTGATTTATCGAACTTTGATAAATATAAAGAAGATAACTGCCGCGAAGTGAAAAAGGCAGAAGGTGGATTGCCTATAGCATTGTGGGAGTCATATTCCTCATTTGCTAATTCTAATGGTGGAGTAATCATCCTTGGTGTAGGTGAACGCCAGGATGGAACTTGGTATACTACCGGTTTGAAGAATGAAGACAAGTTAAAGAGAAACTTTTGGAATATGATTCACGATACCAAGAAGGTAAGTATTAATTTGTTATCTGATAAAAATGTAGAATCTTACGAGGTTAATGGGGATACCATATTGGTTATCTATGTGCCAAGAGCTAAGCGAGAGCAGAAGCCGGTTTATATTAATAATGATTTATTCGGTGGTTGCTATCGTAGAGACTGGGAAGGTGATTATCACTGTTCTAAGGCAGAAATTAAAGGTATGCTTCGTGATGCAGCAGATGAAACAGAGGATATGAAGATTGTTGAGCAGTTTGATATATCTGTAATTGATACGGAGTCCTTAAAGGGATTCAGAAATCATCATAAAAGCTATCGCCCAGAGCATGTATTCAATAATTTACCGGATGAAGAGTACTTGGAGCGAATAGGTGCAGCAGGATAGGGCGAAGATGGTAAATTACATCCTACTACAGCAGGTTTGCTTATGTTTGGTGAGGAATATCATATTGTCAGAGAATTCCCAGAGTATTTCCTAGATTACAGAGAGATGCTTGACCCTACAATACGTTGGACAGACCGTTTG
>JAZRYR010000052.1:0-3069 GCA_045600845.1 Lachnospiraceae bacterium | reverse complement strand
GACGGAGTCCCCGAGCTGCAGATACTCATATCCTTCAGCAGGCCCGACCTTGCTCTTTCCCGATATAAGGAAAGATGGCAGATCGAGTCGTGCTTTCGCGGGATGAAGTCCAGCGGCTTCAACATTGAGGATACTCATCTGGTGCATCTGGAACGTGTTGAACAACTCTTTGGGGTTATGATTATCTCTTTTACCTGGGCCTACCTCGTTGGCATCAAAAAAGACATCGAGGTCAAGGCCATCCGCATACTAAAGACTGGGAACAGAGCCATCAGCGTGATGAAGTACGGGCTTGAGCACATAGCCAGCGTGCTTCTGAACCCTCTCAGGACCCAGCCATTCGATATTTTTAAAATTTTGTCATGTGCTTAATGATTGATTATAATGTGATTCCCTTCTTAGTTTTTTTGATTTTCTTCCTCTCTCCAGTATTAGGATCTTCCACTTCTTCGAACTCGTCCAGACCATCACTGAAATTCGCTGCAGATTTGTTATCCCGGACGGTTTGTCCCGCTACAGGCACCGTGGCTATTGGAGCTGTCCTACCAATCTCGCCACCTTGAATAACGACGTTTGATGTCGAAGCGTGTTTTGCCGGCCCTGCCAGTATTGATCCATTTATAGATACTTGTGGCTTTGTCAAACCAGCGAGCTCATAAGACGTATATGTCTTTCCGAACGCATCTTTCCAAATACAGCCACCGAATGTCGTTTCGTTGTATGGTTTCTCAGAGATATAAAACCTCCCATTTGCTTGCGCTAAGGCATATATTCCTTTCTCCGTAGAAACCTTATCGAGTTTGATATCGTATTTTATCCCGAAATCATTGATTTTATTCCAATCCACGCCTAACCTACTCAATTCAGAGTTAATCCTAAGAAATGCATCCTCAAATCTTCTGGATAAATTCTTATACGTATAATTCCGACTAATTTCTCCACCGGTAAATTTTTCTCCATCTTTTATAAATACAAATCCTTTTGTGTGATTTGAAAATGTAATTTCCTGGAGTCGTATGCCATAACGAGCCAATTCCCATTTTAGAAATGATTGCCCTGCAGCATATTTATGAAGTATCTGTTCCGTGATTGTTTCGATATCCTTTCTTATCTTTTCTCTTGTGCCGTCTTCTTTGCTGTTGGTCTCAATGACCAAAGTCTTATCTGCCTGGATTGAATTTCCTTCTGAAAAGTGCTTCACTAATTGTGGATATGTCATATCGTTACCGATTGACTTACCAGCGAAGCTAAAATGATCTTTTTCAAAAACTATCCCTCTGGTCCTTTTATTCCCCTTGACTACTTCAACGATTGTCACAGAAATTCCTTGCTTCAACAGGACATCCTTAAAATCACTGTACTTAATATTCCCGTCCTTTAAACAACCTTTGATAGCAGTCTGGATGTCTACTCTTCTTCGGTTTTTGGGATTTGTCTTATTGCGATCAACCGTGTAATTATTATTGATTCCCTTTCCCGTGGCAAGACCGTGCTTTTTCTCGATTGCTCGACATGCCTTCTGCCCTCTTTTTTTCGATTGGTAGGAATCAAATGGTTTGCAATCGGCTCCCACCATATTGATGTAGAGATGGATATGAGGTGCAGCAGTGTCGTAATGATAAACAGCAAAGAATTGAGCATCATCAAAACCCATCTGGTGAAGGTATTCGTGAATGATTTCTTCCTGAAGTTGCGGATCGTTTTCTATTATTTCTCTCTCGTCCGGAGTAAACGAAAGGACTACACCCATGAATTTGTTTTTAACCTTAGTATTTCTTCCAGCCCAGGCGTTGAATTCATCAGCGACACCTCTTGCTATTTTTATCGCTTCTGCTTCTTGAACTCTTTTGCCGTTTTCATCTTCAGGACGTTCTTCCAGGATTTGGATTTTTTTGAAATCCAGTGACACGTGATTCCAATCAATGATACGGATGCGCTGGTCCTTTTCATTGGTTAAACCATTAAAATAGATGATGCCGCCATCGGCTTCATTAGTATTATATGAGATTCTGTCAATCATTGGCTTGATTTCTTTATGCTTTGCAAAACTGCTTCAAATTCATATGCGATTTTTTCCATCCATTTCACATGGTTTGATAATCCTTCTTTGTAAACGGTCCCAAGCAGACGGTGGAGATTACGAGCCGTTTTGGACATTTGATTTATGGCGGTTTTTTCTTCAATAGACAGCGGGGAAACAACTTCCCCCTCCGTCAACATCTGGCGAAGAAAAGATGTTTTTTTCAGACCACTTTGTCTTTGAAGTTGTTCATATTTTTTAAACTCTTCATCTGAAAGAGATACAGAAACATTATGGATTCGGTTGTCGTTATGGCTCATTTCCTCTCTTCAATAATTTTATAGACTGCGCCCAGGGGAAGAAGGCAAGATTAAACAGAATTGCCCGAACCCGGTTTGGCTATTTGTCATTTTCCCGTGGGAAATGACCCATCTTGTCCCTAAAGTAATTTAGTTTTATAGGCTTAAGTCTATTTTGTGTTTTTATTTTCTATCGAATTCAACAGTTAACGTTATGGCGTCAAAATCAATTTCTCAATCATCATAATTTGGCAAATGTCATCTTTGTCCCATAGCCATATTATTCCATAGCGTTTTAGATACATAGCCCTATGGTGTTATGACGTTATAGATTCATTCTTCTTTAACATCAAGACACTTTCGCTTTTTAAGGTCAGACTTAATTTGAGCATCGATTGCCTTTTCAACAAATACTGTAATCTTTATTTCCTCTTCTGCGCAGTGAACGCGGAGTGCATGCATTTTATCCGCCGGGAGATATAGACTGGTCTTTGGCTTGGGATCCTGAACACCTTTCTGGATTTTAGAATGGAACCCGCTTTTATTCTCTTTTGATGCTGGCACTGTTTTAAGCTCTTCTGACCTCATTGTTTGTTCATTTAATTTTTGCTCGTGTTGGTAAATACCTCCAAACATAGCTGTAGGATTAATTTCTTGTCCCATGGTTCTATCTTTCTATTAGTGGAAAAATGTCTTGAAATGCTTTTACATAATCTTTTGCTGCATTATTATCTGGATCGAACTCCTGTA
>JAZRYR010000051.1:0-81530 GCA_045600845.1 Lachnospiraceae bacterium | reverse complement strand
TCTGAATAGTCCGCCTTCCGCACCGCGGTCCCGGGCTGGCCCTGAAGGGCCTTTTTTATTGCCCTATTTTACCGGCTCACCCGTGAACGGGTCGATATACTCCTTGAGTGTCATCTGGTCATATTCGAGATCTTCCTTCATCTGGTTCCGGATATATTCCTGAATCTTCTTTGCATTTTTTCCTACGGTATCTACGTAATATCCTCTGCACCAGAAATGCCGGTTTCCGTATTTATACTTTAGGTTTGCATGCCTCTCGAATATCATTAGCGAACTTTTTCCCTTTAGATATCCCATGATCTCTGATACGCTGTACTTCGGTGGGATCCTCACGAACATATGGATATGATCTGGCATAGCTTCTGCCTCGATGATCTCCACGCCTTTTCTTTTATATAATTCACTGAGGATATGTCCCACATCTGCACGTATCTTGTTATAGATAACTTTTCTTCTATATTTCGGCGCAAACACGATGTGATACTTACATTCCCACATGGTGTGTGCTAAACTGTTTTTATCCATTCGGATACCTCCTTTGATTCAATTCTGTGCGGTTGGCGAACCTGCACTCATTGTATCACTGGAGGTTTTTTGCTTGAAGCTAAAGCTATCGATTCCACCTGCATAGCAGGTGGTTTATTGTGATGGCACCGCCATACAATCAATAAAGGGCGCCTTCATTAAGAAGGTGCCCTTTACTTCTATTATTTCAGGAAGCCGGCGATGATTTCCTGCTCCGCCTCTTCTTCGGTAAGACCTAAGGTCATGAGCTTAATCAATTGCTCGCCTGCAATCTTTCCGATGGCTGCTTCATGGATTAAAGCCGCATCCAAATCGTTGGCTGTAATTTCCGGCGATGCGCTGATTTTCGCATTATCCATGATGATAGCGTCGCACTCCGTATGGGAAGCACACTTTGCATTACCAACGATGTCCGCCTTAAAGGTCTGGGTCGAATCATCCTTCGCAACGGCTCTGCTGATCAGGTCGCAGGAACAATCCAGGCCGTCCATGATAACGCTGAACACGGCGTCTGCATGCTGGCTTCCATGGGTCATGAGTTTATCTCTCACGACCAGCTTCGCTCCTTCGCCCTTCAGAACAGCTTTGGTATCACGCAAGGTATCGTCGATGCCCTTAATCTGGGTGGTTTCCATTTCCATGTATCCGCCTTCTTCAATCTCAACAATTGTCGTCGGATTCATTACATTCTTTCCAGGAGCATTCGGGTCATTTTCTCCGTAATGCTTTTCAATATATTTTACTCTGGCATTTTTCCCTACATGGAAGGAATGAATGCCGTCATGCTGGCTGGTCTGGTCGCCACAGTTGTGGATACCACAGCCGGCAACGATGGTGACATCACTGCCTTCGCCAATATAAAAGTCGTTATAAACTAAGTCCTTCAGTCCGCTCTCGCTGATGATTACCGGAATATGGAGGCTCTCATTTTTTGTGCCCGGCTTAATAATGATATCGATGCCCGGTTTGTCTTCTTTGGAAACAATATCTATATTGGCAGTCGTATTGCGGCTTTCAGTTTTTCCGTTGGCACGGATGTTGTATGCGCCCTCCGGAACTTCATGAATGTCAGCAACCTGCTGAAGTATATCTTTCTGAATCTGATCCATCTTGTACCTCTTCCATTAATCCTGATAAAATTTGCAGCCTGCAGTTCCCTTCAGTAATTCCGGTAAAATCTCATCTTTCTTATCGTAAGCTACAATCTCGCCATCCTTAATAACTACGATTTCATCTGCAATATCAAGAATTCTTTCCTGATGGCTGATAATTAAAATGTTGCGTTCTCTTTCCGCTCTCATCTTTTCAAACACCTTAATAAGGTTAGAGAAACTCCACAGGTCAATGCCAGCTTCCGGTTCATCCAATACACTTAATTTCGTATCTCGGGCAATTAACTGTGCAATTTCAATTCGCTTCAATTCGCCGCCGGATAAGCTGCCATCTACATCCCGATCAATGTAGTCTCTTGCACAAAGACCGACTTCGCTTAAAAATTCGCAAGCCTGTGCAACGGTGGTTTCCTTCCCTGCTGCCAGCGTCATTAAATCTTTTACTTTGATTCCCTTAAATCTTACCGGAGACTGGAAAGCAAAGCTGATTCCCATTCTCGCACGGTCTGTAATAGACATATGGGTAATATCCACACCATCAAAAAGGATCTGGCCTTCCGTTGGTTCATAAATACCTACGATTAATTTCGCTAAAGTAGATTTGCCGCCACCATTTGGTCCGGTAATGGCAATAAACTTCTTATCATCAATTTTCAAACTGATGTTTTTGATGATTTCTTTATTTACATTATTTTCGTCTACAACCTGAAACGAAACATTCTTTAACTCTAACATTCAGCCTCCCAATATGTTACGGAACCTTTTCCGTTTTCTGCTTCCACTGTCGCCATGGCGCCATTAATCATAACAAACTGCGGTCCCTTATGTCCAATATCAGCATTCAGAATCACCGGAACATGTAAATCTCCTAACCGTTCCATCAAAACTTCCTGATAAGAAGGAAGAGGTGTTCCATCATAGTTTACTGCCTTATAGAACAGAGGACGTCCAAAGACAAAGCCCTTCGCGCCTTCAAACCAATCGGAAATTTTTAATTTCCACAAGCCTTCCATGAGCTGTTCAAAACCTAAGTCGAAGCTTTCCAGATACCAAATAATTCCGTCTTTTTTATATTTTTCTACAAAGTCCCTGGTGCCGTCAAAAGGCGTTCCACAAATGTTTAACAGTACGTCCAGACATCCGCCGATCAGTCGGCCTTCCATACAGGCTTTGTTTCCATCTAAGGTTTTCCATTCCACAGGAACCGTAGCATCATAATCTTCCAGTCCCGTTTCATAATTTCCAAAACCGTCCTGATAATAATCAAAACTTTCTTGTTTCTTTACCCTTCCTTCTAAAACTCCGAAGCCTCGTTTTACACTTACACCCCAAGGCTCCATGCCAAAGTCCGAGAAATTGCAGCCATAGGCTGTGGCAACATCCGTCTTCGTGGTCAGGTAGTAAAGAATGGAGGTGTTGTCCGAATAACCCTGAACCCACTTTGGATTCTTCCGAAAAGCTTCCAGATCTACGTAAGGGAGCATTTCTGCCAGGAAGTCTCCTCCGCCGGCACTGATGATTGCTTTTACCTTTTCGTTTTTTACCAGCTCGTTAAACTGGTCCGCTTTTTCTTCTCCGCTTCCGCTTCGTCCGAAGGCATCGGCGGTTTTAAAAACGTTCCCCGTAAAGGTCACGTCATAGCCCATCTCTTTCAATGTTCCGGCACCATGTTCAAAACGAAATCGTTCCAGATCATCTTCTACCGGATAACTCATAGCCGTTACGCCGATTCCATCCTTCTTTTTCAGATATTCCGGAAAAATCATCGTCTTTCACCAACCTCCATAACATTATAATTCTATCAGTTATACCTTCTTTGTCAAATTATTATTTCAGATGGATTTCTTTTCCCATTTCGGTAGAATACAGAATCATTTCCGTAACCTTTTTCCCTTTTGCCGCCTCTAAGGCCCGGGCATAGGCTTCCTGCTGCGGAGCATAAATATGAATATAATGTTCCTCCTCTGTACTCCGGTCGGTTTTGTAATCCACCAGAATAATGTTTCCGTCTTCCTCAAAGAAAGCATCGATAATTCCCTGTATCAGTCGTAACTCACCCTTTTCTTCCATGCCCATAACAAACTGCTGCTCCCGGTAGAGACAATGGTTCTCGTAGGCATTCTTCATGCGCAGTCCTAAATCGGATTTCAGGAAACGGTCGAAATGTTCTGATTTTATAAGCTTTTTCTGATCTTCCGTCAGCAAGCCTTTTTCCACAAGCATGTCTATCTGTTTGGAAATATCGTCCTTGTCGTAATCTAAAAGTTCAAAGACCTTATGATATACTGTTCCTCGTTCCGCCGCTTTGGAAAGAGTGCTTTTCTCCGCCTGGAAGGATTTCGGCTCCTCCGTCTCCTTTTCTCTCCCTCGATCAAAGGCCATGTCTTCACCGGTTTCGGTTTCTTTTCTTTCCAGCTGGGATGCGGTCATTTTTACCTGGGTCTTGGTAGCCTCTTCGTGAGGATATACATAGCTAAATAAGTCTTCCGAATTTTCCTCCGCAGAATCGATGATGGCTTTTAATGACGCCTTCTTTTCTTCTACATTGAACAATTCCGCAACTCTCTCCACTTCAATATCCTCTATGGATTTAATTTCCCACCGGAACGGGACATCGGTCTTTTTCGTCAGACAGTCGCCAATCAGATTCATATAACTTTTGTCTGACAAAATCATCGCCTCCGACATCGGTTCCGGAGGGTTTTCGCAGCCTTTTTCTGCTTCCCAACGGTCGATTTGTTTCTGCATTTTTCCCGCGGTTCCGGAAATGAACAGTTTTTCTTTCGCACGTGTCAAAGCCACATACAGAAGTCTCATTTCTTCTGCATAAAGGTCCCTCTTTTTCTTTTCTATCATAGTCTCCATAAGGAGGGTTCTTCGTTTCGTTTTTTCTTCTACATCCCGGATCTCCACGCCTACGCCCAGGTCGGCATCTAAAACAATCGGTTTACTATTGTCCCGGTCGTTATATTGCTTTCCGGCCACTGCCAGAAAAACTACCGGAAATTCCAGTCCTTTGGATTTATGAATAGTCATCAACTGTACTGCATCCAGGTCTGCATTCACTACCTGTGCCTGTCCGAAGTCCATGTCCGCCTTCTGGATTTCTTCGATGTAACGGATGAAATTGAACAGACCCGTATAGGTTCCTTTGGAGAAGTTGGACGCCAGGCTCTTCAAAAATTCCAAATTTGCCGTCCGGCTTTCTCCTTGCGGCATAGCAGAAACAATATGATACAAGCCGGAATCTTCCAATACATAGTCCATAAAATACGGAATATCAAAATAGTCGGAACGGGCACGGTAAACTTCCAGTTTTTCCATAAAACGGCGGATGGACAGATTGTTTTCTGCTATTGCCTGGCAGCCCTGATACATACAAAACCCATTGCCTTCGAATTTTGTCTTTATTGTCGCCAGAGCGTTGGCGTCTAAGCCCACCACCGGACTGGTAAGAACCGCTGCAAAAGGAATGTCCTGCAACGGATTGTCGATAATTCTTAAAAGATTCAGGGCCAGACGGATTTCCAAAGTGTCGAAGAATCCTTTGTTGGCAGACTTCACCATCGGAATATTCCGGTCGGATAAGCATCTTTCCAATTGTGGATTGTTGGCCGTTCTGGTAAGAATGGCTATATCGGAATAGCGGACGGAACCGCTTCCTACCAACTCTTCTATTTTTTTCGCAATTTCATAGCTCTCAGCGATTTTTGCGTTTTCCCCGCTGCTGTTGATCATCAGAATTTCCGGCGTCATATCAAACAAGGGCTCTTCAAATTTCGCTCCAAAAATCAGCGCATTTCCGTCATTGTAATCAATACCGCCTACGGAAGGAGTCATGGTCTGGCTGAAAATCAGATTGGTGAAATCCACCACTTCTTTCCGGCTGCGGTAGTTCTCGTCTAAAATAATGCGTTCGCAATTTTCATAAGCATCATAGCTATTATATTTTTCAATAAATAATTCCGGACAAGCCAGACGGAAACCGTAAATACTTTGCTTCATATCGCCTACCATAAATACATCCGGTCTTCCGAAACGCTCGGCAGATAGCGCGGTCACCAAAGCGTCCTGTAAGCGGTTGGTGTCCTGATACTCGTCCACAATAATCTGAACCGTTGCCTTAGCAAGGGAATCTGCAGTTTCGGTAAAATATGGGTTGCCTTTCTCATCGTAACCGATCAGCACATCCAAAGCGAAATGTGCAATATCATTAAAGCCAAAAATGTTCCTCTCTTTCTTTTCCGCCATGAGTTTTTCCCGTAATTCACAGGTCAGGCCCACTAATTCTCTTACGATTTCTCCGCAGCTTCCCATGTCTTTATACATGGATTCCAGGTCCTGATAGAAGAAGCGGTCGTAAAGCTTCTTCAGTTCTTCCTTAATAGCTCCATAGGCTTCTTTCGCCTGCTCTTTCAGGATTTCATCCACATCTTTCGAGCGAATCGGTTTCAGTCCTGGCCATTCCTCTAAAGTTTCTTTAATAAGTTTGCCCCGGTTGTCGAAGCAATTGCCCTGGATTTTCTCCAAAGCCGCCTGCACATATTCAAAATTACCCAGATAGTTTTCCGGACCATAGTTTTCTCCACAGGCAACAATGCCGTCAAGACATAAGTCCATGATGGATTCCAATTTTGAATTCATCATCTGGGCAAAAAACAAGAGCCAGCGATTTTCTTCTTTTTCCAAATCGGGCTGTAAGGTAGCCGCATCTTCATAAGAAGCCACCAACATGTGTAACCAGGTATCCGGAGAAGGATGGCTTTCGGCAAATCTTAAAAGCTCTAAAATCAGCTCTTCAATTTTACTGTCGTCTTTATCCGTATAATTGCTTGCGAATTTCAGGAAGGACTCAGTCGGATTGTTGTAATGACTTTCCAGAATTTCTCCTAAAATATCCGATTTCATCATTGCAATTTCTGCTTCATCGGCAATGGAAAAGCCAGGGTCAATATCCACGCACTGGAAATTCTCCTTTACGATATCCATGCACAGGGAGTCGATGGTGCAGATCCGGGCGCCATGGATTTTCATCAGCTGGCGTTTCAGGTGATCCTTCACCGTTTCTTCCAGTTCTTCATTCTTCAGAGCCGCCCGGATCCGGGAATAGATTTTTTCTTTCATACTGGCAGCCGCAGCCTTCGTAAAGGTCATGATAATCAGGGAGTCGATATCCACCTTCTCCTCCATGACCATTTTTAAAACGCGCTCAACTAAAACCGTAGTCTTTCCGGACCCGGCCGCTGCAGAAACAAGAACATTCTTATCTCTCGCGTCTATGGCTTTCTGTTGTGCTTCATTTGGTTCAAATCCTGCCATATAATGCCTTCTCTATTTCCTTTTTATCTTCCAGACCCTTTGGCTTCCAGTCCGTACCAAAGCGTCCTGCTTCAAACTTACATACGTCTTTATAATCGCAGTAATTGCAGCCGTTGGTAGTATCATTTTCATAATATGGTTCAATATCCACACAGCCTTCTTTTATCTTTTCGCTGACATCTTCGATTTTATGATTTACAAAATCCAGAAGGTTTAAGAACTCTTCATTATTGGCGATGCTGCTGGCAGGTGAGATTCCGGATTTGTTGTAGGATACTTCGATAATATTACTTTTCTTGTTTCCCTCCGGCCCGATTGTAGAATCTACCGCCGAAATCACGCCTTCCGCACAAGAAGTAAGGCCGCTCATTTTAAACCTGTCTTCCGAATTCTCATCCGGATGAATAAATTTATCGTTAATGCGGTAATAATATACCCCACCCGGCTTCACATTTTTCTGTGGATGGTCTGCCTGAGCCTTTTTCAAAGCTTCTCCCATGTAAGCCACCAACTGCAACTGAATGCCGGAATAAATATCCCGGACGCTGAATTTCTTGCTGCCGGATTTATAATCAATAATCTTTACAAATACATCGTCTCCATCGTAAATATCCACGCGGTCTATTTTTCCAGTGAATTTTACTTTTTCCGTTAAGTCGGCAGTGAAGGAATATTCAAAATCCGATGGTTCAAAAAGGCCCGCCCGGACGTGGTCTCTTAAAACATCAGTGGTTTTTAATGTAACCTGGCGAATACGGTTGGTTAAAAATTCCATGCGGGCCGTGCTCTCCAGCACATCTTTATCTAAATTTGCAAGAGCAGCAGTTACACTCTCTTCTGTAATCTTTCGGCTTTCTTCGTCCGAAATATCGCGGAAGCTTAAGCCCCGTTCCTTAAGAGTGATACTATATTTTTCCAAAGCATCATGATAAAGAGTTCCCAAATCGGAGGCTTCCACTTTGTATTCCGCTCGTGGTTCCATATGAAGCCCATAATTCAAGAAATGCTTATATGCACACTCGTTAAATTTTTCATAACGGCTGACACTTCCAAAGAGCACATCTCCGTATAAGTCCAAAGCAACCTGAGGATCCAGACTCGTCTGTTTATTGGAAAAAAAGGTAGCTTCTAAAATCTGAGTTATGGCCTCCGGATTCTTTTTTGCATAATACTGCAAAAGCTGTTCCTCCGAAGTTTCCTCCAGACCCACGCCGTCTTCTTCTGCGTATTTCCGCAACAACTTTGCCAATCCTCGTAAAGATTCGCTTTCCCAGGTCATATCCGGCACTTCTTCGATTTTCTGAAGTTCCGCTTTTTCCACCAGCTCCGGAAGGTCTTCAATTAGATAAGACGGATTTAAGGATTCTCCCGTTGGCAGAGAATTGGCATAAGTCAGGTACAATTTCTCTGTCGGTTTATTCAACGCCAGATACAAATAGAATCTCTGGGTATATAAATCTTCTTCCACGGTCGGAGCAATTTCAAAATCTTCCTTCAGAAACTGGCGTTCCTTCTGGGTCAGCAAGCCATTTTTCGCAGCCACCAAAGGAATCTTTCCTTCGTTCACGCCTACTAAAAACAAGGCTTTCATCTTATCCAACCGAGTTCTTGTTAAATCACCTACCACACAAGCATCCAAAGACGGCGGAATAATACTGATTTTTATTTCCTTGATTCCGCTTTCTAATACTTCCCGGTAGCCTTTGATATCGATGATTTCATTTCCTAACAGAAGGGCAATCTTCTCCAGCAATTCATGAAGAAGGCCATAAATCTGCTCATATTCTTTCGCTTTTGATAACAGCCCTTCTGCTGCCATAGTTTCCGCAAGCTGAGAAATCGCCTCTTCCACCTTCGCCCTCTCGCAAAGTTTCAAAAGCGCCTGGGTATAATCTCTGACAGTCAAATCTTTTTTCGCTATAGTGTAATAGAAGTCCTTTATCATGCTTTCCACTTCTTTTCGAATCCGGTTCATTTCCTCCAGATTCCATTTTTCTTCATGATGAACTTCTTTGTTTTTTGTGAAATCATGAAAGAAGGCTTTTAAGCCCTTAATGCCAAATTCCAGGCAATAATTTTCAAAAGAACTGATGTCGTCTTTTGCAAGACCAGTCAAACCCGTCTTTAGGAACGTAAAGACAGCGTCATAAGAAAGCCGCTCTTCTCCTAAGGCTAAAGCCGCCAGAAGAAACCGGGCCATCTGGTTGTCTGTAACTTTTGATTTGTAATCGATAAAGCTGGAGATTTCCGCTTCCTCAAAAATATCCCGAACGGATGTATAATAACTGTCCATGTCGCCAGTTACGACGGCGATATCCCGGAACCGGTAATTTTCTTTCCGTACCAGACGGAGAATTTCCTTTGCAACAAAGGTTACTTCATCCTTCACGGTCGGTGCGGAATAGAGATAGGACTCTTTTTGCAGTTCTTCCGGAACTTCCCCCTTTAAATCTTCTAAGAGTTCTATTTCCATATCTGCTGCCAGTTTTTTCAGTTTAAAATAGGTATCGTTGCTTAAGTAGAACAGATCGTATTCCTTACAATCTGCCGTGATTTTTTCCTCCGGCAAGGTAATGCTGACGGTAATATCCTTCACGAACTTCAGCATGGAAGCAAGCAGCTTATACTGAACTGGCGTAAAGCCCGTAAAGCCATCCAGATAAATATGGGCGCCTTTTAATTTTTCTGATTTTGAAATAACTTTTGCAAAAATATTCAGAATTTCTTCGGAAGTGGAATATTTATCTTTTATTTCTTCGTTGAATTTTCTAAGAACGAAACGGATATCCGCCAGTTTGTGGAACAGAAGATTATTCCCACTTTCCCTGGCCCGTTCCTGCATCAGGAACAAAGTATTGTCATCGATGGAATACTGCTTCAGCTCGGTAATAATGGATTTCATCTCATCCACAAAACCAGCCATATGAGTTTTATTTTTATAAACTACCAGATCATTCCGGTAGTCTTTCAGGACTTTCTTTAAAATCAGCGCTTTGCCAATGTCATCCAGACAATTACCCGCATCCATTCCCATCTCGCCAAACACAACATGCGCCAGACGGTCAAAGCTAACCACATCAATATTCATGGCAGCATGAGCCGGATGGGTCCGGACAACTTCCTTTTGCATTTTCAGTGTAGCCTGTTCCGGCACAAGAACAAAAAAGCGGTCTTTGTCCAGAACGGTAGCCTGTTCTACCATTCTCTGAACTAAAGTATTTGTTTGTCCGGCATTTCCGCCGTTTAAAATTATCTGTAATGACATGTTTGAATTATATTATTTCACTTGTCCCAAAATCATCCCTTGAAAAGAAAATCCTAGTTTAAATGTATCCCAGGCTTCTCAGGACAAATACGAAAATCGTCAATGTTACCGAAGAAAACAACGTCGTTAATACAACCACGCTGGATGTAACCGTTCCTTCGTAGCCGTACTGCTTCGCCATGATGAAACAGGAAGGGGTGGTCGGTCCCGCCAGCATAACGGTTATAGCTACCAGTTTCTCCGTTTCAAATCCCATAAGCACGGCGATTGGAATGAATACCAAAGGCAGAACAATCAGCTTCAGGATGGCGCTTACGGAGCTCTTTCTTACGTTCTTTAAAGCATTGCCAAAGCTAAACTCTCCTCCGATACAGATCAGCGCCAGCGGAGTCGCAATTCTTGCTACATACTCTAAAGAGGTGCTGATGATTTTCGGATAATTGATTCCGATCATGGAAGAGACGAAACCTAAAACGATGGCAATAATGATCGGATTGGTCACAATACCGAATAAAGTCTTTTTTACGTTTCCACCATTCTTTCCGTCCTGAGATTCGGTCTGTAATACCAATACGGCGTAAATGTTATACAAAGGCACGGAAGCTAAAACCATCATGCTGCCCATGCCGGCGCTTCCGTAAATATTCTGGATCAGGGCCAGGCCCATGACCGCCGCACTGCTTCGATAGGAGGCCTGAACAAACTCTCCGATACAAGCCTTGTCTTTCAAAAAATGGTGGGTCAAAGCCCAGATAACGAAGAAACCGATGGTGGTGGCAATGCCACAGAACAGAAGGAACTTCAGGTCAAAAGTTTCCCGGAAGTCCGCAGTCGCAAGGTCCGTAAACAGAAGGAACGGCAGCGTAACTTTAAAGTTCAGTTTGTTTGACGCAGTCAGAAATCCATCGGTCAGAATGTGTATTCGTTTTAAAAAATAGCCCAAAGCAATCAGTAAAAACAAAGGAATCGTTGCATTCAGGGCAAATACCAGATTATCCATTCTTTTTGCGTTTATCCTTCAATTTATTCCGGTGATGGTATTATCGTCTTTTTCTGTATTATTTTACCAAAATATGTCACGTTTTGATAGTTCCTTGTGGATTATTTATTTTTTTTATTATATAATGTAGAACACTTAAATTTCGGAAAAAGGAGATGCTTAGAAATGAAAAGAACAGAAATCGTAAAATTATTCATGGACGCTCCTGCAGATGGCAGCAGTGTTGTAGTCGCTGGTTGGGTTAAAACTTCCAGAGAATCCAAAAATGTAGGATTCATCGAGTTAAATGATGGAAGCTGCTTCGGCAATCTTCAGATCATCATCGATGCTTCCCGTTTTAATAATTTTAAGGAGCTGGCAAATCTTTCCGTTGGAACAGCAATTATCGTAGAAGGAAAAGTAGTTTTAACACCAGAAGCAAAACAGCCTCTGGAAATCCATGCAGAAGACATCACTATCGAAGGCGATTGCGAAAGCGATTACCCTCTTCAGAAAAAACGTCATTCTCTTGAATTTTTAAGAACCATTCCTCATCTCCGTGCACGTTCCAATACTTTTAATGCAGTATTCCGCGTAAGAAGCGAGGCTGCTTTCGCTCTCCATAAATTCTTTAACGAAAACGGATTCGTTTACGTTCATACTCCGCTGATCACAGGCAGTGACTGTGAAGGTGCCGGCGAAATGTTCCGTGTAACTACATTAGATCCGAAGAACCCTCCTCTGGATGAAGAAGGCAACGTTGATTTCTCCCAGGATTTCTTTGGTCAGGAAACCAACCTTACCGTATCCGGTCAGTTAGAGGCAGAAAGCTTTGCTTTAGCTTTTGGTAAAGTTTATACTTTCGGACCTACCTTCCGTGCAGAAAACTCCAACACCCAGCGTCATGCAGCTGAGTTCTGGATGGTTGAGCCGGAAATGGCTTTTGCAGATTTAACCGATTACATGGATACTGCGGAAGCTATGATTAAATACGTTGTAAAACATCTTCTGGAGAAATGCCCTGCTGAAATGAAATTCTTCAACGATTTCTATGACAAGACATTAATCGAACGTTTAACGGCTCTTGCAAATGCGGATTTCGCACGTGTAAGCTACACCGATGCTGTAGAAATCTTAAAACAACATAACGATAAATTTGAATATCAGGTTGACTGGGGCACCGACCTTCAGACCGAGCATGAAAGATTCTTAACGGAACAGATTTATAAGAAACCGGTATTCGTAACGGATTATCCAAAGGAGATCAAATCTTTCTACATGCGAATCAACGAAGACGGCAAAACCGTTGCCGCAGCAGATATGTTAGTTCCTGGTGTTGGGGAACTGATCGGCGGAAGCCAGAGAGAAGAAAGGAAAGAACTTCTTGCAGCTCGTATTAAAGAATTAGGTCTGGATGAAGAATCCTACAAATGGTACATGGACCTTCGCCGCTACGGCAGTGCAAAACATGCTGGCTATGGATTAGGCTTCGAGCGTCTGATCATGTACGTAACCGGTGTAAGCAATATCCGTGACGTTGAACTGTATCCACGTTGTGCAGGCAAGTTAGTATAATTTTATCACCGCATATATAACATGAGGGCTGCTGTGAATACAGCAGCCCTTTATTATGTCAGCACAGTTTTCTTTTAATCCATTCCCAATGCCGGTATTATTTTCTTGCCAATCGTTTTCCTGCAATCACAAGGGAAAGAATTGCGGCAATCAGTATCAGGAACCAGATAGAAGAGTTGGCATCTCCGGTATCTGGATTATCCTGTGGATTTACCGGATCTACCGGATCCGGGTCCGGCTCCACAATCTGTGGCGCATAACCTCCGTAAAATCCCAGGTGGTCTTCGCCTAAAATATCCACCTTGAATTCCTCAGACGGAAATGCAGAAAAAATTCCGGTCTTTTTCCATTCTTTCCGGTCTTTGGAATACTCTGCTTTTCCTTTATTATTTCTGATATAAACCTGTTTTTCCGCCGGCTCTAAGATATGCGGCAGACGGATATAAGGTGCGCCGTCTTCCTGTGACATGGTATAAGCGATATCTCCATATTTTGAAACAACTTCAAAATAATCGCTGGTTGATGCCTGCTTTGAAAGGTCATCGGTCTGGACTTTTTCATCTTTGGAACCATAAATTGTGGCAAAAGCATGGATGTTTCCGGAAAGAGACGGTTTCTGCTCTGGTTCCCGGTGAATAATGATACAGCCTACCAGATTGGTATCCGCTTTTTCTTCTGAAACTACAGAAGCCACCGATTTCACCGGATTTTCGTTAATCAGGAGAGAACAGTAAAACATATTCAGTTTTCCATCCACATTATTGATTACGCTATGGTGCACGAAATTCTGCTGCACAAGGCAATTCACCATGTTCAATTCCGCTCCGTTGCTTAATTTAAACAATTCTCCGCCATCCAACATACTGAAATTTTCAAAATCCGAACGGCAAATATCCGTCTTTCCTCCATTTAAAGCAAACATAGCACCTACATCGCCTACATGAAATCCATCAAAAACACATTGATTAAGTTTCAGTTTTCCACCTTCATTTTTCAGAAAAGAAAGATTATCGTTTGAATCAAATCCCCGAGAAAAGCGAATTCCTTGAAGAGTAACGTTTCCTGTGTCCGTAATCGTAATAATGGTCGCCGGGTCCCGGATCCAGATTCCCAGAGGTGTACATCGAAGTTTTCCGTCTTTGGTGGTCTGGCCATTAATGGTGATTTCCGAATCGATGACCAATGGCATCTTAAATACAAATTCTTCGGAAGTTTTTCCCAGTTCCGATATATCAATATATTTCTCTCCCAGCTCCTTCGCGTATTTAATGGCTTCTCGCAGGGAAATCTCTCCGTCGTATATATTTTCCAGATCCATTCCTGTGGTAACGATGGTTGACGGACTTTCTTCGATTTTGATTTCCCCTAGATAACAGGTCCGAGTGATGGTTTTACCTCTTTCCTCATAGACTAACTGAGCACTGATGGAAGCGGTTCTTTTCAAGGCACTCTTCTCCGGCCATTTATCAATCGTAATTTCGGTCGGAGTTCCGTCTCCATGAATCAACAGGTCTTTTTCTTCATACAAAACAGCCATCAGTTCATCCCTGTTATTTTTAGCAACGATAGAAAAATCCCCTCTGGTGTCTTTATTAATGGTTCCTGTATTTAATACTTTCGCGCTGATTTTTTCATTATTCAAAAGTGCCGTTGCCCCCGCCTTCATTGGAGTAAACTCTTTGGAATTCAAATCGCCTACGGCAACATTCGCATTGGTATAATTCAGGGGAACTTCATTAGAGAATATTTTATTTTCATGTTCTCCATCATTTACATAAAGACAATACCGTGCTTTCGTTCCTCTTTTTATCTCGGCGCATTCTAAAGGGACCGAGGAAAGACCGGAAAGATAGCGAACTTCCTGAGTTTCATATTCCTCATCATCAATATCTTTTGCAATCCCATAACCCGACCATTCACCGTTTTCAAAAATGGAATTTCTTAAGGTATAGATGTTTCCCTCCTGTGACAGATAACCATCCGGATCATCAAAGGAAAATTTTATTTTTCCAACATAAATTCCGTATTCCTGCGGTTCTGCCGTCATCGTCACTTTGGCAGCCGGATCTTCATAAACCGTAAAGGTCGTAGAATAAATGTTATTATAGTAATATGCTTCCGAAAGAGACCGATCCGTATTTATTTCTACTGTCAGCCCATACTCGCCCGTCTCCTCAAAGATTCCAAGTTCCACAAGAGGTAAAGGGGTTATTTTTTGGTAACTATGACAGGATACGGAATCTAAATTATTTGTTACTGTACGAATTTCTCCACTCGGAGTTTCAATCGTTATTTTATATTGAAGAGGTATCCCGGTCACATCAATATCACTCGTGTTCTGAATCACCGGACCCATGAAAATATCCTGAGTATTGGAAAATGAAAGCGTACTTTCCAGAATTCCCCTTTCGCTGAAACTGGTATTAACGCCAGAGACAAACAAGTCCGGAGTGGTATGTTTATTTTTTGTTGCAGAAAGATCCGTTTCCTTTGGCAGACTTTCGCTATACGGCATTAAGGTCTGAATCAAATAAACCGTTCCCTGATATTCAATTCCTTTCCAGGTGTTCGAATCCCCGTCATAGAAAGGATTTACCCAAAAGACATATAGTTTATTCGGCGCGGTTCTCCGATTATATGGAAAAGAAATACTATCATCGGAATTGGATACCACAAAAGCTCGATAATGTTCATTTTCTGCTTCAGTGAAATCATTATCTACTACATAACCCCATAGGGTAATCGCATGCGCACTTGCAGAAAAATTCAAATTCAGATTTAAACCATAGCCTTTTCTTAAAAGTTCAAGGTCCGCTGCCATATCTAAGGCCGCATCCGGTTGCGAATTATAGTTTGTTTCCCCTGTGACCATTTCATAGGCATAATCTGTCGCATGACCGGAAACCGTATCCGGGTCTAACCTTGCCATTGTTTTATCAGCACCATAGACTCCGTTAATCAGAAAGCCGATTGCTGCATTACTCCAATATCCTTGGTTATTGAAAGAAGCCGCCAATAGATCCAGGATATCATCGGTATCTCCCAGTCCCATCTTCTCCGCCCATCCGGTATACTGAGCCATATTGGAAGCTGCCGCTGCCCAACAAAGCATCGAATCAAAGGATGTTTCAGATACCTCTTTTTCGGTATCAATAAAATCTATGTTTTCTATGAAGAGATCCCTGTTTTCCACCAGGCTTTCCAGAATTTCCTGCTGCACCATAGCCACATTTGCTGCCGTAAGTCCAGTTAAAAACATTTCTGTGTTATCTTCCTCAGAAAGAGAAAAATCGATAGCATAATAACCATTGAGGGTATACGAATCATTTGAAGCATTGCTGTGAATATCATTCAATGTTACAGCCAAAACTTCTTCTCCATTATACAGAATTTTATAGTTTCCCATCCACTCTGCGCATGGATAATCCTCCAGATACTCCAGATCTAAAGCACCATCAAAAACATGCTCTACTCCGTCAATATCCGTGATGACTGTCTGGACATTTTCCTTTTCCACAAAGTCCAGCGATTTAAAGCTGTTGTCGCTATGGGCAAAAGCAGTCATGCCCAGAGCGAAAGCTGAAATAACCGTTAAAATAATCCCTGTCAAAAATTTATTGATCTTCATTTCAAACTCCTCTGGTTTTTTTTCATTATACAAAAAAAAGAACCTTATTCCTATGTTTTTCACAAAAAAACAGCCTCTTCCGAGACTGTTTTTTTCATGAGACTGCGGGGATTCGAACCCCGGACAACTTGATTAAAAGTCAAGTGCTCTACCACCTGAGCTACAATCCCATATGAAATTATCAATCATCAGCATAGCCAATGTAACAGGGCTAGCTGGATTCGAACCAGCGAATGCAGGAGTCAAAGTCCTGTGCCTTACCGCTTGGCGATAGCCCTTGAATGGTCAACTACAACCAATTGTCGGACAAAACTACTCCAAAGCTGAAACGCTTCAGGGTGGGAGATGGGACTCGAACCCACGGCCTCTAGAGCCACAATCTAGCGCGCTAGCCAACTGCGCCACACCCACCATAACACCTTTCGGGTGACCGTGCCTGAAGGGATTCGAACCCCCGACACCCGGCTTAGAAGGCCGGTGCTCTATCCAGCTGAGCTACAGACACACATTTTCCCTTTCAAGAGGAAGGAAAAAGCGGGTGATGGGAATCGAACCCACGTATCCAGCTTGGAAGGCTGGTGTTCTACCATTGAACTACACCCGCACAAACTTGCTTTATCTCAAGCAACTACGAGATTATAACACCTAATTTACGCTTTGTAAATACAAAAGAACGTAATTTTTTATTATTTTTTTTGATATATTTTCTGGCTGTAAAATCGCAGATTTTACCGGATTGGGCATCCTTTTTCCGGCCGGTCAGTCCCTGATGACATATTTTCTGGTCTTCCATTTACCACTGATCAGATATATGGTTCCGATAATCATCGGCATGAAACCAGATAAAGCATCTCCCATCCAGTAGCCAAAGTATTCTAATTTGAAAACGCTTCCCAGAAGAAGTCCTAAACCGACTCTCGCAACAAAAGCATCTAAAATTGCTACCAGGAAGTTTACCTTATAATTCGCACTTCCGTTGATAAAGGCATTGAATGGGGCCCGGAAAATTACGGTAATAAAGTTTATGATCAATATTGGCATGTACTCCATGGCAACCGGAATAATGCTTTCATCGGTTGTAAAAATCATGTAGATCTGTGTTGGGAAAATCAGAACAATTGCCAGCATAATGATGGTAAATACACCTGTGATTGTTCCGATAACCGCCATGATTTTCGGAACTCTTTTATACTCTTCCGCTCCGATATTCTGGCCAACCATGGAAGATCCTGCCGTATTAACAGAATTACTGATCAGCATCGGAATGTTGACAATCTTGTTACTTACTCCGGAAACGGCAGTATAGGCCAGTCCATACTGGTTGATAAAGGAATTGATAAACAGTTTGGAGAAGGAAATGGACGCCTGTTTAATTGCCATAGGAACACCCAGTTTGATCAATGTACCAAACATCTGCTTTTCAATACGGAAATCTTTTCTTGTAATTGCAAAACCTAAGCTGTCTTTTTTTCTTACCAGGAAAATCAGCGCCCAGATAAAGCTTACCGCCTGACTGATTACCGTTGCCAAAGCAGCTCCAAAGGTTCCCATATCCCAGAACATTACAAACACGACGTCCAGAACAATATTTACCACAGATGCAACTGCAATAAAAAGAAATGGATGTTTGGAATCCCCCAGGCCACGGAGAATGGCACTGACGGCATTATATCCGAAAATAAAGAACAGTCCACTTAACGTAACAATACAATAAGACATGGCATAGTCATAGCATTCTATCGGGGTGTTCATGGCATTCAGTATCGGATAACGGAAAATCAGTCCTCCGGAAGTCATGACAACGGCACAGATAATCAGGAAAACGGAATACGTTCCGATCATCTGTCCGACTTTATCTCTCTTTTTCGCACCGATCAGCTGGGCAATAATAACCGAAGCGGAATTGGAAAAGCCCATAATCAGCATGGTAAAGAAATGGGTAATGTCTCCGCCGATGGAAACGCCGGAAATGCCTACATTTCCCAAAACACGGCCAACAATAATCATGTCCACCATGTTATATACCATCTGCAGTAAATTTCCTAAAAACAAAGGTGCAGCAAATATAATCAGCTGCTTCCATATGTTACCGCTTGTAAAATCCGTTATTAATTCTCTTTTTTTTCTTTCGGTCATTCTTATTTCCCTTTCCAATCAGTTAAATCACATTCTGTTGCATTATATACCCATTTTCTCCTATGGGAAAAGAAAAAAGATGCTTGGATAAGCATCTTCCGGCATAAAAAAATCGGGGTGACAGGATTCGAACCTGCGGCCTCTTGATCCCAAATCAAGCGCTCTAGCCAAACTGAGCCACACCCCGATATGCGCTACAAATGTTTTCTCTCATCACGCGCAAAACGTATTATATCTTAACGTTCATATCATGTCAACTGCTTTTTTATTTCCAATTTTTTAATTTTTTAACTCTTCCACAGCCTTTCTCAGAGCCTCTCCTCTATGACTTACTTCATTCTTTTCCTCATCACTTAACTGAGCTGCCGTCCTCTGTTTTTCTGGGACATAGAAGATCGGGTCATAGCCGAATCCATTCTCGCCTTTTGGTTCATAAGCAATCCTGCCTTCGAAAATTCCCTTAAAAATGCTGGTTTCCTTTCCTGTTTCTTTTGGGTAAGCAAGAGCCATGGCGCAGACAAATCTTGCACCTCTTTTTTCATCCTCCAGGCCTTCCAGATTTTTTAAGATGGCGCCACATTTTACATCGTAACCGGTATCTTCTCCCATAAACCGGGCGGAATAAACACCTGGTCCGCCATCCATGGCATCCACCACCAGTCCAGAATCATCGGCAATGACCATCTGTTCCGTCAGGTCACGGATGGTCTCTGCTTTAATGATTGCATTTTCTTCAAATGTAGTTCCATTTTCCTCTATTTTGGCAGTTATTCCAGCTTCTGCTAAAGATATTATGTCAATATCAAACCCATCCAACATTTCACGGATTTCCCGCACTTTGTCCTTATTTGTGGTCGCCATGATCAGTTTCATTTTTCTACCGCCTTTATTTCTTCTATCTTCCAACTGTAAACGCCTTCAGGCATACATTGCATTCGGAATTTTTCTGAGTGTTTTCCCAGTTTTTTCCATCATTACTGATATAGCTGTCTTTTCCAGCCAAGACAACCGTTCCCGTCCGCATGTCATCAGCATTCATTTCCATAGCAATGGGGTGGGTACTTCCCGGCGTATTGATTTCTACGATCACCGCAAAGTTTTGTCCCAGATTCAACGGTATCTCCGTGTCCAGATTCACCGTATAATAGCCGCTGTATTTTACTTTTCCTTTTGCCAAAGGCTCTCCGGAAATATGGATACTTCCCTTCCCAGAATAATCCGTATCCACATAAACCGCATAGGAAGTGTCGGGACCGGTGGCATAGAAGGATACCGCTTTTAACGTTTCATTTCCCGCCGCCTGATATACATTGGCAAAATAAGCATGATTTTTATTGAAGCCGACTCTTCCGATCCATCCGCAGGAGTCGTATTGATAAATATTATCATAATTATCCGTGTCTTCTATTCGGGTATAGACTTCGTTACAGGTACCCAGAACCCCATCTTCATAAGATACGTAGAAGATTCCATTATCGCCAAAATGAGAACCCCAGCTGTTCTGGCAGATAAAAGCACCATCATTCATTACAAGAGAATTAAAATTTTCCTTTGGGTAACGGTCATCCCATCCGACAATAATGATTTCATGATTCGGTTCGGTCTTTCCCGGATAACAATAAGAAGCATAGGATTCGTTATAATACCGGTCATCAATTGTACTGGAATCAAGGAGGCTCATATACAAGGAACTTTCCACTGCGCCATATTTAAAAATCATTTTTTTGATGGTGTCATAATCTTTTCCTGCCACCATCTGAACTTCCTGAACATGTCGGATTGGTTCCAATTCTGGATTCGATTCGCCGTCTCCATAAGGATCTTCTTCTTCCGCTACTGGTCCTTTCCAGGAAGTCAGATAAGCGATGGACATAATATAATCTCCACCTTCTTCCGGAGTCAGTCCAAACCCACTGTTATACAGCATATGATCCTCAGAAAAATCTTCTTCCTGTTCCGGTAAAAGAGAACTTTCCACTGCGCCTAAAGCCGCAAAAGCCCAACAAGCCCCTAAGCTTTCCTGATTTTTTGTATCACTGATTTTTCCCTTATCTGCCAGACTATAATAGACCGGCAGATCCGTCGTATTCTCTCCCCGGGAAAAAGATGCTGCCAGATTCGTACTGTCCCACTGATAAGTATAGCCAAATCCTTTTTCCACCACTTCCGCAGGAACATAAATATGATCATCCCATACTATGGCAGGATTGTCTAAAATAACCTCTTCCTCATCTGCCCACATTTCGTTACTATCCAGATACATTTCTACATGATTCTCTCCTTTTTCAATGGAAAGAAGAGCATCCTCATATAAATTCACCGAACAATCAAATGCATCCCGGATTCCTTCTCTTGTGAACATTACGCCCATGGAATCATTCAGGTATACCCCGGAAGTAACCGTCTTATCCAGGATTTCGCCGTCCACAATAATGTCAACTTCTTTCTCATTGACATAATTGGCTAAGGCTACATTCCAGACTTTGTTAAGTTCCGTAGAGGACTGTGTTTTTGCTACATAATCGGACCGTTTAAAAACACTGATTCCAAACACCACGATAATAGCCGCTATGAAGGTTAAAATAATGGAAATAAATATTTTTTTCATCGAGGCTTAGGTCCCATATACTGATAAAAATAGGTTTTAATCATACCATTATAAATTTTTCTGTTTTTCGTTGCTTTTCCCCCAAAGTATTTCTGGGCATCTTCATAGGAAGTAATCATAAACGCCGACCAGGAATCCAGCATCCGGTAACGTTCCCCAAAAGTTTTATAAAGCTCCGGAAGATCTTTTTTATCTTCCAATCTCTCTCCATAAGGGGGATTGGTAATAAGAAAGCCATATTTCTTCGGATGGCTTAAATCCTTTACCGCTCTCTGTTGAAAATGAATCAGCTGATCTACTCCAGCAGCCTTTGCATTATGCCGGGCTACCTTTATCACATCTCCGTCAATATCATAGCCTTGAATATCCGTTTCAATATCCAGATGAATCCGATCATGCGCCTCATCAATTGCCTCATACCAGCTTTTCTTGGTAAAGAGATTACTCCATTCCTGACAGACAAAATCCCGATTGATCCCCGGTGCAATATCTGCCGCCATCAAAGCCGCTTCAATGGCAAAAGTGCCACTGCCGCAGAAGGGATCCACTAAAATCCGATCTTTCTTCCAAGGAGTAAGTAGAATCAGCGCAGCAGCCAGGGTCTCAGAAATCGGAGCCTTGGAGGCAATCGCCCGATAGCCTCTCTTATGAAGAGATTCGCCGGAAGTATCGATAGTAATCAACACCTTATCTTTATGGATGAACACTCTTAAAGGATATTCTGCACCAGTTTCTTCAAACCATTCTTTGTGATACTTCAATTTCAATTTTTCAACGATTGCTTTTTTTACAATCCGCTGAATATCGGAAGGGCTGAATAATTTCGAATTCACGGAAGAGGCTTTTTTTACCCAGAATTTTCCATTTTCCGGAAGATACTTCTCCCATTCCAAGGCCTTCGTTTTTTCAAACAATTCATCAAAAGTAGTTGCCTCAAATTCGCCGGTCTTCAATAAGATTCTCTCGCATGTTCTTAAAAAAATGTTCGCACGGATAATTCCTTCTTCATCACAAAGGAAGGTGACTCTTCCATCTTCCACCTTTTGTATTTCATATCCAAGATCTATAATTTCTTTTTTTAATACGGCTTCCAAACCAAAATGGCATGGTGCAACTGCTTCAAATAACATATTATCACCTTTTTTCATTATACTCTATTATGCATAAAATAAGTCTTAATATTTTGTTAAAATTGTTATTGCATTTTTACAATTAATTGTATAGACTGTAGGAGAATGACAAGGTCATTCATTAATAACCCCTTATTATTTATTTATACTCCCCTCAAAAAGCTGGCGTCTCGCCAGCTTTTTACTTTCCCAAATATGGAATAAAAGGTGAATATCCTGATGCGTTTTCTTCTTTGCTGGCACAAAGAAGGGTCGCTACTTTCGGCGACCCAGATAACGAACCAAAAAAATTATTCCGATTACAATGAGAACTCCCGGAAAAGCCCAGAACGTGAACCGAATCAGGGATATCGCCACGAGAAGGAGAATTACTATAGCGATGATAATTCCAATCGAAAGTCCGCCACAGCCGATACCGAAACTTTTCGTAGAATTTCCCGTTCCCCGGCTTCCTGTCGTTCCATTATAAGCGTTTCCGCTCTGTCTCGAATAATTGCCGGAATATTGGGAACTATCACCGGTAGAACTTCTTCCAAACTCTCCGGTATTTATTCCATCGGAATCATCATAGCTGTCCGTGCTTTTCCGATACAGTCCATCATATCCTGCAGCTTCTGCCGCCCGGTTTGTCGATTCAATCAGGGTCTTGGCAATCAGTCTTGGATCACCTAATTCCTCCACAGCTGCTTCTTCACGGATTCCCTTCGCAACCTGACTATCAATATAGGTGCTATAATACTCCAACTGAGAGTTCACTTCTCCCGTCGGGATACGTCCGGTCATCTGACCTCTTAATATTGCTAAAAATTCAACTTTTCCCATGGAATAATCCTAAAAAACCTATGATACTTTCTGACTTGCTTACTTAAAAAATATGAGCCCTCCGATTACCGAAGGGCTCCACGTGCATTAGAGGATTCGAACCCCCGACCTTCTGGTCCGTAGCCAGACGCTCTATCCAGCTGAGCTAAATGCACTTATCACGCAAGGGGTATTCTACAACGATAGCTACTCCTTGTCAACCTCTAAGCTCAATTCTTGGTGAACCATGATTTTCGATATAATCTTTGGTAATGACTACCTTTCCTATACTATCATCTTTTGGAATTTCATACATGATATCCAGCATGATTTCTTCAATGATGGATCTTAATCCCCGGGCGCCGATCTGGCGCTTTGCTGCTCTCTCCGTTAATACCAGGAGTGCATCATCTTCAAATTCCAATTTTACTTCATCCAGTTCCAAAAGCTTCTGGTATTGTTTCAGAATCGCATTCTTCGGCTCCTTCAATACCTTTACAAGCATTTCACCGGTTAATCCCTGTAAGGTTACCACCATAGGAAGTCGTCCCAGGAATTCCGGAATCATTCCGAATTCCCTTAAGTCTTCCATGTCCACATGGTCTAAAACATTCTTGTCATTATCATATTTATCTTTCAGTTCCGCATTAAATCCAATAGAGGAATTTTCACGCAGCCGGTTTCGGATGATGCCTTCCAATTCCGGAAAAGCTCCACCGCAGATGAACAGAATATTTTTTGTATTGATGGTCGCCAGTGGAACCATGGCATTTTTGCTGCTGGCACCTACCGGTACTTCTACCTCACTGCCTTCCAAAAGCTTCAACAGACCCTGCTGTACCGATTCTCCGCTGACATCACGACCCCGATTACTGTTCTTCTTGGCAATTTTATCAATTTCATCAATAAATACGATACCAATCTCCGCACGTTCTACATCATTATCTGCGGCAGCTAGAAGTTTGGATAAAACGCTTTCAATATCATCACCGATATATCCGGCCTCCGTAAGGGAAGTCGCATCCGTAATGGCCAAAGGAACATCCAACATTTTTGCCAGAGTTTTAACAATATAGGTTTTTCCACAGCCCGTCGGGCCAATCAGCAGCATATTGGATTTTTCAATCTCTATACCATCGGAATTATCGATTTTATCTCCTGCCAGAATTCGCTTGTAATGATTATATACGGCAACAGAAATGGCTTTTTTTGCCCGCTCCTGACCAACTACGTACTCATCCAGTTTTTCTTTTAATTTATGAGGAGGCAGGACCTTATCCGGATCCACTAAGGGTCCGGTTCTTTCCGTTTTTTTCTTAATCTGCTGGCGTTTTCCGAAGCCTTGCTGAAGGTCACTTAAATTTATAAAACTGATATTCGGAATCCCTCTTTTCGGTGGTTCCTGCTTTCCTGTTTTAGGTTCTTCTGTTCCTTCTATTTCTCCGTCTTCATTTACGATTTCTCCGGTCAGCACTCCCTGTTCCGGAGCATCCAGCATCTCTTCCGTATCATTATTTCCGCCAATTGGCATACCCATAAACGGAGGGAGTCCACCGTTCAATCCTAAATTACTAAAATCAAATCCAGAGGACCCGATAGAATCAATGGTCCTCTGAATGCAATCTACGCAAACATACATATTGCCCGGCATACGGAGCATTTTACCGGTACGGCTCTCCGTTCTGTGGCACATGTAACAAACGTGTTCCCGTTCATCCTTATGATTGTCAATATTATTGTTATTATTTTCGTCTGTCATGTAATATAACTCACCTTTTCTAAAACGCCAGGCTATTAGCTTAGTACCTCTGTCAAGGTTACGTCAAGCTGTATTTCTTCATAGCCGGAATTTCCTTCCCGCATGATCGTTACTACAACAACATCTCCCGGATTATACATTGCCAGTGCATTCTGCAGATCCGTCATGGTTGTTGTTGACTTATCATCCATGGAGATAATAATGTCGCCCTTAGAAATTCCTGCCTGTTCTGCGCCGCCTCCGCGGATGGTTCCTGCAACATATACGCCTTTAGGCATACCATACTTTTCTGCATTAAAGTCATCAATATCTCTTCCCTGAATTCCAAGATAGGCACCCTGAGCCGGGAGAAACTCTTCACCGTCGTTTTCTACGTTCAACAGATTCTGAATCCGTTCTGTATTATCATAGATTGGGATAGCATAACACATTCCTTCTACGGAAGTAACTATAATCTTTGCTTCACTGATTCCAATTACTTCACCATTGGCATTCAATACACATCCACCGGAATTTCCTTCATTGATTGCCGCATCGGTCTGCATAACATCCAAAGTCTTTCCATTTACGTTAAGTTCTCGGTTGGTCGCACTTACAATACCGGTAGTTACACTCATACCATAACCTAAGGCATTTCCAATTACGATAACGCCTTCTCCTACGCTCGGCTGTTCCAGCGATAATGTAGCGATTTTAACATAATTCAATGTTTCTTCGGAAATGTCAGAAAGAGGAACGGCAACAATGGCAATATCTTTTCCTTCGTCCGCGCTCTTAACATAACCATCGACAGAATTATCATCCATGAAAGTTACGTAAAGAGAAGAACAATTCGCTACAACATGATAGCTGGTAAGAATCAACAGTTCGCTGTCATTCTGGGAAATGATTGTTCCAGATCCCAGTCCGCTTTCTATTTCTTTCTTCTCTCCGGAGCTGTTGGAATTTCGGTTTCCAAAGAAGAAACTGAAATAATCCGGGTAGGTATCTACTAAGCTTCTTGAAGTAATGGATACAACGGAAGGAAGAACATCATCGACGACTCCAGATACATCCGTAAGGACATAGCCTTTGGAAGAAGTAAGATTCTGTCCGGATTGTGGCGTGGAAGTGGAAATTTTCGCTGTGCCGGCATTCTCCTCCGTCTGGACCTGAACTTTTTTTATTTCCATCTTATGGATATAACGCACACCGAAAAAAACGCCAAGGAAAATTGCTGCGGCTACAACCAATGCTGCGGCTATAATGGCGATAACATATTTACCTTTCTTTTTCTTTGGAGGCTGCGGGGCCGGATGATGCTCCTCCGGATTCGGATTCCATCGTGGAATTTCCCGGTTTCCTTGCGGATTCATCTGTTCATAATTATCAAAATCCTCTTTGATACCCTCTGGAAATAACTCATCCCCTATTTTTGTTTCGTTTTCAATAAATTCTTCCGGATAACCATTTTCCGAATAATCTTCTGATACCTCTGCACGTTCGATGTCTGGTATCTGCAGATCTCTTTCGTCCTGCATTTCAATGCCTCCTCGTCTTTAATTTTGCTTAAAACAAGCAAAATATGTCTTATTTTTACTTCAAAATAAGGTTTAAATGTGTTGTTTTTGTGATACGAATATGTTCAATTTTTGAACTCAATTAATCTGTCTTGCGACTTCATTCCGGATTCTGTCTGCCAGATTTACCAGATCTGCCGTCGGGGTATAATCACTGATTTTATACAGGAACTGATGCAGCAGAACGACATTTTCTTCCAACGTATCTGCAACAATACTATCACCGGAATCCAATATGGCATTATACTGATACTCAATATCCGGAAATGCCGCAGCGCCATCCATGTTCATGTCAAATCCCTGAGCCGCCAGAGTCGTCAGTTCTTTTATATCCAGAGAAGTCTGGATAAACTTACTCTCTCCGGAATTTGCTTCAAACAGTTCGTTCATCAGGCCTAAAAGATGAAGCATGCCTTGTTCTCTGGCCTGATCCAGAAGCTGGGTCAGAACATAACGCTGTCGGGCCGTTCTTCCATAGTCATCGGTATAGGTATTTCCATCCTCCGGTGATTCAAAATTTACACTTCTTAACCGGCTGAAGGCAGTGGCCTGTGATCCCGTCAGCACCACATCATCTCCATACATTTCCAATGGCACATATTCTTTGCCCGCGTACGCGTCCTGTTCATACATATGGTAATTCAGCTCGTCTCTTTCTTCCGCCGTTACTTTTAATCTCAATCCGCCTAAAAGATCAATAATATTGGTAAGACCGCTGAAATTTACTACTACATAATCGGTAATTGCCATATCCCAGTTTTCATTCAGCATATTAACGGCACCTAAAGGTCCGCCTCGGAAATATGCGGAATTTGCTTTGGAAATTACTTCGTCTCCATCGCTTCCGCGGGTCATCAGGTAGGTATCCCGGAAAATGGAACCCATCCGGATATTCCCCTCCGGGTCAATATTAACAATAATCATGGAATCCGCATTGGTTCCTATGGTGAGGTCTTCTGCTCTTGCATCTACACCAAAAAGGGCTATTGTTATATTTCCCTCCGGCGTCGCTGCTCCGTCATTCATCCGTATTCCGGATTCTTTAAAATTCGTATCATGGACGTAGGCCTCGTAATTTTCTCCGATAATCGAATTCACTAATTTCGGTCCAAAAGGCGATTTTAAAGCCGCTTTAATGGCCTTTGTCTTCAGTTCCGGGCTGAACCAGACAACGCCCGCTCCGATTATCAGCAGTATAAGAAAGATCAGAATACCTATGAATATTTTTTTAACTGTTCCGGCTTTTTTCTTCGGTTTCCGTTTATCAAGGTTTCTTTTCGCTTTCCTTGCTCGTTCTTTTTGATAATATTGTTTTCCCCGCTCCTCCTGCGCTTCATAAGACCGATATTCCGGTCGGGAAGTACGTTCCCTTCGGTACTCCTGCTCCTGACGAGAAGCTCGTTCCCTCCGATACTCCTGCTCCTGACGGGAAGCTCGTTCCCTCCGGTACTCCTGCTCCGGTCGGGAAGCTCGTTCCCTCCGGTACTCCTGCTCCGGTCGGGAAGCTCGTTCCCTCCGGTATTCCTGCTCCGGTCGGGAAGCTCGTTCCCTCCGATACTCCTGTTCCTGACGGGAAGCTCGTTCCCTCCGATACTCCTGTTCCTGACGGAAGCGTCTTTCCTGGCGGGGACTCATATCCGCCTGAAGAGCTCTTTCGGTACGGGAAGAACGTACCGGACGTTCTTCTTCGTTCCGCTCATACAGTCCTCCGTAAGCATGGGATTTTCTACTGTTCTCGTAATAGGCCTTCTCCTCTTTATAGGATCGGGTTTTATCCGGTCTTTTTTTTCTTGGTTCCTGCTCCAGGATTTTTTTCCGGCGGGATACTCTCTCAAAGTACTCTTCGTCTCTATATTTTGTTGGATTATAGTTGTTTCTTGTTTCTCTTTTCATTTATTTCATCAAATATTTCCATGCAAAGGCATAGGCTGCCATATACATTTTCTTCGGCATAATCTTGTAAGCAACTCTCTGAAGTTTCAAAATCGGTTTCAATTTTACCTTTGGAGCAGGCAGATCGGACCATAAGGACTTGTCATAATATTCTTTCCATAAGAACTTCTTTGGATGCACACTATCTGCTTCCCAAGGCTTTCCAACCTGTAATTCAATAAAATGGTAAACGGCAATATCTCTATACGCCTGATCAATGTCCTCCTGAGTAAACATATCGGCTTCCTGACATTGGAACATCTTTGAGATGTCGTCATATTGGAACAGAGAATACAGCGTTGAGAAATTAAATTTCAGTGGCAACTGGGCAAGATCCTTTTGAAGCACCTTGATTGCCAGGGACTGGTCCGGAGCAAACGTCAATACCTGCGGGTCCTCCTGCATTCCCTTTATCAACCTTTCTCTGCATCGGTTTTCTCTCCATGCGGAAAGCTTAAAAGCCATAATACCGGCATTGTAGGTAATATCCTCCTCCCGAATTCCCACCATTTTCCGGTATTTATTATGATATATCGCCGGAACCATAGCTAACGATTTGTCGCCAAAATCAAAACGGGTCATCTCATCAAAGGCGCCGCGAATGATCGTATCCGAATCTACGTAAAGAATGGTTTCCACATCCTCCGGAAGTTCATCCAGCACAAAAAGCTTATAGTAGGTTGCATAATTTCCACGGAATTTCGGTGCTTTCGCATCCTCTAAGATTTTCTGGGAAACTGCAGTATCGATATAAACCGTCTCTCTGCCATAGGCACGCGCAATCTGGTCAATCTTCGCTCTGGTATCTACCGATATCCCATCATCAATAATATAGATTGTTATCTTCTGGATATGCTTGTTCCAGTCAAGAAGGGACAAAAGGGAAATTCCCAGGTATGGTGCATAATATTCGTTGGCCTGATAAAGAATGTTCAACGGTCTGGTAACCGTGTACTCTTTCCCATAGTATTTCGGATTCATGTATTTCGGATTGTAAACATCGGAACCTGCAATGGCTTCCTGATTCTTATTGTGCAGGAAACGATAATTCATCATATGGTGTATTTTTCGGTAAACGCATCCTGGCAGAACCGAATGCAGGATTTTCTGAATCGTAAAAATCTTACTCCGATTCGGAGCCGGTGCCTGATAATCTGCCCATAAAGATCTTTTCAGGATTTCCTGAAATTCTTCTTTCATCGGATGAGTGTTGTTCTGTTCCCATGGTCTTCCGGACATGGCGCCCATCAGATGGTGGACAACCGGCTGCGCCATCGCCTCTTTCACTTCCTTTAAAGAAGAATACGCACATTCTCTCAGCTTATATAATTTATAAGACTGCTCCGCGCCGTAAATATAAAAACCACTGTTTAAATTAAATTTCACCGGCATATATGCAATATGCCCGCGGAATACCACGTTCATCAAATCCTGCTCACAAAGATAATACCTGGAGCGGACCTGGTGAATATGATCGATCAGCTGTTGCTGACAGCAGTTATCAATCCATGCCCTCTGATTAAATAGAATAATGCCGGCATTGAAATATTTATCATCTTCCGTCAGACCTACCATCGGCTTATAGGTATTTAAGGTACAGTCATAGGTGGCTGCCAGATAATCGCCTTTAAAGTCATAATCGCAGATCTCGTCTAAAGGTCCTTTTACGATAGTATCTGCATCTAATTTAAAAATACGATCCGTCTTCAGCTTCAGGTCATCCAGGGCAAACATGGTCAGATACACCGTATACACATTACGGAAAGTTCCCAGTCCATACCCTTTTATTTTCTCTTCTATCGGCTTGGTATCGATAATTTCGATATTTCTTCCGTATTGACTGCATAAAGCTTTATATTTCTGAAGGTTTTCTTCAGAAATTCCATTATCCAGCAGGTAAATGTTAATCTCGTCCAGATGTCCATTGGTCTCAAAAAGAGATGTCATGGAAACACCGGCAATTGCTGCATAATTATCATCTGTCTGATATAGAATGTTTAATATTTTCATTCTGCGTGACCTCTCTTTCGCAGCCGAAATACAATAAAAATCAAAAGAATAATGTCCTGAGCTGCCAACCCAAGGATAAAGGCGGTATTCGCTCCTGTCATGCCATAGGCCGGCACCAGAAGAATGCTACACAGAACCGATACCACCAGGCCTAAAATACCACTTAAATTCGCTCCAAGATGGTCCCTTAACACAATCGCCAGATTTCCCAGGAGAATCGTTAGGGCAGTTAAAATGGAAATGAAAACCATCGGAACGAGAAGGTAACTGTATTCAACAATACTTTCCCCATAGAGAATCCGCAATCCGAACTTGCCAAGGAAAATAGCTGCTAAAATGCCCAGAACCAGAAAAGCGGCCAGCATCAGCAGGCACTTCACCATAATCTTCGCCAATTCTTTTATTTTTCTATCATTCAAGTGGACTGCCAGTAACGTGGATAACGGATTGATCACAAACGTTGCCACTACCTGAAGCACGGTAACCGGTGCCATTACTGCAGAATAAATCCCTAAAATATCTTTATCAAAATAGCCTCTTACCGCCAGTTTTGGAGCTGTAAGGACCAAGGTATGCAGGAATGTGTAAATGGCATACGGAAAACACTCTCTCAGAAGTTTCCATGCCATCTTTCCGGAGAAATCCGGCCGGATATCCACAATCTGCTTCGTCTGTGGCAGATCATAGCCAAATAAAACGGCCAAAGAAACCACCAGCATGAGAATTAAGGCAATCCGGATATTTTTTGTAAACCCGATAAGGAGACAAAAAGCTACCAGAGCTGCAATATTTCTTATGCACATAGAGATTCCGGCCTTATCCAGTCGCCATTTTTTCTGTAGTTCCCCATAAAGTGCATCCGAATAGGAATAAACCATAATGTAAAGGGCATAAAGAAGAATGGAGGTTCTCTCAACGAATTCATACGGGGAAACCAAAACCCAAACGATTGCCACAAGAACCGTCAGGATTATGGTCAGAATTTTTGCTCCGTAATAATGTCCTGCCTGATATTTTCCGGAAACATCCGAAACCTGGTAAGTTTTTGCTCCGAAAGCGGCAATGATCAGAAATACATTGCCACAGGAAATAGACAAGGACAAAATCCCGGAATCGGAATAGCCGGAAAGTCGAACTACCAGAACCATCATGAGCCACTGGCAGAAAAACATGACAAAAGTTCCGACGGAATTCCATACAATATTCTTTTTTACAGTATGGTCTGTTTTCTCCATAAAAATACTCTTTTATTTAAAAAGCTCTCTTTAATTGAATCTTTCCCTGATTCCTATCAACTTTGTAACAAGTATTGTCACTGATGGCTGCAGGATTTTCAAATAAACCACCATAACGGCTACGGAATTGTTTATCTGCGTTATACACATAAACATAGGTATAACCACCATCGATCAAGGCATTTTCCCAATCTTCCGCAGAAAAATCTAATGTCCAAACATCTTTTTCACTATAAGGAGAACCCAGGCTCCATCCCATTTCATAATCATAGGAAAGAGACACCGGCGTTGCCAGATAATAGGAAACCTGATACTCATAGCCGTTGCTGTCCTGGCAGATGAAATAAACACGATCTTTCGTGTAATCCAGTTTCTGAGGGATTTTTTCTACATTCTCATATTCCATTCTCTTTGCTTTTGTTTTTTCAATCGTCTCCTGAGGAGTAATCAGATCTTCCGATAACTTCTTCCACGGAACAAAAATCAGAACCGCCGCAATCGGAATCAGAATGAGCACATTTCCGAAGCCTCCGAACCGGCAGATGATCTTATAAATGATCATAAAGGCGAAGAAAATTACTGCGCCTAAAATATAGGTACACAGATAACGGTCCATGGAGGCCAGATTGATACCTTCATAATCGGTAAACATATAAACATACATGAACAGTAAGGCGCCAGCATAAGCTGCATAACCCAAAATAACTAAAATCGAATAAAAGATGCTTCTTGCCCGCTCTTTGCCGCCTTTTGACAAAAGAACTACGACTGCTCCTGCTACCGCAAAAACAATCACCCACATAAAGTAAGAAATTTTCACCGGCATTTTTTCCGGTATGGAAAAAATCGCCTGAAAGAAGTTTCCGGAAATATCTGCAGAAGCAGCTGCATTTTCTTCCGTAACTTCAATATAATCAAATACCTGCAGCATGTGGTTCATTCCGGTGAAGATTTTCCAGGACAGATACGACGCTGCCGAAACAACAACATAAAGAATCGGGAATAATCCGCCTGCTTTTTCTTTCCACATCGCACCAAACTCTTTTCTGCGGAAGAAAAGGACATCCAGAAGAACGATGCCAAGAATCATTAAGGCAAAGAATTCACTGCCCGGTTTTATCAGAATGATTACGGCACTGCCAAGCATCATCGCATAATAGTTAAACTTTTCCTGTTCGTGAGTAAAATACTGGAACAAAAGATAAGCAAAAGTTGCGGCCATAGCGCAATCTACATATAACGTATTAAACGGAATAATTGCCGGGCTAAACAGCCACGGTACCGCATAAATCAACGGAATTAAAAAGATTCCGAAAACAAAACGTTTCCAAGTAATTTTCCGGAAGACCGGAAGCATCAGAGCAATAACATAAATGTTCATCGCCTGAAGAACATCGCACTCGTTCATATAACCCCTAAGGGCAGTAAACAAGTAGCAGAATAGGGAAATTCCCGGCTGATATCCGGCACCGTGAGTGGTGCTTCCGGCGACATTTGCAAATCCATCAAAGCAAAGGTAATTTTTGACAGTAAGCCCCCAATGCGTAAACTCATCAAAGCCGGAAAGTAATCTTTCTGCAGTCATGTAATAAATAAACGCCAGAGAGAGAACAAATACCACGAACCCAAAAGTAAAGGTATTGCTTATCAGTTCTTTCAGCTGCCTTTTCAGGATACATTTGGTCAGACCGATCAGGAACAGAATAAAGGATACTCCTATTACAATAACCACACCGGTTCTTAACCGTGCAAGAAGACCGGTGATATAAAGTAACAGGATGGATGTAAAAACAGCCAGAGGGATGCATTCCTCAAAACGCTTTTTAAAGAACGCGCAATATCCGATGGTCTGTACAATAAGAATTAGGCTGATAAAAATAAAAAGTCTCATATTATTTCCCCTGCATTTGATAAATGGCAAATTCCATGCCATCAAATTCTATCGTATCTTTTTTTTGAAGATTTGCCGTTGAATAAGACAATCTGTAAAAATCCGTCCAGTAAGTCATGTCCTTATCTGCAAAAGCAATCAGAAATACATGTTCATTATCGATGATTGCTTTTTCTATGGAATCAATTCCGTATCTTGCCCAGATATCATCCTTCGCCTGTGGCATTTTACTCGGCCATCCTCCGGGATAATAGAAATTCAGGAACTCACCGTTCATAGTTTTATAGTTAAATCCCAGATTAATGACATCCGATTCCATAATATACAGGTTCTCGATCCGTTCCCTGCACCAATCCTGCAGCTGGTCACGAACCGAAGCCGATTGCAGAATGCGGTCTACCGATTGATTCACCGATGGGTAATAAGAAATGATTCCATAAACCAGGGCTCCTGCCATCAACGCTGCGACCGTGATCTTGATTCCTTTCTTTAATACGGAAGTCCGCCGGTATCCACAGACAATCTCGGTGACCGGTCCTGCATTATCAATCATCATTCCTAAAAGGAACAAAATTTCCGCAAGCCAGATTCCACTGGTTACCCTGGCAACCGGCTTTCCCATGTAAATCATGTAAATCCATGGAATCAACGCTGCCAGCTTACATAACAAAATCATGACCGCAGCCCGCATTCTCTTAAAAATAAGGGAACAGATCAGCAAGGCAACCATCAGTCCGGTTGCAATCCAGTTCATCGGCTGATAGGTTTTCTTTGAAAGATTTTCCCTTAATGCTTTTATGGACAGTCTCAGACGTTCCATCTGAGGTATTTTTTCATTGGTCCTTGCCACTGCATAATCTGCAATTTTTTCCAGCATATCTTCTTCACAACCATCCGTAAATTCCAGATAATACCGGTCTTTATACATAAATACTCTTTCTTTTTCCACTCCTATGGAATCATAAAATGCTTCGTTTCCTTCATAATCCGGCATTCCATAGAAATCATAAAGCGTGGTTCTTGCATCATTAAATTTCAGAAAGGCTTTCCATCTGTCACTCTGATATGCGGAATTATGGACCAGTTCAATGGCACCGACTCCCAGAAAAAGAATAATTGGGAAAAGAAGCCATCGGATGAGATTTTTCTTTTGGAAAGCGGGTTTCTCTTTAAAAAATTTATAAAGGAAAGCCACAAAAGCAATCGGCATCAGCATGAACATGGTTCTTGCTCTCAGGCAATATCCCAGATATAAAAGCAAAAGACTGACAATATAATTCAGAGCCAGATTCCACTTTGTAGATTCATATTTTATGGTCAGGAAATAAAAGATGGCCGTTCCTGTCAAAACAGCTGCACACATCGAATAATGGGCGGTAGTAAACAGCTTTGCCAGACACAGCAGGAACATTAACTGAAACAAAATCATGAAAAGGATCTTGTTGAGTACTTTCCGGACATTTGAACAGATCCGGAAGTTGACCAGCAATACGCAAAGGACAAAGCATCCTACCAGAAAATAGAAATGCCAGTTCACAGCCCCGTTTATGGAATATAAAACAGTCAACAGGAAAGCCAACGGATATTTAATATAAACCACATTGGCATCCGTGACACCGGTATATGCTCCGCTGAGCATGGTTTCGATGAACGGGTCGTCAATTACACCGTAAGTAAAACGGTAGAAAATTCCGACGATCGTAAAGAATACCGCAGTCATAATAAGGGACAATATGAAATTAAAGAATACTCCTTTTTTTGTTTCGTTATTCCACATCGGATTTCTGTTTTATCTTTTCTTCCAGATAAGCCATTTTCTGGATAATATCTCTCGTCTGTTTTTTCGTTGCATAAAGGGACATGGTCAGCCCGTAAATAACAAAGGACAGGAAAATAATCGCCAGGAAGAAGACCATGTTTACCGGGTCATAAATTCCGATGACCCCAGCTGCCCAATTCATAAATTTCGGTATCAGGGCGAAAATAAGAACCAGAAGAAAAACAATAAGCCAAGGCATAATGATCTTCAGACCCAGTTTCCCTTTTTTGATGAATACAAAAGTCATGACAATTGCCAGAAGAGCTATCGCTATAATTACAATCTGTATTTTAAGGGTCATTCTTTTCTTCCTCCCATCGTTTCCATCAGAATTCCTTCGCTGACCTTAATCATGTAAAAGAGTGCTTTTAAAGGCCGTGCCAAAGAAGAGGTTCCTCCCTGACGTTCCCTCATTTCCACCGGTATTTCCTTTACCTTTACCCCCCGCTTCAAAACATAGGCGTTGGTCTCCGGCTCCGGGAATTCCCAGGAATAATGTTCTGCAAAGATTTTAATAATTTTCTGGTTTACCATTCTCATACCGGAAGAAGGGTCCGTTATGGTCTGTTTCGTCAGAAGCCGGATCAGCCAGGTCATATATCGAATTCCGAATCTTCTCAGGCCCGTAGATTGAAAACCTTTTTTATCAATAAAGCGGGAGCCGATTACCATATCTGCCTTTTCCGGATTTTCTCCGTTAATATTCAAGGCTTCTTCCAGGTCTTTAAGATGTTCGGCTTTATGTTGGCCGTCTCCATCAATCTGCACCGCTACATCATAGCCTTCCAACCATGCATACTTATATCCGGTCTGCACCGCTCCTCCGATGCCTAAGTTGCTGGCCAGGTCCAGAAAATGGATTCCATTTTCTTCGCATACTTTTTTAGTACCATCACTAGAGCCATCATTGATGACTACATAATCGTAATCCGGCGCATGGTCTGTAATATCTTTTACTACGCCAAGGATCGTATTTTCTTCATTATAAGCAGGAATGATTACCAGTTTTTTCACCTGCAGATAACCTCCAGCATTTTATCTATATTTTTGTCACGTTCAAAATGCTCCTGCTGATAGCGGAAAGCATGTTCCCCGAGAAGGTCTCTGTCCATTTTTGTCATGTGATACAGCTTGCAGATGTTTTCAAACAAGCCTTCTGCATCGCCCGGTTTGGAAGCGTAACCACAATCCGCCTCTTTTACGATAGCTTCCGGTTCTCCTTCCATAGCCAGAAGAAGAGGTCTTCCTGCTGCCAAATAGCTCATCACTTTCGCCGGAATGGAAAAATCCTCCAACCCTTCCGATTTTAAAGTACCTAACAGAGCGTCTGCAATGGCCGTATACTTCGGAATATCTTCCATTGGATGAAACCCTTCAAAGCAGAAAGATTCCGTCAGGCTGTTCTTTGCAACCTGCTCCTCGAAATAGTTCCGGCTCATACCATCGCCTACAATCAGGAACTTCACATCTTTCATGCCAGCATCGGCGCATTTCTCTGCAGCCGATACAATCGTATCGATGTCCTGAGCGGGGGAAATATTGCCCGTATAAACGATATTAAAACTACTGCCAAAACGACGGTTCAGTTCTTCGTCTTCCATTCTCTGCTCGTACAGTTTTTCCGGACACTGTGGAATGAACGTTACCTGATCTTCCGTACGGTTCAGTTTTTCCATGAAGTACTGCTTCATCTTATTGGACACGGTAATGAGCTGGTCCGGCTGACGGTAATTCCACATAGCCTCTTTATAAAGCATCTTCCGGATGAATCTATTTTTAAAATTGATAACGGAATACAGATTCTGTGGCCAGATATCCAACACATACATAATGCACGGAATATGCTTTTTCTTGGCCAGTTTCTGTCCTGCAATACCCATCATTACCGGGGAAAGCTGATAAATAAACACCCGATCATAGGCTTTCTTTTTCAGTTTTCCGACCCGAAACAGGCTTGCAATCGGGAAGGTAATGTAATTCAGGAAAATCCGGATGTTACTGTTATTTCCTCTTTTTATTTCAAAGGTGCGGTATACCCGTACTTTCCCATGCTGTTCTTCTTTTACCGAATGAGAATCGTAGCCCTCAAAAAACTGACCGGCAGGATAATTGGGCTGACCACAAAGGACATCTACTTCATGTCCTCTTTCGATAAAGCCATCCACCAGATCGTTGATTCTGAAATTTTCCGGCCAGTAATGCTGGCATACCACTAATATTTTCATTTTTTAAGCCAAACAGTTCTGTTTACAATGTCCGTGTAGCTTTGAATGGTTTTTACAACCTTCAGGGATACATTTAACTGGGAGTAATCTGCATTGAGTTCAAAGTTGTCTCCATCTTTGCTAATGCTGACTGCCAGTTCGATAGCTTGCTCTATGTTTTCCGTGTCGATTCCTCCTAAAACCACACTGCCCAGGTCTAAAGCTTCCGGCCGTTCCGTTGAGGTACGGATCAAGACGCCAGGAAAGCGGCACATCGCGCTTTCTTCCGATAAAGTTCCGGAATCCGAAAGTACGCAGAAAGCATTTTTCTGAAGCTTGTTGTAGTCAAAGAATCCGAACGGTTCCATGGTCCGAACCAACGGATGGAATTTAAAGTTTCTCTTCTCGATAAACTTCCGGCTTCTTGGATGAGTCGAATAAATAACCGGCATCTGATACTGTTTTGCTACATCGTTTAAAGCATTCATCAGGGAATAGAAGTTTTCTTCCAGATCGATATTCTCTTCTCTGTGGGCAGAAACCAGAATATATTTTCCAGGTTCCACATCGAGTTCTTCTAAAGCCTTGCTTGCATCGATGCGGTCTTTATATTTTTCCAGAAGTTCTCTCATAGGAGAACCGGTTACGAAAACAGTCTTTCCATCAACACCTTCTTCCAGCAGATAGCGTCTGGAATTTTCGGTATAAGGCATATTAATGTCAGCGATATGATCCACAATCTTGCGGTTGATCATTTCAGAAACATTCCAATCCCAGCAACGGTTTCCGGCTTCCATATGGAAAATCGGAATTTTCAGACGCTTTGCAGAAATCGCACTTAAAGCAGAATTGGTATCTCCTAATACCAGAACCGCATCCGGTTTTACTTCTGCCATCAGGTTATAGCTTTTCGCAATAATGGCTCCCATAGTATCGCCTAAGGTGCCAGTACCTCCTGCAACTTCCAGATAATAATCCGGTTCCCGCAGCTCCAGATCTTCAAAGAAAATCTGGTTCAATTTATAATCATAATTCTGTCCGGTATGAACCAGACTATGGTCAAAATATTTATCGCAGGCCTTAATGATCTCCGCCAAACGGATGATTTCCGGTCTCGTACCTACAATGGTCATTAATTTTAACTTTCTCATAGGGCACCTCATGTCGGTTCCTTTGCGGAACAATTTTTTCTATAATTCATCCTTTACGTATTTCAATGCGAGAAGTTTTTCTTTGATACCTTCTACATCCAGACGCTCCGTGTTATCAGAAGTGTAGCTCTGGTCCAGATGAATGTTCATATCTCCGGTTTCGAAATATTTATCGTAATTCAAATCTCTTGCATCTACCGGAACACGGAAATAATCCCCCATGTCTTCCGCCTTAATAAATTCTTCTGCAGTCATTAAGGTTTCATACATTTTCTCTCCATGGCGGATCCCGATATATTTCACTTCGGTTTCCGGGTTAAACAGCTCACATACGGCAGTTGCCAGATCACCAATGGTGCTGGCAGGGGATTTCTTAATAAACAAATCTCCTGATTTTGCATGCTCAAAAGCATACAGTACCAAATCCACCGCTTCTTCTAAACTCATGAGGAAACGGGTCATGTTCGGGTTTGTAATGGTAATCGGCTGTCCCTGTTTAATCTGGTCGATGAACAGTGGAATCACGCTGCCTCTGCTGCACATAACGTTTCCATAACGAGTCGCACAGATCACGGTCTTATCTGCCGGAAGAGTTCTTGCTTTTGCTATAATCACTTTTTCCATCATAGCTTTGGAGGTTCCCATGGCATTAATCGGATAAGCAGCCTTATCCGTAGAAAGACACACGATTTTCTTAACACCGGCTTCTACCGCTGCCTCCAGAACATTATTGGTTCCGATGACGTTGGTTTTTACCGCTTCCATCGGGAAGAATTCGCAGCTTGGCACCTGTTTCAGTGCGGCTGCATGGAAGATGTAATCCACGCCGGAAATTGCATTTACAATGCTCTGTTTTTCGCGGACATCTCCAATATAAAATTTAATTTTGTCATTTTTGTAAAGGCGGCGCATGTCATCCTGCTTTTTCTCATCTCGGGAGAAAATCCGGATTTCCCCAATATCCGTCTGTAAAAAACGTTCCAATACGGCATTACCAAAACTTCCTGTTCCACCAGTAATCATTAAAGTTTTTCCTGTAAAAATACCCATCTTCAACTCTCCTCATCAAACTTCAAGATAATATGTGTCTGGGTTTTCCGGGTCAAACGGTTCGTTTGCCCACATGACCGTTACTAAATCGCAATCTCCAATGTTGGAAATGTTATGTGTATATCCAGGGGGAATATCGACTACTTTCATATGTTCGCCGTCCGCCTCTACTTCTATGATTTCATCGGAATCCAAATTCCGGAAACGGATCATTGCCTTGCCGCTGACTACAATAAATTTCTCATTTTTGCTGTGATGCCAATGATTGCCTTTGGTAATGCCTGGCTTCGCAATATTAACGGAAACCTGGCCCCGCTCCGGACTTTTCAAGAGCTCCGTAAAAGACCCTCTGGCATCTACATTCATTTTCACTTCATAGCCAAATTCGTTTTCCGGAAGATAGCTTAAATAGGTACTGTAAAGCTTTTTTTCGAAGGATTCTTCGGTCATATCCGGAACCATCCGGTTCTCCCGGGAGTCTTTGAAGGAATATAGTAATCTGGCAACATCGCCTACACTTTCTTTATAAACAGGCTCTGCGGTATAGTAAGTATGTTCCTTTAAGGACGCTTCGATAAGGTCAGGGTCCGCTTTTGGAGCCCATGCTTTCAGATTCTCTGCGCTTAATATTTCCGGCTCTTTTCCATCCAGCATGCCAATCAAGCAAGCTACCAGGTCGTCAATATAAAGCAACGGAACCATGGCATTTTCATCATGAATGGTAATTTCCAGACCGTTCGCAATATTGTTACAGAAGGTAGCTACCATACTGTTATAATTTGGTCTGCACCATTTGCCGAAAATATTCGGGAAACGGAAAACGTATACTTTATTTCCCGTTTCTTTTTCATAATCAAAAAGGGCCTGCTCTCCACCGGTTTTACTATTGCCGTAAGCGTTTCCAAGAACCGCCTGGATGGAGGAAGAAAAAGCAATCTTTGCCTTACTCTTCTGCTGCTTTAACACCTCGCAAAGATGGGCGGTAAAGTCCGTATTCCCCTTGGTAAATTCCTCTTCTGTCTCTGGCCGGTTGATTCCTGCCAGATGAAAAATGAACTCCGCCTGAGAACAGAACCGGGTCAGTTCCTCTTCCGTATTGGTCACATCGATTTCCAATACTTCCTGATTTTGGTTTTTCAGTTCCCGGCAAAGGTTTTTTCCGACAAATCCTTTTGCCCCTGTAACTAGAATTTTCATAACTTTTCCTCTATTTTCTACAGCTTGATTATCGTTCTGTTTTTTCTTCTTACCAAAGGTTCATAAAGAAACTGACGGAAACAATAAACCAGTTTTCTCGGAGCCCTTTCAATCAAGGCATCCCTTTTTGCTGTATTGGTAACGCTCTTGCCTTCCTCGTACCAGCCGTTCTCATAATCCGTCTGCTGGGCAGTGATTTTTTTCGGTGTCGGTCCGATTTTTTTTGCAATCACGTAAATTTCGGTCTGAGTATTTACATCAAACTGTACTCTGCCGGCAAATTCTTCCGGTGAATTTTTGATTTTCCATACTTTATTCTTTGCAGAAAACTTAACGATGAAAACATCTTTTATTTCCATGCCGTTGTTTTTGGAAACCGTGCTATAGAAAAAATCCGGTGAAAACTGGTATAAGCCATGACCGTTAAAGTTATTGGTCGGGACCATGGAAATATAGTATCCTCCCACCTTCAGCATATCAAAACAGTTCTTTAACAATTGTGGAACATGAAATACATGTTCCATGGTGCCGCCATCGATAATGCAGGTAAACGAGTCCTTATACTCCTCCGGAACCGGAAGATTCAAGTCATGAACGATGTCCGGATTCTCATGGGCAAAGCCGTCCAGGCTCTTGATTTTCGCGCCGTACATGTCTTCAAAGATGTTCTCTGCATAAGGCGTTTCAAAGTCTTCTTTCAACTTGTCCTCAGGAATCTTTTCACAGAATGCCGGCAGATATTTCCGGAATTCAGCAAGAGAAAAAGCCCGGAACTGCCTTCCTAAAGACAAACACTCCGTCATATCCACTCCGTAATTCTTTCTGGCATATTCCAATGTCAGCATGGATGTAATTCTAAATCCCATAATTTCACCTGTTTATTTTTCTAAGGTTTTTCTGAGCTTTTCAATATTTTTCAAATAATCCATGGTCTGGGCGACTACATTTACATGACCGCCTCCTTCTTCCGTATATCTTACCGGAAGTTCCATGACCACTTTCCCGCTTCGTTCTGCCCGGATCAGTAATTCTATGATAAAGAACCAGCCGTTCTCGGTCTTATCGGCTTGTTCTATCAATTCTTCTACAAAGTCTTTCCGGAAAAACTTAAAACCACATATGGCATCTGCCTGCTTCATGCCCAAACGGGCTTTCATCACCATGGTCAGTCCTTTGGAAGTAAGATTGCGGTACCATTTTCTCCCGATAGTTCTGGCGCCCTTGGCCTGCTTGGAACCATTGACCACCATCACCTCTGGGTTTTCTTCAAAAATCCCGATTACCGACATTAAATGCCTCAGGTCCGTAGAAATATCTACGTCCATGTAGCCCACGATATCTCTTTCATTGTCTGCAACCCCGGCACGGAAAGCTGCTCCAACACCTTTCTCGGTAATCCTTAAATATTTTACCGGAGCAATTTCCTCTTCCAGCTTTTTTGCAATTACTTCGGTTTTATCAGTAGATCCATTGTCTACAATGGTCAGCTGATACTCCAGCGTTTTTCCGCTTTTTTCATCCGAAATCAGATATTTATTTATAAATTCATAGGTTCTGCGGATTCCTCTTTCCAGTCTTTTTTCTTCGTTATAAACCGGAAACAAAATATTAATATTCATACTCTTCCTTCTTATAAGCTTCTTAAATATTCGATTACGGTTAATACGTCTTTGCTGCGTTCCGGCATGCGCATTTCAATGGAAATGTAGTTCTCATAACCGCCTTCCTCCAATAGACGCAGAACCTCTTTATGTTCTTCTCTCTTTCTCAGCATTTTCAGATTCGTTTCGCTGTAATGGACATGGCTGATCAGAGATACATTTTTTTCCGTCAGCAGCTCGTAAATGCTTTCCCCATTGGTAAGTATGGTTCCCAGATCAAAATTCACTTTAATCGCCTTTGATGCATTTTTTCCTACTTCTTTACTGATACAATTTACCAGGTCAAACGCCTGAGAAGTGTAGTTAATAAAATTCGTGCTGTACATGGCAGGATTTGCTTCTATGGCAATACATACGCCTCTTTGAGCAGCATACATGACAATTTCGCTGAAGAAATCAATTGCAACCGTACCAGCCTTCTGCAGACTATACCCATTCGGGATATTTCGGTTTAGCGGGCATCCGAAAACCAGATTTGGACATTTTATCGCTGCTGCAAAATCGATGGCTTTTTTCAGGTACTGGATTAAGGCCCGGTTTTCTTTTTCTGAACCAAAAATATTTGCTTTAATGCCGTTCAGAATCGACTGCATGGAAACGGCCTTTATTCCGTAATAATTATACATATTCTTTGCCCAGGCCGCTGCTTCACGGATTTTGTCATACGGGCCGGTCATTCGTCCCAGAGTCTGCGATTGAGCCCACGGGAAAATTCTGGTTGGAGCAATCTCCAGTCCCATTCTCCGTTCACTCAGATAGCTGTACATTCTTTCATCTTCTTCCGGACTCCATGCAATGTTCGAAATAGCATACTTCATACTCAGTTCTCCTTGATTGTAAACTCCTTGATTTCCTCTAATATATCTTTTTTTCTATATAAATAACCGCCGTTCCCATCTGCGGCAGCGAAACCACCCATTTCTTTGAAGTAACGGGTGCGGGCATCATATACTACGGGCTGGTCTGTGATTTCATTTACAAATTCTTCTCCCGTCAGATATTGATACACATCGCTGCTACGTAAAGGTTCTGTTGTAATATTCAATACTTTTATGGATTTCTCCAAGGCCTTCTGAATATCGGAATATAAATTTTCCAGATTGTAAAACTGGTATACCGCTCGGGAATCCGTGAAATTCAGGGCAGAAAATCCCAGTTTTCTGAAAAGGCCTTTCACCTCTTCTTGTTCTTCATCGATTAAATCCCTGCAGGCATAAAAGCCTTTTTCATTTAAGTTGTAATAGTTTTTTAATTCCGGATGTTCCGCCGAAAGCTGACCGAATTTCTCTTCATTCAGAAGGGCCGGAATATATTTTATGTAGTCATATATAAAATTCTTTTTAATTCCTTTTCCAAAAAGTGCCGGCAGGCGGACGATTAAATAATCTTTCTGGTTTTCTTTTACCCACTGCTCTAACAAGCTTCGGTGTTGCCCATAAACACCTTGGCCCAAAGCCGGCATTTCTTCATCCGCATGAAAAGAATCTTCATAAACATCAATGGTGGAAATCAGCACCAGCTGTTTCGGATTGATTTTTTGGATATTCTCCTCCGCATTCCGGATGATTTCCAGATCTTGTTCCGGAAATTTATTGGCAATGAATTTTTCTGCCGTTATTCCCGCATAAATCAGAAGTTCCGGATTCGTCCCAAAAGCTTCCTCAATATTCTTGCTGTTATACAGACCTTCAAAACTGCCTGCGGCACAGATATTGCCGCCCACAAAGCCTGTATATCCTACTAATGATTTCATATATTTATAATCTCTCCGTGCTTTCCACAACATATCTCTGACGACGGAAGTTGAGATTCAGAATCAGAGACAGGTATTTAATTACAAAAGTCAAAATAGCAAACAGAACGAAAAATCCGATGGCCAGGAAAATCATGATCGGCGTCCAGCCTTCTACCGGATGGCCGGTGGCATAAATAATTACGGTATAAATTCCTACAATTGCTGCAAATGCCAGCATGACGATGGACATCACAAAGGCAATCTTGTAACCAATATCCGTGAAAAGAATCAAGGAATCTACCGCCAGTGACCTTCTTTCTTTCGCAGACTGTTTATCGATGGAATTCTCTCTTGTCGGTTCAAATTCAATACAAGTCTGCGCCAAAGCCAGATTTGCATTGACCGCTTTCCGATACATCAGAGCCTGATTCATGGAAGTTGCCCGGTTAAGGGCTCTCCGGGAAGTCAGACGAAAGGCCTCGGTCCGAATCTGCTCCTTAATATTTGAAAACTTATTAAACACCGAATAGAACAGTTTCGAAGTAAATTTCGATTTTCCTTTTGGGCAGGCGCTGACAATATCAAATCCTTCCTGCATTTTCCGGTACAGCTGTTCCATCATATTCTCCGGCCAGGTCTGATTTGCTGAATCAAACTCAAATACAAAATCGCCAATAGCCATATCGCAACCGGCACTCATGGCTAATTCCACGCCCTGAACATAACCCATATTTACAATGGTTACGGCACAACGATATTCCTTCGCATGTTCTTTAATTACAGCTTCCGAATCATCCGTGGAAGCGTCATTTACACAAACAATTTCAAACTGATTAAACAGTCGGTCCAACCCAGAATAAACGTAATCTAAAAAATCCCCAATCACCGCTCCATTATTACGGACATAGATTACTACTGATACAAAATTTTGTTCTTTGCCTAAATTCATAAGATTTCCTCCAGATCATAAACCGTTGTGATTTTTCCGGATAATACGCTGACGAAAGTCGGTCCCTGACGATGCACTTTAATACACGTCGGTCTGGAATCGTCTACATCCGATGCCGTCAGGATTGGTTTGATGGAATATAATGATTTCACATATTCAAACTTAAATTTATCCAGCATATATTTCTTCGCCAGCTTTGACATATAATCCCAAGCGCTTCCCGGATGAGCTTCGCATTCATTACAGTTGCATAAGAAGCCCGGCCGGCATTTCCCATCTGTTTTTTCCTGGCAAGGGAATTTTGCCAGTTCTTCGTAGCAGGTTTCATGAGGCGTAAAGGCTACGCTGGTCAGAGAATGCAGACCCGTTTTTCCAAACGGCATAATGGAGAAGAACGGCCCGTCCATAACCGTAATACCGATATCCCTTAATTCTGCATTGACTTTACAAAGAATTACTTCGCAAAGCTCATATTTTATTTTAAAAGGCTCAAAGCCTGCCATTTTCGTAATTTCATTGACACAGGCATAAGTTGCGTTCAATACAAAAGGAGCATAATACCATTCTTTTTCTGTGCCGATTTTATAATCATCGCCTTCGGTCTCAATGGATATTACCGGGCTGTTATAATGGATTTCAATGTTCGGATAGATCATAATTTCCGCCATGAGACAACGGGACAGAACTCTTGCATCAAAGGTCACTTCCCCGGTAACAAATGCCCCATCGCACATTCCTTCCCGGAAATATTCGTCTGCTGCCACCTTGCCACATGGAATATCTGCAGCTTTTGAAAATTTTTCAAACTGGGCTGCATTGGTCCAGGAAAACTTGGAACTGGTAGCATAGATCTGATAAAACTCGCTGTTAATGCACTCCGGATACTGGGAAACGAACTGGTCAAAATAACGGGCAGTAGATTTCGCTGTGGAGAGGGATCTCGGATAGTGATATCCCAAATGAACTCTGGCCTGATTCACATACGTCGCTCTTAAGAAACAGTCATGTTCCTTCTCTAAAACCAGTACCCGTTCGCCTCTCATGCCACAGATCCAGGCTGCATAAAGTCCATAAATTCCGGCGCCGATGATTATTTTGTCGTAGTTTTTCTTTTCTTCCATCATTTTTCCATCGTTTATTTAAAATCAAAAATCGGATAATTCTCTTCTATTACCGTAGTCGTGTAAGAACTAATGACCAAATCCGGCCTGCTTTCCCGGATATAGTCCTTAATGCTTCCTTCAAAATACCGACCGTCCAGCAATTCCACTTTCTCGAAATTCAAGGACAGGAAGGCGGTTACCGGAATACACAAGGAATCGGCAACCAGGAGAATTCTTTCCGGACGCTTTGCATTTTTATTTTCAATGGTGCATCGTCCCGTTCCGTAGTAGGACAGCAGTCCTAAAAAACATTCTCTCCAGTAGATTCCATCAAAATTGATTTCGTCATAATCATATAAAACTTCCCATGGCCCCGTCCGGTCGATTTCCTCCCGATCCTGCGTGAAATGAAGCTCTGTGGCAAATTTCGGATGAAGGATCTCGAAATCATCCGGCTCCGTCGCTGCCAAAGTTGCTTTCCGTCCCAAAGAACCCAGGTAATGCTTTTCCAGAAGTTCGGTTTCATACCGGTCCGGCTCGTACAAGGTCTCGTCATAATCCAGGCCATACTTTTCTTCCGTGTAGGAACACAGTTCGTTGGTTGCCCATAAAGCAACGGGCTGTCTCCAGTGATGATCGGTCCGGAAGAACAAGCTATGATAATCGTCAAAGGTTGCTTCGATATTATCCCGGAGATCCAGGCATTGGATTCCGTAATCTTTTAAATTCGCTATAAGATCGTCTGCATTATCGTTCGCAAAATCCTTGACCCGGTTAATTCCTTCATCCCCAAACTTATTAATATTTCCCGGCATCTGCATGTAAAAGAATTCTGCTCCGGCCTCGACGGAAACATCCTTTAACCCTTTAATTTTCGTAGCAATATTGCCTATGGTTTCCGGGCTTTCTTTCTTATTGGCTCCTGCCAGATAACCGTTTTCCAGATACAGAAGGCTGTTGTATTCCGTCGGTGCAAAAAGACTCCAGCCAATCAGGTTTTTATACCGGACTTCGTTTTCCACCAAAGCCGTCCGTCCCAGCAGCAGGTCGTTGGAATAAGCCTCCGTATAATTCTTCGCTGCATAGATTCCGTTGGAATAGCTCTTATAAATCCTGGAAAGGATCCCATCCTCTGCTTTGATGTCATAAACCTTCGTCTCGATGGAATGGTCCATCTTGAACAATTCCGTAGCACCGGACCTGATGGCAATAAAGACTGCAAGAATCAGAACCAGGAATAACACCATGATTCCCAAAATGATTCTCGTTATTATTTTTTCCACTTTGCCTTCTTTGCCCATTCCTAAAAATTAAAATATATAAACGGATTGTAGCTTTCCGATATTACTGCCAATACGGACAAGCCGAAAATTACCAAAAGAATTACCGCTCTGGCCACATCTTTCACTTTCTCTTTGGTCACTTTGTTACTGATCCATCTTGCCAAAGGAGTGGATAACAGAATTCCCGCCGGCAAAAGGAACTTCCCATTGCTTAAATAAATCCAGAAGTCTGCATCTACAAAAGCCTTAGAGGTTTTACCGAACATATTTCCGATGTAATCCCAGGCCACATTCAGATTTTCTGCCCGGAACAGTACCCAAGCCAGAAGGAGAAAGAAGATTACATAAATGTGATAAACCACTTTCATCCATGTGAAACCTTTTTCCATTGCCGCTTTCAAGGCTTTTTTTCCAAACCCGGAAAGATTTTCAAAAGTCATCAGCACGAAGAAGACTAAGCCCCAGACAACAAAATTCCAATTTGCGCCATGCCAGAATCCCATGGCCAGCCAAAGAGCCAAAAGGGATAAAATTGTCGGAAGATATTTTCCTTTCTTTTTGCCGAAGGTCTTCTTCGACCATTTTCCCATTTTGATAAATCCTTTGCTTTTCTGCAGCGGATAGAACAAATAATCTTTCATCCACCGGCCCAAGGTCATATGCCATCTGCGCCAATACTCTGTAAAGGACATGGACACGTATGGGTAATCAAAATTCTCCGGAAAATGGAATCCAAAAATTCTTCCCAAGCCAATAGCCATATCAGAATATCCGGAAAAGACATAGTAAATCTGCAAACTGTAGCAGATGATTCCCAGCCAGGCTGTCGCCACCGAATCCGCTCCCGGACTGAAAAAAGCATAATCTGCAATAATCGCAAAAAAGTTGGCAAAAAGTACTTTCTTTCCCAGGCCGTATACGAATCTCCTTACGCCGTAGGTGATGTCTTCACTGGTCTCCTGCCGGTTTAAAAGTTCTTCCGAAACTTCCTTGTACCGTACGATCGGTCCTGCAACCAGCTGCGGGAACATGGAAATGTATAATCCCAAAAGGAGAAGGTTCTTCTGCACCCGGTCTTTATTGAAATAAACATCCAGCACATAGGACAGAATCTGGAAGGTATAAAAGGATATTCCCAAAGGCAGGGCGATGGAAATCGTTGCTTTGAAAATCCCCGCAGCAAACCCCAGATATTTAAAAACAAACAAAAGTCCGATATCCAGAAGCAGCCCTGCTACCAAGAGCCATCGTCTTACCGATAATCTTTCGTATTTTCCCAGTCCGAGTCCGATCAGCCAGTTTAAAACGATGGAAGCCATCATAAGAAATACAAACTTCGGCTCTCCCCATGCGTAGAAAACAAGGCTTGCAACAAGCAAGACAATATTTTTAAATTTTCGTCCTCCGTCCTTACATTTCTTTGTAAAAGGATTGAAATACACCAGTAAGGTCAGAGGCAGAAAAATAAATAAAAATATGTTTCCGGAAAAAACCATGGTCTGCCTTTCGTTTTACTTTACAGATAATTTGTATCTCTTTTGTTAAATCTTATTGATTTAAATTGGTTGCCCGCTCTTTAATGATTTCGACCATATCTCCGACATTCTGCATCTCAGCGATTTCATCCATGGAGAATTTCATTCCGAACTCTTCTTCTACTGCGACAACCAGATTGATGTGCTCCATGCTGTCCCAGTCATCAATAGAATCTGCATTGGTATCATCATCGATAAATAAATCTTCATCATCAAAAACTTCCTGAAACACTTCATTTAAACGGTTGTTGATCTGTTCGTCCATTTTTTCCTCCTAACACGTTTTTGCAGTCGTTCTATCCTGAAAATCAGACTTTTTAATTTTTGCGTCAGAAACAAAATGCCCGCCTGCGCATTTGGGATTAGGATACCATAAAAAGGACGAAAATACTACTTTTTCGGCACTTTTTACCGACTTTTATCTTTATTTATAATAATAATTGAAGGAACATTTGAGATGCGATATAATTATTTTGATTTATTATGCGCAATTGAGGTCTAAGTAGTGGATAATTTATTCTGGAGCAGCTTAGTATGGGTTGTCCCGGTGGTTATGGTCTGCATCAGCTATATTACCGGCGATCTTCTTTGTCTTCTCTTTAAAGTTGAGAAAGGATCTGCAGTCAAAATTCTTACCGGATTTTGTACTCTTCTTTGCTTGTTCCACATTACCAGTCTGCCCTTTATGTATAACAATGACTGGCCTTTTTCCACCCTCTATTCATTATTCCTCTGCGATATTTTCGGCATCTTTATTGCCTACACTTTATTGTCTTTTCTTAAAAAAAGAATACCGTTAAAAACGGATCTTCAAAACCTGTCCCAAAGCATAAAAAACACCGCACAGAAATCCTGGTGGAGCTTTATCGTCTGGGCTTTTGTGTTCTTTCTTATTTTCTGGCAGATTTACCAGATTATCCTGTATACAGCCTATAATGTAGATGATAATTTTTATATTGCAGAAAGCGTCACCATATTGTCCAGGAACCATCTTCTGGATGTTGTTCCTTCCAGTGGCATGCCAGGCAGTGTATTTCCGGCGACTTATCAACTCGTAAGCTGGGAAGTTTTTATCGCAACTCTGGCGAAATTATTCCAGATTGGCAGTGCGGCCCTCTGCCATAGTGTTCTTCCGGCTCTTTTCGTGCCACTTCACTATGTTTCTTTATATCTGGTCGGACGGGAATTCAGTCGCAGAAAGACTCCGTATTTCATGCTTTTTGCCGTTCTGTTAAATCTCGTCTGCGGACCATCGACTTACGGTCAGGGAGCTTTCCTGACCTTGCGGATATGGCAGGGGAAGGCAGTATTTGTAAATATTCTGCTTCCGTTATTACTGTATATTTTCATTCGTCTCGTAAAAGCCCAAAAAGTCAATCTCAGAAATATCCTCTTTCTGTTCACCATTCTTTTAGCGAGTCAGGCTACGACAACAGTAGGAACTTATTTGGCACCGGTTCTATATGCATCTTATGCCATTGCATTCCTGATCATTATCCGGAAATGGAAAGAATTCTTTAAGCTTTTTATCCCTGCGGCCGGGATTGCACCGTTTGTTTTTTGGAAGCTGGCTCTTTTAATTCAGGCTGGCTCTCTGTCCTCCTTAAGCGAGGGCACCGGCGTATTTGCTAAATCCTTTTATGAGATTATCACCCGATTCTACGGATGGAATTTTGTTCCATTACTTTTCATCCTTGCAATTGTTATTCTGGCAATCCGATTCCGCGGTCAGCAAAAAAATCCATTGAGATTTTTCTTTCTGATTTCCTCCGCCTTTCTGATTGTATTTTTTGCAAATCCGCTCCTGATGCCTTTTGTGGAACGATTTGTTACCGGCGTTGGTGTATATTGGAGAATTTTCTGGCTTTTCCAACCGGTAATCGTTATCTCCGCAGGTTTTTCCGCATTCATCGATCTTCCAAAAAAGAAACCGGTGCAATTATTACTCTTGCTTTTTATCTGTACAGTATTCCTTCTTTCCGGAACATCTATTTTTAAAGACGAAGATGTATTGGCCAGAGTTGCCAATGAATATAAAATATCCAATACGACCATTGGCATTGCCGATGCCATAGAAGAAGACATTCTACGTTCGAATCCGGAGGCATCGGAAGAGGAACAAAAAGAAAAAATTATAGATACCATCGTCCTGCTTCCTAAAACTTTGTCCCTGGAACTGCGCCAGTACAAGGATATCCCTCAGATTTATTATGTTTATCTGTCCAACAATTATCCGGCATATCAGACGTACTTTGAATACGCCCGGACAGTTCGTCTTTACAAATCCCTGTATTCGGAAAAAACATTTGATGCAGAACATTTCTTAAAAGATGTGAAGTTCTTAGACATCGATTATGTTGCCATTGGTGTACCAACAGTAAAAGCCAATGAAGACTCAATTCCAAAACAATTTGAATTGATCTACGAAGGCTCTCGCTACAATCTCTATAAGACAAATATTAATAATTAATCAGCCGATAACGTCCGCCATAGAATAAAGTCCAGGCTCTTTTCCACCTAAGAACAAGGCTGCGTTTAATGCACCATTGGCAAAGACTGCTCTGGAAAGGGCTATGTGTTTGATTTCAATAATTTCATCCGTTCCGGCAAAAATGACTTCATGTTCCCCAACGATGGTTCCACCTCTTACGGAGCTGATACCAATTTCATTTTTCGGACGTACGCTTCTTCGGTCGCTTCTTCCGTAAACATAATCATACTCTTCTTTCGTACCCTCTTTTACCGCATCTGCCAACATAATGGCGGTTCCGCTTGGAGCATCTAATTTCGTATGATGATGTTTTTCAACAATTTCTACATCAAAGCCGGCCTTTGTCAAAGACAGGCTGATGTCATTTAATACTTTCCGTAAGGTATTGATTCCCATAGACATATTTCCGGAACGAAGAACCGGAACTTCTTTGGAAAGTTCTTTGATTGAGCCTTCCTGTTCTGCACTTAACCCAGTGGTACAGATAACAGCAGCGGTTTTCGTCTCTTTCATGTAGGCTAAAAGGCCATCTACTGCCGGAGCGGTAGAGATGTCGATAATTACATCGGCGTTCTCTTTCACGTCATTCAAACTTTCATATACCGGATAGGATTTTCCACCTTTTTCTGTATCTGGTCTGTCTACACCGGCAACGATATCGATTTCCGGATAATCCGCGGCCAAAGAGGAAACCATATTGCCCATTCTTCCATTACATCCATGAATCAGTACTTTTACCATAATTATTTCACCAGTTTGATTCCGTAATTAACCAGTGCTTTACGGAGTCTTTCTTCATTCTTAGGATCCATTAAACAAAGAGGGCTTCTTAAAGGTCCAACTTCAAAGCCCATCATATTCATAGCAGTTTTAACTGGAATAGGGTTTACCTCGCAGAATAAAGCTTCAATCAGTTCAATCGCTTCTAACTGAAGTTTTGCGCCCTCTGCCATATTGCCATTCAGGAAGGCAGCGGCAATGTCATGGGTTTTCTGAGGAGCAACATTGCTCAATACCGAAATAACACCGATTCCGCCTAACGCCATAATCGGAGCAATCTGATCATCATTTCCAGAATAAATATCCAGGCAAGGATCCTCCTGAAGTAAAGAAGCAAGTTTTGCAATCTGAGAAATGTTTCCGCTGGCTTCTTTAATCGCAACAATGTTCTCACAGGTTTTTCCTAAAGTAACCGCTGTCTCCGGAAGCATATTTACGCCAGTTCTTCCTGGAACGTTATATAAAATAATCGGAAGGTCTACGCCTTTTGCAAGTCTTGTAAAATGCTCAATCAGACCTTTCTGGGTCGCTTTATTGTAATAAGGAGTAACCATTAACAGACCATCTGCACCCATTTCCTGGCATTTTCTGCTGGTATATTCGGCGGTTCTGGTATTGTTGGAACCACAGCCGGCAATAACCGGAATTCTCTTTTTCGCAGCCTGAATCGCACAGCCGACAGCTTCCATATGTTCTTCTACGGTCTGAGTAGAAGGCTCGCCAGTGGTACCGCATACGATAAGGGCATCGGTTCCGTTGGCAATATGATATTCAACTAATTCCTCAATCTTTTCAAAATTGATGTCTTCGTTTTCTTTCATCGGTGTGACCATTGCCACGCCAGCACCTTTAAATAATGCCATTTCCATCCTCCTGATATTTATATTATTTTTCTTCCGTATCTTCTTCTGAGGTTTCTGTCTCTGACTCAGACTCGCTCTCGGTTTCCGTTTTTGACTCTTCTTCCTTCCTCTTCGACTCTTCTATGCTCTTCGACTCCCACTCGGCAGTGTGGACCGTACATTTATCTTTTGGAGGAGCATATTCGCTGTCTGCAGTTGCTCCCTGAGCTTCACTGCCGGTTACATCCATAGGTCTTACTCGGCATACCAGATCCACAATCTTTGGACAATACTCCGTAGGAAGTTTTTTGGAGGTCTCGCATACACGAACCCTTGTATGCACATCACAGGAACCGGAAGGTCCGGTACCTTCAGCGAAGTATTCAGAAATTACACATCCGCCACCTGGGTCATCTCCGCAGCAGTCATTCGGAAGCTTTCCGGATTTCCTACAGATTGCCGTCTGATAAATGCCACCGGTCATTTCGAACCAGCCGCCTTCCAGCCCTTTCGCTTCTACAACCTGTTCCATAATGGTTGCCCATAATGATTCGTGATAGCCACCGCCCCACCAGATAGATAAATTATCATCATAACCGGTCCATACAGAAGCAACCAGGCCATTTGGAATATATGCGCAGAACCAAAGGTCTTTATCATCGGATGTTGTTCCGGTCTTTCCTGCAACAGGCGTTGACCAGAGCTGTCCCGGAGTACCAGTACCAGAGGTTACTACGTCGATCATGGCGCTGGTAAGAAGGCTTGCTGTACTTTCTTTAATAACCGTACGGGTTTCCGGCTGGTTATCTAAAATAACCGTTCCGTCCATTGCAACAATCTTTGTATAGAGAATCGGCTCTACATATACGCCCTTATTGGCAATTGCGCCATAAGCTGCGTTAATTTCCAGATTTGTAATACCTTTTGTAATGCCACCTAATGCCGTAGCAAGACCAGCATCATTTACCGGATCCAGTGTGGTAAATCCAAAGTTCAACAGGTACTGCATACTTAAATCGGTACCAATATCATAAATGGTCTTAACCGCAAGAACGTTCATGGAATCGCGGATACCATCACGAACTGTGTTCAGACCTCGGTAGGAATCTCCCCACCAGTTACGTACGGCACGTCCACCGCCATAGTAGAATGGAGCATCGTCAATAGCCGTTCCTAAGGTGTATCCTGCAGCATCCATGGCTGGTGCATAAGCTGCCAGTACCTTAAAGCAGGAACCTGGCTGTCTTGCAGTATCTACCGCCCTGTTCAACGTAAGGTTCTGGGTCTTCTCACCACGTCCTCCGCAGATCGCTTTTACCTGACCATTGGTATAATCCATTACCGTAAAGGAAACCTGAGGCTGAAGGGTATAGAAAACATTTTCATAGGTAATTTCATCCCCTGGCTTTGCAACATATGCCTTGAATTCGGCAATAACCTCATCGGCTTCTTCCTTCGTGTCATAATCATTCTTATAGGTCCATTCTTCCAGCGAACCATCATAGAAATTGTAGTTTTCCACTACATCTTCCATGTATCTGGTAATGGATTTCTGGTTAAAGAACTCATTCGTTCCGTCTGCTCTCTTTATGGTCATATCCCAGCTGATGCCATAAGTACTTTCATACGGATAGTTGTAATCATTGTTTACTTCTCTATCTACAATTTCCTGAATTACAGGATCCTGAGTAGCATAAACCGTAAGGCCTCCGGTATAAACCAGATTGTAAGCCTGTGCATAAGAATATCCTGCCTTCTTCTGAAGGTCTTCAATCAGGGCGTCAACCAGAGAGTCAACAAAGTAGGAGTACAAGGAATTTCCATGAGAAATCGCATTTTCCGATACTCCGTTATATACATCCTCTGCCATAGCCTCATCATATTCCGCCTGAGTGATATGTCCATTATCCCGCATGTTCAGCAGGCATGTTTCCATTCTCTTCCGGTTATTTTCCGGATGTCTTGCCGGATTATTCGCACTAGGGTTCTGGGTAATCGCAGCAATTACCGCGCACTCAGCGACCGACAACTGTGAGATGTCTTTATTAAAGTAATACTGTGCAGCAATCTTAACACCGTAGTTACCACCACCAAGATTGATGGTGTTTAGGTAGTTGATCAGAATTTCGTCCTTGGTCATTTCTTTTTCCAGACCAAGAGCCAGAATCTGCTCCTGGATCTTACGACGAAGAAGGGAGCCGGTACTACGTTCAAAGCCACCGGTTTCAAAAGCATTATTTTTAATCAGCTGCTGGGTAATGGTCGAACCACCCTGCGTGCTTCCTTCAAAAAGCGTCTGGTATGCAGAACGGGCAATACCCTTTACGTCGATACCATTATGCTCATAGAAACGTTCATCTTCCAGATCGATAAAGGCCCATTTCAAGACCTCCGGGATTTCATCTAAAGAAGCCTCCGCTCTCTTCGCGCTGGCGGCAGAAAGCTGGATAATCTCATTTCCTGCAGCATCCAGAATCGTTGTTGGATACATGGTAGGCGCAACCGTAATATCATCCAGGGAAGGAGTGGATTTTGCAATACCAACCACCATACCAAAGCCTAAACAACCAACGATACAGATAATACAAAGGATCGTTAAAAGAATCCAACGGATAATCCGTACAGCCAGACTGGCTTTTTTCTTTTTCTTCTTTGAAGAAAGATTATTCTGTTTCTCTTTTACTTCATCCGAATTCAGTTTCATATATTCAATCCTCTTTTTCCAATAACAAAAACGTTTGTTATAGTTCGGTGTATTTTCTAAAAATAATGATTCGCCAATCAGGCTTATCCCAAAGCCCATAGATAAAAAATTATACATCACGACGCAAGGAATGTCAAAAAATCGCTTCTTAATTTTTTATTACAAATTCTTGTCGAAAGATGGTAATATTTTATTAGAAAAAAGTGTTTCTAATGTGAAATTACGGAGGAATATGGCTATAGAAAAAATCGTTGTCCTGGGGGAAGCTCAGGCAGAATTAACGAAAAAAAAATCCCGCTTTATCGCTGCCATCTGCGAAGTGCATTCGGAGCAAGAGGCCTTAGCTTATATCGAGCAAAAACGGAAGCAGTATTGGGACGCCCGTCACAACTGTTTCGCTTTTGTGGTAGGCGAAAATAACGAAATCCAACGGTTTTCCGATGATAAGGAGCCTTCCGGTACTGCCGGAAAACCAATCTTAGAAGTACTGTTAGCCTCTAACTTAAGAAACTGCGTCATCGTTGTCACCCGTTATTTCGGCGGCGTCCTTTTAGGAACCGGCGGCCTGGTAAGAGCCTATGGTGGCGTCGCTCAGGCGGCAGTGAAAGAACTGTACGAAGGAAAAGAAGGAAAAGCCTTAAAGGTATGCGACGGCACCCGGCTTTCCATTACTTCTGATTATTCCCTTTCCGGAAAAATCCAATATATCATCAGCCAGATGGATATTGCCTTAGAAGACACGGTTTACGCAGACAATGTCTGCTTTAAAGTGTCTGTAGAGGATTCTGTAAAAGAATCTTTTATCAAAAAAATAACTGAGGCTACAAATGCCTGTGCCTCAGTTACAGTTCTTGATTCCATTCGTTTCGTTTCCGACAATGGAAACATTCTTCCTTACGAATTTTAATTAAGCTTTCATTTTTTCAAGCTGGGCAGTTACCTGCTCCATCATCTTGGTGTATTTTTCTTTCTTTTCTTTTTCTTCGTTAATCTTAGTTTCCGGAGCTTTGTTAATGAAGTTCGGATTGGAAAGCATTCCGTTTACTCTCTTCAGTTCTCCCTCTAAACGTTTCTGTTCACCTAATAAACGTTCGATTTCTTTATCTTTATCGATCAGGTCTTCCAGTGGAACATAGCAAGTAGCTTCCGCTAAGGAAACGCTCATGGCATCGTCTTTAATGCCGGTTAAGTCTTCCTGTACGAATACTTCGGAAGCTTTTGCTAAGGTTGCAAAGAATACCTTACCTTTTTCGAAAGCAGCCCGAACAGATTCCGATTTACTTACCACATGAACAGCAGCCTTCTTGCTTAATGGAACGTTCATTTCCGCACGGCCGTTACGGATGCCACGCACTGCTTCTTTGATCATTTCGATTTCATTTTCGGACTCTTCGAAGTTGAACTCTTCGCTGTATTCCGGCCAAGCAGAGATCATAATGGACTCTTCCGTATTTTCTTCTGCTACATAAGGCTGAAGAGTAGTATAAATTTCTTCCGTTACGAAAGGCATGTATGGATGTAACAGTTTCAGGGCAATAATCAGAACCTTCTGTAAGGTGTACCGAGCAGCTTCCTTGCTGTCATCCTCGCCGTACAGACGAGGCTTAACCATTTCAATATACCAATCGCAGAATTCCTCCCAGATAAATTCATAAAGCTTATCTGCGGCCATACCGATTTCGTATTTATCTAAGTTTTCGGTAACCAGTTTTGTCAGCTTATTTGCTTTGGAAAGAATCCATTTATCTGCGTCGGTCAATTTATCTGCCGATACTTTCTTAACACCGGTTTCCGGCATGTTCATCATGATAAAACGGGAAGCATTCCAGATCTTGTTTGCAAAGTTCCGGTTTGCCTCTACTCTCTCATAATAGAAACGCATGTCATTTCCCGGAGAGTTACCGGTAGCTAAGGTAAATCTAAGAGCATCCGCTCCGTACTGGTCAATAACTTCCAGAGGATCAATACCGTTTCCTAAAGATTTACTCATTTTACGACCTTGGTCATCTCTTACCAGACCGGTGAATAAAACAGCTTTGAAAGGCTCTTTGCCCATCTGCTCATATCCGGAGAAGATCATACGAATTACCCAGAAGAAGATGATATCGTAACCGGTAATCAGAAGGTCCGTTGGATAGAAGTACTCTAAATCTTTCGTTTTTTCCGGCCAGCCTAAAGTTGAGAACGGCCATAAGGCAGAGGAGAACCAAGTATCTAAGCAGTCCTCGTCCTGATGGAAATGCGTGCATCCGCACTTCGGACATTTCTCTGGCTGCTCTTTGGAAACAACCATTTCTCCGCACTCTTCGCAGTAATAAGCCGGGATTCTGTGGCCCCACCACAGCTGTCTGGAAATACACCAGTCACGGATATTATCCGTCCAGTTATGATACAGCTTACTCATTCTTCCCGGAATCAGTTTTACTTCGCCCTCATCAACAGCCTTGATAGCCGGTTTAATGAGTTCGTCCATCTTAACGAACCACTGTTCCTTGATCATAGGCTCAATGATGGTGCTGCAACGATCATGATAACCTACCGCATGTTCATGATCGAGGGTCTTTACTAACAGTCCGGATTCTTCCAAATCTGCGACTATTTTTACTCTGGCCTGTTCGGTCGTCAGGCCACAGTATTTTCCGCCTTTTTCGTTAATATGGCCATCATCGGTGAATACACAGATTTCTTCCAGACCGTATTTTTTACCTAATTCGAAGTCGTTCGGGTCATGAGCCGGAGTAACTTTCATCGCACCGGTTCCAACTTCCAGGTCAATATAAGAGTCCGCAATAATCGGCAGTTCTCTTCCTACGAGTGGAAGAATACAGGTCTTTCCGATATAACTCTGATATCTAGGATCCTCCGGATGAACTACAACCGCCGTATCGCCCAGCATGGTTTCCGGACGGGTGGTTGCGATTTCAATAAAGCGGTCTTCGCCTTTAATCGGATAATTAATGTGCCAGAATTTTCCAGCCGTATCTTTATGTTCTACTTCAGCATCACTTACCGAGGTCTGGCATTTCGGACACCAGTTAATGATTTTTGTTCCTTTGTAAATCCAGCCTTTTTCGTACATCTTAACAAAAACTTCCAGAACAGCATCTGAAACGCCCTTGTCCATGGTAAAGCGTTCTCTGTCCCAATCGGCACTGCTGCCCATTTTCTTCAGCTGGGTAACAATGCGTCCGCCGTATTCTTCTTTCCATTCCCACGCACGTTTCAGGAAACCTTCACGGCCCAAATCTTCTTTGTGGATGCCTTCTTTTCGAAGCTGCTCGATGATCTTTACTTCGGTTGCAATACTTGCATGATCACAGCCAGGCTGCCATAAAGCATTGTAGCCCTGCATTCTTTTCTGACGGATAATAATATCCTGAAGCGTATTGTTCAGGGCATGTCCCATATGAAGCTGACCGGTAATATTCGGAGGAGGCATGATGATGGTAAAAGGTTTTTTACTGTCATCCGGCTCCGCATGAAAATATTTTTTCTCAAGCCAGTTGTCATAAATAGGCTGTTCAATCTCTTTTGGATTATAGGTTTTAGCGAGTTCTTTCATAGTATTCTTCTTTCCATTCATCTATTATTTTTGTGTTCGTATCTTCGTTTTCCAATTTCTGGACGAACTCTTTCGTTTCGTCGCTATTCTCAATCTCCCGGCGCAGGGCGCCCACTCGTTCCCGGATGGTCTCTAAAGTTTCGTTGGAGAAATTAAATTTGATGATCGTATTCAAAAGCTCTTCTTCGTCATTATTGACCAGGGACATATAGACACAGGCTTTCGCATAGGTCGGGTCCGGATAAAGCTCATAAGCCTTTGTAAAATACATATTTGCATTTTTACTCATAAACGATTTCGCATAAATCACACCAATGGAATAGGCAATCTTTGCATAAAAGGTTTCCGGCATTTCCTCCGTATCCATGTTATTCAGGATTTCAAAATACAGCCTCAGGGCCGATTCCGATTTTCCATTCTTGTAATAAGTGTCCGCCTCTATTTTGCGTCGTTCTGCTTCTGACAGATTATCTATATTTAATACTGCTCCGGCGATAGAACTCAGTTCATGTCCGGAATAGTAATAACTTTCGGAAAGGATATATTTCACAAAGTCCTGGGCCGAAGCATCCTCCGCTGCCATCTGACGGAGCTGGGCCGCCATTTCTCTCTGTCCCAGGGCATTATCAATAAAATCAAAGAGTTTCTCAGAAAAGAACTCCCGATAGACAAAGTTAATATGATTGAAAAGAAAATAGTTTATTTCTTCCAGGGAATAAACATTCGTTTCAATCTCATTGATGTAATATGGAATTTGGGACTGCTTTCCGCAGATTTGCAAAGCCATTTTATACGTATCCTTCCATATTCAGCCTCTTTGCGATTTTAAGATCGCTGGCCGGGAAAAATTCTCCAAATCCTTTATCTTTAATAGATATTTCACACTCACAATCGTTCAGATAACGGATTTCAATTTCAATTCGTGTTGTCTTATTCGGTCTTTGAGGAAATTCACTGATGTCAAAATCCACAAAAGTCCGTTCCTTACTGACCATCGATGTAATATAAAAACGGATCACCTTTATATTATCAATAATAAAGTCCGAAACCACTCCGGCATCAAACCAGTCCACCGATGCCTTACTCAGATTGATGATGGACATGCTTCCTTTATAGCGGGCTTCTATTGCAATCGTTACTTTCGTTCTTCCGTCACATACAATCGAAAGATCCTTTAACCCTTTTTTGCTTCTTCGCAATCCCGCCAGACAAGCGCCTTTTGCATAAAGGTTATTCCCCTTAAATGCTCTGGTATTCTCGGAAATATCTTTCAACGTTTTTTCAAACCAGATTTCTTCAAAACCTTCCCCAATAAAGAATACGCTGGAAACCGGATTTTCATCAATCACTTCCAAGAACAAAGAATCCAGTTTTTCGTCCATCTGTTCCCGGGAGGCTTCGTTGTCACTGATAAAAAATCCATCGTTATGCTCATCTTCATAGATGTAAACATACTCTTCGTTTTCCGCCCCCTTCTGCACGGACAGCTGCTTCTCAAAAAAGCCATCGGCAGAAAAATCAAACAACTGAGCGCCCTTTTCCCACAGTTCCTTCTCTTCGTTTAATACATAATAAGCAAAACTTTCTGCGCAGGACTGGAGTTTAATTTTGCTGGCCGGAAGTTTCAAAAGAGCGAATGCATCCAGAATCGTCTGCTTTACTTCATGATCAATTCTCCTCAGGTTTATGGTAATATTTTCTACTGCCATCACCGAGGTAGTAAGCTGAATCAGCTCAATCAGCTTTCCAAAATAAATTGCCAGAAGCTGAATGTAGGTGTATTCCTGATTATTGATAATACATTTTTCCTTCTCTGCTACATTTGCAAGCAGGTCCTGGAACAGATACTCTTCCTTTTCTTTCGCATAATCAATGGCCGCTTGTCCGATCAGCCATTTTCTGTTATCAGAATCAAAGCTTAACGCCGTCGGAATCCGGTAACGCATTTCCTCTGTGCCGGAAACAATGGATTCCGGACATTCATGACGTCGGGAATAGTAGCAAGCCTGACAATATTCACTTGTATAATCGATACCAATGATCAGTCCTTGTTTACTCATTAAAATAACCTGTCTATCAGCTGACTTTTTATGTAATATTCTTTCACCGCAGCTCCTAAATTCTCCAGATCTTTTTCCTGCTGCATCTTGATCAGAGAATTAATAACCGAATACCGGGATTCATCTTCTACAATATTCAGGTCATCATAGGAAACCGTTACTTCTTCGCCTTCATCCACCCGGTATGTAACAGCTTCTCCATAGAACAAAGTAATATATTTTGCAAAGAATCCATCCATTACTTCGTTCATATTTTCCGTCCGTTCCTCTTCTCCCGGAGCTATACGGTATGTTACTGTAGAATTATGTCCGATACTCGTAATAATAACTGAATTTGCCAATACCGTCGGTAATTCAAAATATCGTCCGTATCCCTTGAATTCATTCATAAGAACGGACCTTCCGGCATAATACTTCAGTTTTCTTTCAATGATCTGCAATTTCATATTGCTGGTGATGTCTTTGTCCGCCTCATATTTCAAATATGCCAGCTCCGTCACCGGCTTGAATTTTGCTCCGCTGACCATCTCATCCCCAATAAATTTAAAGAAATCCGCATTTCGTTCTTCGTTATGGAAGAAATAATCATAGGCCCGGAAATCCAGATAATCTATTTTCAGCTGTTCGTTCGGTCCGGATTCATAATATCTTGCAAATAACTGGGAAACCAGTTCCGAATTTTCACCAGTTTCAATGGTCCGTTTCAGTACTCTTTCCGGAAGAGTATCATCGACGATTCCATAAGCATTTCCTGCACGGTAAAGATCCAGCATGACCTCAATCCGGCCATTATAATATTTCAGCAGATACTCGAAAATGCACGAATCAAAAGTCGTTTTGATAAAACTCTGCTCGCACATGTTAAGGAGCAGCGGGTCTTCTTCGGTTTCCGGATTTTTCGTCATTTCATGTGCCAGTTTTGCTATGCTCAGATCCTCTACGTGCTCAAATCCGCCCTTTTTGATTTCTTCAAAAGCTTCCTCATTCCGGCCAAGTTCGATCATGATACCGATCAGTTTTCCTCGGATTTCCGGATCCAGGTCAAATTTGAAGAACTCAATCAGTTCATCATATACCTCCTGCTCCTTGGAATTCCTGGAGAAATAAACGACCGTGTCGTTCAGTATCTTCTGTACATAAGAAACCCGGAAGCTGGAAGCATTCATGTTATGAGTCAGATAATGGAGGATTTCTACCGGATCTTTATAAGCTCTGGTCAGAGGCAGCGTATCCTTCAACAGCATATAATCATTCAGAGGAACGCCCTGAATGCATTTATCAATATATTCCTGACTATTCAGTAAGTCTTTTCTTTCATAATCCACATTATGGTAAATATTGCCTGCACCGTCTTTGAATAAAATAATGGCATCGCCCGAATATATTTTCACCAGAGCCTGTCCGTCGTTTAAAACAATGTCCTGATATATACTCAGTTCGCTATGCAGAACCATGACATTCGTCATGCAGCCGGAATGACATTCAATCCGTTTGGTAGAAAGAATCTCGAAAAGTCCTCTCTGCAGGTTCGTGGTCAACAGGTTATTTTCCAGAATATCCTTGTAAATAACCGCCAGATGATCGTCTATGGTTCCCTTTAAAATCTGTTCTTCAGCATACTCGATCATCGCCGGCACATAGGCTCTGTAGTATTCCGGATGCTTTCTCTTGTTGGCAATCAGATTCGCATAGAAATACGACTGATAGGATTCAAGTTTTGCTACATTCTCAGAAAAATACTCCATGACCCTGGTCGGAACGGTGTCATATTTCGTCTGGTCAATGGCATAGATATAATAATTAAACAGGCCCGGTATATTATCAATATATTCCCGGATAGCCTCTCCATAATATTTCTGGTTTTCGTTTTCCCGGTTATCGTTCAGGATCAGGAGCGTACAGAGCGCTTTTAACAGACTCCTAGTTGGGAAACGGTCATACATCATCCGTAAGACCTTAATGGCAATTCTCGAGTTGATCTTTGTCAGTTTTACATTGCTCTGCTCTAATATCAGGTCCGCAAATTGGGAACTTAAGGTTCCTGTGATATATCCAATTTTTGCGCCGAAAAGCAGGACCTGAAGTTCAAAGTCCGAAGCATCGTACAGGAATTTCGGTGTTTTACGGAAGATTTCTAAAGCTTCCAGGTACATCACCGGACTGCAGCAGCCATCGTAAAAACAATCATAGAGGGCATCCAGTTTCAATCCCGGCTCATGGATATAAGAAGAATCCATTTTCATCAAAATCCAGAGAATTCTCCAACTTGGATTCTTTTCGTATGCCGCACGAATTCTGCGGACCGCTTTTAATACCTGAAGCTCATCTTTTTCATACAGGCATTCCACATAATAGAAGTAACAAAGCAGTTCATAATTGATTTCCTTCAGTTTGGAAATCTGCTCAGCCATAAATTCCAGAATATTTGCAGCATTGGTATATTGCTCTAATTCAATAAATATATGGGCACGGTAAAGCATCAGATACATATCATCGATTTCATTACCGTCAACATTCCCGATGATTTCGTTGGATTTTTCCATCCAGTCATAAGGTTCTATATTCCCGATCCGATAATCCAGATACAGTCTTAAAAGTTCCGACCATTTCTTTTTCGGATTTTTCCCGTCCAGAATGCTTTTTACTTTAATATTTACCATGATCGGAACCTGTATTTCCTGGTTAGAAGTCCGGAAAGTAATGCTGGAATAATTTTTTCCGGCATGCAGTTTACTTTCCATGATCAAAACAGAAATATCCAATACCCCGTCTTCAAAATCATTACTGGTGATAATTCTCTTTTCGATTTTCAAGAAAGAATCCGGCACAATGGTTTCCATTTCCAGATAGCCGGGATTTTCTATCTTCAGAGTCATCTTCACATGGAAGTCTTCCGTAAGATTCGACAAGGCAATCATATCCGGAGTAACGGAAAAAGAAGCAGGTTCTTTTTCCCCTGTTGCAACAAGATATTCCTCTTCCGCTATTTTCTTATTCTGGCCTAACATCAAGGCCTTTTCCAGAATATCGTTCACTTTTACTCCCGGTTCCTTAACCGCTGAAGGCGTTCCTTCATAGTTTTCTCATATCCTAAATTTCCCGGTTTGTAGAACTCATGTCCTACCAGTTCATCCGGCAAATACTGTTGTTTCACATAATGCTCCGGAAAATCATGGGCATACTTGTAATCCAGCCCATGGCCTAACTCCTTGGCACCACCGTAATGGGCATCCTGAAGGTGGGCCGGAACTCCTTTAATATCCATGGTTCTCACCAGGTCCATAGCTTCATCAATGGCCATCACTGCAGAATTGCTCTTCGGCGCACCGGCAACATAAAGTACGGCTTCCGCTAAAATAATCCGTGCTTCCGGCATTCCGATCACATGAACGGCCTGCTGGGCCGCTACTGCCACCTGAAGCGCTCTCGGATCCGCGCAGCCCACATCCTCTGCCGCACAGATCATAATTCTTCTGGCAATAAAGTTCACATCTTCTCCTGCATAAAGCATTTTTGCCAGATAATAAATGGCCGCATCCGGGTCGCTCCCCCGCATACTTTTTATAAAAGCAGAGATGGTATCATAATGATTATCTCCACCTTTGTCATATCTTACATTCTTTCTCTGCACACATTGTTCGATGACCGAAGAGGTAATTTTGATGACGCCTTCCTGTGGTGGAGTCGTCAGCACCGCCAGCTCGATGGCGTTTAAGGCCACTCTGGCATCTCCACCGGCAAAATCACTGATAAAATCCAGCGCATCCGGCTCAATCTCTGCATGGTACATGCCCATCCCCCGTTCCTTATCCATAAGGGCAGTATGAATAATGGATTTAATATCATCCACATCCAGAGGTTTCAGTTCAAAGATCATGGAACGGCTGATCAAAGCAGAATTTACCTCAAAATACGGATTCTCCGTAGTAGCTCCGATTAAAATAATCGTACCATCCTCTACAAACGGCAGAAGATAGTCCTGCTGAGCTTTATTGAAGCGATGGATCTCATCAATAAAAAGAATGGTTTTCCTGCCATATGCTCCCAGCGTGACCTTTGCTTCCGCAACAATGGCAACCATGTCTTTTTTTCCGGAAATGGTCGCATTGATCTGTTTGAAATCCGCCTTTGTCGTATTGGCAATCACTCTTGCCAGCGTCGTTTTCCCGGTTCCACTAGGCCCATAAAAAATAACAGACGATAATTTATCTGCCTGAATGGAACGGTAAAGCTGGCTTCCCGGCGATAAAATATGCTTCTGTCCGGCAAATTCTTCCAGCGTTCTTGGCCGGATCCGGTAAGCCAAAGGAGCCTCTTCTTTCAATCGATTCTGTTGTGCATACTCAAATAAATCCATACACAGTTAATATAGCATATTTACATGCTTCAAACAATTGAAAATGTCTGGTTTTCCGGAAAGAATATCCCAGTCAGGAATTGGATTTTGCGGTAGCCAGAAAAATAAAAGGCACCACAATTCCACAGACGGCCAGCAGGATCATCTGGCCGGTTTTCACCCCTACGATAGAAATAAAAACCATCTCAACAACACAGATTAAAACGATGAGAATCGACCTTATCCGGCATTGATTAAAATTAATCCGTGCACGATAGGCTCTTTTCGCAGTTTTCGAGTAACGTGGATCCAGATTATTCTGTTTCACATTTCTCTGCAGGGCAATAATTTTTTGTGCCTGACGAAAAGAAGAAATCCCCGCAATTACCGATGCAATTGCCCAGGCCAGCCCAAAAATCAGAATAAGGATAGACATGGTCTTCAAAGCTTCCCTGTTTCTAAAATTAAGAACAGTAAGCCAGAAAGTAATTACAGCTCCACAAAAGCCTGCAACACTCAATACAATGCTGATGATTTTGAAAAACGGGTTTATTTTTTTCATGTAAACCATTATATATGTTTGACAAAGAAAATCCAATAATTTAATATTATAATTTAATATATTAAAGCACGAATGTGTTTCTATTTTGTCTTTTCCCCGGATCCTTCCCGGTGGAAAAAGCAATAAAAAGGAGGGCAATTTAATGGCAGTTCAAAAAAAAGACCCGCATTTCACAGATATTACTCCGGAAATCCAGGAATTAGCCGATATCTGTAAAGAAAATGACCAGATCGACCCTATGTTGTTTTTCAAATACAATGTAAAACGTGGTCTTCGTGATGTAAATGGCAAAGGAGTTTTGACCGGCCTTACAGAAATTGCAGAAGTAAAATCCTACACCATTGATGACGATGAAATGGTTCCTTGTGAAGGAAAACTGTACTACCGCGGTTATGAAATAAGGGACCTGGTAAATGCTTTTACGAAAGAGCATCGGTTTGGATTTGAAGAAACCTCTTATCTTTTATTATTTGGCAAACTTCCTACAGAAAAAGAATTAAAGAGTTTTAATGCGCTTCTGGCACATTACCGTTCTCTTCCTACGAACTTTGTAAGAGACGTTGTCATGAAAGCCCCGAGCCGTGAAATGATGAACACGCTGGAACGAAGCATTCTGACCCTTTATCCATATGATAATAATCCGGATGACATATCCATTGACAATGTTCTCCGTCAATGTCTTCAGTTGATTGCGGTTACTCCTCTTCTTGCGGTTTACGGCTATCACACCTATAAACACTATAAAGAAGGCGGCAGTCTGGTAATCCATCAGCCGGATCCATCCATGAGTACAGCGGAAACCATTCTTCATCTGCTCCGTGACGACAGCAGTTTCACGAAATTTGAAGCCAGCGTATTAGATCTTTGTCTGGTTCTACATGCAGACCACGGCGGTGGAAATAACTCTACTTTTACCAACCGTGTAGTAACCTCTACTCTGACAGATACTTATTCTGCTGTCAGTGCCTCCTTGGCTTCCCTGAAGGGACCTCGTCACGGTGGGGCCAACTTAAAAGTCGTAGGAATGATGGACGATATTAAAGCTCATGTGAAAAATCTGGAAGATGATGAAGAGTTGACCAAATATCTGAAGAAAATCCTTCGCGGAAAAGCGTACGACAGACAGGGACTGATCTATGGCATGGGACATGCCGTATATACCATTTCCGACCCTCGTGCCGTTCTTCTGAAGAAATTTGTGGAACGTCTCGCAGAAGAAAAAGGTGCTACGGAAGAATTCAACTTCTATCAGAGAATTGAACGCCTTGCACCTCAGCTCATTATGGAGAACCGGAATACCATGCGTTCCGACATCGCTGTAAATGTAGATTTTTATTCCGGTCTGGTATATCGTCTGTTAGGTCTTCCGGAAGAGCTGTTTACTCCGCTTTTTGCCATTTCCAGAATGTCCGGATGGTCTGCTCACCGTCTGGAAGAACTCGCAACCGGTGGAAAAATAATCCGCCCGGCATACAAAAATGTTATTAAACACGCACAATATGTCCCGATTAAAAAGAGAAAAAATGTCTGAAATCAGACCTTTTTGGGAACATTATAGAAAGAACCGGATAAATGAACGTCACCATACCAAACAAAAAAATCAGCGGAACCATTTCTGTTCCGGAGTCGAAAAGCTATGCGCACCGATGGCTGATCGCGCAGGCTTTGGCTGGTGAGCGTTCCAAAGTAATCTGCGACAATAAATCCCGCGACATCATCGCAACAATCCGTTGCCTGGAGTCCATTTCCAATCGTGGCCCGGTTATCGGGCGGGAAATCTGCTACATGGATTGCGACGAAAGTGCGACAACTTATCGTCTGCTTCTCCCTATTGCCGCCGCTCTTGGCAAATGCTGTGAATTCACTTTAAGAGGAAATTTAATCCATCGACCGATAGAACCTTTGTTTAAGGCTCTTAAAATTCATGGCGTCCGGAGAGAGGAAACAGAAAACGGAAATGTCCGGATTTCCGGAAGACTGACGGGAGGCACTTTCATCCTTCCAGGCAATGTTTCTTCCCAGTTTATTTCCGGTCTTTTAATGGCAGCCCCTCTTCTTTCCATAAACAGTACCATTTATGTTCAGGGGCCATTAGAGTCTGTCAGCTATGTGGCTATGACCTTATCGGTTCTCTCTCAATGTGGCATTGAAGTAAAAGAAGAGGCGACGGACCGAAATGCCAATGAAAAAAATGATTTTAGCCACATATACAAAGTCCGCGGAAATCAACAATATGTTCTTCCGGAAAGTGTGGTTTTAGAACGCGACTGGTCTCAGGCGGCGTTCTGGCTTGCAGCTGGCGCCTTACGGATCGGCCCGATGGTGTGTCCGGACATGAACATCGACAGTATGCAGGGGGACCGTCAAATTGTGGATATCCTCCGTTCCTTTGGAGCAGAAATTGATGTGTTCCGCAAGAATGACATCTATGGAAATCCGGTTCCGAACGAAGACGTCATTACAGTTATGGGAGGTAATCTTCACGGTATCAGTGTCGATGTATCCGATATTCCGGATCTGGTTCCGGTCATTGCCTTAGTTGCATGCAAAGCAAAAGGGATTACCATTATCCGAAATGCCGGAAGACTTCGGTTGAAAGAAACAGACCGTTTAAAGACCGTCCGGGATGCCCTTCGCGCTCTGGGTGCCGATATCCGGGAAATTAAAGACGGCCTCATTGTCACCGGGCTGATTTCGGATGACGCAGGAAATGCCAAAGAGAAATCCGCCGTAAAACAAAAACGGATTGATTTCGTTTTAAAAGGCGGAAAGGTAAATTCTTTTGGAGATCATCGCATCACTATGATGTGTGCAATTGCCGCCAGCACGGCTCTGGCTCCGGTTCAGATTGACAATGCAGAATCCGTAACAAAGTCCTATCCGGGATTTTTTGACGACCTGGTCGCTTTGCAGAAATAAAAAAGGAAGTTCCCATATCTTTGATATAGAAAAATCCACGGCAAAACCGTGGATTTTGTTTTCCGTCTGGTCATAGTCAAAGGCTATGGTATAATAATTGGGCATATTAATCTCATGTGCACGGGTCTATGGCTATCGGATTTCCTTGTCATATTCCCTTACCTTAAAGTGCCTGGTTCCCCTGCATCTTGGACAATAAATAGGAAAATCACCTTTTTCCGGCTTCTGGTTCCATGTGCTATGAGGTGTATTGCACTTTGTGCAATATATCTCCCAAACATGGCGATAGCGCTTTTCTTGTTTTAAGCCACCGGAAACATTCTGCAAATCATTTGTGTCTAATTCTTCAAAATTCTTTTCTTCATTCATGATCATTACCTCTCATTAATTCATTTCTTCTTCCGCTTTCTTCAGTACGGCCGCAATTACTGCATCCATGTCATAATACTTATACTCTCCCAAACGGCCTCCGAAAATAACATTTGGAACAGCCGCTGCCAGCTCTTTATATTTTTCATAAAGAACCGTATTATGGCCATCATTTACCGGATAATATGGCTCATCTCCCGGTTTCCACTCTGCTGAATATTCACGGTAGATAATAGTCTTTGGGTCTGCCTTGTCGTCCGCCTCATCCATCGGCGTACCGTCTTCATGATATCTCTGGGCAAACTCAAAATGCTTATGCTCGATGATTCGGGTATAAGGAGTTTCTGCATCAGTATAGTTTACAACGGCGTTGCCCTGATAGTTATCTACGTTCAAGGTCTCGCTTTCAAAGCGGACGCTACGATACTGAAGAGCTCCTAATTGATAATCAAAGAACGCATCGATTGGCCCCGTATAAACTACCTTCTTTGCCAAACCTAAAGTTTCCGGATTTTCTACACCGTCCACTTTTGCCTTTTTCATTTCTTCCAGATAATCCACCCCTAATTTTACCGGGATATTGCCGATGATCTTCTCTACCATGGCAGTGTATCCACCTACTGGAATGCCCTGGAATAAAGCGTTAAAGTAGTTATTATCGTAAATAAAACGTACCGGTAAACGCTTGATAATAAAGGATGGAAGTTCTTTGCAAGGACGTCCCCATTGTTTTCCGGTATATCCGTTGATCAGCTTCTCATAGATATCGGTACCGATTAATGAAATTGCCTGTTCTTCCAGATTCTTTGGTTCAAAAGCATCGATTTTTCTTTTCGCTTCTGCATAAGCTTCCGGACCATTTTTTCCGGACGCATCGTCCACGGAAACGCCGGCTAGCTCTGCAAGAGCCATCATCTTCTGCTCTTCGATTTTCGCCTTAGCTTCCTCTGGAGTTTTTACTCCCCACATTTTGCTGAAGGTGTTCATGTTAAACGGCAGATTATAGATCTCGCCATGATAATTGGCTACCGGACTATTGGTATAGCGGTTGAACTCTGCAAATTCGGAAATATAATTCCAGACCTTTCGGTCGTTGGTATGGAAAATGTGGGCACCATATTTATGGACATTGATTCCCTCTTCCAATGCGGAATAAATATTGCCTGCAATATGATTTCTCTTTTCCATAATCAGGCAGCTTTTTCCTGCTTTTTCCGCCTCATGTGCAAAAATCGCTCCGTATAAACCGGCTCCGACAATCAGATAATCGTACATATTACTCTCCAAGGAACATTTTTTCGTCGTAGTTTACTTTGCCAGTATATTCTTTTACTTCTTCTACTCCGTCCAAAGCACGGATTGCGCCGTTGGCCATAGCTTCCATTTCAAATTCGCCCGGATAAGCATAAATCGGGGCAATGAAGCCACAAGACTCTTTTATGGTTTCTACCAGACCCTCATCATGAACCATGCCGCCGCCTAAAAGGATCGCATCTACCTGACCCTTTAAAGCTGCTGCCATGGCACCAATCTGTTTTGTGATCTGGTATTTCATGGATTCATATACTAATTTTGCAAATTCGTCGCCTTCTGCAATACGGGCGCGAACTTCTCTCGCATCGCTGGTTCCTAAAAGATTTACAAATCCTCCCGTCTTTGTGGTCAGGTTCTTTGCCGTTTTTTTGTCCAGATTGTTATCGAAAATATAATCAATTAAATCTGCTGCAGAAACGCTGCCGCAACGGGTTGGAGTCATTGGTCCATCGCCGCCAACAATATCGTTACTGTCGATCATTTTGCCTTTTCTATGAGCCGTAACGGAAGTGCCCCCACCGATATGACATACAATATAGTTCATGTCTTCGTACTTCACGCCCATTTTGTCGGAGTGAACGATAGCGGTTTCTTTCTGGTTCAGCGCGTGGGCATGAGTTTTATGAAGAACGCCCTTGATACCGGTCATTCTTGCATAAGGAATGGCTTCATCCGTATCCGGAGGATTCAACATGAACGCTTTGCAGCCATATTCTTCTGCAAATTTTCTTGCAATCTGAGGACCTAACTGAGCCGGATGCTGAACACCGTTTGCGCCCCTTACCGCATGATCGTACATGATGTCGTTTACTTCATAGATACCACCTTCTACCGACATGACTCCGCCGCCACGGCCTACTGCTGCGTCCAGATCAGACAGTTCAATACCTGCCTCTTTCAGCATGTCGAGAATCATTCCTAAACGGAACTCCAACTGGTCCGATACTTCCTTGAACTGTGCAAGGTCTTTAGCAGAATGCTCTACATTCTCTGAAAATATTTTTTCAGTTCCTTTAAAAACTGCAATTTTTGTAGATGTCGAGCCTGGGTTTATCGCAATAATTTTATAATCTCCCATTGTACGCCTCCTAAAAAACAAATACTATTTCAACATATTGTTGCTTAATTAGAATTATAGTATAGAAGAGACTTTTTTTCTACCATTATTCCATAGACCGCCCAGAAAAAATAAAATGGATTTTTAGCAATTATTCTTTATATTTTTTGTTCAAAAATATATACAAATCCGTTGCTTTAGGGTAGAATGACTCTAATAATTCTTTTTATCAAAAACGGAGGAACATTATGTCAGAAAATGATGAATTAATCACAATAACACTGGAGTTTGAGGATGACGAAAAAGTTGTAGTTGAGCCATTATTCATTTTTGAAGTAGACGGAAAAGAATACGTTGCCCTGGCTCCTGTTGATGAGGAGTCTGATGACGTTTACCTTTACGAATACAGAGAGCTTGACGATGATGAGTTTGAATTCCTCGACATTGAGGATGATGCGGAATTTGATAAGATTGCAGCAGAATTCGAGCGAATTGTTGATGAAGCAGAAGAAAAATAATTCTGGTAGCCCCGGTTATCGTTTTATGCGCAATCTGTTAAAACGCTAAGTGTTGACATGAATCAATTAAGCGGACTGTGATTTTTTCACAGTCCGCTTTTTTACAAAAGGAAGCCTTCTGTTTTTTTAGAAAATTTCCGTTTTTATTTCATAGCTGCCGTCCAGTAAGTCTGGTTGTAAATATCCGTGAAGCTATACATTGCAAGAACCTTTCCGTCACCTACATTCATATTGGCAATGACCGGATTTTCGTTTGCCGTCCAGGAACCGATGACATAGCTGTCAATATAGTTTCCGCCGTAATCATAGTAATCTCCGAGGAAATCGATCTTATCGCCTGCTTTAATCGAGGCGCTGACATCTTCTGCAATGAAGCTATTCTCCCACTGTCCGCTTTCTTGATCTGCTCCTGCTTTTTCCCGAACGCCACTGACAACTTTTGGTACGACGCCAATATAGTCTTCTTCTCTGGAGTAATCATAACGCAGTCCTGCAATATAGCCTTCCGGTTTCTCCGAATCAAATACCAAAACCATCTTTGCCAGCTTACCATTATACATTACCGGAATATATCCCGTAATTTCATATCCCTCAGCTCCATCGAAAGTGCTCTCATAATAGTAAGCTACAATGTTTCCATCAATGGTAAGCCACGTCTTATCATTCTCTCCGATCAGATTTCCGTCTTCATCAAAGCCAAATACGTTGTCTGTGCCAAGGTCAATCAGGCCTTCTCCATCATCGTAATACATGTTCAGCAGAATATGATCCACCATTCTCCATTGGGCATCGTCCATGGTGATTACCTGCTGCCCCTTCTTGTTGGTCTTCCACTCTAACTGCGTCTGGTCAAAAATATGATTTGCCAGGAACTGGGAAGCCTTCTCCGTGTTCATCTTACTTACATATGTTCTGCCGCTGAAAAATCCGCCGCTTCCCAATAAGCTGCCTAACAGATCCGACATATCAGAAGTGGAATAATCGGTACCGTAATCATCGTAATCATATCCGCCGAAGAAGTTGCTGCTGTAGTTGCTGCTATAGCTGTTTCCGTAATTCCCATTGCCCCCCAGCAGAGAATTCAGATCAAATAGACTGCTATAGTCGCTTCCGCTATATTCGTTTCCGTAGTAGTCGGCGCCATAGTCTCCACTTCCAAAAATACCGAAAAGGGAGTTAAACGGAGAACCGCCACCGGAGAAATATTGGCCGCTCATTTCTAAGCTGACATACTTCTGTACCGCATCCGTATACTCGGAACAGATGCCGATGTTGTTATATACGCCTTCCACCGCTGCCGCATACTGGGAGTTTGCATAAGGGAAGTAGACAGAAAGACCGTAAGCATTTGTCATGTTTCTGGAAACCTTATTATATTTCACAGCTCCCAGAATTGCCTGTGCCAAGGCCTTGCCTTCATTCGTTCCCAGATTCTTTGCAAAGTCTACTGCATCTACCTGGTCAATCTGGTAGGACTCCCCAAACTCACGGGATTTGCTTCTTACTTTGGAAACGGTTGCATAGGAACCGTTGGAATTCTCTTCATTATCAATCTGTGCAGATAACTTCTTTCCGAATGCCTGTAACTTAGCCGGAACGGTTGTTCTTAATTCTGCTAAGTCCGTCACGGAAAGAGTGGATGCAACACCCGGAGAGTTCTGGGAGGCTACTCTTACAAAATCATCCGCAATAACTTTTCCTAACTCGACCGTTCCAATTCCTGTATCACTATTTAACTGATTCAGCCATCCGGTATAGTACCAGCCGGAAGCATCCTCGGTTTCTTCCGATGCAATCATGTAATCCGCAAAATCCGAAAGAGTCAGCCCGGTTTCTACCGTAGCCATAAGACATGCATCAAATCCAATAAAATCAAAAGCTACGCCACCATTATTTAAGGCGGTTTTGATGCTGCCTAAATCCATGGATCCGTTATAAGAATATTTCTCGTCATATCCATAACCTTCTACAGATCCGCCGCCATGATCCCAAAGGATAAGCATATTACGGTTTGCCGGGAAGTTCTCTCCACAGAACTGGATAAACTCAGCCAAGGTATCCGGCTTTGTCATCGCTTTATCGCCGAAATTTTTCTGCAGACGGAACAGTTCGCCGCCTTTAATCTGATAAATCTGATTGTAGTCGCTGGAAATTGCATTGTTCTGCCACTTTGTCGTCCCTCCGGTGAACACGATAAGATTCACTTGATCTCCGATATCTGCTGCCAGCATTTCTTTGATGTCACTGGTTGCCGATCCACATTGGGACTCTAGATCTGAGCCACACATGTAAACCATTACAGTTGCTTGATCTTCACCATTTCCCCAGATTTCGGTTTGTTTTTCAGGTACGCCCGATGCAATATCCGTTACAACAGAACCCGTATTATCTTCCCAATTATCTTCGGTATAATAATTGTTCGACAAACTAGTCCAGGAAAATCCAGTCTGCGATGGAGTCAGATTGGTGTAGTTGGTTCCCTGGTTTGTTCCGGTATTATCCGAAATCACATTACTAACTTTACGAGCACACCCCTTCAGCATGCAGCTTCCCAAAATAATAATGGCAATAATAATAACTGCAGCAACGATAATAATCTTCAGTACAGAAGATTTCTTCTTGCCACTATTTGTCGGCTTCAGAGAACTTGTTGTAGAAACCGTCGGTTTCTCTGCCGTCTCTGTTTCCTGAGGCTGCTCTTTCGCCTGCTGAAAAGCAGTTGCCTGTTTTTTGGCTTCCGCCTGTCTTCTGGCATTAATTTCTGCAGTTATTTTTTCCGTATCCGTTAACGGTCTTTCAACGTTTGTATGTATTTCATTCTTTTCGAAGCTAGGGACCGGCACCAGGCTCGCCTTTGGAAGCCGGACCTTTTGTTTTTACTCCACCCTTTGCACCGAGACCAGTTTTTCCATTACGGTTTCCTACCGGTCCAATGCCTAATCCAGCACCCTGACGGTCGATTTTTCCAGTGCCTTCCACAACTTTTTTCTCTCTGCTTATTGGTTTTTTATCCATCGTTTTCCCTTTTATTGAATAAAAAAATTAATGTGCTACCATGAAAACAACAATTATTATTTCATTTTTAATAGATATTTCCTACACATACAGTATTACTTTATCACATTACATACATCTATGTAATATCTTTTTTATGAACAAAAAGTGTTCTGAAAAATGACCAACTTTTTCGTTTCTGTTCTGTAAAATTGGAAAACATCCCTAAAAATGACCATCTTTTGCGTTTCTGTTCTGACATGGCTCCCATCTTTGCGTTTCTGTTCTGTATTGACCGATTATGCCTATTATTCAGAACGAAAACGCAATCCTTAAGCATTTTCAGGCAATTACATATAAATTTCAGAACGAAAACGCAATCCTTGAGCATTTTTACATGTCAAGTTCACTGCTTGAGAGGCAAATTCAAGTGCGTCTGCTAAATTACATAAAAAAATCCGCAGAAACAGGAAAAATCAAAAAAGACAGATGCGTCAAAACATCTGCCTTTTTTACTTAATTATCCGCTACTATTTAAAGAACTTCACGGCTGCTTCAAACATGTGGTTCTCATATTCGCCCGGAACATTTTTATAAAGATAGCTTCCCTTTCTCTCACTATGGCCCATTTTACCGATAATGCGGCCGTCTGGAGAAGTGATGCCTTCGATTGCGCAGTTGGAGTTGTTCGGGTTGAATGCTACATCGTATGTTGGATTTCCTTCCAAGTCAACATACTGGGTAGCAATCTGTCCGTTGGCTGCCAGTTTTGCAATCAGTTCATCGCTGGCAATGAATCTGCCTTCACCGTGGGAAATCGGAACATTTACAATGTCGCCAACCTTCATCAGCTTCAGCCATGGAGATTTTGTAGAAACGATCTTGGTACGAACAATCTTGGACTGGTGACGAGCGATAGTGTTGAAGGTCAGGGTTGGGCAAGTCTCATCGGTGTCGATAATCTTTCCAAACGGTACAAGGCCTAATTTAATCAGAGCCTGGAAGCCGTTGCAGATACCGCACATCAGTCCGCCTCTGTTGTCCATCAAATCAGCGACTGCATCTTTTACCATGTCGTTGCGGAAGAACGCAGTAATAAATTTCGCACTGCCGTCTGGTTCGTCACCACCGGAGAATCCGCCAGGAAGGAAGATCATCTGGGATTCTTTAATGGTGTTTGCAACCTTCTCGATACTACGGGCGATGCCTTCGGACGTTAAGTTATTGATGACTACGATTTCCGGTTCCGCGCCTGCGTCTGCAACCGCTTTCGCACTATCGTATTCACAGTTGGTTCCAGGGAATGCCGTAATCATAACCTTCGGTCTTGCGGTCAGAATTGCAGGACTCTTTGCAACACCTGCCGTCATGCCGTCATCTGAATCACCCGCCGAATCCGCTGTTCCAACGAATTCCGAAATCGCGATTTCACCTTCGCTGGTCTTTACATTATTGCATGGATAAATATCCTCTAAAACGTTTTCATAAATAGAGCTGATTTCGCAGCCGCAAAGCTTCTCGCCTTTATAGCCATAAGCGAAGTCTTCCGTAATTTCACCTAAAACCTTAATGGTCATCGCTTCGTAGCCAACGCTTCTCTCACCTAATTCAGCTTCTACTTCCTTTCGGATGGTATCCAGCGCCTGTGCTGGATTGAAATCTGCCGGAACTTCAATCAGGAAGGAGCCGTAGCTGCATCCGAAAACGTCTGCTAAGCTGATGCCTTCTGCAAATTTGAATCCGAGCTGATTACCTAAGCTCATCTTTAATACAGCCTCTGCTACGCCAGCATAGGTTGGAGTGTAAGCAGATACGCCGCCATAATTTCTTAAAATGTCCGGAACAATCTTAAAGATTTTCTTTAAGGAGTATGGACATGGAAGGATTCCATCGCTGGAAATGTTCGGAACAACCCAAAGGACTTTGTTTCCTGCCTGCTTAAATTCCGGAGAAACGATGTTTTCGCACTTGTCTGTTGTTACTGCGAAAGAAATCAAGGTTGGAGGAACGTCCAAGTCTTCGAAGGTTCCGCTCATGGAGTCTTTGCCACCAATGGCAGCAACGCCTAATTCTACCTGAGCCTTGAATGCGCCTAAAACAGCAGCAAATGGAACGCCCCATCTCTTCGGGTCGCGGCCTAATTTCTCGAAGTATTCCTGGAAGGACAGATAAACGTCTTCATACTTCGCCCCAGCTGCAACCAACTTACATACAGATTCCACAACAGACAAATAAGCGCCGTGGAATGGGCTCTTAGAAGTCAGCATTGGATTGTAGCCCCAGCTCATTACAGAGCAATCATCGGTGTGCTTCTTCTCCATGGAAATCTTATGCACCATGGCCTGGATCGGAGTTCTCTGGTATCTTCCACCAAATGGCATCAGCACGCTGCCCGCACCGATGGTGGAGTCGAACATTTCAGAAAGGCCTCTCTTGGAAGCAACGTTAATGTCGCTGGCAACAGCCTTCATGTTTTCTGCAAAGTTGCCCCTTTCTTCTGCAGCACCGCAGTCTTCGCCACCACAGATCTTGCCCCCTGCGCAGCAAACGATCGGCTCCGCCTTTGGAACAGAAACCGTAATATGTTTCTCTGCGCCGTTGGTATCCAGGAAAGCTCTGGAAATATTTACAATGTCTTTTCCGTTCCACTGAAGGACCAATCTAGGATCTGCAGTAACATCGGCAACCTTAACCGCCTGCAGGTTTTCTTCCTCTGCTAACTGAAGGAATCTCTCTAAGTCTTTTCCTTCTACCACAACAGCCATTCTTTCCTGAGATTCGGAAATGGCCAGTTCGGTACCATCAAGGCCTTCATATTTCTTTGGAACTGCATTCAGGTTGATTAACAGACCATCCGCTAATTCGCCGATAGCTACGGAAACGCCGCCAGCACCAAAGTCGTTACATCTCTTGATCATCTGGCTGGCTTCTTTATTTCTAAACAGTCTCTGAAGTTTTCTTTCTTCCGGGGCATTACCTTTCTGAACTTCTGCTCCACAAGTTTCAACAGAATGAGCATCATGGGCTTTCGAAGAACCAGTAGCACCACCGATACCATCACGACCGGTGCTTCCGCCTAAAAGAATAACCACATCGCCTTCTTCCGGTCTTTCTCTTCTTACATTTTCTGCAGGAGCTGCAGCGATAACAGCGCCAACTTCCATATGCTTCGCAGCATAGCCTGGATGATAAAGTTCATCAACGATGCCGGTAGTCAGACCAATCTGGTTTCCGTAGGAAGAATAGCCATGAGCTGCGTTGGTAACTAAGGTACGCTGTGGAAGTTTTCCCTGCAGGGTTTCTGCGATAGGCGTTCTTGGGTCAGCCGCGCCCGTTACTCTCATAGCTGCGTATACATAAGAACGTCCGGACAGAGGATCACGGATTGCGCCGCCGATACAAGTAGCAGCGCCACCGAAAGGTTCGATTTCTGTCGGATGGTTGTGGGTTTCATTTTTGAACAGAAGGAGCCATGGCTCTTTTACGCCGTCTGCTTCTACTTCAATTTTAACAGTACATGCGTTGATTTCTTCGGACTCATCCAATTTGTCCAGCATGCCCTTCTGGCGTAAATATTTGGCAGCTAAAGTACCGATATCGAAAAGACATACCGGTTTTTCACGGTTCATTTCTTTACGAACATCTAAATATCCTTCAAAAGCCTGCTGAAGTTCTTCGTCTTCAAAAGTTACATCATCAATGATGGTGTTAAAGGTGGTATGACGGCAATGATCGGACCAATAAGTATCGATGACTTTAATTTCGGTAATGGTCGGGTCTTTGCCTTCGGACTTGAAGTAATTCTGGCAGAATAATAAATCGTCAACATCCATTGCCAAACCGTTGGCTTTTACGAATTCCTCCAGACCTTCTTTATCTAAGTCATTGAAGCCAGTTAAAACTTCTACTTCCGTCGGAATGTCGTAAACGGCTTTAAGGGTTTCCGGAAGTTCTAAGGAAGCTTCTCTTGCTTCTACTGGATTGATTACATGTTTCTTAATGGCAGCCAGTTCTTCGCTACTGATATTTCCGTAAAGAACATAAACTTTTGCGGAAGCAATGTCTGCACGCTCGCCTCTGGAAATGAACTGAATACACTGAGCTGCAGAATCTGCTCGCTGGTTAAACTGACCAGGAAGATATTCTACTGCAAATACGGTAGGTTCGCCACAACCGCAAGAGCCCTTGCAGCATCCCTTTAATACGTCATCCAAAGTAGAGAAGGTAAGGTCCGTCTGTGGCTCAGAGAAAACCGTTTTCACCGCCCTGTTGAAAATATCTTCTTCCATATTTTCTGCATCGTAACGGTTCAGGACGCGGACATATTTCAGACCTTCCACGCCTAATAGGTTCATGCATTCATACTGCAGACCAGCAGCTTCCTGTGCATATTCATTTTTCTTTTCAACGTAAATTCTGTAAACCATTGAGGGCCCGCCTTCCTATATCTGTTCTGAAATACTGGTTATCAAAATGAATCTTTGCAACGGATTCATATGATTTTTTAATTGCATCTTCCAGGTCGCCTGCGATTTCTGTAACGCCTAAAACTCGTCCACCATTGGTAAGAAGTTTGCCGTCTTTTAATTTCGCACCGGCAACATAAACTTTATCCCAGACTTCTTCTGGAATATCCATCTCGAAGCCTTTTTCATAGCTAACCGGATAGCCTTCGGAAGCCATAATTACGCAGCATGCGCTTCCATCCGAGAACTTAACTTCCATATCGGCTAAGGTCTCGTTGGTGGTAGCCATCATAACTTCTAACAAATCAGATTCTAAGAGCGGTAATACGACCTGTGTTTCCGGATCACCGAAACGGCAGTTATATTCGATAACTTTTGGTCCGTTTGGAGTCAGCATGAGGCCGAAGTATAAACATCCCTTAAAGGTTCTGCCTTCCGCGTTCATGGCATTCATGGTAGGAATGAAAATCTTTTCCAAGCATTCGGCAGCGATTTTCTCAGTGTAATAAGGGTTTGGCGCGATGGTTCCCATACCACCGGTGTTCAGTCCCGTATCGTTATCGCCTGCACGTTTGTGGTCCATGGAAGAAACCATAGGAACTACCACTTTTCCATCCGTGAAGGAAAGAACGGAAACTTCCGGTCCCGTTAAGAACTCTTCGATAACAATCTGGTCGCCACTGGCACCAAACTTTTTATCCTGCATCATAGAGATGACTGCTTCCTTCGCAGCTTCTCTGGTTTCTGCAATGACAACACCTTTTCCTAAAGCCAGACCGTCTGCTTTCACAACCGTCGGAATCGGAGCAGTCTCTATGTATTTGAGAGCCTCGTCCATGTTGTCAAAAGCTTCATATCCCGCTGTCGGTATATTATATTTTTTCATCAGATTCTTGGAGAACACCTTACTGCCTTCGATAATTGCAGCGTTGGCTTTCGGTCCAAAGCAAGGAACTCCGATTTCCTCTAGAGCATCTACACATCCTAAAACCAGAGGATCATCTGGAGCTACAATAGCATAATCAATTTTATTCTCCCGTGCGAATTTTGCGATTGCCGCAATGTCTTTCGCTTCAATATCTACACAAATAGCGTCCTTTGCGATTCCGCCATTTCCCGGAAGAGCAAAGATTTCGCTGACATTTTTGTTCTCTTTTACTTTCTTAATGATTGCATGTTCACGGCCGCCGCCGCCAACTACCATAACCTTCATACAAGTTCTCCCTTCTGATTCTAGTGGTGGAATAATCTCATGCCGGTAAAGGCCATAACCATGTTGTAACCGTTGCAGCTGTCAATAACGTCGCCATCTCTTACAGAACCGCCAGGCTGAGCTACATAGGTAACTCCGCTCTTTGCGGCGCGATCGATATTGTCGCTGAATGGGAAGAACGCATCGCTTCCC
>JAZRYR010000050.1:0-11125 GCA_045600845.1 Lachnospiraceae bacterium | reverse complement strand
AGGAAGGAAATACATTTACGCTTTATGAATCCTACTTTACAGAAAAAGACGGATGGAATTCATGGAATGTGGCACAGTCTGCGCCGGATCAATATCTGAGGGACGTAACGGAATGCCCGGAACAATGTATTGCAACAAAAGATGGAACAAAGTCCCGCTATATGCTGGAAGTAACGAACGAAGGCAGCAAGGCCTCCTTAATATCGAACGAAACGGAATTAATTTTCCACAAAATGGAAATAGGAATCAGCAGGGATTCTACTTTGAAATCCAGGGGAGGACTGACTCCTCTTGCCCAGGGCGCAACATCGCTCACGGAAGGCGAAAAAATCGGTTTTGAAATTAAAAATACAAGCACGGATGGAAGCTCCTTGCCATATACCGTGAAGCTGGTTGCCAGAGTAAACGGCGAAGAAATCGTTCTTTTTGATAATGAAGGCAAGAAAGAAACACTGGAAGCAGGAAAGTCTAAAGTATTTCATGCTTCAAAATGGTCCGAAAATAATCCGCTCTTCGAAAGTGCGCCGGTAACTGCCAAAGCAACCTATTCCCTGGACGGACAGCCGGCAGAAATAATAGTGAATTACGGAAGAATTCCCGTATTAGAAACCCCTTCTTGCGAGATTACCCTGAATTATGATGAAAATGATCCGTGCGACGGGGAAATTTCTTTTCGGGAAGCACTGCAATATGCAAAGGAAAAGAAAGAAACCAATATCGATATCCGGAAATTTACCGGGTCGGACCGTCTGGAAGTTTCAAATCCGCTGGTAATTGATGCAGAATATACGATTCATGGTGCAACAGAAAAAGAAGACGGAACCATAGAATGCGCAGAGATTTTTTATAAGGGAGAGAAAGTCGGTACAACGGCGTTTATTATTTCTGAAGAAGGAAATCTGACTCTGGATGGAATTCGGCTAGTGGAAACAAAGATTGGTCTGCCGAATCCAGATATGGAATCCAGCATGCTTGAAAATAACGGAGGCACGCTGAATGTAAACCGGTGTCTTATTTTTGGAGCTGATACGCGGAAAACGAATCAATCGGCCATCCGGCTGAAGAAAGGATTTACGACTTTTAAAGAGACCACTATTGCGGAAAATTATAATTCCTGCAACATCATTGAGGTTTCGGAAGATGCTGCCTTAAATATGCTGAACTGTATGGTCAGCCATAATGTTGTTGGTCAGCATGTATTACACAATGATGGGGGAAAAGCCAATATTGTTTATTGTACTTTTGTCACCAATGACGTTGAAAGTTTTTCCGACAAGATCATCGTCTATTCGGAAGAAGGTTCCAAGACCGATATAGTGGGAAGCATCCTTCATCAAAGCAGTAATATAGAGACCGGTCCGGATTATCTGGATATGGGTGGCTCGATTCATGCATACGCCACCTTCTACGGATCTGCAGGGGAGGAAGTGGAAACGGATGCAATGTCTGTAAAAGGAAATATGGACCAGATCTGTGAAGTCGCAGGCGAATATATTACCGGATTCTTTAATCAGGACGAAAAGGCCAACACCTACTATCTGATCAATATGCAGAAAGGAGGAGCAAAACAGATTTATCTGAAAGCAAAGGATGGAAAGCTCCAGATATCAAAAGATAAAAAAACCTGGAAAGATACCGGCACAGAAGCGGCTTTCGATAATGCTTCTTATCAGGAGGACATTCTTGGTGAGAACCATCTGGGCTTTTACGGGTGCTATGCACCACAGATTGTGAAACCAGACCCGGATCCAGTTCCGGATCCGGACCCGGATCCAATTCCGACCGGTGACAACAATTTTATCAGCTACTGGATTATGATCGGGGGTATTTTCCTTCTTATTCTTTTGGCCGCCGTAATATTAACATTAAGAAAGAAACATAATAACCATTAAATCTATTTCTTCATCAACTGAATCTGTTGGAATCTTATGAAAAATGATAATAAAACAATGAGGAAGCTGGCAGCAGGAGCTGTCAGCCTCCTTTTTCCACGGGTCTGCCCTTTGTGCGGACAGATCCTTAAAAAATCGGCCAAGGATGCAGACCGTCCTCCTTTTATCTGTAATTCCTGTAGAAAGCAGTTGTCTTTTCCGGACCAGCCACGATGTATGTGCTGCTCGAAATCCATAGAGGAGGAAGAAGAGGAATTCTGCGAAGATTGCCGTAAGCGGAAGAGGAGCTTTGACCGTGGCTGGGGAATGCTGCTGCATGACGATGCTGCCAGAAAAATCATTTATGACCTGAAGTTTAACAACCGCAGGGATAATGCTGATTTTCTAGGCCATGCCATGGCAGAATATTTTGCGGAACAACTGAAAAACTGGGAGGTAGAAGCCTTGATTCCTGTTCCCCTTCATAAAAAGCGGAAGATACAAAGAGGCTTCAACCAGGCAGAATGGGTTGCTGAAAAAATGGCTTATTGGCTGAAAGAGAAGTCCGTAGATCTTCCGGTGGACACAGAATTGCTCATCCGGAAAGTTTCTACTTTGCCTCAGCGAAAACTGGACCGTGCTTCCCGTTCAAAGAATATGTTCAATGTATTTGCAGCAACAATGGAAAAAAAATACCGGACAGTGGTGCTCATCGATGATATATATACTTCAGGCGCCACGCTGGATGAGGCGGCTCAGACCCTGAAAAAATCCGGTGTGGAACGGGTCTATTTTCTAACCGCATCCATCGTCTGAAAAGAATTCTCAGGGCCCCGCAGACTTTCTGAAAAAACCTTATATTGTCAACAAATTTTCTTCTAACAAGTTATTGACTTTTATCCTGCGATTACCTATAATAATCGGGCGCGTCGATACGCGAATTTGTCGTTGCGCAAAAAATCAAATTTTAAGAAAGGAGAATAATATGCCAACATTTAATCAGTTAGTTAGAAAAGGAAGACAGACAGAAGCTAAGAAGTCTAACGCTCCAGCTCTTCAGAAGAACTTTAATTCTCTTCACAAGAAGATGACAGATGTTTCTTCACCACAGAAGCGTGGCGTTTGCACAGCAGTTAAGACGGCTACACCTAAGAAGCCTAACTCAGCTCTTAGAAAAATCGCCAGAGTTCGTCTTTCCAACGGTATCGAAGTAACAAGCTATATCCCAGGCGAAGGTCACAACCTTCAGGAGCATAGCGTTGTATTAGTTCGTGGCGGTCGTGTTAAGGACTTACCAGGAACAAGATACCATGTTATCAGAGGCACTCTGGATACAGCAGGTGTTGCTGACCGTAGACAGGCTCGCTCTAAATACGGCGCAAAGAGACCTAAGAAAAAATAATTCTTAAGTTCGCTGATAACGAAAATTTACTTACAATTGAAGATGGTTGCCGAAAGACAATCACAAAGACATATTATTCTATTCTAATATTTCTAAATTGTCCGATGGCACCGACACAAAAAGTGAGTACCGATGATTTAATTTGTGATGAAAGTTCCGGACGGCGGCTGAACCGGACAGAATGCTTGCATTCTGGCAGGTGAAGACATCGGACGGACAGCAGACATGAGCGCGAAGCGCGAATGGCTGTCAGTGTGACGAAGTCACACGTGAACTTTCAAAAGTTTTAGTTAAGGAGGGAAGAAACGTGCCACGTAAAGGACATACCCCAAAAAGATCTGTTTTAGCGGATCCGCTTTACAACAGCGTAGTAGTAACAAAGCTTATCAATAACATTATGTTAGATGGTAAGAAGGGCGTAGCACAGAAAATCGTTTACGGTGCATTTGCAAGAATCGAAGCTAAGGAAGGAAAACCAGCTCTCGAGGTTTTTGAAACTGCACTTAACAATGTTATGCCTTCATTAGAGGTTAAAGCCAGAAGAATCGGTGGTGCTACCTATCAGGTTCCTATCGAAGTAGCTCCAAACAGACGTCAGGCTTTAGGCCTTCGTTGGTTAACCAATTTCTCACGTGCAAGATCTGAGAAAACTATGGAAGAAAGATTAGCTAACGAAATTCTTGATGCAGCAAATGAAACTGGTGCATCTGTTAAGAGAAAAGAAGATATGCACAGAATGGCAGAAGCAAACAAAGCTTTCGCACATTACAGATTCTAGTAAGGAGGAAATACCTTGGCAGGAAGAGAATATCCACTGGAGCGTACTCGTAATATTGGTATTATGGCTCACATTGATGCCGGTAAGACTACACTTACAGAGCGTATCCTTTATTATACCGGAGTGAATTACAAGATTGGGGACACTCACGAAGGTACTGCTACCATGGATTGGATGGAGCAGGAACAGGAGAGAGGTATTACAATAACTTCCGCAGCCACAACATGCCACTGGACTCTGCAGAAAGAAAACAAAAATGCACCTGGTGCAAAAGAACATCGTATCAATATCATTGATACTCCGGGACATGTTGATTTCACAGTAGAAGTTGAGCGTTCTTTAAGAGTGCTTGACGGAGCTGTAGGTGTTTTCTGTGCAAAAGGCGGCGTTGAGCCACAGTCAGAAAATGTATGGAGACAGGCAGACAAATATAACGTTCCTAGAATGGCATTCATCAACAAGATGGATATTATGGGAGCAAACTTCTATAATGCCGTAGATATGATTAAAACCCGTCTGGGCAAAAATGCTGTACCTATCCAGCTCCCAATCGGTAAGGAAGATACGTTTAAAGGCATTATTGATTTATTTGAAATGCAGGCCTACATTTATAACGATGAAAAAGGCGAAGACATTTCTATCACCGAAATTCCGGATGATATGAAAGAAGAAGCCGAGCTGTACCGCTCTGAAATGATCGAAAAGATCTGTGAGTTAGATGAAGAACTGACCGAAAAATTCCTCATGGATGAAATTCCTACAACCGAAGAATTAAAGGCAGCTTTAAGAAAAGGTACATGCGAATGTACAGTTGTTCCTGTATGCTGCGGAACCGCATATAGAAACAAGGGCGTTCAGAAATTACTTGATGCAGTTATCGAATACATGCCAGCTCCAACCGATGTCCCAGACATTGTAGGAGCAGACTTAAACGGTAACGAACTTACTGTAAAATCTTCCGATGAAGAACCTTTTGCAGCTTTAGCATTCAAGATCATGACCGACCCATTTGTTGGTAAATTAGCATACATCCGTGTTTACTCAGGAACACTGGAATCCGGTTCTTATACTCTGAATGCAACCAGAGATAAGAAGGAAAGAGCTGGACGTATCCTGCAGATGCATGCAAACCACAGAGCAGAACTGGAAAAAGTTTATGCTGGTGATATTGCAGCTGTAGTTGGATTCAAGAACACAACCACTGGTGACACCATCTGTGATGAGAAACACCCGGTAATCTTAGAATCCATGGAATTCCCAGAGCCTGTTATCGAAGTAGCCATCGAGCCTAAGACCAAGGCTGGCCAGGGCAAGATGAGCGAAGCGTTAGCAAAGCTTGCAGAGGAAGATCCTACGTTCCGTGCTTATACAAACACGGAAACCGGACAGACCATCATTGCCGGCATGGGCGAACTCCATCTGGAGATTATCGTTGACCGACTTTTAAGAGAATTTAAAGTTGAGGCAAATGTTGGTGCTCCTCAGGTTGCATATAAAGAGACGTTTTCGAAATCCGTTGAAGTTGACAGCAAGTATGTTAAGCAGTCTGGTGGTAAGGGACAGTACGGACATTGTAAAGTACGTTTCGAGCCTATGGATGCAAACGCAGAAAAAACTTTCGAGTTTGTCAACGAAGTTGTTGGTGGTGCGATCCCGAAGGAATACATCCCAGCAGTCGGCGAAGGTATCGAAGAAGCAGCAAAAGCTGGTGTTCTTGCAGGATTCCCTGTACTGGGCATCAAAGCTACTGTATTTGATGGTTCTTACCATGAAGTTGACTCTTCTGAAATGGCATTCCATGTTGCAGGTTCTCTTGCATTTAAGGATGCGATGCAGAAGGCAGATCCAGTTCTTTTAGAGCCTATTATGAGAGTTGAAGTTACAACTCCGGACGATTACATGGGCGATGTTATCGGTGACATTAATGGTCGTCGTGGACGTATCGAAGGAATGGACGAACTTGGCGGTGGAAGATTAATCAAAGGCTTCGTTCCATTGGCTGAAATGTTTGGTTATGCAACGGATCTTCGTTCAAAGACACAGGGCCGTGGAAACTACTCCATGTTCTTTGAAAAATACGAAAGAGTACCGAAAAACGTTCAGGATAAAATTATTACAAACAAAGGCTATTAATTTAGTAAAATCAAGTGTTCACGCAGTAAAATCTGCTTGAAAATAAAGGAAATATACAATATAATACAGGTTAGCCTTTTTTAAGAAACTTGGCCCGGTATGGGTCCAAAAAAGTAAGGGCCCGTAAGGGTAGAAAATCAAGGAGGATTTACAAAATGGCAAAAGCTAAATTTGAAAGAAGCAAAGCGCACTGCAATATTGGTACCATTGGACACGTTGACCATGGTAAAACAACATTAACAGCTGCAATCACAAAAACACTTTTTGAAAAATACGGTCTTGGCGAATTCGTAGATTTCGCTAACATCGATAAGGCTCCAGAAGAGAGAGCACGTGGTATCACTATCTCAACAGCACACGTTGAGTATGAAACACCAAACCGTCACTATGCACACGTTGACTGCCCAGGCCATGCTGACTATGTAAAGAACATGATCACTGGTGCTGCACAGATGGACGGCGCTATCTTAGTAGTAGCTGCAACCGACGGTGTTATGGCTCAGACAAGAGAGCATATCTTACTTGCTCGTCAGGTAGGCGTTCCTTATATCGTAGTATTCATGAACAAATGCGATATGGTTGATGATGAAGAATTATTAGAGCTCGTTGAAATGGATATCAGAGATCTTCTGAACGAGTATGAATTCCCTGGAGATGACATCCCTGTAATCAGAGGTTCAGCTCTTAAAGCTCTTGAAGGCGATGCTGAATGGCAGGAAAAAGTTGTTGAACTTATGGAAGCAGTTGATGCTTACATTCCAGATCCTATCCGTGAAACAGAGAAACCTTTCTTAATGCCAGTTGAAGACGTATTCACAATCACAGGTCGTGGTACAGTTGCAACAGGTAGAGTAGAGCGTGGTATCCTTCGCGTACAGGAAGAAGTTGAAATCATGGGTATCCATGAGGACATCAGAAAGACCGTTGTTACTGGTATTGAAATGTTCCGTAAACTTCTTGATGAAGGCCGTGCAGGCGATAACATTGGTGTTCTTCTTCGTGGTGTTAACCGTGACGAAATCGAACGTGGACAGGTTATCGTTAAACCAGGTACAGTATCTTGCCATACAAAATTCACTGGCCAGGTTTACGTATTAACAAAAGATGAAGGTGGACGTCATACTCCTTTCTTCAACAACTACAGACCACAGTTCTACTTCAGAACAACTGACGTTACCGGCGTTTGCAACCTTCCAGATGGCGTTGAAATGTGCATGCCTGGTGATAACGTAGAAATCACAGTTGAACTTATTCACCCAATCGCTATGGAGCAGGGACTTGGATTCGCTATTCGTGAAGGCGGACGTACAGTAGGTTCAGGCAAAGTTGCTACAATTATTGAGTAATAGCAAACAAAGCTAATAAAATCAAGGCTTCCCGAGAAATCGAGGAGCCTTTTTTTATGGTGAGAAATATGTGATTTTTAGTGCCGTGATAACAAAATGATAACAATTTTTGAAAAAACATAGAAAAAGAGCCGAATTCACTCTTGAATTCGGCTTGTATATTACATCCAATCAGTTAATTTTATAGCAATTCCTTCAATATCTTTTGTAATCACATGATTACTTTCCGGACCATTTACCATTAATCTGAGTTTGAATTCCTCATATGTTTTTTCTAATTCTTCTTGTTGTTGCTTATGACTGTTTTTATCTTTTATTTTTTCAAGCTTTTTTAAATCATTATCATATGCCACTTTGAACATGCACCACTTATGTAATGATTCACGCATCATAGGATGTTCAAAATCTAATGTAAAAGATAGTTTTCCATCCTTGGAACTTTCTGAAATTTCAAGATTGACTGCTTCCTCTATTGCAAATAGTAAAGACATTACATCTCCAACAGATTTGATATTAAGATCATAAAATAGGCTTCGGTTGACCTGGAGAGCATCGGCTATTTTATCGACCTGTTCTGCCTTTGGGTTACGAAACCCCAATTCATATTTTCTGATACTGTTTACGTTGATTCCGGATGCATTTGCCAGATCAACCTGAGACCAGCCTTTCAGCTCACGGAAAGAGCGTATTATTTTTCCAACTTCCATGGGAATACCTCCTTTTGAAACACACTATAACACAGAATAAAACAGAATAAAAGACAAAAGTGAATGATTTTATGAAAAATAATTCACAAAAAGGAATAAAAATACTTGACACATTCACAAAGAGGAATTATCATATGCACGAACATACACAAAAGTGAATTGAATAAAGAGGGAGGAATGAATATGGAAAGAAAATATATGATGAATGCAAATGACGTTATGGAGGAATTAGGCGTAAGCAGAACAAAAGCATATCAGATTCTGAAGAAACTGAATGTTGAACTTGAAAGTGAAGGATATGCCGTTCTTGCAGGAAAAGTACCAAGACCATTTTGGGAAAAGAAGTTCTACGGATACAAAAGTGGCTATTGATGAAGAAAAAAGAGGAGGTGTTTAAATGTCGGTATACAAAGACAACAAGACAAATAGCTGGTACACGTCGTTTCGGTATGTTGATTGGACTGGGAACAAAAAACAAAAACTGAAAAGAGGATTTACGACAAAAAGGGAAGCACAGCAGTATGAAGAAGAGTACAAGCGTGTTGCCCATGCAAATATGGATATGACGTTGGAATCCTTTGTGGAAGTTTACTATAAGGACAAAGAAGGTGAATTAAAAGAAAGAACATTTAAGAATAAAAAGTATATGGTTCAGTCACACATCCTCCCTTACTTCGGAGCGAAGAAGATGAACGAGATTAGCGCGTCTGAAATTATTGCCTGGCAGAATTTGATGAAGACGGAGAATAACTTTTCCCAATCATATCTGAGAATGCTTCAGAACCAGCTGACAGCAATTTTCACTCACGCCCAGAAGATTTACAACCTGTCGAATAATCCATGTAAGAAGGTGAAGAAAATGGGTCGTTCGGATGACAGAAGTCTGAGCTTCTGGACATATGATGAATACAAGAGGTTTATTGAAACCTTTGAACCAACAACCAGGCCATATCTGATGTTTGAAATCTTGTTTTGGACAGGCTGCAGAGAAGGAGAGATGCTTGCACTGACTAAAAATGACGTTGATTTGGATAATGGAAAAATCAAGATTACAAAAACCTATTTTAGGCATCATAAAAAGGATTTCATTACAGAACCTAAAACAGAAAATTCTGTCCGGACGATTGAAATACCGAACTTTTTGGTGAAAGAGATTCGTGAGTATTATGAGAGTCTTTATGAGTATCCTGACGATTTAAGACTTTTCCCAGTTGTTGCCGAAGCCGTTCAGCACATTATGAAAAGCCATATTAAAAAGGCTGGGGTAAAAAAGATACGTGTCCATGATCTCAGACATTCCCACGTTGCATACCTGATACATCAGGGAGTGGAACCGCTGTTGATTAAAGAGAGACTTGGGCATAAAGATATAAAGATGACGCTGAACACATATGGGCATTTATATCCGAGTGAACAAAAGAAAATAGCGGGCCTGTTAGACAGGCTGCAGGAAGGAGAAAAGAATGGATGATAAAAAAATAGTATCTGCCCCGTTTATATCAGCGGCAACTGATATGGAGCAGACACCATATGTAAGTAATAACATTGTAACAAACGAAGAATCTGAGGGCAATAAGAGAATTGCCCTCAGCCTTGATATTACAAATCTGGATGAGGTACTGGATACTTACTTTGAACCGAAGGAACCAATCATCGAGAACTTCCTTTATCCGGGAACGGCAATCCTTGCAGGAGCCTCGAAGATCGGAAAGTCTTTTCTTGTAGCAGAGATTGCTTTCTGCATTGCGACCGGAAAGAACTTCTGGAATGAGAAGTATAAGACCACAAAAGGAGAAGTGCTTTACCTGGCACTTGAAGATGACCTTCAGAGAATCCAGACGAGGTTTTCGAAGATGTTCGGAACGGAAGGAAGTCCATCGCTTCACTTTGCAACGGCATCCAAGACGATTGAGGAAGGACTGATGATGCAGCTGACGGAATATATCACAAAATTTCCGAAGACGAAGCTGATCATCATCGATACGCTTCAGAAGATAAGGGGGCTCTCCAATGAGAACGTGAGCTATTCCAGGGACTATGATGCGATCACCCAGCTCAAGAACATGAGCGACAAATACGGGATCTGCATCCTCATCGTTCACCATACAAGGAAGCAGGATGCGGATGACTGTTTTGAGAAAATAAGCGGGACCAATGGGCTCATGGGAAGTGCGGATGCTGCCATCATCATGACGAGGAAACGCGGAACGACTGAAGCGAAACTTCAGATCACCGGAAGGGACCAGCAGGAGCAGATCATCAACATGGCACAGGATCAGGGAACGCTGTTATGGAACTATGTGGACAGTGAAACGACACTCTGGACGGAACCTGCAGATGAAGACATCGGGAAGATACGTGACTTCATGGATGATAAGGAATCCTGGTCCGGCACTGCTTCGGAACTGATCACAGACGCATGCCTTGCGGATGTGGCTGCCAATGCCCTGACAAGGAAACTGAATTCCAAGGCGGGGATCTTATGGAACGATCATGGGATCATTTACAAGACCAAAAGGAGCAACCAGTCCCGGATGATTATTCTGGAAAAGAAAAGGTGACGATAGTGACGGTAGTGACGGTTTTTATGGGCCCTAAAATATCGTCACTATCGTCACAAACCGTCACGAAAGGAGAAAAAGATGGCAAAGAACATAATGATAACCAATGAGCTTTTCGTGATGCTGGTGAAGCATCATGTCTTCGGATTTGAAGAATACGAGGACGGAATACGGAAAGCCTTAAACGAAAAAATGGATGCGATGAACAGGCGGATTTTGTACTCAAAATCCAAGACGGCTGCTACGGAGGAGGAACGGGAACGGAGCAGGCAGGAATATCTCGACACGGTGGGAATGAAGGAAAGCTACCGGTGGAGAGATGATTCC
>JAZRYR010000049.1:0-7190 GCA_045600845.1 Lachnospiraceae bacterium | reverse complement strand
GGCCGGACAAGTGAAGGTTGTCTGGTAAAGAATTATCATCCATCATCAATGCTTTTGCACAGTGCATATAAGCAATCAAGTCCTGGGCAAGAAAACCAGAAAACAAACTATTGGTTTTGCCATGAAAACAAGCCGGTATTTTTTCACGATGGAATCTTTGGGCCAGTTTACTTCCATCCTGACGGTTACGAAAGAGGATGGCGATTTCGGAGAGACGGCCACCCTTGTTCCGGTAGGCTTTGATTTCTGCAATCATGGCAGAATATTCCTCTTTGGAATCATGAAATTGTTTTATAACAAAAGAGGAAGAGGAAAATTCATGATGGTCGCAGGTCATCTGTTTTTCAAATCGGTCTTTATTGCCACGAATAACAGCAGTGGCAGCATTTACAATGGGAGGGCAGGAGCGGTAGTTGATATTCAGGACATTGACTTCAGCATTGGGGAAATCCTGAAGAAACTTTTTCATAATTTCCGGAGAAGCACCACGAAATCCGTAAATACTTTGGTCATCATCCCCTACAGCAAAAATATTATTGAAAGGCGTGGCGATCAGTCGGATGATTTCATACTGGATTGGATTAATATCCTGAAACTCATCAATCAAAATGAAAGAATAGTGATTTTGGCATTGATGTAAGAAATCTGGCCATTTCTTTAAAAGGGCATAACATTTTAAAAGAATATCATCGTAATCTAAAACTCCCATTTCCTTTGTTGTCTGGAAATAGGCACGGCACAAAGGAGAAAAAGCCGAAAGCGGAAGAGAACGGGGAAGAAAGGACCCATCAGAATGCTGGCCGGATTTTATTCTGCTGATATCATTCAAAATGCTGCGATATAGATCCGGACGGACTTCCACATTCAACTGTAGGCGGGCCATTTCCGAACGCAGAATTTCTATTTTCTGTTCTTCTGTCAGGATTTTTCCGGCTTCGTAGCTACCGCCTTTTCGGAGAATGGAAAAGAAAATACTATGGAAGGTTCCAAAAGTCGGACCGGGCCTGGAACCTTTGGAAATCTTCAAAAACCGTTCTTCCATCTCCGCTGCAGAAGCTCGCGAAAATGAAGCCACCAGAATCTGATCTGCCGGCACATGATATTTCTCGATTAGATTTTTTATGCGGTAAGTTATGACTGCGGTTTTTCCGCTTCCTGGACCAGCCAAAACCAGAGAGGGGCCGGTAAAATGGTCTGCAGAACGCAGCTGAGATTCATTTAATATCATAAGTGAACTTATTGTATCCTGAACTTTTTCCGTACGCAACGTTTACTTTTACTTCGTGAATAAAAAAAACGAATACGTAACATTTTTAGACAATGTAGACTTTATGAATCTGCTCTTTTATGATATATTAACATGGGTTTAAAGTGGCGTGTTTTGTAAACAAATACGCGCATCAGGAGATACGAAAGAAGGAAAGAAAATGATATTGGATTTTGAGGGAAAAACTCCGGATATTTCAAAAGCTCTTTTTGTAGCAGACAATGCGACGATTATCGGGGACGTTACCTTAGAAGAAGGCGTCAGCGTATGGTTTGGGGCAGTTTTAAGAGGAGATAGCGGTCCTATCAAAGTTGGTAAAAATACAAATATTCAGGATAACAGTGTAGTTCATGTGGATCCAGGTGGCCACGTGGAAATCGGCGAAAATGTAACCATTGGACATAACTGCATTATCCATGGATGTACCGTAAAGGATGGCGCGCTGATTGGTATGGGTGCCATTGTAATGAATCATTCCGTTATCGGAAAGAACTGTACTGTGGGTGCAGGGGCGCTGGTAACAGAAGGAAAAGAGTACCTGGATAATACGGTAATCGTTGGAGCTCCGGCATCTGTGAAGAAAGAGATGAGCGAAGAACAGGCGAAGAAAAACGCACAAAATGCAATAACCTATTTAAATGAAGCAGCAGCTTATGCAAAGAAACAGCAATAAACAGACTTGATAGAAGGTGCGATTATGGAATACAGTGTAATTAGAGAAAAACTTGAAAAATACGATCAGCTTCAGCTTTTAAGATTTTATGAGGAACTGAATGACGAGGAAAAGGAAACGCTTCTGGAAGAAATTGACGGGATTGATTTTGACCTGATTAATGGGGAGGAATTCCTTGCAACGGAAGGAGCGATTACTCCGATTGAGGTAATGACGTTAAGTGAGATTGCAAAATCCGAAGAGGATTTCCGTTCGTATGGCATTGAAGCTATCCAAAACAATAAAGTGGCAGCGGTTCTTTTAGCCGGCGGTCAGGGAACCCGTCTGGGAATTGATGGACCAAAAGGTGCTTTGAATATTGGTCTGACCAGAGAAATTTATATTTTCCAGTGTCTGATTCAGAACCTGATGAAAGTAAAAAAGGAAGCGGACACTTGGATTCCGTTGTTGATCATGACCAGTGATAAGAATGACGCAGAAACCCGTGCTTTCTTTGAGGCCCATAATTATTTTGGGTATAACAAAGACTATATAGATTTCTTTATTCAGGAAATGGCTCCGGCTACAGATCTTAACGGAAAAGTATATCTGGAAGAAAAAGGTCATATTTCCCTTTCTCCAAACGGGAATGGCGGCTGGTTCGTATCCATGCAGAAGGCAGGCTTGTTGGAGAAAGTAAAAGCCATGGGCGTAGAGTGGATTAATATTTTTGCGGTAGATAATGTTCTTCAGCAGATTGCCGATCCGGTTTTCGTAGGTGCAACGTTGAAATCCGGCCAGCCGATCGGCGCGAAGGTTATCCGTAAAGCCGCTCCGGATGAAAAGGTTGGAGTCCTTTGCCTTAAGAATGGCCATCCATCCATCGTAGAATATTTTGACCTTACGGAAGATATGATGGTGGAAAAGGCAGAAAATGGAGAATTAGCATACAACTTCGGTGTTATTTTAAATTATCTGTTTAAAGTAAAAGACCTGGAAGAAATTGCTAACCAGCAGTTGCCTCTCCATATCGTAAATAAAAAAGTACCGTATATTGATGATGACGGAAATCATGTAAAACCAGAAGAACCAAACGGACATAAATATGAAAATCTGGTGCTGGATATGATTGAAATGATGTCCGGCTGTTTAGGTTATGAGGTGGTAAGAGAAAAAGAATTTGCACCGATCAAAAATATGCATGGTGTTGACTCGCTGGATTCAGCACGCGAAATGCTTTCAAATAATGGAGTAGAATTATGAAAAAATTTCTTGTATTAATTACAGACGAATTGAAAAAAGCTTTTGATGAAGCAGGTTTTCCGTCAGAGAAAGTTGTAGCTTCTGTTTCCAACCGCCCGGACTTGTGCGAATACCAGTGTAATGGCGCCATGGCTTTAGCGAAAGAAGCTCATAAAGCTCCTTTGGATATTGCTCAGGCAGTAGTAGAAATTCTGAAAAAGAATCCGGTGTTTGAGGAAGCAGACGCAGTAAAGCCTGGGTTTATCAACTTGAAAGTAAAAGGGGATTTTCTTACCGACTACGTTAACGGAATGGAAGAAAACGAGAAATTCGGCTTGGAACCGGCAGAAAATCCAATGATGGTCGTGGTAGATTACGGCGGAGCAAATGTTGCGAAGCCTTTACATATCGGCCATTTAAGAGCTGCCATTATTGGTGAAAGCATTAAGCGAATCTGCAAATATGTAGGTCATGAAACTTTAGGTGATGTTCATTTAGGAGACTGGGGTCTTCAGATGGGCCAGGTAATTGCAGAACTGAAATTACGTGGAATGACAGATTTCAATGTATCCGACCTGGAAGAAATCTATCCGACCGCTAGTAAAAAATGTAAAACAGAAAGTGAGACCTACGACCCGGTTTTTGCAGAAGAGGCTCATAGAATTACTAACGAACTGCAGTATGGTAACGAAGAATACCGGAAAATCTGGGAGAAAATCTTAGAAGTTTCCAAAGAGGACCTGAAGAAAAATTATGATAAGCTGGAAGTTTTCTTTGAACTGTGGAAAGGCGAAAGCGACGTTCAGCCATATATTCCGGATATGATTCAGAAACTGAAAGATGACGGTCTGGCAAGAGAAAGTCAGGGTGCCTGGGTTATCGATGTCACGGAAGATTCCGACAAGAAAGAACTCCCTCCTTGCATCGTTGTGAAATCCGATGGTTCCAGTCTGTATGCAACCACAGACCTGGCAACTTTAGTGGAAAGAGAAAAACTTTATAAGCCGGATTATATTATTTATGTTGTAGATAAGCGGCAGGCTCTTCATCTGGAGCAGGTGTTCCGTGTTTCCAAAAAAGCAGGAATCGTTCATGAAGGTGAAAAATTATTCCATTTAGGGTTCGGTACCATGAACGGAAAAGACGGACAGCCTTATAAAACCCGTTCCGGCGGCGTTATGAGACTGGAATCCCTGATCAACGAAGTAAATGAAGCGGTTTTGGAAAAGATGAAAGATAATCCGGATATTGACCGGGAAGAAGCGGAGAAGACTTCGAAGATTATCGCTTTAGCAGCCCTGAAATATGGCGACCTGTCCAATCAGGCGACCAAGGACTATATCTTTGATATCAGCCGATTTATCGAATTTGAGGGCAATACCGGCCCATATATTCTTTACACCATCGTAAGAATCAAATCCATCCTGAATAAGGCAGGAGTGGCTCCATCCGGAAAAGTATCCTTCACCGGCCAAAAGAGTGAGAAAGACCTGATGATGGAACTTTCCAGATTCAACGACGTAATTGAAACCGTTTATAACGAGCTGGCTCCACATAAATTATGTGCGTATATTTATGATCTGGCTAACGCTTTCAACGGATTCTATCATGAAGTAAAAATCTTATCCGAAGAAGATGAAACGAAGAAAGACAGTTATTTAGGCCTGTTAAAACTTACAAAAGAGGTGTTAGAACAGTGCATCGACCTGTTAGGCTTTGCTGCTCCGGAAAGAATGTAATAAAAATCACAACAGAAATTAGGTAACAATGGATCAGAAACATATTCGAAATTTTTGTATTATCGCCCATATTGACCATGGAAAAAGCACGCTGGCAGACCGTATTATTGAGAAAACCGGTACGTTGACTTCCCGTGAAATGCAGGCTCAGGTTTTGGATAACATGGACCTGGAAAGAGAGCGTGGTATTACCATTAAGGCGCAGACCGTAAGAGCTATTTATAAGGCTCAGAATGGGGAAGAGTATACCTTTAATTTAATCGATACGCCGGGTCATGTTGACTTTAACTATGAAGTCTCCAGGTCTTTGGCTGCCTGCGATGGCGCGGTACTGGTGGTAGACGCGGCTCAGGGAATTGAGGCCCAGACGTTGGCCAATGTTTATATGGCCATCGACCACGATCTGGAAGTAATTCCGGTCATCAATAAAATTGACCTGCCAAGTGCAGAACCACAGAGGGTAATTGATGAAATAGAAGACGTCATCGGTCTGGAAGCCCAGGACGCTCCTTTAATTTCTGCAAAAAATGACATTAATATTGATCAGGTATTAGAGGCAATTGTAGAACGTATCCCAGCTCCGGAAGGGGATGAAAATGCTCCGTTAAGAGCTTTGATTTTTGACTCTATTTACGACTCTTATAAAGGAGTTATTGTTTTCTGCCGGATTAAAGAAGGTCGGATTAAAGTCGGCACTCAGGCAAAAATGATGGCTACGCAAGCTACCGTAAACGTCGTCGAAGTTGGTTATTTTGGCGCCGGAAAATTTATTCCTTGTGATGAATTAAGTGCCGGTATGGTAGGCTATTTTACTGCCTCCATCAAGAATGTCCGGGATACCATGGTAGGAGATACCGTAACGGATTTAAATAATCCATGTACGGAACCGTTGCCGGGATATAAGAAAGTAAATTCCATGGTGTTCTGCGGAATGTATCCTGCAGATGGTGCCCATTACGAAGACTTAAGAGATGCTTTGGAAAAACTTCAGTTAAACGATGCTTCTTTAAACTACGAACCAGAAACATCCATTGCCTTAGGTTTTGGCTTCCGTTGTGGATTCTTAGGTCTTTTACATCTGGAAATTATTGAAGAACGACTGGAAAGAGAATATAACCTGGATCTGGTAACGACAGCTCCTTCGGTTATTTATAAAGTCCATAAAACCGATGGAACGGTTATGGATTTAACAAATCCGACCAATCTGCCGGATCCTTCGGAAATAGAATATATGGAAGAGCCGATGGTGGCAGCAGAAATTATGGTAACTTCGGAGTTTATCGGCCCGATTATGGAACTTTGCCAGGAACGAAGAGGAATCTATAAAGAAATCGAATATATCGAGGCAACCAGAGCGATCTTACGTTACGACCTGCCACTGAATGAGATTATTTATGACTTCTTTGATGCTTTGAAATCCCGTTCCAGAGGCTATGCTTCGTTAGACTATGAATTGAAAGGCTATGAACAGTCGAAACTGGTAAAACTGGATATTCTGATCAATCGGGAAGAAGTGGATGCCCTTTCCTTTATTGTACATGAGGGAACTGCTTATGAACGCGGCCGGAAGATGTGTGAAAAACTGAAAGAGGAAATCCCGCGTCATCTGTTTGAAATTCCGATTCAGGCAGCCATTGGCAGCAAGGTAATTGCTCGTGAAACCGTTAAAGCACTTCGGAAAGACGTGCTGGCAAAATGCTATGGTGGAGACATTACCCGTAAGAGAAAACTTCTGGAAAAACAGAAGGAAGGAAAGAAGAGAATGCGCCAGATAGGTAATGTAGAAATTCCTCAAAAAGCCTTCATGTCCGTACTGAAACTGGACGACAAATAGAAAAAAACATATTTTTATAAAAATATTTCAAAAAAAGGCAGCCGTTTCCGGCTGCTTTTTTTGTGTATTTTTATAAATACATAGTATTTTGGCCGCTTATGGTAATTTGTACTTAAAAAAGTACATTTTCAATTGAAAAATTTTACCAAAATTAGTTTTATGAAACAATACAGTTTTTATAAAGAATGATAATCTAACATTAAATTGGAACTATTATATGATTTTTTAGCGCAACATACTTTCAGGAGGTAACTAATTTGAGTTGGGAACTATTAATCTCACCAGAAGAAGTTGATAAAGCGAATCAGGAACTTCTTCAGACAGCAGAAAAAGTTGGCGCTGATACTTGGCAACAGCGAGTTGCTAATCAGACTCCACATTGCGGCTTCGGTGAATCCGGAACTTGCTGCCGTATTTGCTCCATGGGTCCTTGTAGAATTTCTAAAAAGGCTCCGA
>JAZRYR010000048.1:0-9582 GCA_045600845.1 Lachnospiraceae bacterium | reverse complement strand
GCTGTTGTATTACCAAGTGCATGGCAGCGTAGCCAAGTCGGGACGGGATAAACGCTGAAGGCATCTAAGCGTGAAGCCCCCCTCAAGATGAGATATCCCATCGCAAGAGTAAGACCCCTTGAAGACGACAAGGTTGATAGGACAGAGGTGGAAGTACAGTAATGTATGCAGCTGACTGTTACTAATAGGTCGAGGAGTTGACCAGAAGGCCGTAAGAGACGGAGACTGGAGCGTGCGTTTGGCACGAAGTCGCATTGTGCAGGTATTTCTTGTGGTTTTGAGGGCGTAAACCCTCTTTTTATCTTAATATGGTTTATTCCATATGAAAATGGCCCAGTGGCTCAGTTGGTTAGAGCGCCGCCCTGTCACGGCGGAGGTCGTGAGTTCGAGTCTCATCTGGGTCGTTCTGAGATTTTTATTGACTGACATGGCTTCATGTGAGAAAATAGTCTCGGTACGTTGATAATTTTACATTTGGGGTCTTAGCTCAGCTGGGAGAGCACCTGCCTTACAAGCAGGGGGTCACAGGTTCGAGCCCTGTAGGCCCCATTTAGTTGAGAGATGTACGATTGTCGTGATGCTGGTGCTCGGAAATCTTCGATTTCCTCGCCCCGCCGCTTTCGCGACATTAAAACATCAACCTGCTTTTCTTAGCAAGCAAGCTTGCATGACAATCAGCTTAATGTTTTTGCATCACTCAAGTTGGGGGAATTCCCGAGTGGCCAAAGGGGACAGACTGTAAATCTGCTGGCACTGCCTTCAGTGGTTCGAATCCACTTTCCCCCATTTAGAGAGTTTATTATTCTCCTTTCGGCACTAGTTGCTCCAATGACGCGGGGTAGAGCAGTCCGGAAGCTCGTCGGGCTCATAACCCGGAGGTCGCAGGTTCAAATCCTGCCCCCGCTACTTGAAAATTTAGATAGTTTAAATTCGCCCACTTACAGCCTTCGGCTGTCGCGTGGTCGCAGGATTTGCAAATACAAATCCTGCTTTGAATTTTTAAAAATGAAATTTATCAAGCAAGCTATAAATTCCATTTTTAAAAAATTCGGCGAATTTGTGATTACTAATTTTTTCGCCCAGATAGCTCAGTTGGTAGAGCAGTGGACTGAAAATCCACGTGTCACTGGTTCGATTCCGGTTCTGGGCACGAAGAAACCACGTTTTTGACGTGGTTTTTTTCTTTTTTTTCTTTTTGTGTAAAAACTGGAGTTAAGTACAGCTACTCTTAGTGTTTCTGCATATATATACGAGTTATGTATTGGTATTGATTTAACGGTAGATATTTTCCTCGAAAATTTATATAATCGTTATGTTTCATATGAGAAAAGTGGAATCATTTGTTTGAAATTTTTTTGACAATACATGGAAAAATCTATTATAGATAGGTACTGCTATGAAGAAAAAGATATTTAAAATATTTGCGACATTATTGGTTTTTATGTTGCTGGTTTGTGGCATTGCAGCTTGTAAGAATGACAATCCAGAAGATCCGGCTCAAACAACACAAGAAATAACAACTGCAAAGGAAATATCGACATCTGCATCTACGGAGACGGAGATCAAACAGGAAAAAGAAACTAAAGAAGAGAAAACGGAACCGGAGACGAAACCGTCCGGCGTCCGGGAAGATGGAGAATATACCAGTAAGGAAGAAGTTGCGGAATATATTTATATCTATGGACATCTTCCAAGTAACTATATAACAAAGTCGGAAGCAGAAGATTTCGGCTGGAAAAGCATGGGCAACTTGGACAAAGTGGCTCCGGGAAAATCCATTGGTGGTGATAAGTTTGGAAATAGGGAAGGTCTTTTGCCGACAGCAAAAGGCCGGAAATATTACGAATGTGATATTGACTACAAAAAGGGATCCAGGAATGCAAAACGTATTATCTTCTCCAATGACGGTTTAATCTATTATACAGATGATCATTATGAATCCTTCGAGCTGCTGTATGGCGAAGAGTAGATTGCTTGCAGCATAAAGAAGAACCGCCTGACTGCTGTATAACGAAGCAAAGTTCTCATAGGATTGGTAACGAATTATTAACGGAGAAAAAAATGAAAATAATTTTAGATGCAAAAAAATTAACAGAAAAACAATCTGCTCATGAATATTTAAAATGGATACTGGAACTTCCGGATTATTACGGAAATAATCTGGATGCTTTATATGACTGTCTTACCGGTATGCATCATCTGACTTTGATCATTGTGAATTCAAAATCCGCAGGAGGCTATTTCCCAAAGGTTTTAGATGTATTTGAAGATGCCTGCACCTGTGTTCTTTTATAAAAAAGATGCTCGTACCTGCATTCTTTTATAATATGCCAACGAATATATTCTGCCGTAAGGGAGGACGTATTTGATCGGGACAAAGAATTTGTTCCAAAAATCGGAAAAGCTTAAGAAAGAAGCTGTCAATTCGTGAAAGAAGAAAATAATAAAAAGAAAATAAGGAAAGCTTTTAAAGCCGCATTCCCAAAGACCTTGCCTATTCTGGCAGGTTTTGGATTCCTGGGAATTACTTATGGAATCTATATGAGAGTGTCGGGCTTTTCTTTTATTTATCCGATGATCATGAGCCTCACCATCTTCGGGGGATCGTTGGAATTTGTCGCCGTATCGATGCTTCTGAGCAAATTTGCACCATTTCAGACGCTGCTCATGGTCCTCATGATTCAGGCCCGACATCTGTTCTACGGTATTTCCATGTTGGAAAAATATAAAGGCGCTGGATGGAAAAAATTCTATTTGATTTTCGGCATGTGTGATGAGTCTTTTTCCATCAACTATTCTGCAGATATACCAGCCGATGTGGATACTGGCTGGTTCATGTTTTTTGTAACTGCTTTAAATCAGTTTTACTGGGTTGCCAGCGCTACCATTGGCGGGCTGTTAGGCGTTTTGATTACCTTTAACACGGAAGGTCTGGACTTTGCCATGACCGCTCTTTTTGTTGTGATTTTCCTGGAACAATGGATAAAAGATAAGCAGCATATGACTGCATATATCGGATTGGGAATGTCTGTTATCTGTCTCATTCTTTTTGGAGAGGATTCTTTTCTGATACCGACGATGGCCTGCATTGTAGTAGGCTTGACGATTCTTCGGAAGCCGATTGAGAAAAGAGGTGAGTGGCAATGACCTTAGGACAGCAGATTATCACCATTGCCATCTGCGTCGCAGGAACCATGGCCACCAGATTCCTTCCGTTTCTGATTTTTTCCGGAAAACGGCCAACGCCGAAGTATGTGCAATATCTCGGAAATGCTTTGCCGGCAGCGATTTTCGGAATGTTGGTAATTTATTGTCTGAAAAATATCAACTTCACGATAGTGGCAAGTTGGGCGCCGCAGATGATTGCCATCGCAGTCGTCGTAGGACTTCATTTATGGAAACGGAATATGCTGATTTCTGTAGCGGCGGGAACCATCTGCTACATGGTTTTGGTACAGTTCGTATTTTGATCGGAAGGAAAACTTTTTTGTAGCAGGATCGCAGTAAAATTGGATTATTCTGCCAAACACAATTGATAAAATTGATAATTGAAAATCATGATATGTTTGTGCGATAATTATTGCACACAATTATGAAGAACATAATTAAATAGAAGGTTAAATTTTTAAGGGTAGGAGGAAAATTATATGACACCGGAAAACAAAGCGAAATATGAAGCAAAAGAAAAACGTGTTCGTGACGCGATCGCTCTGAGAGAGCCAGATCAGATCCCAATTAAACCATCACCAGCTATTTTCCCAGTACTGGATGCTGGATACACAGTGGCAGAAAGTATTTATGATGAGACCTTAGCAAAATACAAAGACGCTATCTGGAAATATCATCATACATTCGAGCCAGACGCTGGTATTGGCGTTGGTAACAACTTTGCCGGCCAGGGAATCATTATGGAAATGTCTGGTACAAAGAATATGTGCTGGGCTGGTATGCCAGGTGCAAAAATCGATGATAACTCTATTCAGCAGCACATCGAATATCCAATCCTTCTGGATGATGAATTCGAACAGTTCTGGTCAGACCGTACTGGTTGGTCCTTAACAAAAGCTCTTCCACGTGTTAGTACTTTATTTGATGACTTCACGGGCATGAATTTACAGTACTCCATGGGTGGCACAAGATCTGCAGTAGCTTCTTTCTCAAAACCAGAAGTTCGTGAAGCGATGAAGAAAATCTGGGCTCTTCAGGACAAATACATGGAATTCGACAAAAAGGCAGCTGCTTTTGCACAGGAAGTTGAAGAAGACGGTTATCCAATCTTCACCGGCGGTGGAGCAGGCGTTCCTTTCGATGCATACAGTGATGGCCTTCGTGGAACCATCAACTCCTTAGCAGATATTTATGAGCGTCCAGAAGATGTAGAACGCTACATCGAAGAAGCTCAGGAGCAGACGCTTGCTATGCTTCGTGCAGGCAAAGGCAAGGGCGACGGCAAGTTCATCTTCATGGCGCTTCATAAAGGTATGGACGGATTCATGGGCGATGATACATACGAGAAATACTACTGGAGACATCTGCAAGAGATCATCGAAACCATTATCGAAGTTGGTAAAGTTCCTTACATCTTCACAGAAGGCAAGTACAACACAAGACTGAAATTCTTAAAAGACGTTCCAAAAGGAAAAGTTTACTATCACTTTGAGACTGTTGATATGGCAGAAGCTAAGAAAGAACTTGGCGATGTAGCTTGTATCGCTGGTGGTCTTTCTGTTAAAATCATGAACTTCGGCACTCCTCAGGAAGTTGCGGACGAAACAAAACGTCTTATCGACATCTGTGCTCCTGGCGGCGGATTCATCTTCGAGCCATCTTGCGGACTTGACTACTGCTCACATGCAAACGTAGAAGCAATGTTCGACACCGTTAGAACTTACGGAAAACACTAGTTTTTAGTATTTTAATCTATCAAGTTTTTTCAAGGGATGCCAATGGGCATCCCTTTTGATTAAAAAAGAAATATGAATTTTCGATAAATGAGGTAGAAATACAAAAAAGCCTTATGTTATAATAAAAACACTAATGATGGGATTAGCAAAACATCAATGCTTGGAGAACCGAGATGATTGAAAAAGGAATAAAAAAAGAACGAAGAAGAGTAACCGATTTAAAAATTCTGGAAGCGGCGTCTGCCGAATTTGCGGAAAAAGGCTTTAGCGCAGCAACGATGTCCGGGATTGCGACCCGGGCCGGCGTCTCTCAGGGATTGGTTTCCCAGAACTTTGGAAGCAAAGAAAAATTATTTGGTCTGGTTGTAGGCTTCGTAGATGACCTTCTTTTCCCGGAAGAATTAGAGGAGGAGAAGTTACCGGGAGCCTTGAACGTCATTATCGACAAAATAAAAAATATGTCGATGGAAGATCCGGAAAGATATGCTTTTCTTTTACGATTGGCCAGAGACAGTGAGATTCCGCAATCGAAACAGGAAGAAGCGGAACAGAAGTTTCAAAAGAGTATTATTCGAACCGCGATCCTGGAAGCACAGGAAATAGGAGAATTGCCACAAGCAGATGCTCATGTGTTATATCGGATTATCATAAGACTGGCAGTCAATGTTGTTAACTGGTATCAGATCATGGGCCTGGAGCTGCCGGAGAATGCAATCATTCTGAAAGTCATTCATTACACTCCATCGAATGTGATCGCAAAGGAAGAAAAAGGAACAAACTATCCGAATTGTGCGCTGATCTTAAATGACGATTATAAAGCAGTTTGTGATATTGATCTGAAATCCGGAAACTATTCTTTATTTGCAAAGGATGTGTCTTTTGCAGAAAAGTTTGGAGGAGAAACCGAAGGGGAAGATTTCTTTAAGAAAAACGAGAAATTCTTAAAAGAAAATGTTTATAAAGAAGACCTGCGCTATGCAACGACCATGCTTGGCAAGAGCAACATGAAGGACATGCTTTCCAAGAATCCGTCCTATTCCGTAGACTTCCGTCTGTTGATCGGGGGAAAAGATTTTTGGTTCCGTGTCAAAGTGGCCAGAGGAAAAGACTGGCCGCAGTCAGGAAAAGTGGTCATGGGGATTTTTGATAATGACGAGAGCTATCGTCTGGAGCAGTTATTACGTCCATAAAAAACGGAAATGAAGCGGCGGGAAAGAAAAGGAGAAGGTTTATGAAAGACTATAAGGACATACTTGAATTATGTGAACAAGAAGAAATTGAAATAATTGATTTTAAAATGACGGATTTTGAAGGAAGATGGCGTCATTTGTCCATTCCGGCAAAACGGTTTAATGAAGACACCATGAAATATGGTATCGGTTTTGATGGGTCCAACTATGGATACGCGCCAGTGGAAAACAGCGACATGGTGTTCCTTCCAGATCTGGAAAGCGCGGTTATAGATTATTATAACGAAGTGCCGACTCTCTCCATGAATGGCGATGTTATGGTAATCGGAAAAGAGAATACGCCATTTGATCAGTATCCGAGAAATGTTGCCAGGAGAGCGGAAGAATATATGAAAGAGACTGGTATCGCGGACCGTATGCTCATTGGACCGGAATATGAATTCTATGTATTTGATGGCGTGGAATATGACACTCGTCCGCAGTCTACCGGATTTGCGATTGAGTCCGAGGAAGCTCATTGGAACAACGATATGGACTTTAACAACATGGGCTATATTAACGGTCCACAGGATGGCTATCATATGTCTTTGCCGAGAGACACAAACAACGATTTAAGGAGCCGTGCCATCCTTTCCCTGGACGATTGGGGCGTAGAAGTAAAATACCACCATCATGAAGTCGGCGGCGCCGGACAGCTGGAAATCGAAGTGGAATTAGGCGATATGATGCAGATGGCAGATGCGACCATGATTGCAAAATATGTTATTAAAAATGAAGCCATGGCAGAGGGCAAATGCGCAACCTTTATGCCGAAACCGATTGCCGGTATGGCAGGAAATGGAATGCATGTACATATGCTGCTGACAAAGAATGGCGAGCCGGTATTCTACGATGAAAATGGATACGGCCAGTTAAGCCAGACGGCCCTGTATTTCATTGGAGGCTTATTGGAGCATATTTCTTCCATCTGCGCGATTACAAATCCAACCACCAATTCTTACAAGAGACTGATTCCGGGCTTTGAAGCTCCGGTAACTATTGGATACGCGATGGCAAACCGCAGCGCGGTTGTCCGTATTCCGGCTTATGCGAAGGATCCGCTCCATAAACGGTTCGAACTGCGGAATCCGGATGCAACCTGCAACCCATATTATGCCTTCGCAGCGATTTTGATGGCTGGTCTGGACGGAATTGAAAAGAAAATCGATCCACATGCAAAAGGCTGGGGACCATTCGACTGCAGTCTCTTCGACCTTCCGGAAGAAGAAAAAGCAAAATTAGGCGGCGTTCCTGCAAACCTGACCGAAGCAGCAAAAGCCTTGAAGGCAGATCATGAGTATCTGACAAAGGGTGGTGTATTCCCAGAGAAATTGATTGAGCTGATCATTGCTCATGATTTGGCAGAGGATGCAGAACTTTCGAAATTACCTCATCCACAGGAATATGCGAAATACTTCGACCTGTAAAATGGTGGCTTGAAATACAATTTGATAGATAAAAATAAGAAACTTAAAAAACATTGTAAATAGCATTTGCATTAGCCATAGTTTTGTGTATAATAAACAGGCTATGCAAAATGGGATTGTAGCTCAGGTGGTAGAGCACTTGACTTTTAATCAAGTTGTCCGGGGTTCGAATCCCCGCAGTCTCATTTTTATGAAAAGCCTTGAAAGTATGGATCTTTCAAGGCTTTTTGTTATGTTTTGATAAAAAATGCGCGATTTTCCATTTTCAGAGTACATTTTGCTACTAAAAATCTAGTTTAGGTCACTGAAAACGCGTTTTCGCGCAAAAGAGTGCTCTGAAAAAAACTTTTCACGCATAAATACATTGGATTACTGGAACAGTCTGGAATTTCTTTTCAGTACGGAATATAAGATTTCTCCGAAGATGTAGCAGGAAACAAATTCCCCGATGAAAATATAAAGAGCGGCCAGAGGGTAGCTCATATTGATTCCGCAGACGTAGATTAAAACTGCCGGAATTACGAGAGCATTGGTAATCACTGGAGGAACTGGTGCCAGCCATCGGTTTTTTCGTAAGAGATAGGTGCCAATCGCACCAATTAAGGTGGCCAGACTTCCAAAAATGATGTCAAAAATGCCAGCGCCTGCGATCAGATTGGAAATCAGACAGCCAACAAAAAGACCGGGAACCGCTGCCGGACAAAAGCAGGGCATAATACATAAAGCCTCGGATAAACGTATCTGGATAATATTAGAGGAAAGGCCGAGAGCGGAGAAAATCAGCGTGACAACAACATAAATTGCGGCCACCAGCCCGCCGATAGCGATTGCTTTCGTTTGAAACATCGGGCTTCTGCCCGATGGATTTTTTTTATTCATATGAATCTCCCGTAGTTTTGTTTTAGGTGAGGATGGTTTCGAACTCACCGCTGATAATCTTAGAATTTACTTGAGAAAAAGTCAACCATAGGATATCTGCAGAAATGGAAACTTATGGGGAACGCCCTTAGGCATATATTTATTGAACATCAAAAAAAATAGGGTTATAATTTCCTACAAGAGAAAGAACATTTTAGAACAACCGGCGAAATAAAAGACGGTCTGCCGGGTGCAGACGCAGAAAGAGGTTATATATGATCAGAATAGGAATCATTGGATATGGAAACATTGGACGCGGAGTAGAAGTAAATGTTCAGGAAAATCCGGACATGGAACTCGTTGCTGTCTTTACAAGAAGAGACCCTGCTACATTAAAAACCATGGGAAAATGTCCAGTATATTCTGTAAATGAAGTAGAAAACTGGGTTGGAAAAATCGATGTAATGTTTGTTGCCGGCGGTAGCGCTACGGACCTCCCGGAGCAGACTCCAAAATATGCGAAATTATTCAATGTCATTGATACATTTGATACTCATGCGAATATTCCTCAGCATTTTGCAAACGTAGATGCAGCCGCCAGGGAAAGTGGTCACACAGCGATTATTTCCTGCGGATGGGATCCAGGTATGTTCAGTATTGCAAGACTGTATGCAAATGCGATTCTTCCAAACGGAAACGATTATACATTCTGGGGCAAGGGCGTAAGCCAGGGCCATTCAGATGCTGTCAGAAGAATTGAGGGAGTTCTGGATGCACGACAGTATACGATTCCTGTTCCTTCTGCTCTGGATGCAGTTAGAAGCGGTGCAAATCCTGAGCTTACCACAAGACAGAAGCACACAAGAGAGTGCTTCGTTGCGGCTGGGGAGGATGCTGATAAGGAGCTTATCGAGAAGCAGATAAAAGAAATGCCTAATTATTTTGATGAATATGATACTACAGTTCATTTCGTAACAGAGGAAGAAATGAAGCGCGATCACAGCAGCCTTCCTCACGGTGGATTTGTAATAACATCAGGCAATACCGGAATCGATAAAGAAAACAATCATGTTATCGAATATTCACTAAAACTCGACTCAAATCCTGAGTTTACTGCTTCTGTTTTAGTAGCTGCGGCAAGGGCAGCAGGATTTTCGGAAGTAT
>JAZRYR010000047.1:0-2770 GCA_045600845.1 Lachnospiraceae bacterium | reverse complement strand
AATAACCAGCGGTGACGGGCCAATTAAAAACTGGGCAGCAGGACCGAAAGAAGCAAAGGGTATGGCCGCAGCATATAATCCAGACAAAATCAACAAGATTGAAAAAGTTAAATATCATTGCTATTCATGCCCGATAGGATGTGGTGGGAAATTGCATCTTAATTCTAATTCTTTTTCAGATTACGAAGAGACTCATAAACCAGAATATGAAACTATCCAGGCGTTCGGACCGCTTCTTAAGACCGCTTCGCTTGATAGCGTGCTTGCGATAAATGAAATCTTAAATCGCGCTGGCGTGGATTCAATTTCTGCTGGCAACACGGTAGCATGGGCATTTGAATGTTATGAAAAAGGAATTATTACGAAGGAGCAAACGGGAGGACTTGAGCTTAATTGGGGTGACGCTGACGCTATTGTTAAGTTGACGCAGATGCTTGTAAATAGAGAAGGATTTGGAAATGATTTGGCAGACGGCGTTAAAAGGGCGTCTGAAAAATATGGTGGCCAAGAGTTTGCGATGCATGTAGGAGGGCAGGAGCCTGGTATGCATGATACGCGAAACGACCCGCAACTTGCTGTACATATGGTTGCTGAGCCGGCACCTGGGAAACATACAGTTGGAATGGCAATTCAGTATGGCGCGATGTCGTTAAACGATATTTGCTCATGGGCGCCTAAGGCGAAGGTTCATTCGAAGGCGGCTGACCTCGAGCCGACAAAAGAAAATGCGATGATTAGTAAGGCGAATGCATGCTATTCGATGCTGACGGATGCTGTTGGTGGATGTTATTACGGAGAGATGATGGGAGTTCATTTATGGAATCCTGTTCAATATATGAATGCGGCAGCAGACTGGAATTACGATGGCGACCATTACATGGAAATCGGAGAACGAATTCAAACTTTAAGACAGATGTTTAATATTAAGCATGGCTTTAATCCGGCTGATGTTAAATTGCCAAAGAGGATGGCAGGCGAGCCACCGCTTAGCGACGGGCCACTTAAAGGAGTAACGCTTAAAAATGAGGCACAGGTTGCAATGCATTGGGAAGCGTTTGGATGGGATTCTAAGACGGGCAAGCCACTTGCAGAAACTATTGAGAAGTTGGGAATTAATCAATTATTAGAAATGAAAGCAGAATAATTCTAATGATTTGAATTTTAAGATAAGATTTTGTACTCGAAAACGAGGTTAACATAAGGAGAACTTAATGAAGAATCCTGTTTTTAATATGAACGAATGTATTAATTGTGGAATATGTGTTCAGGCATGTCCTTTGTCCTGCCTTGAGCTTTCGCTTGAAGGCAAACAAGGGAAATATAAAAACGTATTTCCTCGGCTTATTTCCGATAAATGCACGGGCTGCGGACTTTGCGCCGCAAGCTGCCCAATGGATTCGATAGAAATGAAAGAAATTTAATAAAGCCTTGTTCTCGCCCATTCCGATAAAGATAAAAAATAGAAACCCCTTTCGGAGTTTCTATTTTCTTCTGCACCTTCAGGGGCTCCCACCGGCGCCCCGGGCGCCTTTCAGGTAGCTGTTAGAGTCAGGCGAAAACCTCTAGTTATTAAACAAAAAACAAAAAAAGTTGATTTTGTTTAATAGGGTAAATATAATGTTGTCAAGAGGTAAAGTAGTGTGAAAAATACTTTTTTCATCACTATTTGTGCCGCGGCTTGCCCGCGGAATGGAGATTTATATGGCATATCCAAAACCATTATCTGAAAAAACTCTTCAGAAAATGTACATAACATCAGAAATAAACGAAGAAAAGGCGCAGTTTCTACACACATTTTTTATGGCGGCTGCAAACCTCTATGGTGCTGTTACAATGCGAGAATTGTGGCAGATATATTGCGAACTGTCAAAAACAGAAAAGTGGCCCGTATTAAAAAGAAAGGAAATTTTAGCGTTTTCTGAGATTACGAGACGTGAGCCGAACCAGCCATATTATATATATGAGATTGATGAGTTGTATTGTGAAGAACAACGTGCGGAATTAGATAGATTTCTTATTCGTAAAGATGTAATCTGGGAAAGGTATAGGTCTCTTGAACCATTTTGGAAGATGGCAGAATTACAGTATAATAAGCCATTCTACATGCCAAAGGATCTTTTATCATATGCGAAAATGAAAAAAACACCGGAAGAAGAAGCATTGATTAACTTTGTTGGAAATTTAAGAGTGACAGCTAGAACAAGTAAGGTTTATCAAAGAGAGGTCAAGTGTATTCATTTTGGTAAATGCCTAAAAGATTTTGAAGGCAGACTTGATTTTGAACAATCGATGATAGATTATTATGGTGGTAAGTATGAAAATGGTCCAAAGGAAAACAAAAGGTTAGTTGACAAACTTGAGGCAGAATATTCGGGTATATTTTCTGAACGACTCGTCAAGGAATTAATGTGGCGTTCTTCAACGGGTTGGGTTGATATAAGCATGTCGATTAAGATGTTTACTGACGCCGTTGATGAAATCGGTGTCAGACTTTCAAGAAAACAGTTAGAAATACTTATTAGTCTTGTAATGAACGCTCATAACAATTCGAATCTTATGTGCAATCGTGGTTGGAAACCATCGGAGCTACTGGTCAAGACATATGTTCCAGGAATGGTTCCCCAGATATCATTTGGTCCAGGAATGCAGAAATTATTTGCTGAGGGCAATCTGAACAAAGAAGACTTGGTTAGACGTCTGAATGAGATGGGAATATCTGTGCTATAAAAAATTTTGAAGGAGAGAATATGCGATATGGTAGAACCTGATA
>JAZRYR010000046.1:0-3140 GCA_045600845.1 Lachnospiraceae bacterium | reverse complement strand
CTCCACGAAACTTTGGAGATCCCTAAAAAGACAGGATCAAGAATAGAAATATTCCCGGTCTTTTTTTACTTGCTATTACATGTAATAAGTGTTATAGTACCAATAGAACAAATATCATATAACAAAGTTCTATGATGATATAAACGAGGTGGTGATAATATGAACATTCAAAAATTCACACAGAAATCATTAGAAGCGATTAACGATTGCCAGAAAATTGCCAACGATTACGGCAACCAGCAGATTGATTGCGAGCATTTCCTTTATGCGCTGCTGACGCAGGAGGACAGCCTGATTGGAAAACTGGTCGAAAAGATGGGCATTGATTCGAAGCAGTTTGAAGAAGCAGTTCTGAATGAAATAAAAAAGAACGCAAAAGTCCAAGGCGGGCAGATGCAAATCAGTCCTTCCTTAAATGATGTGCTCCTCAGCTCCGAAGATGAAGCCAAGGCGATGGGGGATGATTATGTTTCCGTCGAGCATTTATTTCTGGCCATGATCCGTAAAGGCAATAAAGAAATCAAAGAATTATTCCGGACTTATAATATTACCAGGGATATTTTTCTGCGTGCCTTGTCAACGGTCAGGGGCAATCAGAAGATTACCAGCGATAACCCGGAGGTAACTTATGAGGCACTGGAAAAGTACGGCGTGGATTTGGTAGAAAAAGCGAAATCCCAGAAAATGGATCCGGTCATTGGCAGAGATGCAGAAATCCGAAATGTAATCCGCATCTTATCCAGAAAGACGAAAAACAATCCGGTACTTATCGGTGAGCCGGGCGTGGGCAAGACCGCAGTTGTAGAAGGCCTTGCACAAAGAATCGTGAAAGGCGATGTGCCGGAAGGTTTGAAAGATAAGACGATTTTTTCTCTGGACATGGGTTCGCTGGTAGCGGGTGCCAAATATCGGGGCGAATTTGAAGAACGGTTAAAAGCAGTTTTGTCGGAAGTAAAAAAAAGCGATGGAAGAATTCTTTTATTCATAGATGAACTTCATACGATCGTGGGCGCCGGAAAAACGGAAGGATCCATGGATGCGGGAAACATGCTTAAGCCGATGCTGGCAAGAGGTGAACTGCATTGTATTGGTGCCACGACCCTGGATGAATACCGGAAATATATTGAAAAAGATGCGGCTTTGGAGCGGCGGGTCCAGCCGGTTCTGGTGGAGGAACCTACGGTGGAGGACACGATTTCCATCCTTCGAGGCATTAAGGAACGATACGAAGTTTTTCATGGTGTAAAGATTACCGACTCTTCGCTGGTGAGCGCCGCAGTACTTTCCGACCGTTATATTACGGATCGCTTCCTTCCGGATAAAGCTATTGACCTGGTGGACGAGGCATGCGCTATGATTAAGACGGAACTGAATTCCATGCCGACAGAGCTGGATGAATTGAGAAGAAAAGTAATGCAGCTGGAAATAGAAGAGACCGCCCTGAAAAAAGAGACCGATAATCTGAGCCGGGAACGACTGGAAGAACTCCAGAAAGAACTGGCAGATTACAAAGAAGAATATACCAATCGTACCGCCCAGTGGGAGAATGAAAAGGCTTCCGTGGATAAGCTGTCGGCATTGCGAGAGCATATCGAGGACCTGAACAATCAGATTCAGATTGCCGAGCGGGATTATAATCTGGAAAAAATATCAGAAATAAAATATGGGGAGCTTCCGAAAGCACAGAAAGAATTAGAAGAGGAAGAAGCAAAGCTGAAGGACAAGGATCTGTCCTTGGTTCGACAGAATGTAACGGAGGAAGAAATCGCAAAAATCATTTCCCGGTGGACCGGAATTCCGGTATCGAAATTGAACGAAACGGAAAGAAACAAGATTTTATCCCTAAGCGACATTCTTCATAAAAGAGTAATTGGTCAAAATGAGGCTGTGGAGAAAATCGTGGAAGCCATCTGGCGTTCCAAAGCCGGAATCAAAGAGCCGGACCGTCCGATAGGTTCTTTCCTGTTCCTGGGACCAACCGGCGTAGGTAAGACCGAGCTGGCAAAGGCGCTGGCCGCAGCATTGTTTGACGATGAGGCGAATATGGTCCGTATTGATATGAGTGAATACATGGAGAAGCACTCCGTGTCCAGATTAATCGGGGCGCCTCCGGGATATGTAGGTTATGACGAAGGCGGCCAGCTCACCGAAGCCGTGCGGCGCAAGCCATATTCAGTTGTGCTTTTTGACGAAGTGGAAAAGGCGCATCCGGATGTGTTTAATGTATTACTTCAGGTTTTGGATGACGGAAGAATTACCGATTCTCAGGGCAGGACAGTTGATTTTAAAAACACCATATTGATTATGACCAGCAATTTAGGTTCCCAATTTTTACTGGAAGGAATCGACGATGAAGGAGAAATATCGAATTCTGCTGTAGAGCTGGTAATGAACCAGCTGAGAGGCAGCTTCCGTCCGGAGTTCCTGAACCGTTTGGATGAGATCATCATGTTTAAGCCTCTGACGAAAGAGAACATTTCTGCAATCATTGACCTTCAGTTGGAAGAAATTAACGAACTCATTGCAGATAAGGAGCTGTCGATTGAATTGACCGAAGCAGCACGGGTGCTCATTGCAGACCGGTCTTTTGACCCGGCATATGGGGCAAGACCGTTAAAGAGATATCTTCAGAAAAATGTCACAACTCTGGCAGCAAGATTGATTCTGCAGGGTGACTTGAGAGCGGATGATGTCATTGTCATTGATGTCGGTCCGTCCGGAAATCTGGAGGCGAAAGTGAAATAAAAATATCACAATAACCACACTTGTGTACACGGAAAAACGAGATTGTGAAGAGTTTTCTGTAAATTAGATTTCCTATGATATTTTATTGTGATCGGATGGCAGTTTCTGCTGTCCGATCATTGTTTTTATTAAATATCAATAATAAACAGACTGTCAATAAGCATGTAGTTTTTTCGGAGAACCTAGCACGGCGCAAATATTACGCTTATGTACCAGAGAAAAATATGCACGGCGCAAATATTACGCTTATGTACCAGAGAAAAATATGCACGGCGCAAATATTACGCTTATGTACCAGAGAAAACTATGCGCAGCGCAAATATTACGCTTATGTACCAGAGAAAAATATGCACGGCGCAAATATTACGCTTATGTACCAGAGAAAACTATGCGCA
>JAZRYR010000045.1:0-21896 GCA_045600845.1 Lachnospiraceae bacterium | reverse complement strand
GGGCTTTTAGTTGAGTGCTTCCAGAGGGCTTTTAGTTGAGTGCTTCCGGGGGGCTCAGTTGTCCGAAAGATCTATTGTAATAGTTACTTTCATGAGTAGAACCTTAGTTTGAGAATATGTCATAGCCCATTTTTTGTTATATTTTATATATATTACCACCCAAATCTATTTTCATCGATTTTAGTGGTACAGTTTTTCTGTTCGTCGAAGCATTTTACCACCTATTTTCAAATTCTTTATTTTTGGTGGTACATCATTCTTGTTTTCTTACCACCGAAATTTTAAATTTTTGTTTTTGGTGGTAAATAATAGATTTTTTATAAAAAAATGTACCACCAATAATGATATTATCCAATTACAGTGGTACAAAATTGAATTCGTGTAAAAAATCATACCACCAAATCGGTTATAATCCAAATTCGGTGGTAAATTGCTTGGTGATTTTCTGCAAAGGCTCCATTAAGAGACCCCGCGAAAATTTGATTATCCTTTTTTTCTTTACGAAGAGGAAAATCCGATATTAAGCGGATATCAACATCCTCCTGCATTTGCCGTCGATGTATCTCAGCCCTGAGCGGAAAGCTTCGCTATGTTTTCTCATATGAGGACGGCTACGTCGATATATCTCAAGCCTGCGCGGAAAGCTTCGCTGCCTGGTCTGCTGCAATACAGTTATCAATAATTTCAAAAATGTCACCATCCATAATATTGTCCAGACGGTAGGAAGTAAAGCCAATTCGATGATCGGTGCAACGCCCCTGCGGGAAATTATACGTGCGGATTTTCTCGGAACGATCGCCGGAGCCAATCTGACTTCTTCGTTCTGCCGCCTCCGCCTGTTGTTTTTTCTGAAGTTCCAGATCATACAAACGAGCCTTTAAAACCTTCAGCGCTTTATCCTTATTCTTCAGCTGGCTCTTTTCATCCTGACATGAGATAACAATACCTGTAGGAATATGGGTAAGCCGAACTGCGGAGTCTGTCGTGTTGACGCACTGGCCACCGTTTCCGGAAGCGCGGAAAACATCAAACTTGCAATCGTTCATGTCGATTTCAATATCCACATCTTCTGCCTCCGGCATAACTGCCACCGTTGCTGCGGATGTATGAATTCTGCCGCCGCTCTCGGTTACCGGCACGCGCTGCACCCGGTGCCCGCCGCTTTCGTATTTCAATTTAGAGTATGCGCCCTGTCCATTGATCATGAAAACTACTTCTTTCATGCCACCCAGACCCATTTCATTCAGGGAAACCAACTCCGTCTTCCATCCATTTCTTTCTGCGAAGCGATTATACATTCGATATAATTCAGCCGCAAACAATGCCGCCTCATCACCGCCCGTGCCCGCACGGATTTCCATAACAACGTTCTTATCGTCGTTTTCATCCTTCGGCAGAAGAAGAATCTTCAATTCTTCCTCAATGATTTCCACGTTTTTCTTCGCCTCGTTCAATTCCTCTTTCGCCAGTTCTTTCAGTTCTTCGTCACTTTCCATGTCAAGAATTTCCAGGCTTTCCTCGATGGTTTCTTTCGCTTTTCGGTATCTTCGGTAAGCTTCCACAATTGGAGACAGATCACTCTGCTCCTTCATCAATTTCCGGAATTTATTCTGGTCGTTGGCAGTCTCCGGCCGCCCCAGTTCTTCCAAAACTTCTTCGTATCTTTTTTCAATGGATTCCAATCGATCAAACATATTCGTTCCTCAATCTTTTTTTGCCGTTTTTATATCGTTCCTGTATTATGCTGTTTCTATGCTTATGCCGTTTCTATGCTTATGCTGTTTCTATGCTTATGCCGTTTCTATGCTTATGCCGTTTCTATGCTTATGCGTAAACCGTATAACTTTATAAGAGCCATCCGATGACCACGCGGTCCAATCCGGCAAGATCTTTTACAGCTTTTATTTTGGCAAACCCGGCTTTTTCCATCAGTTCCTTAACATCTTCTCTCTGTCCGCATCCAATTTCCAAAGCCAGAAAACTTTCTTTTTTTAAATGTTCCACTGCTTCTGGTATCAACCGCTCGTAGATATCCAGGCCTTTCTCTCCGGCCTTTAAAGCCAGCTCCGGTTCATGGTCCTTTACTTCTGTCATCAGGCATTCGTATTCGTCATCGCTCACATAAGGCGGATTTGATACAATGGCATCAAATTTAATATCTATAGGAATTGCCTCAAACAAATTGCTCTGCACAAAATCGATTCTGCAATGGTTTGTCCCGCAATTTCTCTTCGCAACATTCAATGCATCGGGAGAAATATCTGCTGCCATTACTTTAATATCCGGACGAAAGCATTGTAAGGCAATGGCAATGGCTCCGCTTCCGGTACACATATCGAGAACGCGGACGGATTCTTTGCAGTCGCTTGTCGCCGTTTCGGAGTTTTCCTCCGTCTTCGCAGTCCCTGTTTTTTTCGAAAGGACGTCTCTCATGGGGTTTTCCGGCAGGATTTTCAGTACTTCTTCTACCAAGGTTTCCGTGTCCTGTCGTGGTATCAGCACAAAGGGATTCACCTCAAAGGGATATCCCATAAATTCACAGGTTCCCGTAAGATACTGGCAGGGAACATGCTCCGCACGTTTTGCAATCAGTTCTTTGTAGCAGTGAATCTGTTGTTCATCGATTTCCTTATAGGGAGATAACAGACAGATGGTCCGATTTGCGCCGGAAGCCATTTCCAGCAAAGTGAAAGCGTCAACTTTCGCATCCGCAATCCCTGCCCCGGCTAACTGTTCTTCTCCGTATCTCAGTGCTTCCTGCAAATTCATTATTTCATACACCTAAAATGTGACACAAAGGATTTCTCCACGCCACCGAATCTGTTTTGGGAGTTTTTCCGCGCCGCCGAATCTGTTTTGGGAGTTTCTCCACGCCGCCGACAACACTACGTCACTTATAACCATGAAACCGTTTCGTCGTCCGCTTTTTCCATCGTCTCCGTTGAAGTGTTTTTTGCATTGTCCACCGATTCCGCAATTACTTCTTCCACGGTTTTCTTCTTTTCACGAATTACAATATCCTCCGTCTCAAAAAGGTCATCCATGCCTTCCAGATATGCTTCCCAGTCAAACACCGCCTCAACGGAAGCGATGCCTACCTCTACCATGTCTCTGGTTGGCTCTTTCGTGGTCATCCCCTGCATAAGCATGCCGGGCTTCGATAAAATGGCGGCTGCTTTGCTGTCAGAATTTCCTGCCCACCGGATGAACTCGAAGGAAACGCCTGCAATAACCGGCACCAGCAGAAGACGAATCAATAACCTGAGCCAGAAAGTTTCGACGCGGATAAAAATGAAGAAAATAATACTGATTACCAGAACCAGCACAATAAAACTCGTTCCGCATCGGCGATGTTCCTTGGAAGACTCCATGACATTATCTACGGTCAATGGTTTTCCACTTTCGATACAGTTAATGCATTTATGTTCTGCGCCATGATACATAAAAGTCCGTTTAATGTCCTTCATGTTAGAAATCACGGCGATGTATCCGATAAAAATCCCCAGTTTTACTACACCTTCTATCACCGCCAGCAGGATGCTGGAAGAAATATGCGTAAACTTCAAGATCAGCGATGAAATCACATAGGGCAAAACCACAAACAAAGCAATCGCTATGATCAACGCAAACACAACAGTAAACGCCATCACCGCCGTTTCTCCTTTTGATTTAAAGGTGGAGTCTATGGCCTTGTCCGTAATGCCATGTTCTTTTTCTATATCATCTTCATAAAAACTTGCGGAATAGGTCAGCGTTTTCAGACCGATGACCAGCGAGCTGATAAAAGAAACAACTCCGCGTATGATTGGTAATCTGAGTACCTTGTATTTTTTTGCAATACTCACATATTTACTTTTTCCGACTTCGATCTGACCATCCGGTCTGCGTACTGCGACAGCAATGTCTTCATCATGACGCATCATGACGCCTTCGATAACTGCCTGCCCGCCAATGTTGGAAGATTTCATTTAAAAACTCCTATATGTATCGGAAGGTTGGATAAATCCTACCCCTCCATCACCGTTCTCGCCTATGATCCGCTCGCAGGCAACGGACACCAGGCCTACTTTACATAAAAAAATAGGGCGAGCCATTAAGCTCCGCTGCGCGAAGATAATAACTCTACCCTAAATCAGTTAGCTACTTTGTCAGATTATATTTTCTGTTGAACATTTCAACACGTCCACGTGCTTTAATAGCCTTCTGCTGTCCTGTGTAGAAAGGATGGCATTTTGAGCATACCTCAACGTGGATTTCTGGTTTAGTTGAACCAACTGTGAAAGTATTTCCACAGTTGCAAGTAACTGTTGCTTCAAAATATTTTGGATGGATTCCGTCTTTCATAATTTTACCTCTTCTCTTATCCGAAAAACTTTTAACTCTTCGGACGTATTTCGCTAAGTCAGCTTTGCTAGTATATCACGCAAGTGTAATCTTTGCAAGGTACTTATTTTTTCTATTACAAAACACTTATTTTTCCTATTACCAAACACTTATTTTTCCTATTACCAAACCTTCAGCCTATCTTCCGGTGCGGTGTACATCTTATCGCCTTCTTTTATTCCATATGTTTCATAGAACTCATCAAACTGGGCAAGATTTACATTTGCTCTAAGGCAGGATGGAGCATGCGGATTGTTCTTCAGATTTGTGATTACGCGTTCTTTTGTAGCTATTTCAAACCATACATTTGCATCTGTTTCAAAAAATTCAGAATAATCTATCTCTTCACCGTTTGCCTTTCTTTCCTGAAGGATCTGAAGAGCTGAAGACGCACCACCAAGATCTGCAACCGTTTCACCGATTGTTAAATCTCCGTTTACATGGATATCATCCACAAGTACATATGCGGCATATCTTTCTCCAACTACCTTTGTTCTTTCCTGGAAAGCGTTTAAATCCTCTTCTGTCCACCAGTTGTTCATATTACCGTTTTTATCATACTGGCTTCCCATAGTATCAAAAGCATGAGTAATTTCATGTCCTATAACAATGCCGATTCCTCCCATGTTTGCTGAAACGGAATTATCTTTATCGTAAAATGGTGCTTGCAAAATAGCTGCAGGAAAATAGATACTGTTTTGAGTCGGCTCATAGCAGGCATTTACCACATTTGGTGCCATCATGTGTCCCCAGGCAGCCCTATTAACATTTTTACCAGCATAGTTCGCGTTCTGTCTTCCTCGTTCTGCGTAGATAGCTGCCTGATATGTGAAAAGATCCGCTTTTGGATTGATTTCCCATCCAGAATAATCAAAGCGAACTTCTTCCGGGTATCCGACATATACACCCATGGCATCCAGCTTTTCTACCGCAGTTTTACGTGTTTCATCGCCTAACCAATCAATATTTTGCAGACGTCTTCTATATACATCCAGAAGGTCATAGACCATTTTTGTTACTTCTTCTTTTTCTTCCTGGCTGAAGAACCGATCAGCGTAAATTAATCCAAAAAGTTCTGTAAAAGTATCACTTATGGTATCATAAGCCATACTTTCAAGGCTCGGCCTTCCTGAACTGCCGTTCTTTTCATTGTTCCAGTCTACTTTGGCAGTTAAAGCTTCCTCATCCGTATAGGAAGCTGCAAATTTCAGGATTTCAATGAGCATCCAGGATTTGATTTCTTCCAGATTTTCTTCGGTCATAATATTTTGTAAGGCTTCGTAATACTCCGGCTGATCTACAATATATTTGATATTATTGTCTATGCCATAAGCCTTAAGAACTTTTTCCATCGGAAATGTTCCCGCAAGTGAAACTAATTCTTCCTCTGTAAATGGATTATAAATCAGCTTCTCCCAGTCATCTCTATAACTTGTCTCGGTTGGATAAATATACTGGGCAAGTTTGCCCTCCAGTGCAAATCTGTTATTAATAACCTGCGCAGCACTATCTTCATCAAGGCCATATTTAAGCAAGAGCTTTGTGAAGAAATGATCGTCTGCATCCTTAAGGCGCTGGCCATATGATGAAATCTTTGTATATTCCGCAGAATCTTCAAGATCAAGGCCCGGTACTAAAATAAAAGTAACTTCCTTGAGGCTGTCCATTCCATCTGGGGAAACATCAAATTTCACCGGAAGCAGCTGATATGCCAGTTCAGGTGTTGAACACACAGTTTCCATAAGGTCATCAAAAGTCTTTGCGGACATAATCTTTTCTCCGTAAGGGATAACGCTAGACCATCCAGCTTTATTCCTCTCATCCATGTCCATATACTTCCTGTAATAGTCGAAAACAATCTTTTGCTCTCCCTCACCGGTTTCTTTATCAAGCACTTCAATCATGTCCTTGATAATCCCCTCATTTATCATCGCAAAATTTGACCATGATGCTTTTCCATCCGGCATTACCGTATTTTTTAGTTGGTCGTAATTCACGTGTATGTAAAAATCTTCAGATAATTCCGGTTTTTTGTCTGGTAGATTTTCCTGTATATTCGGTGAAGGGTAATTAATTGTTTCCTGAGTCGTTTCTGGAATTGTTTCCGGAATCGATTCTTGACTCACTTCCTTGTTTCCGCATGCAGTCATCACAACCGTTGCGAATATAGCGGCTGCGATTAAGACAAACACTTTTTTCATTTTTCACACCTCTCGTATATTTTGATGACACCTTATAATAATTTTATTTTTCGGATCATATCCACAAACTCAACATTGTTCTTGGTTTTTGCAAACAGATCCAGTATTTTTTCCGTGGATTCATCGGCCCTCAGTCCACCGGTAGACTTGCGGATAATGTAAACAGCCTCCTGTTCCTCCAGATTCAAAAGCAGGTCTTCCCTTCTGGTTCCGGATTTTGCAATATCAATGGCCGGAAAAATTCTCTTTTCCTGAAGTTTTCGGTCAAGAATCAGTTCCATGTTACCGGTTCCTTTAAATTCTTCGTAAACCACATCATCCATTTTGCTTCCAGTATCTACAAGCGCCGTCGCCAGAATGGTAAGACTTCCGCCTTCCCGGATGTTTCTGGCTGCACCGAAAAATCTCTTTGGCATATGAAGCGCAGCCGGATCTAAACCACCGGATAACGTTCTGCCGCTTGGCGGAACTAAGAGATTATATGCTCTCGCGAGTCTGGTGATACTGTCTAATAAAATGATAACATCCTCTCCATGTTCCACCAGACGTTTCGCTCTTTCGATCACCATCTCAGATACTCTTTTGTGATGTTCCGGCAGCTCATCAAAAGTAGAATATATAACTTCAACATTATCCCCAACAATAGCTTCTTTTATATCGGTAACTTCCTCCGGTCGTTCATCAATGAGAAGAATTAAAATATGAACTTCTGGATTATTCTTCTGGATAGAATGTGCTACACCTTTCAAAAGAGTGGTCTTTCCTGCCTTTGGTGGAGATACGATCATACCTCTTTGACCTTTTCCAATCGGAGAAACCAGATCAAAAATTCTCATTGCAACATTCTTTTCTGATGTTTCCAGGCTTAATCTTTCCTCTGGGAAAATCGGTGTCAGGTCTTCAAAGTTTCTTCGTTTTGCAGCTTCGCTCGGCAAGACATTGTTGATGCGGTCCAAATGCAGCAAAGCACCGAACTTTTCATTTTGGGTTTTTACGCGTACTTTTCCTTTTAAAATGTCTCCTGTCTTCAGTCCAAAGCGTTTAATCTGGGAAGGGGAAACATATACATCGTTTTCGCCCGGCAAATAATTTTCGCACCGGATAAAGCCATAGCCATCCGGAAGAACTTCCAGAATGCCATCTGCAACTTTACCGGAATCCAGTTTTTGTTCTTCTTCTTTGGTGATGCCGGTTTCTTCTTCTCTTTGTTTTTCCTCCGACATCTGAAGAATCGCCTCAATCAATTCCGCTTTTTTCAGCGCACTGATTTTTTTAATATCATTGGCTTTGGCAATTTCCCTCAGTTGAGTCATCGGCAGAGTTTCAAGTTGTTCTCTCTGTACTTTCATAAATAATCCTTTCAATAAACTATTACTGTGTATGGGAATAAAGTTGAATGTTTCAGAATTTCAGATTTTCTTCATTTCGCATTATAATCAAAATAATTTGAAAAAGCAATATGAATATGATAATCTATACGGGCATGACACTGTCAAAAACATAGTAGGAAAGGGCGTTTTCGAGGTTTTTATGGTTACTGAATCTAGCACAATCTATAAACTGATGATTCTGTATATGTTGAACAAACTGGATTCCCAGCTGACCAATTCTCAGCTTTCCGATTTTTTCATTTCCAAAGAGTACACGGATTATTTTTCTATTCAGCGCACCATTTCGGATTTAGTCGAATCCGGGTTTGTTGAAAAAGTCACAATTCGCAACACCTCTTACTATAGCATCACTCCGGAAGGCTACGAATCCCTGACCTTTTTTAAAAATCAGATTCCAAAAGGTGCTTTAGAGGATATCAACCTTTATCTGGAAAACAATAAATATGCCTTGAAAAATGAGGTGGGCACTCAGGCCGATTATTATAAACATACGAACGGCGATTATGTAGCCCATTGTCAGGTCATGGAAGGAAAATCTTTACTATACGAAATTAATATTGCAGTGCCAAGCGAAGAAGAAGCCGCAAAAATCTGCAGCAACTGGCGTGGCTATTCGGAAGAACTATACGTGCACATCATGAACTCCCTGCTTCAGTAAAGGTATTCCGGTGGCATACAAACAGGTGGAAAATGATCGTTAAAAATGTTGAACTTGAAATTGTTATAGGGCCTACCAGTAAACTTCCGGAAACTTTTCTTCCGGAAATTGCGTTTGCGGGAAAATCCAATGTTGGGAAATCCTCCCTCATAAATGCAATGCTCAACCGAAAATCCTTGGCTCGCACTTCCAGCCAGCCGGGAAAAACTCAAACAATAAATTTTTATAATGTTAACAAAGAGCTTTATTTTGTTGATCTTCCGGGCTATGGCTTTGCTAAGGTTTCCAAAGAATCCCAGGCCAAATGGGGGGCTTTGATTGAAAAATACCTAAGGACTTCCAAACAGCTGAAATCCGTTTTTCTACTTATCGATATACGAAATGGAGCGAAAGCTCATGACAAGGAAATGTACGATTGGATTGTCTATAATGGATATCAGCCAATTATCATCGCCACAAAGGTTGACAAAATCAACCGCAGTCAGATTCCAAAGCAGCTGAAACTGATTCGGGATGGTTTAGGCATCGGTACTGACATCCGTATGATTCCATTCTCGTCCGAAACCAAACAAGGCCGCGATGAAGTCTGGGGAGTGATTGAAACACTCATTAAGCAATAGTCTGATATTCTTTTTATCTAAAACATACAATAGGAATGTACATATCTCGACTTTTTTCGCTAAAAAAAATCTCCATTGAAGAAAAAGCAATTTTCTTCAATGGAGAAACACTTTAAGGTCCATTTTCGAGAACAATATTCCCGTTTTTTATTTTGCAAAGATCCCCAAAATGTAAATATTCCCTACTGGATTACAGTCTTTCAAATACATCGACTACTTTGTCTTTTAATTCTTCTTCCGTCGGTCCAAAGACGATGCTTGCAAATCCTACGGTTGCCCCAACGGCATCATGCTCTTCAATATTCAGAGTACTTCCTGTTGTAGAGAATGTTGTAATTGGACCTGCCTCTTTAATAAATCCTTTCACATGCCCAATCAATGCGCCAATGCTATCCAACCAATCTACCAGTTCTTTGATGGATTCTTCCATAGCCACTTTTGTTGCTTCCAGATCTTTATTGATATCCCTTTCAAACGAGCAGATTGTTGCACCCTCGTGAGTATGGGTTTCTAAGATACTGTAGCCGGCAACAACATAGCTGTGTCCGTGGTCATGGTGGTCATGGTCATGGCAGTCACAGTCGTCATCATGGTGATGATGATGGTGGTCATGGTCGTGGCAGTCACAGCCGTCATCATGGTGATGATGATGGTGGTCATGGTCATGGCAACCACAGTCACAATCCTCATCATGTTCTATATTTTCATCAAATAATTCTTTCTCGCTCATTTTTCCCTCCACAGATAAATCGGATTTCGCTGTTTATTCCCAGCTATTTACTTCGGTAATAATCTCTCTGCAGGCTTTGGAAGTGCCTTCTGGATTGCTGGTAGTGGATACTCTGTAAATTTTACCGTCACATACTTTTTGAACTTCGCTTTCAACCTCATCGGTTGTTGCAGGATCTGCAGCATCAATCTTATTAAGTAAAATATAATTTGCATGGTCAATCTGCTCATCAACTAAAGCACCTGCAACCTTACGGATACGGAGCCATCTGCTGGCATCAATAACCGTAATCAAAGTAATGTTGAGGTTTTCATCGTAATACTCCCAAAGCTGAGCTGCTACATCATAAGGACGTGCCAGACCTGTAGTCTCAAGAATAACGAATTCCGGATGCATTTCCTCTTCCATCTTGCAAAGGGAATCCATAAGGCTGGAAGCTATGGAGCAGCAAACGCAGCCGTTAAAAAGCTCTGTAGTGTAAAGGCCGGAGCCTTCTGTAAATGCTGTATCTACTCCTACCTGACCAATCTCATTTTCAATAATAGCAACCTTGGTTGAGCCATCAGCTCCGCCGCAGCTCTCTACCATTTCTTTTGCCAAAGGAATCAGCACACTGGTTTTCCCCGAACCTAAAAAACCACCCAAAATTATCAGTTTCATAATTATCGCTCCAATCTTTTCTATTCCTATCGACGCGTTCTGCGTCCTTGCTTTTTACTTCTTATATTTTATCACTGTTGTCAAGACCATGTCACTCCTAGCGGACCATATCTGCTGTGACAACAAACTTTTTAATGGACTCATCTGAAGGAATTTCATACATAATATCCATCATAGTATCTTCCATAATGCTTCTTAGTCCGCGGGCGCCGATTTTTCGTTCAAAAGCCTTTTTGGCAATCGCTTTCACCGCATCAGCCTTGAACTCCAGATCCACACCGTCCAACCGAAACAATGCCTTATACTGTCTGATCAGCGCATTCTTTGGTTCTTTTAAAATACGGATCAGATCCGCTTCTGTAAGAGAATTCAGGGAAACAACGACCGGAACACGGCCTACCATTTCCGGGATAATTCCGTACTTCACCAGATCCTGAGGCATAACCTGACGGAACAGCTCATCCAATTCCTCCGATGCTCCGGTAGACACATCTGCGCCAAATCCCATGCTTTTCTTATCGACTCTTCCCTCCACAATCTTTTCCAGACCTGCAAAAGCACCGCCGCAAATGAAAAGAATGTTGGTAGTGTTAATATGAAGCATTTCTTGTCCCGGATGTTTTCTTCCACCCTGAGGCGGAACCGAAGCTTCCGTTCCCTCTAAGATTTTCAGCAGTGCCTGCTGAACGCCTTCACCCGAAACATCTCTGGTAATGGATACGTTCTCGCTTTTTTTGGTAATCTTGTCAATCTCGTCAATATAAACGATTCCGTACTCCGCCTTTTCAATATCATAATCTGCTGCCTGAATCAGCTTCAGCAGGATGTTCTCTACATCCTCGCCAACATAGCCGGCCTCCGTCAGCGTCGTGGCATCGGCAATGGCAAAAGGAACATTCAGAATCTTCGCCAGCGTCTGGGCAAGAAAAGTCTTTCCGGATCCGGTAGGCCCCAACATCAGGATATTGCTCTTCTGCAGTTCCACATTCAGAGTATCCTGAGAAAGCACTCTCTTGTAATGGTTGTATACCTGAACAGCCAATACCTTTTTCGCTTCGTCCTGGCCGATAACATACTCGTCCAGAAATTCCTTGATTTCCTTTGGTTTATGCAGTTTGATGCCTAAATCTTTCTTTTTGCCTTTCTTCTCTCTTGGTTTTTCCGATTCATCAAAGAAATCCAAACCGAACATTTCCACACAGCGGATAACGCAGTCCGGACAAATAAACACATTGTCCGGTCCGGCAATCAGATTCTCACCGATCTCGTCTGCCGTGTGATGGCAGAAAGAACATCTCGGCATGGTATAGTTGTCGTTTTTTTTACCTGCCATAATCAGCCCTCATGATTTGAAATAACTGCATCAATCAAGCCATATTCTTTTGCTTCTTCTGCAGTCAGCCAATTGTCGCGTTCAGTATCTAATGCAACCTGCTCCACCGGTTTCCCGGTGTTCTCAGCAAGAATCTTATTCATGCGGTCACGAATTTTCAGGATATGTTCTGCCGTGATCTTAATATCCGTAGCCTGCCCCTGAGCGCCACCGGATGGCTGATGGATCATGATTTCTGCATTCGGAAGAGCGAACCTCTTTCCCTTTGCGCCTCCGGCTAAAAGGAAAGCACCCATGCTGGCTGCCATTCCGATACAGGTTGTGGAAACATCACATTTCAAATACTGCATGGTATCATAAATAGCCATGCCGGCCGTAATGACACCACCCGGAGAATTAATATAAAAATGGATGTCCTTATTCGGATCCTCGCTCTCCAGGAAAAGAAGCTGGGCAACCACAAGGCTTGCCGTAACATCGTTTACTTCTTCTCCGAGGAATACGATTCTTTCTTTCAATAATCTAGAATAAATATCATAGGCTCTTTCGCCTCTGCTTGTAGATTCAATTACTGTTGGGACTAAACTCATAATAACCTCCTGTCTTACGTCTGTGTTTTTACAAGGTCTTTTTGTCAACAAAGACCGACTGGAAAGCCGGCCTTTTGTCATATCTTTTTTTCTTCCGGCTTCACCATCCTAGATCCTGCCATCTTCCGGCTTCACCGCTGCCTTTTATTCTTCCGGCTTTGCTTCTGCCTTTTCTGCTGCATCAGCTTCCGTCTCTACTTTCTTCTTGCGGCCTCTCTTTGCCGGAGCTTTCTTTTCTTCTTCGCTTTCTGGCACTGCTTCTGCTTTCGCCTTAGACTTTGCTGCTGTCTTTGGCTTTGCCTCAGCCTTACCTTCGGCATCCACTTCCGTCTCTTCTTTCTTCTTGCGGCCTCTCTTAGCTGCCGGCTTAGCTTCTTTCTCTTCTTTTGCTTTCTCTTCTTCCGGTTTTGCTTCAACTGCCACGCCGTTTTCATAGATGAAATCTGCAGCTTTTCCAACTGCGATATCGTTCTTCATTTCGTCTCTTTCTTTATCCGTAAGAAACTCTTTGAACTTGTCAAAATCCATCTTATAAACTTCGGCCATCTTGTTCAGTTCTTCTTCTACCATCTCATCCGTTACTTCGATATTCTCAGCTTTTGCGATTGCTTCCAGCGTTAATCTTTCCTTAATCTGATTTAAAGCAACCGGACGGATTTCTGCCAGGAACTGATCCGGAGTCTGGCCTACCAAGTTCAGATACTGATCAATGGTGATGCCATTGCTTTCCATTCTGTTTGCAAAATCACGAGTGCTTTGCTCCACCTGTGCATCCAGCATGAGATCCGGAATATCCATCTGGCTGTTTTCAACGATTTTCTTCAGAATTTCTTTTTCTGCAATGCTCTTATTTTCCAGAGTCTTTCTTTCTTTGATGTTCTTTTCAATCTCAGCCTTATATTCTGCTAAGGTTTCAAATTCCGATACTTCCGATGCAAATTCGTCATCTATTTCCGGAAGTTCTCTGGTCTTGATTTCATTTAATTTAACTTTGAATAAAGCATCTTTTCCTTTCAGTTCTTCTGCGTAATCCTCAGGGAATGTAACGTTTACATCAAATTCATCGCCGATGCTGTGGCCAATGATCTGATCTTCAAATGTTCCGACAAAGGTATGAGAACCAAGAGTGATGATATAGCCTTCTGCTTTTCCTCCCTGGAATTCTTTGCCATCTACAAAACCGTCAAAGTCAATATCACAGATATCGCCTTCTTTTGCAGGTCTGTCTGTGATTGGAAGACTACGGCTGTTCTGCTCTCTGGTCTTTTCAATTTCTTCGTTCACTTCTTCTTCCGTAACAGTAAGATCTGCTACGGTATATTCAATTCCTTTATACTCGCCGAGCGTAACAACAGGCTTTACAGCTACCTGTGCTACATATACGAAATTCTCACCACGCTTGATGGTAATATCTTCGATTTTCGGCTGGGAAACGATTTCGATTTCTTTGATTGCCTCATCATATGCTTCTTCATAAGAATCCTGAATCAGGAAGTCGGATGCGTCCTCATAAAATACTTCAACACCATACTGTCTCTCAATCATTTTCTGAGGAACTTTGCCTTTACGGAAGCCAGGCATGGAAACCTGATTTTTTACTTTTACATAAGCTCTCGTGATAGCTTTCTCAACTAACTCCGCATCAAGTTCAACCGTAATGTTTGCCAAATTCTTTTCTAATTTTTCAACTTTTACATTCATTTTTAAAATCCTCCTTAAGGGTTCTCACGTAAATTCAAATTTTATCATATTTTAAGCTATTTTTCAAGAAAAAGCCTTATATTCAATATCAAGCAACGACAGTCCGCAAGCTGCCGCTTTCGGAGCCGACTGGCTGCGGTCACAGCTTTCTAATATTTCTTTTACATGTTCCGGTGGAAACACTCCCATTCCAACCTTTTCCAAGGTCCCGGCAATGATCCGGACCATGTTGTATAAAAAACCATTTCCCTTAATCCGGATCCGGATTATTTTTGGCGGAAAGCTGCCTTCCTCTTCCACCCATTTCACGTCCTTCGGCAGGAGAATCCTTTCTTCGGATATGTCAATGCTGTATATTGTCCGCACCGGACTTCTCTGCTGACCGCCGGAGGAGGAGAATGCGGTAAAATCATGCTCTCCCACCAGATATTTTGCCCCTTCCTGCATTTTTTTTACATCTAGGTAATAATAGACATAGTCCGCATAAAGACGGTAAATCGGCAAATAAACGCGGCAGTTCAATATCGTATATTCGTAGGTTTTCACACAATCTTCATGCCGCGGATGAAAATCAGCCTTTACCTCTTTGGAACTGACAATTTTAATGTCTTCCGGAAGGCTTTGATTCAAGGCAAAACAGATTTTTTCTGCCGGAATTTTTGTTTCTGTATCAAATACCGCTACATTTCCGAGGGCATGTACTCCGGAATCGGTCCGGCTGGCTCCGATAATAGTGATGTCTTCCTTCAGGAGCCTGGACAAATGCTCATTAATCACCTGTTCAATGGCAATCCCGTTTTTCTGAACCTGCCATCCGACATAATTCGTCCCATCGTATGAAATTACCATCTTTATTCTTTTCATATGGTTCCCCAGGTTAAAAACTTGTTCATCAAAATCGTAAGGGCAATTGCTGCCAGAAGATAGAATAAGAGAATAAAATATGTAATCTTATCTCTCTTTTCATACTTCAAAGGAAACATTTTGGTACGGTCATTTCCGCCATGATAACATCTGGATTCCATTGCCGTTGCCAGATCTGTCGCACGACGGAAAGCGCTAACAAACAGAGGCACCAGAATCGGAATCATTCCTTTCGCTTTCGCAATAATACCGCCGGTATCGAAATCCGCTCCACGGGCCAACTGGGCTTTGACGATTTTGTTGACTTCTTCCGTCAAGATGGGAATGAATCTTAACGCAATGCTCATCATCATTGCAATTTCATGACCTGGAAAATGTATTTTATCCAATGGCTTGAAAACCTTTTCCAGACCATTGGTAAGCGTTGTCGGAGTAGTTGTGTAAGTGAGCATGGATGCGCCTACAATGACAAAAATCAGCCGAAGGGCGAAGAAAATGGCCCGGAAGATTCCTTCCGTGCTCATATGGAAGATCCACCATTTCCAGATAATATGTCCATCACTGAAAAACAGATTAAAAAACAACGCCAGGCCTACTAAAAGCCAGACGAACTTCAAGCCTTTCAATATATGGCTTAACGGGACATGGGAAAGACAGATCAGCGTGACCATAGCTGCCGTCAGGAAAATAAATCCCCAGATGTTATTAATAATAAAAAGGGCGGCAATATAAACCACAACGCCTAATAATTTAACGCGTGGATCCAATCTGTGTATAATGGAATTTCCCGGGTAATATTGCCCTATTGTAATATCTTTGAACATGCTTCTTCTACGGTAAGAGCGCCTTCTAAGCCAAGGCTCTCTGTAAATTCATATACTTCCGGAACACCTAAACCGATGTCTTCCAACTCCTTTCTGTGGTGAAAGACTTCTCTTGCAGTGCCGTCTAAAATTACTTTTGACTTATGCATCGCGATAACCCGATTTGCATATCTTGCTACTTCTTCCATGCTGTGGGAAACTAACGTGACCGTCACATGTTTTTCCTTCTGGTAATTTTTCAACAAATCGAGAATTTCAACCTTTCCAGCCGGGTCTAACCCTGCCGTCGGTTCATCTAAAATAATCACATCCGGTTCCATGGCAAGAACCCCGGCGATTGCAACTCTTCTCTTTTCTCCACCAGATAATTCAAAAGGCGATTTTTCAAAAAGGTCTTCCGGCACGCCAACCGCCTTTAATGCCTCAACCGCCTTCTCCTGTGCTTTCTCTTCCGAAAGACCCAGGTTCTTCGGTCCATAACACACATCCTTCAAAACAGTTTCTTCAAACAGCTGATATTCCGGATACTGAAAAACCAGTCCCACATGACATCTTAAGTTTCTTAATGCCTTCTTCTCTTCTTTTGTCAGCTTTCCTGCTTTATATATAGGTACTCCATCATAGGTTACAGAACCGGCAGTCGGAGCCAAAAGTCCGTTCAGCATCTGAATCAGCGTGGACTTTCCCGAACCGGTACTTCCGATAATACAGATAAAATCATCTTCCCCGATTTCCAGGTTTACATCACTTACTGCTTTTACCTCTTCCGGAGAACCCTGGTTATATATATAATTCACATTTTCTAACTTAATGATCATTGATTTTTTATCGCTTCTCTTAATTCATCTGCCGTGATTGCATCTTTTGGAATATTCATGCCTTTTTCCCTTAAGGCTTTTGCCAGCTGACAAAGCTGCGGCAAGGTCAATCCTGCTTCTTCTATTTTTTCATCCTGAGAAAAGATTTCTTTTGGAGTTCCCTGCATGAAGAGCTCCCCCTTTTTCATTACGAAAATATAGTCTGCTTTCAAAGCTTCTTCCATGTAATGAGTAATCGCTATGACCGTAATTCCTTTTTCTTTATTCAGCCTTAAAACGGTATCCATTACCTCATCTCTGCCTCGCGGGTCCAGCATAGCCGTAGATTCATCCAGTACAATGCACTTTGGTTCCATGGCAAGAATTCCGGCAACGGCAACTCTCTGCTTCTGTCCTCCGGAGAGTTTGTTCGGAGAATATTTGGCAAAGTCCTTCATGCCGACTTCTTCCAAGGACTTGGAAACGCTCTTCTGAATCTGCTCCGAAGGAATCCCAAGATTTTCCAAACCAAAAGCCACATCCTCATCCACAACCGAGCCGATGATCTGATTGTCCGGATTTTGGAAAACCATTCCTACGCTTTTCCGGATATCCCAGATCTGTTCTTCTTCTTTCGTATCGATGCCGTCCACCCATACGGTACCTTCGGTAGGCAGAAGAAGAGCATTCAGATGCTTTGCAAAGGTTGACTTTCCGGAACCATTCATTCCTAAAATGCAGATAAATTGTCCGGATTTTATTTCCAGAGAAACGTCCTTTATGGCATCTTCTGCCGGTTTCGGTTCTTCTTGCTTTTTATCTTTCTCTTCCCCGCTGAAAGCGTCTACATCTTCCAATACAGGATAACGGTATTTGATTTTCTCTGCTTTAATAAAATTCATTTTCTATAAACCCTCATCTGGCTTCCTTGTGCACAAAGAACACCTTAAGAAAAGCGTTACAGCATATATTAACATATATGAAAAATAAAGCAAAGAAAATATATAAACAAAAAGAAATAAGGGACTTTTGCCCCTTATTGTCAATCGGAATAATCAATATCAAAATTTATTTTCACTTCATAACCCGGATAATCTTCTAAGACTTCCTTCTTAAGGCTTTCCATAAACTTTGCTTTGTCTTTCACTTTGAAATCAATCAATACATCAAAGGATATGAATTTCATTTCTTTATCGATGTAAATACCATGACACCCTTTTACTCCATCATATTTCAGCATGTCTTCTTTCAGATGAGCCTGCTTGTTGACCGCATATTCGGAGGTGTCCACGGCATAGATTCCTACCGACAGGAAAATATGATATTGCTCATAAATAGTATTTTGAATCTTCGTAGTCAGCATGTGGATTTCCCGGGCCGTCTTGGTATCCGGAATCTCAATATGGACGGAACCAATGGCTGCATCCGGGCCATAATCGTGCAAAACCAAGTCATATGCCCCTAACACGTCCGGAATCGCCTTTATGGAGTCCTTTATGTCCTTTGTCAACTGTCCGTCAGGACGAAAGCCCATAACCTGATTTATCGGACTTATCAGCATTTCTACACCAGCCTTGATAATGAAAGCAGCAATAACGACACCAATATATCCATCAATAGAAATATGAAAGATTAAAGTGATTACTGCACCCAGTAACGTTGCTGCAGAAATGATAGCGTCAAATAAGGCATCTTTTCCGGAGCCGATCAGGGCATCGCTGTAATATTTTTTTCCTTGTTTCTGCACATAGATTCCCAAAAAGATTTTTACCAGAATCGCCACAATAATGATAATCAGCGTAAACACCGTAAAAGATGCTATCTGGGGCGTGATTATTTTTTTCACAGATTCAATCAGGGACATGATACCGGCCGTGAAAATAAGAAATGCAATGATAATCGCGCTGAAATACTCAATCCGGCCGTGACCAAAAGGATGCTTTTCGTCCGGAGCTCTATGAGCAATTTTCACACCGATAATTGTGACAATAGAGGATATCGCATCGGTTAAATTGTTGACTGCATCCAGAATAATCGCAATGGATCCGGAAAACAGTCCAACCAATGCCTTAAACACTACCAGAAAGATATTTGCTACAATCCCTACAATACTGGTTCTTGTTATCCCCTGCTCTCTGTTTATCGTTTTTTTTGAATCTGCGTCACTCATGTTTTTTATCTTTCTGCATTTTTCACACTGACGATCAACTGAAATACTTTCAGGAACAGCCATACAATGGAAAATGCCAGCCCATATGCAGCAAGCCATTCATATTTCTTTGGAGCACCTTCCTCCACCATCATATTGATGGAATCAAAATCCGTCATCAGGAATAAGGTTGCAATTATTACACCAATAATACCGGCGGTAATGGATAATACCGGATTTGCCCGGAAAAAGGAAACAATTCCCCGAAGTCCCGGAATCAGCATGCAGATGATTGAAAATACGCCGATAATTGCCGAAGCCAATACGCACGCAAGAACAACTTTCCTCAGCTTCGGTGAAACTCGGAAAGAGCCGGAAGAATATAAGATCAATAAGGCAATAACTAAAAATACCGTGATAATAATGGCCAGTTTTAAAGCCTCTGCCATCTTTGGGGTTGATGCAACCAGTCCGTTATAAGAAAAGCCGATACAGATCATGGCTATAGCACCTAAAACTGCCAAAGCTTTTCCTTTTACAAAAATAGCGGCAATGGTTACCCCCAGCATGACAAATGCGCAGACCAAAGAAATCAGTACCACAGTGCTATTGACTGCCGGAACGCCGTCATTCACAATATTTTTTGGAAGTCTGGAATTTAATATGGCTGCAATTGCTGCTCCTACAAAGGCCATAATCAAGAAGAACGCGGTCTTTTTTGCAACACCGGAATAAGTCATGTACTCATCACTTGTTTCCGTAAATTTATCCATTTTCTTTCGAATCTGCCCAATCAATGGATTCGTCATAGAATCTTTAAATCCTTTTTTATTTTTTACATCTCCTGCCATTTTATTTCCTTTCTGAATTCAAATTTTTTCAATAATACAGTCTCTATATCTTAGTGAAGTCTTCCTTGCTTGTCAATGTTCCGTAAAGAGCGGAAATAGCTGTGCCGATACCATAGATGATAAGCCATGGAATACCAGCTGGGATAAGCATCATGATAACAAGGCATATTACAGAAACGATTCCCATAACTACGCCTAATGTTTTTCAGCTCTTGATAGCTCCTGCTTTTCTGGAGAAAATAAGCTGAACAAGAATACCTACGATAGATGCGCCAGTGTAAATGATAGAGAGAGTCTGTGCTCCACCATAAAAGTCAGCCATAATGTTCAGTGGATAGTTACCGATTACAACATATGAGAAAAAAGCTGTAGCAACCCAAAGGATAAGCATCCATTCACGCCAACCAAAGTTGATTGATTTTTTCTGTTGCATAAAAAATCTCCCTTTCTTATTTCAGAAAATTTTACTTTTAAATTATACACCTGTTAAAAAAAAACTTTACTATCAACAATTTGTTGGGTTTTGTAGATTAACCAAGTGATTTTTTGTGTAACACGCATTCCTCGAATGGCAATGGGTTGTAAGCTTCCCTGATCCGGTTGATACGCATGAGCATCCCACTTCCCTGCAAAAAATGCGCGATTTTCTTGTTTCAGAGCACTATTTGACTTGTTTTCATGTGTTTACATCACTGAAACAACGAATTCGCGCATTTGAATGCTCTGAAACTGCATTTTCGCGCATAAAAGCTTCAAATGCACCTTCCTCGTCACTTATGCAGGTCCCTTCGGGACTGCTCTGCGGTCGTCAAATACAATCTCACACAAAAAGACACAGGCAACTTTCTTTCATACGACAAAAACGACTGTCATCCAACAGTCGTTTTAAACTTTATATATACAATAGATTTTTATTACCACAAATCTTGATAAGGATTTACGCTATAAAGTGCTTCCTCTGTCTCATTCATTTTCTGAACTGTATATGGAGAGGTTCTCTGAACTTTCAAACATTGCCAACCTCCACCATAATATACTTGGAAATAGAAATATGAATTATCTTCGCCTCTGTATGTAGGTTGTCCTTTCCATCCATAATTATACGCCTCTACGCCAACTGGACTATTTCTAATTGCCTCAATACATGCATCCGGTATTTCTGTCAGATACTGTGCGCTTACCCAAAAATCACCACCGCCGTAAAAGATATGCGCCCAGCCATCTACAATTTCATCTACATCTACTGGATCTCCTTGATATAATTTCGCAATTGCATCATAATTTTGTCCTGGGCCGGTACGTACCATTAACTCATCAACTTTTGAGTACATTCCCCCGCTAGCCTGTGTGACCGCATCAGAAGCCTTTACATCTGCCGCTGCCAAAAGACCCTGCACAGTATTTGAATCTACAGCTGTAAGTCCGAATGCTTTCACCCACATTGCAGGGCGCACTCCATATGTTGCTTCATTGACCGGACATCCATATGTATCAACTACTCCGTCCCCATTAATAACGGATGTCATATTCGATGCTGATCCAGGTGTTCTAAGCCACCATCTGCAGTATCCTGTTTTTGATACATACAGGCCATTGGATTCTGCGTGACTGCTACCAATGATTTTTCTATCTGCATCTGAAGCGAAATATTGGTCAGCTTCTGAAACTGTCAATACAAAAACATAATCCTCCACATTTTTTCCAGAACTTGAGACAGATTCATCCGGTATTATTGTTTTTGCTATTAATCTACTATCGTCTTCAGTAAATGCCTCTTTTAAGAAAACTCCATTAAGCCAGGACCTAACATTACTATTCATCCAGTTATTTGAATCAACGCTAAATGGCATTGTCTCTATGGCGTTATATGTAGTAATTAATACTTTTCCATCCTGTTGATCCAGTACTTTCCAGTAAAGAGGTTCGCCACCATATTGTCCAAGCTGAACATAATCCCCAATGTTTACTAAAACCTCCGGTATAATGTCATCCATTTCTCCTGTTTCATCCGATGCAGAAACATTGGTCAAATGACTATTTTTTTCCTTCTGTCCAGGCAGAATCACTGCGAAAACAACTACAGCAAGCGCAACCACCACTGCTGCCACAATAATCCAAACCCAGCCTTTTCCTTTTTTCTTTTT
>JAZRYR010000044.1:0-79030 GCA_045600845.1 Lachnospiraceae bacterium | reverse complement strand
AATCCGAAAGCCAGAAAGTATTTAAAGCTTCCTCATGTGTGCAATCTGATTTCTTATGGGAGCAACATCGTTGCGACCGTTGATGAAACATATAAAGATATCGTTGCAGATTACATCAATAAGTATCCAATAGAGCATTGTTTTGAAACACCGAACATGCATGTTTTAAATGATGCCTTTCAGGAAGCTGGCTATCGGGTTTGTTTTATGGCGGAGTATTTCCTGCCGGATGTAAACCTTCTAAAAGAATTGACCTGTGGTTGTGAACTGAAAATCCTTCATCAAGAAGACTTTGCGGAGCTGTATGTGAAAGAATGGAGCAATGCCTTATGTGAAGAACGGAAGGAATTAGACGTTTTGGGAGTAGGGGCCTATGACAAGGGAAAACTGGTCGGTTTGGCCGGGTGTTCTGCAGATTGTGATGCTATGTGGCAGATTGGCATTGATGTTTTGCTGGAATACCGCAGAAAGGGAATTGCCTCCGCTCTTACCAGCCGTTTGGCAATAGAAACTCTGAATGCAGGAAAAGTCCCGTTCTATTGTTGTGCATGGTCGAACATAAAATCTGCGCGGAATGCAATCAAAAGCGGATTCCGTCCGGCGTGGGTGGAACTGACCGTGAAGAGCGCAGAATATGTAGATAAAACGAATATGTGAAAGATGACCAATTTGACATAAAAAAACATTGCACGACTTTCGGAGCCGCGCTGGTGTTGTATAATGATCTCAACAATTGATCTTTTTCATGAGGAGTACGAAGAAATGAGTTTGATTCGTGCAATCCATCATGTAAAAAGAAAATGTAAAAACTATCCGAAAGAAGAAAAATTATGAACAGTTGTTCCCACCCATTAATAAATAGTATAACCCACGATTGGCTGGGAGAAGCTCCTGCCATTAACGAGAGCGATATCACTACCACCTACGTAACCGATGTCCTTGTCATCGGCTGTGGAAGTGGTGGCATGTTCACCATATGTTCTGCTGCAGAGGAAGGTATTCGGGTTATTGGCATCGACCGCTTAGCGATGGGTACAGGTATCCGTGATGATCTCGGCGCAATCAATTCCCGCTATCAGAAAGAATGGGGTACAAAAATTGATGAGTTTGATTTTATTACCATGGCCACCCAATATGCTGCAGGACATATTAATCAGAATCTTGTGAAAATGTGGGCAGAAAATTCCGGTGTAGTTATCGACTGGTATGGCGACCGTCTTGCTGAGCGGAATGTGGAGTTGGTACATGAGTCCGGCGACTCGCAGGACCCATCCCGTTATGAACATTTTCCGACCGGTCATTCTCCACGCTGGACGGGGAGCGATGATGGCCGTGGCAATATTCTTGATGGCAACAAGGTTCTCTATGACTACGCGGTTTCGAAAGGAGCCGAATTTCATTACAACACAAAAATGATCAAACTTGTTCAAGAGGAAAACGGAGCAGTAACTGGTTGTATCGCTGAAAATGAAAAAGATGAATTGGTTTGTTATATGGCCAAGAAAGGCACGGTTGTCTGCACCGGTGGTTATTCCAATAATCTGGATATGCTAGAGGCTCTCCAGCCATGGACCTTGAACATTTCCGGCCGTAATAATTCGGCAGCAGGAGCCCTTGGTGATGGTATAAAAGCTTGCCTATGGGCAGGCGCAAGAATGGACGAAACCCATGCGTCCATGATTTTTGACCGTTGCGCATTGAAAAACAATCAGATGCCTGGCCGTCGAACCCTCGAAGTTGGTGACAGCGGCTTTTTCTGGATGGGAAGTCAACCTTGGCTTAAGATAAATAAAGATGGAAAACGCTTCTTTAATGAATCCGGTACTTATGAAGGAATCCTTCATGCGGATGAGTACAATAAAGAGCATGTTCACTATTGCCTTTTTGATGATAATTGGACAACCTATGTCCAACAATTTAAGATGCATGGCTGTAGTCGCCTGTACCCATTTGAAAATGGTGCAGAGCCCAACATTTCATTCCAGGTAATTGCGGACCATATGCTTCCTGATTTGATTACGAACGGATTTGTTCAGAAAGCGGACTCCCTGGAAGAACTGGCGATAAAATTGAAACTCCCTGTAGAGGAAGTTTTGGAAACGGTTGCACATTACAATGAACTTGCCTATGCCGGCGAAGACACCGATTTCGGAAAAGAGCCCCATCGCCTTACACCGGTGGATAAGCCTCCTTTTTATGGTGCGAGAACCACCGGGTCAATTCTTTGCACCCTGAATGGCATTCAAATCAACACCGATTTTATGGCAATGGGACAGGATGGTGAGCCGATACCTGGACTTTACGTAAATGGTAACGACTCTGGTTGCTATTTTGCTCACACTTATCCTAATCTTGCTACCGGTATGGCGTGTGGTCGTACCGTAACCTTCGGTTACCTGTTAGGAAAAGAACTTGCCGGGAAAAACTTTTAATCAAAAACTTGTTGAGGCGGATAAAAATGGATAATAAAACAATATGGCAGATTGTGATACCATGTGGCAAATCGACATTGATGTTTTGTCGGAATACTGGAGAAAGGGAATTGCTTCCGCTCTTACCAGCCAATACGAATATGTGAAAGATGACCAATTCGTTCCATACATAAACAGCGATTGCTTAAAATGGCTGTATTCCGTGGATGGAGCTATGTTATAATTAAAGAACGATTTTTAATAATAAAGCTTGTTGGTCTATCAGACATTGCGGTAGTACTTAAATTATTTGTTAGAAAAATATATTTTTGGGAGAGTAGAAATGCTAAAAAAATATTGGTTGCTGTTATTTCAACCCGAATTCTTGCTTTAATAGCTATTCCGGCCTTTACTGAAGAACCGGTAAAAGTATCGAGCGCTGCAGAAATTTTCGGTGCTTTGGATGCAATAGAAAACGGAGCATCGGAGACCATCAAACTTATAAATGATATTTCGCTTAATCCATATATGAAAACAGCGTATATCGCTTTTAATAGAAAAAATATAGAAACATGAGGAATCGCTATGTGGAAAAACAAAGAAATTAAAAAACGGGCAAAAGTCAGTCTGAAAGCAAACTACTGGGTACTTATTCTGGTCTGCTTTCTGATGATTTTTGTGGGACTCCTCAATAGTACCGGTGATACAATTACATCCTTAAGAAAAGATGCTGTCTCATCGGACTACATAAGTGAGGGGATTGGCAACTGGGTGGAATCCAGGCGGCAGACAACAACTCTTTCTGACGAAGAAACCAGGCCGACACTGGAAGATTATTTTACCTCTTTGATTTATGGCGAGTCAGATAGGGTAACAAACAATATTGCAAAATCCGTTTTGGATGGTTATAAAAATAAAACCGGCATACTTTACAAAATTGGTGAAATTGTAACAAAATTCATGGTTTCCAGCAAAGACCTTGGAAAAGTTCTTGTTTGCTTATACGCTTTGGCTCTGTTAGCTGTGGCAATTTTGCTTAAAAACCCATTGCTTATGGGACTGAACCGTTTGATGATGGAAAGTCATGCATACGGAAAATCTACTTTCTATCGGATATTTTTCATTTTTAAGAGCAAGGGATTCTGGAAGGCGGTTCTGACATATGCACTGGCACAAGTTATATTATATGCTGTTATTGTAGTTGGCTGCATTCCTTTGCTTTTCGGAATTATTTATATGAATCGCATCCTTCGGTGGATTGGTGCAGTTACGGCCCTTGTCGGACTTGTCCTTTACGCCATCGAGAGTATCCGGCTGTATTGGGTTGGCTATATTGTCGCCTGCGATCCGACAATAAAAGTGAAAGAAGCCTTTCTTCTGTCGTACACCATGACCAAGGGGAACTTCTGGCATATGGTTGGCTTTTACTTAAGTTTTATTCCTTGGCATTTATTAAGCTTTTTAACGCTGGGTCTCTTGGATATCTTTTTCTTGGTACCATACAAAAACCTGGCTTTTGCGGAATTATTCCTGACGCTTCGTCAACATGGAATTGATAAAAACCTTCCTTATGTGCATCACATCAATAGTATCATGATGGGGCGTCCACATCCTCAGCTGATTGAAGAATATCAGAAGGAATGGGCCGATATGGAAGAGGAGAAGCGTGCAAAACTGGAAGCAAAATGGGCGCCACTCATTGCTCAGGGTTGTTATCCGGTCTGCTATCCGGAAATTACACCGGCACACTTGAATAAATTTGGTGCATTTCTGACGGATCATGAACCGATGAGAAAATACTCCGTTCTGAATCTGGTTCTGATGTTCTTTATTTTCGCATTCATTGGCTGGCTATGGGAAGTAACGCTTCATATTTTCAAAGATGGAATGTTTGTTAATCGTGGAACCATGCATGGGCCTTGGCTTCCGATCTATGGTTTTGGCGGTGTCATGATCATTGTATTTCTCCGTCGGTTTGCGAAAAAGCCGGTTCTGCTTATGGCTACCACATTTGTTCTTTGTGGTATTGTAGAGTACTTTGCCCATTGGTATCTGGAATTGACGAAGGGTATCAAATGGTGGGATTATTCGAATCATTTCATTAACCTGAATGGACGTATCTGCCTGGAAGGCCTTCTGGTCTTCTCCATCGCAGGTCTTCTTTTCGTATATATCGCCGGGCCGGCATTGGATAACTTGTTGAAACGGCTTCCGAAAAAGCCGGCAATTGTGATTGCTGCTGTTCTGATTTTGATTTTTGCAGGAGATGCGGTGTACAGCCATTTTTATCCAAACGTAGGAAAAGGTATTACCGATTACGGTGAAAAGAAATCGGAATATATTATTGGAGAAGAAAATAAAAATCTACAAAAAGATTTTTATGACTCCGCTGGTGGAGGTAAAAATGTTTTAAGTATTACGCAACAGATAGAAAAGGCAGGTAAATGCTCATGATGAAAAATGATCCTTTTTTTTGGTTTAAAAATAACACAATAACGATTCCCGGAGTTCCGGGGGAACATGTTTTAGTACATATCACAGATACTCATGTAAATCTGTGGGATGAAGGGTCCACCCAGGAAGAACGGGAAAACGCGGAGAAACAGGATGATGCATGGAAGACCTTTAAGCGCCGCTTTACCGAAGCAAATGGAGAACCTTATGGAGAGCCACAGGACATCCCGACCAAAGAAGCTTTTGAAAAGCAAATGGCCTTGGTTAAGGAGCTGAATCCAGAAGTGCTCCTTCTTTCCGGAGACAATCTGGAGGTTTCAAATCCGGCGGGAGAGAGATTCCTTTCAAAGATGCTTCAGGACTATGGTGGAAAATATATGATCGTTCCGGGAAATCATGAGGACCAGACCTTTGGAACATTCTGGGGAACCGGAGTGCAAGTCATGGATTTTGACGGGTTCCGTATAGTTGCGGTGGACGATAGCCGGCTGAAGGTTGCGCCGGAAGATGTAGAAGCCCTGAAGGCACTTTGCGACGAAGGCATCCCGATTCTTATTCTTTGTCATGTTCCGGTATCTACCCCTTACTGCAAGGATCAGTGCAAAGAAAAAATGTCTGGAAAGAATGACTATTTTTATCTGGACAGCAAGACAGAGGATGAAGGCGGAAAAGCTTTTGTAGAACTTTGTATGAATAATGATGTAATCAAGGCCGTAATCTGCGGTCATGTGCACGGCTATTATAAGATGGAAATTGTTCCGGGAAAACCGCAGATTATCGGTTCCATGGGCATGGCAGGAGCAGTGGATCTTATTACAGTAAGAGGAAGATAAAATGAAGAATACAAAGGTATATGTCAAACATCTAACCAGCGATTATCAACAAGAAAGCCGTACAAAGTTCCTGCCCTTATCGAAAGAAATGAGTAAGGAAATCAAGGAAGTTGTTTATGACATTCTGGATGATGCCGGCGGCGAGGCTTTGTTAAAGGAATCCAAAAATGTTTACATTAAGCCAAACGGAATCGATGGAAAAGCTTATTGTTATACCCGACCGGAATTTGTAGAAGCCGTTGTCCAGTATTGGAAAGATCATGGAGCAAACAAAATCTATCTTTTCGAAAACTCTACGCAAAGTAATTTTACCCGCCTTGTTTTTGAATTAACCGGTTATGCAGCCATCTGCCGTCGCACTGGAGCTATCCCAGTATATCTGGATGAAGACAAAGGCCAGATTTACCAGTTCAAAGGAAGCGACGAGTATCAAAGCAATACCTTTGAAATGGCAAACTTTGTTATCGAGAATCTGATAAAAGACCGCGATAAGAACTTATATATTTCCTTGCCAAAATTAAAAACCCACTCTATGGCAGGCGTAACCCTTGGTGTAAAGAACCAATGGGCATTCCCTCGTCAGTCGGATCGAGGCTTTGATCACAACTATATGTTGGGAAGTAAGCTGGTAGATGTACTCAGCTATCTTCGTCCGGACTTCACGATGATTGAAGGTGTGGAAGGAACCATTTATGGCCATTATCCGGTAACCGCGCTTGCAGACGAAGCGGTATTGCCACTGAAAGTCATCGTTGCAGGAAAGAATGTAGTTGCTGCGGATATGGTGGGCGCAAGAATATTCGGTTTGGGCTTAGATGATGTGCCACATCTGAAGCTTGCAGTAGAAAAAGGCTTTTCCGAAGGTGTTCAGTCTCTGGAAGATATCGAGATTGATGGCGATATCTCGATGTATACGAAAAAGTATCCGACGGACCTGTATGACGCTTTTCCAGAGGATGTAAAACTGATTTACGGAAAGGAACGGGCATGCAAGGAAGGTTGCGTCAACAATCCATTGACGCTGCTGCAGATTCTCTATAATGACCACCATGGCAAAGGTGGCTGGACCATGGTTATGGGCAAGGGCTTTGATGAGGCAGAAATTGACGCCATCCAAGGCCAGGTACTGGTAGTTGGTCATTGTGCGATTAATGAAGTGGGAGACAAACTGGTTCAGCGTTTGGGAAAGAAAAATGTCTTCTTCTCCGGAAAATGCAATGAGCTGGCAAAGAGTGCCGCAGCAATGTTCTACCTGATGAAAGTTTCCCCGTTGGAATTTGCTCCGATTTCTCCATTGGTATCGGTACGTTGTATTCTTCAGGCAAAACTTCATGGAACGAAAGCCCTGGTACCATCCTTGTTATCCAACTATATAAAAACCGTTTAAGATTAAATATCTTTTTGCAACCACTTGTGATAGAATTACAAAGATACAAATAAACAACATAGGTATTTCGTTTTAATATTATTTGTATAAAAAATGATTCAAAATAAATTGGAGGAGGACGAGTTAATGGCAAAATTAACTGAGAAAGAGAACTATTTAATGTGTCTCCGTGGCGAGCAGCCGGAATGGATTCCACACATCGCTATGGATCAGGGAACTCCTGGCCCATCCGCAGGAACTGGCCCATCTATTATGGGAATGAAAGTTGAACCAGACGGAAGAATGTTCGATATGTGGGGCGTAGAGCTCATCACAAGCAAAGAAGCAGCAGGCGGAAGAATTCCTAAGACATGGGATTTCATCCTTGATGACATCACAAAATGGCATGACGTAATCAAAGCTCCATCACTGGAAGGCATTGATTGGGAAATGATGGCAAAGAAAGATCTGGAAGCTAGACCTATCGACCGTGAGAACCAGGCAGTTGGATATAGCGCTGGCGGCGGATTCTTCCAGAACTTAATGGCGTTCATGGGCTTCACAGAGGGCCTTTGCGCATTATCGGAAGAACCAGAAGAGTGCGAAGCTTTATTCGATTACCTTTGCGACTTCTCTTGTGAAGTAATTGAAAAATCTATCGACTACTACAAACCAGACATCTTCAATCTGACAGATGATACAGCAGCTTGGAACAATCCTTTCGTTTCTCTGGAAATGATGCAGAAATACTTCGTTCCTCGTTACAGCAGATTAACAGATTATGCAAAAGACAGAGGTCTTGCAATTACTCTTCATAACTGCGGTAAATGCGAAATCTTCATGGAAGACATGGTTAATGTTGTTGGTGTTAACGGCTGGAACCCAGCTCAGGACTGCAACGACCTTGTAGCAATCAAAGAAAAATTTGGTAACAAGTTAGTTCTTACCGGATGCATCAACTCTTCTCAGACCTTTGAGAAACCAGGCATCACAGAAGAAGAAATCCGTGAGATCTGCTGGGATGTTGCTAATAAATATGCTCCAGGCGGCGGATTTGCATTCCAGAGTCACTTCATCATTCCTGATCCAACCGATCAGTTTGTACAGTGGAAGAAAGCAACAGTTAACAAAGTTATGCACGAAATCAGTGTTTCTTTCTACAAATAGGAATAGTTATTATTCGAATAAGGAAAAGGGGAGAATTTTCTCCCCTTTTTTTTCGTAATGTGGTAAAATACCATGTATACAAATAGTACAATTATGGGCAAAAATTTTTACAACAACATTTGTAGAGAAAACTATTAAAAATAAGTATTGGAGGAGGAAAAGTTAATGGCAAAATTAACAGAGAAAGAAAACTATTTGATGTGTCTCCGTGGCGAACAGCCTGAATGGATTCCTCATATCTCCATGGACCCAGCTATTCCTGGACCAAGTGCAGGTGTTTCACCATCTGTTATTGGCAGAAAATTTGATGCTGAAGGCCGTATGTGGGATATTTGGGGAGTAGAACTCATCACAAGCAAAGAAGCAGCTGGCGGAAGAATTCCTAAGACATGGGACTTCTTATTAGATGACATCACAAAATGGCATGATGTAATCAAGGCTCCATCACTGGAAGGCATTGACTGGGAAATGATGGCTAAGAAAGACCTTGAGAATGCTCATATTGATTATGAAAATCAGGCAGTTTCTTACGGTGCAAGCGCTGGATACTTCCAGAACTTAATGGCATTTATGGGCTTCACAGAGGGCCTTTGCGCATTATCGGAAGAACCAGAAGAGTGCGAAGCATTATTCGATTACCTTTGCGATTTCACATGTGAAGTTGTAAAGAATTCTATCGACTACTACAAACCAGACATCTTCGGTATTGGTGATGATACAGCAGCTTGGGGAAATCCTTTCGTATCCTTAGAGATGATGCAGAAATACTTCGTTCCTCGCTACAGCAGAGTAACGGAATTTGCAAAAGAAAGAGATCTTCCTATTACCCTTCATAACTGTGGTAAATGCGAAATCTTCATGCCGGACATGATTGAAAAAGTTGGTGTTACCGGATGGAACCCAGCTCAGAACTGCAACGACCTTGCAGCAATCAAGAAGAGATTTGGTAACAAAGTTGTTCTTACCGGATGCATCAACTCTTCTCAGACCTTTGAAAAACCAGGTATTACAGAAGATGAAATCCGTGAAATCCTTTGGGATGTTGCTAACCAGTACGCTCCAGGCGGCGGCTTCGCATTCCAGGTACATTTCATTATTCCAGATCCTAATGATCAGGTTGTTCTTTGGAAGAAGGCTACTGTTAACAGAGTCATGGATGAAATCAGCCACGAATTCTACCAGAAATAATCTTGTTGAAAGACGTAATAAAAACAGCGGGAATTGTTCCCGTTGTTTTTTGTCTAACGAAAACCACGCGATAGTCGCGTGGTTCTTTACAGCTTAAGCGACGAGGAAAGTGCATCGTGCTTGCACGAATGTACTTGACGACCGCAATGCAATCCCGAAATGCCGCCTTGACAGCTTTCGGTGATTACTATGTCTTAACCACATAAAATTGAGTTAATTGGAGGTATGTCTCCGCTGCGTAAAATTGAATTAATTAGAGGTATGTCTCCGCTATATAGAAAATAGAAAAAAGGAGAGGGGAGTTTTTATACGTAAACCCCCGCTATAGAAAAAATGGAAAAAAGGAGAGGAGTAAAATCCCCATTTAACGGATTTTTTAATAGAATTTAGATAATATAATGTCATTTTTATCCTCTCTTTTTTTAAAAATCTCCTATAACGTGGAAATATGGTAAAAATCACCCCTCTCGAAAATTGAAAAAAATATATAGCGTGGATTTAAGAAAAGAAAGTGCTCTATATGGAAAATTGGAGGAAAATAAAATTACAAAGCCGGAGCAAAGAAGCAGAATACAATTTGAATTTATTGTTAATTTTTAGTATACATCTTTGACTAGGATGGAACCTATGATATGATTGGACATAGGAAGTATTCTGCTTTCGACGAGGGCGTAGTCACGTTCATGAAATTCCTTTTTATTTTATGTGTATTCCTTTTGAATGTTGGAGAAGATGTATATGTTACCAATTGGCAATTTAATTCAAAAAAGTAAAAATCTTGAAACAGAAATTGATACGTTGCAGATGTTTATAGAGGAGATTGACGAGAAATATGGAGAAAAAAGTTCGCTGATAGCACGAAAAAATGGAAGAGGTGGATATGAGTATTCCAAAAAAATAATAACAGCGGATGGCTCGAAAAAGGAAGTCTACCTTCCCGTAAGTGCAAAAAAAGAAATAGAAGATCTGGCCTATAAAAACTATGCGAAGCGGAGGCTGATCGACGCAAAAAAGGAAAAGCATTTTGTTCAGGACGAACTGGAACTAAGGCAGAGTGAGAGCCATGTATCAATGTATTTAAGGAGTCATCCGGGAGTTGCTCAGTTGCTTCAGAATAAAAATATATTGCAATTTAATGAGTCGTTGACGGAAGAAGAGACCGAACGAAGATTGCAGGCAATTTTATGGAATAAGATGGCCTATCCAAAAAGTACAGAGAACAGCAGAAACTTGACGATTCCTACGGGGGTTCCCAATTTGTATGTCCGGAGTAAATCAGAGGCTTTGATTGTTGGAAGGTTCGAATATTTTGGAGTAGCTTATCATTACGAAGAACTGTATGTTTCAGATAAGAACGTATGGCTTCCTGCGGGGATCTCTTTTCATCCGGATTTTAAATGTATAAATATCCGTAGTGGAAAGGTGTTTTGGTGGGAGCATCAAGGCCAATGGGATAATCCGGAGTACACGAGAAACCTTGCAAAAAGAGAAGCATATCTTTATTCCATGGGATTGGTACCATGGAAAAATCTGATTATTACAACAGAAACTGCCGATGAACCATTGGATTTGGATTGGGTAGACTGGATTATTAAGTATTATCTGTTATAAGTTGTTTTGCTTGAATTTCCGATAGGAACCGGTTAGTATAACGCACTTGGGCTAATTGGCAATATTCGGTGTGCTCACCGCACTTAGGCCAATTGATAGGGACCGGTTGGCACACAAAACAGATTGCGTGAATAGCCCGTAAAAAGGACTGCATTTGATCTGCAGTCCCTTTTAAATCGTAACTTAAATTAATTTTAATAGTATTATTATTCCATCTTTTGGAAAACTAAATTAGTCACGGAAAAGCATCTGTGCATAATCGTGGAATGCAGCTCTCCATACTCTCCATTCATGCTCACCTGGATAAATCTTCTGGATGTAGTTGATGCCTTTTTCTGCGCATGTCTTGCGTTCTTCTTCGAACAGAGGAACCGATGGCTCGCGGTCACCAATCGCACCGAAGAATGGATTTACTTCGCGGTTGAAGGTTTCCGGATCATCAAATACTTTCAACTGATCGTCCTGGGACTTGCCGCGGTTGAATACTTTTGGATAGGTATAACCAGTGAATAGTCCGGCAGAACCAAATACATCATAATGATACATAATCATTTCGCCGGAAAGCAGAGAACCCATGGATAAACCAGCGATTGCACGGTGCTTCTTGTCAGCGATTACACGGTAATGAGACTCGATAAATGGAATGCAGTCCTGAATGATCATGTCGTTGTACTGGCTGTTGTCAAGAACCGGGTTGCCGTCTTTATTCATCTGCATCATCGCGTTGTTCATAACGATGATGAAAGGAACGATTTTGCCTTCTGCTAAAAGGTTGTCCATGATGAAGTTTACTTTTCCGAGGTCTGTCCAGCAGGTTTCGTTTTCACCGCCACCGTGCTGCAGATATAATACCGGGTATTTTGTATCTAAATCATCACGATATTTTGGAGGTGTGTAAATATAGCAGCATTCGGTTTCACCGGTAATCTCAGAATAGAAATATTCCTGGGAAACGGTGCCGTGTGGTACGTTCTTGATTAAGAGATAATCCTGTTCTGGATCTGGAACTTCGATGTAGTTGATACCTACGCCCCAGCCATAGCCGATAGGGGATAATGGGTTGATAATTCTTACACCATCAACGTAGAAAATCAGCTGTTTCAGACCAGGAGCATCATACTGGATGGTTCCGGTCCAGATGCCATCTTCATTTTTCTCCAGGTCAACGAAGTTGTTTGGATATCCGGCCTTTACTTCAGTTGCGGTTGGGCCGTCCAGACTAACCCATACTTTTCCATCTGGAAATACTTTGTAACCAATGTTAGAGCCTTCGATCTGACCGCCTTTGATTAGCTGTGGGGAAATCAGCTGGCGGTTAAATCCGATAGCACGGGAATCAAAAACTTGGTTTGTTAAAAATTCTTCAGGTATATTCATATCTTCTCCTCTCTTCGGTGTTTCTGCAGAATTCTTGCAGAAACCGACCTCCTTGTTTATGGGTACACTATACCATTTTTCCTATGCGTTCGCATAGTACTGTTTTTGTACAGAGATAGTTTGTTCTCATTGCGACTTTCTAAAAAAATATGTTATGATTGACATAATTATTTGTAGAGGAGAAGTATCATGTACGAATTTACTTATGACCATATTCCGGATACTGCGAAATATCTGGAGAGAATCGGTTTTGATGAGCCAATAAAAATAGACGTTGATTGCCTGAATTCATTAATCTGGCATCACCAGTGCTATATTCCGTTTGAAGACCTGAGCACAGCGATGTTTGATGAGGAAGTTTCTCTGGATACGGAAGTCTTGTTTGATAAGATTGTTAACCGGAACAGAGGAGGATTCTGTTTTGAAATGAATGGTCTTTTTGTTTGTCTGCTTCGTGATCTAGGCTTTGACGCGTATTCTGTTATGTGCAGGGTAGAGTCCCGAAGAGACATTCTTACGCCGGTAATGCATCGAGGAGTTCTTGTTTTTCTGAATGGAAAAAGATATTTCTGCGACGTAGGTTTTGGAGGCCCGATGGCTCCATTTGCAGTAGAACTGAGTGAAGAAAAGCAGACCTATATGAACGAAACATATTGGTGCGAAGAATGCTTCTCCGGATGGCATTTAGTATGCAGAGGAAAAGGCGTAGGATATGGGGAAGATGGTTCTAATGAAGAAGATCGTCAGCCAGTTGTTATGTTTTCCGAGTCGCCGTTCCTGAATTTTGACTTCACCTTCCATTGCGATCATTGTGCAAATGCGCCGGATTCTGGTTTTCGTAAAATGCGTATGGTTAATAAGCGTACGGAAGAAGGCTATGTTTCCTTAATGGGCAATAAATTTACAGAAGTATCGGCAGAAGGAAAGAATGTCATGGAGATAAAGGAAGAAGATATTTTACCTCTGTTAAAAGACCGTTTTGGAATTACTTATAATAATTGATACTATTAAGAGAAAGTGAAGGATTAATAAATGAGTGCACAGTCTGTAGCAATATTAATCAGCGAACTATTTCAGACTTTAATTATGTTATCTGGAGTAGTGATTGTTATCGCTTCCGTTGTTGGAATTGTATGTTATATTTTTCAGTCCATTAGCCTTTATCGTATCGCAAAACGCAGAGGCATACCGGCACCGGGCCTTGCCTGGCTTCCCGTAGTAAATATTTATTTGATAGGTAAAATTGCGGACCGTGTCCGTTACCGATCCGGCGCGTTGATCAGCTGTTTAAGGAAGTGGCTTCTGGGATTATCTATTGGAGTGACGGTTTTCTTAATCATAGGATGTATTCTTTTGGGCTTAAATTACAGTGCAAACATAAATCCGGAAAATATGTCTATTCCTTTTTTGGGAATTCTCGCATATTTTATCGTTATTCTTGCTGCAATGGCAGAAATGGTTTTGGAATACGTTGCGTTATTCCATATTTTCAGGTCCTGCAGCAATCACTTTGTAGCATTGTTTGTACTTTCCTTGATTTTCCCGATAACGATTCCATTTTTCCTTTTTGGCGTCCGAAATCAGGACAGTATAATTTATTTGGCAATGAATGCTTTTACGGAACAAAGATAAAGAATAATCAATGACTGAAATAGAAAACAGAAAGGGAAGGAAGCAATGGAAGGCTTGAATTTAAAGGAAGCGGTAATCCAATTCATTCATGATCGATGTAAAGATTTAGGTTATGACGCTGAAAAAACAGCATGGGAAGAAGAAAAGGGAATATATCTGGGAAAGAGTATGAAGGAAAACCAGATTCCTTATAATCAGCAAATGGATATTGACCGGCTCTGTCTGGAAAATGCTTTAAATAGATTTCTGGATTCCGGGGCCGGAAAAGATGCATTTGATGTGTATTTTTGCTATATGGAGATGTTTATCGGAAATTATGGAAGTTCCAGAACGATGGTTGAACTTCTTTCAGAATTTGAAAGCAATGGAAGTTCCGTGCTGTTGAAACATCGGGATCATTATTCCCATTCCGTATATGTGTTCTGCTTGGGACTGGCCGTTTTTGAAACAAATGAAAACTTCCGGAAAATTTACACAAAGGAATACCACATAGAAGAAGGCTCTGATTCGAAAGAGGCTGCTCATCATTTCTTAAAAGCCTGGGGATTAACCTCCTTGTTCCATGATATTGGATATCCAATGGAGTTGCCGTTTGAACAGGTATCTTCCTATTTTGAAGTTAGTCAGGAAACAAGAGAAGGAAAGCCTTATCTCGCATATCATTCCATGAATAAATATGCGGAAGAAATGACGAAAAAGCTTGCGAAAAATATTACCCGAAAACTGGGAGATGATTTTAACTTTACTTATGATTATATGCAGAATGTAATCAAGACAAAGCCAAGACACCCGGAAGAGTTTGGTTATATTATGGATCATGGATATTTCAGTGCAGTCATTCTCTATAAACGGATTTTTGAAGAGAGGGGAATTGTTCCATCTCAGGCAGACTTGGATGCCATGAGTGCAATTCTTCTTCACAATAAGATTTTTAAGCTGTGTATCGGATATTGTGAGGAGAAAAAGGGGAAGAATCTAAATGCGGAACAGATGCCGTTAGCTTATCTTCTGATGCTTTGTGATGAGCTTCAAAGTTGGGATCGAATTGCTTATGGACGTAATTCCAGAAAGACACCGCTTCCGATGGATTGCAGATTGGAATTTGAAAATGGACGGATTACAGCAACTTATATTTATGATGAAAAGCTGAAATTCAAAGAAGCAAACATGAAGAAAAAAGCAGCTGGGAAGCCGAAATTTGATGAAAAGATCGCCAATATTGTAAATACAAGAATGGTAGGCTTATCCACCGTGCTTCTTTGGGAAGCTGCAAAGCAGCCAAGAAAGAAAACATATCTGTCCAACAGTAATTTTTTGAATTTGTATGATTTTGCGGTTGCTTTAAATGGCCGTTGGTCCATGGGGAAAGAATGGACCAAGGAAAAAGAAATAAATCATGGTTATGATTTCCTTCTGACAAAAATGAACGAATTTACAGATACTTTTGAAAAATTGTCTTTGGAATATCAGTTAACCAATATCAATCAGGCGAAGAGCTTTGATGAATATCTGAATGCCATTGGGGCATTTTATACAGACCGACCAGTAGATTTTCCGGAATTAACCGAATTTACGGAAGAAGAATGTCAGCGCATCGGACAGATGGAACACGAAAGATGGCTGAATGAACATATGGAGATGGGATGGAAATATGGAAAAGTTTCCGGCGATAAGAGAGAATTAGACAGAGCCCATAAAGATATGATGAAAAAGTCTGCTTTTGTTAATGGGAAGGTTTCACCGGAAGCAGCAAAACAGCATTATGCCGAGTTAAATAAGAATGAGAAAGCAAAAGATGTGGAGCCGATGAATGCAATGCTTGCTTTGCTTAGAATGTATGATGGTGTAAGAGTATACCGTTTGCCGAAATAGTCCGAGAGAATTGATGGAAATAGGAATTATAGGAAAAAGAATAGGAAGTCTCCGGTTTAAAACCAGAGCTATGATAAATCCGAGAGGAAAGCAAAGAGTTTTTTTTGCCTGTCATCCGGATGATTTTTCAAAGTCTTTTTCCATTCTATCCAATGATCTTCTTAAGGCATTTAACTGTACTATATGGTATTTTGATCCGAAAGTTAAAATCACCGGTCGTGGTAGTCACGAGTCAGCAAGTGAAGAACTGCCATTCATTTTTAATGAAATGCAGGTCTTTGTTTTTCCAATTACCAGAAAATTTCTTTTTGAGCCGAATGAAGCCAGAAATGATATTTTTCAGTACGCTTTGGATCACAAGAAACCTATTTTGCCGATTTTGATGGAAGAAGGATTGGAAGCGGACTTTGATAAAATCTGTGCGTCCATTCAACTGATTTCACGATTCGGGGCAGATCCGACGGCTACACCTTATGAAGAAATTCTGGATAATTATTTGAATATCGTGCTCATCAGTGATGAGATGGCAGAACAGGTAAAGGCAGAATTTAAAACGTATGCCTTTTTAAGTTACAGGAAAACGGACCGGTTTCAGGCACAACGATTGATGCGTCTGGTTCATGATAATAAAAAGTATTGGGATATTGCAATCTGGTATGATGAATTTCTGGTTCCGGGCGAGTATTTTGACGGGGCCATCAAAGATGCTTTTGATAAGAGCAGTCTTTATATTTTGTCCATAACGGATCATCTGCTTGACCCGGGGAATTATGTTATGAAATATGAGTATCCTTGGGCGAGAGAGCGTAAGATAAAGGAAAAAAATCTGGAAATCATTCCGGTTGCCATGCACGAACCTGGAGGGCAGGAATGCCGGGTGAATGAAAAGGCTTTAAGAGAATTTTATGAAGAGCTCCCGTCGATATTGGATGAGCATAGGACGAAAGAGTTAAACGAATCACTGGAGCGTGCACTGGAAAACTTAGGATTGGAAGAAAAAGAAGAGTCTGCTCGGCATAGTTTTTTGATTGGTTTGGCATATTTATTCGGAATAGATGTAGAAATAAATATTGATCGGGCTTTTCAGCTGATTACAGCGGCGGCAGAAGCCCAAAGGCCATATCCCGATGCTATGAGAAAACTGGCAGAACTTTATGCCAATGGAATCGGTATAGATGCGAATCTGCAAAAAGCTATTTATTGGCAGAAAAAATATACCTGGTTTATTTCTGCAGATTTATGCCAACAGCTTGCACCAGAAGAACGAATAAATTTGGAAATGAAATTATTTTATGCCATGTTAAAGCTCTCTGATCTTCAAAAAGCGGAAGGTGAGTATGCGGCTGCGATTCAGAATGTGAAGAACGGGCTCGAGGAGATTTTGCGGATTGAAAAAGAAATCAGCGCTCACGATCGAATAAAAGGCAAAGCGGAGGCTCTGGGAAAACTGGGGAATTTACATAAAATTCAAGGAAAAAAAATAGTAGCTGCAAAGTATTGTGAAATGTCTCTTGAACTAAAAAAATTATTAATAGAGAAAAAGGAAGAGATGAAATGGAAAAAAGAAAAATATTAAGAAATAAAATATATCTGTATCTGACGGAATTTTTTTCAGGCATGTCTCTAATGGCGGTAGAGCTTGGAGCCAGCAGGCTCCTGGCACCATACTTCAGTTCTTCCCAGATTGTATGGACCATTATTATCGGAACCATCATGATTGCAATGGCTTTGGGCAATCTTTATGGTGGACGGAGCGCGGACAAGAATCCAAATCCAGACCGTCTTTATGGCCGTATTATTATTGCATCCATTTGGATTGGACTCATTCCTGTAGTTGGAAAATATATTGTTATCGGTATTGCGGCGGTCATGATTTTTACTGTCAGCAATGCGTTCCTAGTATGGGCTGCTTTTGCAACATGCATGATTATTTTCGTATTTCCTTTATTCCTTTTAGGAACCGTTACTCCGTGCCTAGTTAAGTACACGGTAGATGATCTGGGGGATAGTGGGAAAATCGTTGGAAAATTAAATGCATCCAACACGATCGGCAGCATTATCGGTACTTTCGTTCCGACCTTTGTCACCATTCCGGCAGTGGGTACCTCCATTACATTTTTGATTTTTTCCGGAATTCTTTTAGTGCTGGCAATCATCTATTTCTTAAGCAGCAAAGTGAAAACGGCGAAGGTTATCGTCGGCGCCGCAGTATTTATCTTAGCCTGTATTTTTGGTCACTCGGATAGTTTTGCGTTTTGGGAAAGTAACCTGACCTATGAGGGAGAATCTGTTTATAACTATCTGCAGGTTAAGGAAGACGATAGCCAAGTGATTCTGTCTACCAATGTATTATTTGGTGTGCAGTCTGTTTACGAAAAGTCAGACATGTTGACAGGAATGTATTATGATTACGCCATGGCGGCTCCTTTGATGGCAGGAATTAATGAGAAAGAAGAACTGGATATTCTGGTTTTAGGTATGGGTACGGGAACTTATGCGACCCAGTGTCAGCGGTATTTTGGCGACCATACCAAACTGAATATTACTGGCGTTGAAATCGATGAGGCCATTACGAAATTGGCATCGGAGTATTTTCATCTTTCAGAAGATATTCCGGTTGTTACCTACGATGGAAGAGCCTATCTGAATGTTATTGATAAAAAATACGATGTAATTATGGTGGATGCTTATCAGGACATAACCATTCCCTTCCAGATGGCATCGGTAGAATTTTTTAATCTGGTCAAAGACCATCTGAAACCGGATGGAGTTATGGTGGTTAACATGAACATGCGGGGAAAAGAAGAAGGGAATATGAATCAGTATCTGGCAGACACCATTTCGGAGGTTTTTTCGGAGGTTTGCACGGTAGATGTTCCTTATGCAACCAATAGAGAACTGTTTGCAGTAAATGATCCGAATTTCCGTCAGACTTTTGCTCGAAATATTAATGCTGAAAAAAATGCGGACCTGAAAAGTTTGATGAAAAAGCTAGATAAGAATCTGGTGGATTATGTTTCTACCGGTCATGTGATGACTGACGATAAAGCGCCGGTAGAACTTTTAAGTATGAGAGTTATTGATGATCTGATTGGAGAAGAAACCGAATACTATAAAGAAATTTACAAAAAAGAAGGCTTGCAGGGGCTGATCAATGCACTTCAATAAAAGGGGAAGAACTGTATCTGTATCGTAACGGAAGTATTGGAATGATAATAAATGGGTCAGCAAAAATTATCCGGAATACGGAAGGCGGGGATTCCATAACCGTCCGAAAAATCGGCAAAGGGGAAATGTTTGGAGCCGCTTCAGTTTAGAAGAGGCTGGACTGATAAAAAGAGAAAAGAATAAATTTATTTTGAAATGATTTGAGAAATAGAGAGAAATATTTGGACAACCATGGAATAAAGATGAAAAAAATATCAGCAATAATTGGCGGATTGATGTTAATAATTTTGGCTGCTTGTGGCCAAACAGAAAATATATCAGAAGAAGTATCTACGGAGACGCCAGCGGCCTACGTACCGATACATATGGAGGTCTCTTGTATAAAAGGCCCTACCGGCGTGGGCATGGTGAAATTGATGAGTGATGAAGAGGCGGATACTACAAAAAATGATTACACTTTTACCGTTGTTTCCAGCGCAGATGAAATCAGCGCGAAAATTGTTTCCGGAGAGATTAATATTGCTTCTGTGCCAACCAATCTGGCGGTGAAGCTTTACAACAAAACAGAGGGAAAAATCCGGATGCTGGCGGTAAATACACTGGGCGTTCTTTCGGTGATCGAGAATGGATGCAGTGTTTTTTCTTTTGCGGATTTGAAAGGAAAAACAATTTACTCCACAGGAGAAGGGTCTAACCCGGAATATATTTTGCGGTATCTGTTAGAGTCAAACGGAATGACGGTGGGAGAAGATGTGCAGCTTCAGTTCGTGGCAACCAATGACGAACTGATGGCGCAGTTGGTAAGTGGAACCGCAGAAGTTGCTATGGTTCCGGAGCCGGCTGCTACGACAGTGCTGACGAAAAATGAAAGTCTGAACCGGGTGTTTTCTGTCAATGACGAATGGAAGAAAATACAGGGCGACGGTCTGATGATGGGGTGTGTAGTCGCATTGGATACATTTGTTGAAGAAAATAAGGTGGCTGTGGATACTTTTCTTCAGGAGTATGAAGACTCCATTAATTTTGTGAAGGAAAACAGAAGGGACGCTGCCGCTCTTTGTGAAAAATATGAAATCATTCCTTCAGAACAGCTTGCAGAAAAGGCAATTCCGGAATGTAATCTGACTTTTGTAACCGGAAAGGAAATGAAAGAGCAGATTACTCCTTATTTCGAAGTATTGAAAGGGTTTGATCCGACCGCAATCGGAGGGAAGATGCCGGAAACAGATTTCTTCTATGGAATGGAGTAAATAGTTCGGATAGAACGACGAAGGAATAACAATTATTACAGTGAAAAATGAATTAACAGAAAATAAAATATTAAATTGGATTTTGAAAATCGGCCTTCCTCTGGTTTTCTGGATCGGGCTTTGGGAAGTATTGAGTCTTCTGGTCAGTGACCGCCTGAAACTGTTTCTACCGGGTCCCATTCAGGTCTTTGCAAAATGGTTTACGGTCGGTTTCACACCGACCTATCTGGAAATGGCGGGAATCACTTTGCTACGAATTCTGGCCGGATTTCTTTTGGGCGTCATTGTCGGATTTTTATTGGGCCTTTTAACCCATGGCCTGAAATTTATGGATTATATTTTCGCTCCGGCGATGAAAGTCGTGAGGTCGGTGCCAGTCGTCAGCTTTATTATTCTTGCTTTTTTATTTGTTAATGTGAATAATCTCCCGATTGTTATATCGTTCTTGATGGTAGTTCCCTTAATCTGGCAGAATGTTCATGACAGTCTGGCCAATATCGATAAGGAATTAGATGCAGTCAGTAGGTTGTATAATGTTGGAAGAATAAAAACTTTGGTGCAGGTGAAGCTTCCTCAGATTCTGCCAGAGTTCTTTTCCAGTTGCGTCAGTGCGTTAGGCTATGCCTGGAAGGCAGGAGTGGCGGCAGAAGTATTATGTACACCAACGAAATCCTTAGGCCATATTATTTATTCTGCAAAGGCTGCATTGAATTTCGATGAAGTGTACGCGGCAACCTTGACCGTAGTGTTGTTCAGTATCATAATTGAGGTGCTGTTAAAATATATCTGTAAGAAAATTCTGAATCAGACATCATAAAATTCCGGAGGACGTTGCGGATATTTAGAGACCGGACTGGCATAAGCGAAACGAACTATTAATCATATGAATTATCTAATTCCAAATATTCTATTGAATTAGAGAAAACAGAAAAGTATAATAACACTGTAAGTGTATTTTAGTTATACAAGTTTTTAAGAGAAGGAGATTAAAAAAATGGGCGAATATTTATATAACGCTGGACAGAAAAGAAGATACGAAGCTGGCGAAGAGACCAAGGTTTGGGGCCGTGTCCCGTTCGACATTGCAGAAGTAATTGAAGAAGCTCCATACGAGTTTCATCCAAAATTTGCAGATAAACATTATTTTACAGCAAGTGACAAAGCAGAATTTGTTCCTGGTGTAGAAGCGAAGATGGTTGACTGGTTCTGGGCAAACATGGAAAAAGGTTACCTTCTTTGGGCTCCTGGTGAGCATCATGGATTCGACTGGATCGTTCCTCCATGCGAAGTTGGTTACGAAGGCTCTGTAGAAGGATCTTACGAGTTTGACGCAACAAAACCTATCAAGATTACCCGTCTTGGAATGCAGTACTATCCATACACAGACTGCTATGAGCACTGCTGGCTTTCCTGCTTCTCCGATGATCCGGATGATGGCTTCTTAATTCATATGTATGAAGACTGCCCAGGCGGAATCAAATGGAGAACCATCTCTGTATCCAGCGAGAAGAGAATGGAAGCTATGAAGAAGATGATGGAAATGGCAGCTAAGATGGCAGCAGAAGGCAAACCAATGCCTCCAAGACCAGACATCGCAGGCCATATGGAATATGAATCCGGCAGACTGAAAGATTTCCTTCCACAGTTATACGCTCTTTGGGTAGGACATCCAGATCCATTCGAGAACATGCAGTTCGACTTAACAACAGCTAAGAACGAAGATGGAACATGGAGACACGTTCATAAAAACCTTCCACCACAGAGATAAGCTGTTACAAAAATAAAAATTAAGGGACTTTGCTTCGGCAAAGTCCTTTTTTGTTATTCAATATATTAGCGGAGCAGTTTAAGAAAAAAATAAATCGATTTCCTCTTTTGCGTTTTCTAAAATTAGCTCTATGTCATTTCCCCAGATATCCAGCCCTTCCGCTTTAAACCAGATACATTTTTTTATTCCAAACATGTTCTGGGCCAGGTTTTCCACATAACCGAAGCAGATGGCTTCGTTGATAATGGGACCGCCGGCAGTCGTAACAAAATAAAGAGCCTTCGCTTTGGCATGGCCTATAGGGAAGCCTTCCTCTGTGTAATGGAAGGTGATGCCGTTAATTGTGACTGCTTCCAGATATTGTTTCAATTTTGCCGGATAGGAAAGATCCCAGTAAGGGGCTGCAATGACAATAGAATCCGCTGCGGTGAACTGTCTGGCAAAGTCAAAGTAAGCATCTTCAAAATTCTTCGTATCACAGCATATGGTCCGCCAGCTGCAAAATTCAGAATCCATTTCCGGAATCGGTGTTTCGTATAATTTTACGGTAGAAACCTTTCCAATCAGTTTGGAAAGAACATGCTCTGCTAATAAATGGGTACGGGATTCCGGGCGGTTTGTTGCGTCGATAAATAAGATATTGTCCATAGTTTACTCCTGATTGCATTTCAAAATACTGAAAAGTATTATATAATCTTTTTATTCCTTTCGGAAGAAGAGAAATATTTTTTAGAGAACAAGGGGATTGGAATGCAGGAAGAACTAAAGAATCAAAAAGCGCTGGTAGTTCCCAAAGTAGCCTCCTATCAGGCGGAAAATGAATATATGCAATTGGCAATCGAAGAGGCCAGACAAGGAATCTATAACGGACATGGAGGGCCTTTTGGAAGCATCATTGTTAAAGATGGAGAAATTATCGGACGCGGACATAACCGGGTTCTGGAAGACAATGATTCCACCTGTCATGGAGAGATTGCGGCAATCCGGGATGCTGAACAGAATCTGGGAACATATGACTTAAAAGGTGCTGTTTTGTATACGACGGGGGAGCCTTGCCCGATGTGCCTGGCTGCCTGTATGTGGGCCAATATTATCCGTGTGTTTTATGGCTGCACCATTGATGATAACGGGAAAATCGGTTTCCGTGATGAAGTATTCGATAATATGTTTGGTGGAAGGGAAGCTTTTGAAGACTATCTGGTGCAGATTGACCGGAATGCCTGTCTGGAATTGTTCGAAGAATATAACCATTTAAACCATACCTTGTATTAAGGGGAATTTCAGAATGTTGAAAAAGATTGCCATAGCCCTTGCCTTAATCTTAGTACTTTGTTGTACTGCTTGTGGAGCGGATTCCGAAGCTCTGGAAGATTCTGGCGAGAAGGAGCAGATTCAAGAAGAAACCACAACAAAAGAAGAGATAACCACAGTACCAGCTTCGGAGCCAAAAGACGATAGGGAGCTGATTGGTGATGCGATTCTGCTTCGTGGCCAGTATGGTGACCGGGCAGATTCTTCCATTCAGGAAATTTATGACCAGGTGCAAGATTCTTCCCAGGCGGATTTTTGGAGAGAGATTGACCGATATTGGTCAGAAGATTTGGATGATTTGGAAATAAACTATGAAGAGCTTCCTTACGACCTGTCTTATGGAGACAATCTGGCAATCGTAATTTTAGGCTATGGTCTGAAAAGCGATGGAACCATGAAAGACGAACTGATCGACCGTCTTCAGGTCGGACTGTATTGTGCGTGGCAGTACCCGGAGGCTTATGTCATCTGCACCGGCGGCGGTTCGGTACCCGATGCCAAAGAAGCAGATGTAATGGGCCAGTGGCTTTTGGAAGCAGGTCTGGAAGAAGAACGGCTCCTTATTGAAAACGAGTCCATGACCACGGGCCAGAATGCGATAAATACAGGAAGACTCCTTCAGGAGTTTTATCCGGAAATCAATGAAATCGTCTTGGTAACCAGCGACTATCATATTCCATGGGCACAGATTCTTTTTAAGGCAGAAACGGAAATTTTAAGCCAAAAAAGTGGCAGCGAGATTACCGTTGTGGCTCACGCAGCAAACGAAACCGGTCAGAAAGTGAATACGGAAATGTTCAAGGCTGCAGGACTTTTGGAAATCCTTGGAGATTCCTCCAGGGCTGCAGAAATCTACCGAAAAGATTATTCTTCCGTTCCCCAGATGGATTAATTTACCTATCCAAATACGAAAAAGATATTTCGTAGGTATGAAATTTCGTACAATAAAGAATTTGTACCCACAAAATTGGAAAAATCCATTTTCGCAGGTACAGTTTAAACACATAAATCACGAGTTATACCTACTAAACGTAAAAAATAAAAATTAATAGGTACAGTTTGGAAACCTGATATGGTAGCTTTACCTACGAAAAATAAAAAAGGGATTTATGTAGGTACAGTTTTAAATTGAACCTTTGTATTTATACCTACTAATTAAAGAAAATGAGATTTAGTGGGTAAAATTTTCATTCCTTAATAATTTTAGTACCTACTAGTTGAGCATTTTATGATTTCGTAGGTAAAAAAATAAATATTCTATTTTTCCGTACCTTTTTTTTTCATGTTTTTTACTTTCGTAGGTAAATAGTTCTTTTTAGAGGAAAATAATCTTTTTTTCAGAAAAGTTTTTCAAACTATTTCTACGATAATCTTGCAGACGAATTCGAATCACAATATAATTAATTCATATGAAAAATATAGACCTGAAAAGGAGAAACAGCATGAACTATCCAAATTTATTTAAACCGATTAAAATCGGCGATACTTTGTTCCGCAACAGAATTTTCGCAGCACCAATGGGACACCCGGACAATGTTATGGGTAAGTTTTCCGATGATTGTATTGCTTTCTTTGAAAGAAAAGCTATGGGCGGCGCAGCAGCAGTAACTTTAGGCGAGGCTTGTGTTGACAGCGTTTATGGAAAAGGCTACGCAGCAGAAATCAGTTTGGATTCCCGCCAGCCGTTAAGAGGACTTACTAAGATGGCAGATGCGATTCGTCGGCATGGTGCCATTCCTTCCATCGAGCTTCAGCATCCTGGAATGAAGGCTGTTGCAGGCGTTTATACTCCAGGTGTTGGAACCACTTCCGATATCGTTTACGGTCCATCCGATGATGAATTCGCAGGCTATCCGGTAAAGGAAATGCCGGAAGAAATTATTTATGAAATCATCGAGAAATTTGCAAATGCAGCAAAATTCTGTAAAGATGCTGGTTTTGGTATGGTTATGGTTCATGCAGGACATGGCTGGCTGTTGAATCAGTTCATGTGCAGCCGCATCAATCGTCGTACCGATAAATGGGGCGGCAGCATGGAAAATAGAGCCCGCTTCACCGTTGAAGTTGTGGATGCGATTCATAAAAAATGTGGTAAAGGCTTCCCAGTAGAAGTCCGTATCAGTGCCGATGAGTGCTCTCCTTATGGATATACGGTAGAAGAAGGCGCAGCTTTCGCCCAGATGTTAGTAGGTCATGCAGATCTGATTAACTGCAGCGTTGGCTGTGGCGTAGGTCTTCCGGACAGGGCTCGTACAACCGTTATTACTTTCCCGAGTATGTATGGCCCGGATGGACAGAATGTGAAATATGCAGCAGCAGTAAAAGAAAAAGTTTCAGGTGTTTATATTTCCACCGTTGGTGCACTTACGGATCCAGCGATGATGGAAGACATTATCGCTTCTGGTAAAGCAGACATCGTAGAAATCGGCCGTGGACTTACCTGCGACCCAGACCTTCCTTACAAGGCAAGAGACGGAAGAGAAGACGAAATCGTTCGTTGCATGCGTTGCAATGCTTGTTTCTCCAGCGGAATGCAGAAAGGTCATTTCTGGTGTGCATTAAATCCGGTTGCCAACAGAGAACGTGAATTTGCACGCATCACAAAACCTGCAGATAAGAAGAAAGTTTTAGTAGTTGGTGGCGGTATTGCAGGTATGCAGGTTGCTTTAACTGCAGCAGAAAACGGACATGAAGTAGTTCTTTGCGAAAAGGATGAGGCATTAGGCGGACATATCCGTTGCGAAGAAAAAGTTCCGTTTAAGAAACACTTAAAAGAATACATCGACCAGCAAATCGGCAAGATTAATAAAGCTGGCATCGATGTTCGTTTAAATACCGAAGTAACTCCAGAGTACGCAAAAGAAATCGGCGCAGATGTAGTGATTGCAGCTTTAGGCGCAAAACCAGTGAAACCAGAAATTCCTGGAATCAATGGAGAAAACGTATTCTTTGCAGAAGAAATTTATCCAAATCCAGAGCTGGCAGGCGAGAACGTAGTTGTCATGGGCGGCGGTCTTGTTGGTATGGAACTGGCGATTTATCTGAAGTCCTTAGGCAAGAAGGTAGAAGTTCTGGAAATGGCTCCGAGAATGAACATGGGTCCTAACCCGATCGGTGTTCAGTCCGTAGAAGTAGTATTATCCGATAACGACATCGTTCCAAACTTCTCTACAAAAGTTACCAAAGTAGAAGCAGGTGGTGTATGGGGCGAAACCAAAGACGGCGAGAAGTTCTTCCCGGCAGATACGGTTGTCTGTGCTTTAGGACAGAAATCTTTAACCGAAGAGGCTATGGCTCTTTATGACTGTGGTGGCAGATTTACTGCAGTTGGCGATTGCGTAATTCCTGGAAACATTTCCGAAGCAAATGCATCCGCAAAAACAGTTGCGTTAGATATTGGAAGATTATAAAAAAACGAAAGCCGGATCCTTATGGGTCCGGTTTTTTTATATACAAAAACTTTGTTGAGATGAATGAAAGGATTCTTTGTAAAACTATTGTAGTAATTTTGAAAAAAGGCACAAGGTGGCTTCACCAATATAAGAGAAGAGACGAATATTTTTCAAAATTCTTAAGAAGCACACCGCAGTGAAAATCATGATGCTTGCCGTAACAGCAGCAAGTATTTTATATATTGGCGTTGGAAGAAGATTTGTCAGATAAAGTGCAAACGAATCTCCTTTGATATACATGAAGCCACTATAGACACAAGATCCTATAAAACATATCCAGAATAAGGTTTTCTTTCCAATATTTTGTTTTTTATACTCATATCCATCAATTACAGAAAATGTTACAGCACCCAGCATATAATAAAGCAAATAAACCATAGCGTAACCTATATTCCATATCCATGGAATATTTTCTTATGGGGCGGTGACATTCCAGCATGCTTTTTGTAAGCGGGTTATCTATCAGTCTACAACTTCTACTAATTCAACGTGGAAGTTCAATTCTTTTCCCGCCATCTCGCTGTTTGCATCGAAAGTGATATATTCGTCATCTTTTGCGGCAACAACGACTGGAACTGGCTGACCCATAGCATTGGAAAGATATACATGCTGTCCAGCAACCAATTCTTCTGTTCCAGGCATCTCAGCGATAGCAACTGTGAAAATCAGGTTTGGATTTGGCATACCGTAAGCTTCTTCCGGCATCAGATGGATATCTAATTCTTCGCCAACTTCCATATCAACAACTGCTTTATCAAATCCAGGAATCATCATACCAACGCCACAGATGAACTCTAATGGTTCGCCACGGTCATAGGAGGAATCAAACTGGGTTCCATCGTTAAAGGTTCCACGGTAATGAACTTTAACCTGCTTCTGAGAGTTTTTGCCTTCAATAATGGTATGGCAGCCGCCACAGCCACCACCGCAACCGCCACAGTCACCGTCGCAGCCACAGTCGCATTCCTCTTCTTCGCCGTCGCATTCACAATTAACACCGGTAGAATCCAGCGTGCCATCCAGATAAGCTTTTACAGCACCATCCGCATCGCCTTCTACACCTGCAAAGACTTCGATGCCACCTTCCTGAAGCGCATACATGGCACCCTCTCCAAGACCACCACAGATTACGATGTCAATTTCATTTTCTACGAGAAAATCTGCTAAAGCTTCATGGTCAACACCATTTGTACCCATAACTTCGCTGGAAACGACTTCTTTGTCTTCAATATCATAAACTTTAAATTCTTCAGTTTTTCCAAAATGCTGGAAAACCTGACCATTTTCATAACTAACTGCGATTTTCATAATGTACTCCTTTGCAAAAATATTAGCATTATTATACGAGAAAAACGAATAAAAGACCATACAGATATTAAAAATATGGTACAATAAAAAAGAATGTAGGTAAAAATAAAAACAGGACAGGAATCTGTGGATAAAGAGACAGACTTCCCCTGAAAATCATAGGTGGAAAAATGCTTAGAGATTATGCAAAAAAGTATTACTTTGAAGAAGGGTATAATTGCGCAGAGGGTCTTATTCATGCCGGAAATGATTACTACCATCTGGGGCTGGATGAACATGCCATGCGGATGGTAGCCGGTTATGGAGGAGGGGTCCAGACCGGAAATCTCTGTGGCTCCGTTTTGGGGGCCGTATGTCTTTTGTCCTATCGATATGTGGAGACAAAGGCTCATGACAGTGAAGACATTAAGCCGGCAGTAAATCTGTTATTTGAACGCTTAAAAGAGGAACTTGGAAACAGTTTAAACTGTGTGGATGTAAAACCAAAATTTAACACGGAAGAAAACCGTTGTACGGAAACGGTTCTTCGGACCTGTGATGTTTTGGAAAAAGTGATTGCAGAATATGAAAAGAAGCCTGAGATTTAAAGATGTATTAATACTGGCCTTTAGTACGATGATTGGTTGGGGCTGGGTTGTCCTGACCGGAAACTGGGTTTTCAAAGGAGGCACCCTGGGAGCCAGCCTTGCTTTTATCATCGGTATGGTTCTATGTATTTTTGTTGGTATGACATATGCAGAGCTTACACCGATGCTTCCCTATGCAGGAGGGGAATTGGTTTTTTCTTACAAAGCCATGGGGTATAATGCATCCTGGTTTACCGGATGGATGATTACCTTTGCGTATTTAGGAGTTGCCGCCTGGGAGGGACCGGCTCTGGCTACTGCGATTGATTATATTATCCCGATTCCGAGATGGGGCTATTTATATACGGTTGCCGGTTTTGATGTTTATCTGAGCTGGCTGGCAATTCCTGCCATTGTTGGCTTGATTCTGATCCTTATTAATTTCCGGGGAATCAATATTTCCGCAACTTTTCAGGCAGTGATCACGTCCATTCTGGCAATCGGCGGAGTTATTTTTATTATCGTGGGAGGAATAAAGGGAGATACTGCCAATATGCAGCCTTTGGTAACGAACACGAAGGGGATTTTTGCAGTAATATTGGCGGTTCCGGCCATGTTTGTGGGGTTTGACGTTATCCCTCAGGCCGCAGAAGAAATGAATCTTCCTGTGAATAAAATTCCGAAGGCCATTATCGCATCCATCTGCCTGGCAGCGGCCTGGTACATTCTGATTATTCTGGCGGCCGGTTTGAGTGCTCCGGCGGAGGTTTTAGGACAGGAAGGTTTATCTGTTGTAAATGCAATAAACTATGCAACCAGCTCCACGGTGGCAGGGAAGCTGATCATTGTTACGGCGATTATGGGAATTCTTTCCAGCTGGAATGGATTTATTATCGGAGCAACCAGAGTTCTGTTTTCCATGGGCAGGGCAAAGATGCTTCCGGCGAAATTCGGTGTTCTTCACAAAAAATATCAGACGCCAACCTTCGCCATTTTCTTTGTAGGAATCATTACGATTTTCACACCGTTATTGGGCAAGAATTCTTTAAGCTGGTTTGTGGATGCCAGCGCTTTTGGAACGGTAATCGCTTACTTTATGGTGGCGCTGTCTTTTGTGGTTTTGCGATTCCGGTTTCCGGAGGATGAACGACCATTTAAAGTGAAAGGCGGAAAGGTCGTAGGCTTCATCACGGTTGCCATTACATTGTTCTTTATCGTATTGTATCTTCCTATCGGCAGCAGTTCTTTGTTGCCGGTAGAATGGGTGATTGTTGGCGCATGGGTTGTTGCAGGATTGATTATTTACCTGTGCTGTCTGAATAATAAAAAGAAATATCTTTCAGAAAGAGAGAGTTTTATTTACGGAGGAAATAAAAAGTAATTATGATCAAGACCGTTACACAATATCTTGAAAATACCACATTGCAATATCCGGATAAGGTGGCAATTGCAGATGATAACCGAGAATTGACTTTTTCCGGACTTCGGGAAGAGTCCAGAAACATTGCGATGTATTTAGTAAAGAAAGGACTTGCCAAAAAGCCTATTGCTATTTACATGGATAAATGTGTGGAATGTTTTGCAGCTATGGTTTCCGTTACATATAGTGGAAACTTTTATACCGTATTGGATGTGCATATGCCAATGGCCCGGATTGAAAAAATAATTCAGACCCTTCAGCCGTCAGTCATTCTTACAGATGAAAAGCATCGAGGAGAAATCGAAGGCTCAATAGATAATTGCGAAATAGTCCTGTATGAAGATGCAAAAAAGGAAGTAGCGGATTGTACGGTACTTGCGAAAGTTCAGGATAAAATTATCGATACCGACATTATGTTTGTTTTGTTTACCTCCGGCTCCACGGGAACTCCGAAAGGAGTTGTTCTGCCTCATAAAGCGGTTATTCCATACATTGAATGGGGAAGCGAAAAATTTGGCATCACTTCTGAAAATGTATTCGGGAATCAGGCTCCATTTTATTTTATATTGTCTGCTTTTGAATTATTCCAGACATTGAAAAATGGATCAACTGTTCAGATCTTCAGCAAAAAAACATTTTCTTTCCCGATGCTGTTATTACAGGCGTTGAAGGAGAAAAAGGTGAACACGCTGGTATGGGTTCCATCCGCACTCTGTATGATTGCGAATTACCGAGCTCTTCCGGAAATTCATCTGGAGGAACTGAAACTGGTTATTTTCGGCGGAGAAGTAATGCCTTGCAAACAGCTGAATATGTGGAGGAAAGAATACCCGGAAGTAACTTTTGTAAATCAATATGGTCCGACGGAGTTGACCGATATTACAACCTATTATTTTGTGAATCGTGATTTTAAAGATTCGGATACGTTGCCGATAGGAAAACCGGCAGAGCATATGGAAGTATTTCTGATCGGTGATGATGGAAAAGAAGTAAAAAGGGGAGAAGTCGGAGAACTTTTCAGCAGAGGACCATCGGTAACCTACGGGTACTACAAAGATCCGGAAAGAACGGCAGAAGTTTTTGTTCAGAATCCTTTGAACGATAAGTACCCGGAAATCGTTTACCGTACCGGAGATCTAGTATACTTTGACGAAGAAGGCAATTTAATCTTTGTTGGACGGAAAGATTTTCAGATTAAACATATGGGCAACCGGATTGAATTAGGAGAAATTGAAGCGGTTGTTTCTGCGGTAGACGGTCTGGAAAGAAACTGCTGTCTCTATGATACGAAAAAATCCAGAATCTGGCTTTTCTATACCGGATCCATAGAAGTCAAAGCTCTTCAGGAAAAATTGAAAGACATGCTTCCATCCTACATGCTTCCGAACATGGTGAAGCAGGTGGAAGAAATGCCGTTAAATCTGAATGGAAAAATTGACCGGGTTGCTTTAAAAGAATACATAAAATAAGAAAGAGAGAAAAAATGGAAGAATTCATTGAAAAACTGAAATTAGTAACAAAGGATCTCGACTTTGAGAACGAAACGGCATTGTTTGATGATGGCTTATTAGATTCCTTCGATGTAATTCAGATTATCACCATGCTGGACGAGGACTATGAAATCACAGTTCCCCCTTCTGAAATTATTCCGGATAATTTTAACAGTGCGAAAGCAATGTTCGAAATGATGCAGAGACTTGAGGACGAATAAAAAATGACGCTTACTTCCGTTTCCTTTTTTGCCTTTGTATTAGCTACTTTGGTCGTATATTATCTTATTCCGAAAAAGTTCCGCTGGATTGTTCTTTTGGCAGCCAGTGCTGGTTTTTATGCCATTGTCTGTCTGAAATACATGCCGTTTATTGTATTTACTGCAATTACAACGTGGCTGGGAGCTTTGTGGCTGGATAAAGTGGCGGGGCAACGGAAAGCCGAATTAAAAGAGCATAAAACCGATTGGGATTCGGATACGAAGAAAGCGTATAAGCATAAAACCTTGATGATGAAACGCTGGATTCTGACTTTGGTACTGGTACTGAATTTCGGAATCCTTGCGGTAATCAAATACTTTGACTATATGTCGGAGTGGATTTCCGGCATTCTTCATACCCCAGCGATTTCGCTGGGAATTCTACTTCCTTTAGGAATCAGCTTCTATACATTCCAGTCCATGGGGTACATTATCGATGTATATTGGGGAAAGACCACACCGGAAAAGAATTTTGCAAAATTTGCTTTATTTGTTTCCTTCTTTCCACAGATTATCCAGGGACCAATTGCCATTTATGATGATCTGGCAAAACAGTTATATGAGGGACATGACCTTCAGTATGAGAATATTAAAAATGGTTTTATATTGATTCTCTGGGGCTTATTTAAGAAGATGGTGATTGCAGACCGTCTGATCGTTATTTTGAATGCGATTTTGGATAACCGTCCGGGACTGTATAATTATTATGGTGCGATTGCGATTTTAGTATATGCTGCCCAGCTTTATATGGACTTCTCCGGAGGAATCGATGTTTCCAGAGGCGTTGCCCAGATGCTGGGAATTCATATGGCGGAAAATTTTCAACGTCCGTTTTTCTCCCGCTCCGTTGCCGGATTCTGGCGGAGATGGCACATTTCCCTCTGTCATTGGTTGAGAAACTATCTTTTCTATCCGATTGCAGTTTCCAAAGCTTTTCTGCGATTTGGAAAATGGATCGGAAAACATGCAAAGAAACCGGATACGGCCCTTCCGGCAGATAGCTTATGGGGCGGATTTACTTTTATCGAGCATGCAGGCAGAGTTGTGCCCGGATGTGTGGCTTCTCTGATTACTTTTTTTGTGGTTGGAATGTGGCATGGCGCAAACTGGAAATATGCCGGCTATGGATTATGGAACGGAATCATTATCTTGATTTCCATGTTATTAGATCCGGCTTTCCAATATATCCTTCGAAAAATGCATCTGAATACGGAAAATTTCGGCTGGATTGTCTGGCAGATATTACGGACGTTTGTTATTTCCATGATCGGGTTCGCGTTCGACATAGGAAACAATATGGCCGATTCCATTCAGATGATCTTAAACTGTTTCCGCCCTATGGAAAGAGCTGGTGCAACTCCGGCAGTGTTAGAGATTGGATTAAAAAACACCGATTATGTCATTATCATTTTAGGTCTGATTATAGTTTTTTTAATCAGTATTTATCAGGAATGTACGAAAAAAAGTTTTCGCGAAACACTGTGCAAAAAGCCTCTTTGGCTTCAGTGGGGCGTATTATTGGCCTGCCTGATGTGCATTGTAATTCTTGGAATGTACGGGCCTGGAGTTGCAGCAAACGAATTTGTTTATATGAATTTCTAGGAAAAAATCCTCAAAAATGCCAAAAAACCTTATAAAATAGGCCATCTTTGCTAATACATATCTTGAATATTTATTTTTTTCATATTAAAATATAAAAGGTTATGGGAAGTAACCAGGGTGTATTTTATTTTTATTGGAGGTAGTTATGGGAAAATTTTTAATCAAGAAGACAAACACCGGCATTAAGTTTGACCTGAAAGCAAACAACGGTGAGGTAATTGCAACTTCTCAGGTTTATAAGTCATTAGCAACATGTAAAAACGGCATTGCCAGTGTTATTAAAAATGCTTCGGAAGCGAATGTTGAAAATCAGGTAGCAGAAGGCTTCATTAAAGAAAAATGTCCAAAGTTTGAAATTTATAAGGACAAAGCAGAAGAATTCCGTTTCCGTCTGAAAGCTTCTAATGGACAGATTATCGCTGTTTCTGAAGGATATAAAACTCTTCAAAAATGCAAAAACGGAATTGCTTCTGTAAAGAAGAATTCTGTAGGTGCAAAAATTGTAGAAGAATAATCTTTGAATTTTAGAAAAAAGACCGAAATGCTCGGTCTTTTTTTTGTGCCAACGATGAGGATCGTGCATTGTGCTTGCACGAATGCACTTCCCTTGTTCCTATACAAATAATGGCAATAATGGTATGATTCTATTGAACTAAAATGGGATAAAGCTTTTGAAGCAATCCATCCACATTTTGCTGGTAATATAGACTAGAGAAGGGAAAGACAGAATGATTGATTACAGCATAATTACATATGAAGTGCCGGAAGAATGGTACGAAGGTGTTTATAAGGACGAGAAGGAATGTACCCAGGGCAGCCGGTCTTTTTCTATGGTGCATGAAGAGAAGACGGGCGAGTGCTGGCTTTTCATCCATGGCTATCGCGGCTATCCGGGAGAGATGGTAAGGCCGGCAATGGATTTATTTGAGGCCGGATATGATATTTATGTACCGAGGCTTCCCGGCCACGGAACTTGTGGCAAAGACTTTATCCGTTCTCATTCGAAAGACTGGATGGGAGTGGCTTCCCATGCTTTGGCAGATTTAAAAACAAAATACAAAACCGTACATCTTCTGGGCCATTCTATGGGAACTGCGATGGCTGCTATTCTGGGATGCAACGACCATCAGGTTGGGAAAATTGTTTATGTTTCTCTTAGCTTTGAAAATAATCAGATGAGACAGCCGGCCAGATTACTGCTGAAACTTTTGTCGCCATTTACACCGAAAGTCCGCTGCAAATGGCACTTGAGTAAAAGATATCATCAGCATTATGAAGGTGCTCCTTGCGATGAGGCCTATCTGGGGGAAGAGTACTGGAAGTGGTTTTTTACGAAACAGCTGTTAGAGTACTATAAATTGCTGAAAAAAGGCTTGCAGATGGTGAAGGACTATCCTCACGACCATCTGGTAATCTATCCGCTGAAGGATTCCGTTATTACCGGACCTTCTGTAAGGCTGTACAAAGAAGCCGTTGGAAGTCGGGCGAATGTTGTAGAAATCGAAAACGGAACGCATTCTATCCTTTATGATAAAGACCCTGAGGCAGAAGAAAAAGCGGTCCGGGCCATTTTAGAATTCGCAGAAAAAAAGTGAACAATTGCAAAAGGATTTGATAAAATAGTAAACAGAAAAACGATTTTTCATTTGGATTTCATAGGAGATAAAAATGTATTACACAGACTATGAAGAATTAAATTTTAACTTAATATCTTTAATTCATGGATATGAGAAGGATGATGCAAATTGCATCGCCAATCTGGCAAATGCGGCAGCTTTGTTAGCTCAGAATCTGCAGGGAATTAACTGGGTAGGATTCTATCTGGTAAAGCAAGATAAGTTAATGGTGGGACCGTTCCAGGGAAAACCTGCCTGCCGGGAAATCCGATTCGGCAAAGGAGTATGCGGAACTGCCTGGGAAAAAGATGAACCGCAGCTAGTACCAGATGTTCATGAGTTCCCTGGCCATATTGTCTGCGATGAAAATTCCAGATCTGAAATTGTGATTCCGCTTCATAAAGACGGAAAGGTTGTAGGCGTTCTGGATATTGACAGTCCGGAACGAAACAGGTTTTCTGCTGGAGATGCCATGGGCCTTGCCGGCTTTGCGAAAATTATCGAAAATGAATTGTAAATGAAAGACGTGCTGTTCCGCTTTGCGGAACAGGCATCAGGGCTCCGTCTGCTTTGCAGACACTTCATGCCAAAAAGGAGGACAAGATGGGAAAATATTTTGAGAAGTATATTCTTCACCCGATTGAGAAAGAGATTACAGATGCGGATGCAAAGGTGGATTTAGTCCGTTCTGCGGACAATCCGATTATGGACTTCTTCTATGAAAGTGCGTTTTATCGTCATGAGTATGTAATCTGTGACGAGATTTATGCGCTTCCATACGAAGAGATTTTCTGCTTTGCCAGTACCAATGGTGATCCGGAAAAATTGGGAGCAACTGTAAAAATGGAAATTAATGGACAGATGTTTGAGACCGACAAAAATACTATGCTGGTTGTTCCTGCTTTAGTTCCACATGGAAAAATAGAAGTTACCAACGTAGAGGTTCCGATTTTCTCTTATGTTGCTGGTCGTGGCAGAGAGCATGTAGGTCTTCCAAAGGAAAACTGGAAAACAGAAGATGTTCCTCCAATTGAGCAGATGGCTACTTACAACAACGGACCAATCAACGATCCTCCACTTCCTCCGGAAGCGAAACAGAAAACTCTGGTAAAAGCTCTTTCCCGCTATATTCCGGGCATCGAAATGTTCACCGTATTAAGAAGATTTGAAGAGAGCGGCCCATGGTTCTTCTCCAAAGGCCATATTCATGATGGCGTAGAAGTATTATGTTACTATGGTTCTGATCCATGGCATCCTTACGAATTTGACGGAGAAGTTACTCAGTGGATTGGTGGCGAGAAATTCACCATCAACAAACCTTCCGTATGCTTCTTCGCTCCATATGTATATCATTGTCCACTGCAGATTGAAAAAATCGAGAAACCATGCATCTGGCATTCCCTTTCACCAGTTCTCGGTTCTTACAGCAGCAGTACTATTGAAGGTCTGACTTCTGAAGATGGAAATGATATTGAAGTCATAAAACCTTGGTAAAACAGGAGAGATAATATGGGGAATATATTTGAAAAATACTTATTACATCCAATCGAACGTCCAATCACGGATGCCGATGCCAAAGTAGATTTAATCCGTTCTGCAGACAATCCAATTATGGACTTCTTCTATGAGAGCGCATTCTATCGCCATGACTGTAAGATCTGCGATAAGATTTATGCGCTGCCATATAATGAGCTGTTCTGCTTTATGAGTACCAATAATAATGACGACGTTCTGGATGCCATTGTAAAGATGGAAATTAATGGTCAGGAAATTATTCTGGACCGTCCATGTTATATTCAGGTTCCGGCTTATGTTCCGCATGGAAAAATTGAAATCTATGATGTGAAGACTCCGGTATTTTCTTATGTTGCTGGTTTTGGCAGGGAGCATATCAGCGCGCCGGAGGCAAACTGGATTCGGGAACCGGAAATCACAATCGATGAAATGATTCTTTTTAACAATGGGGCATTCATCAACGACCCGCATAGAAACAATCCTTGCCAGCATTGTGTTTTAGTATGCTTGGCTGGAAAGACCATGAAAGGGGAAATCAGTGGCGTAATGCGTAGATTTGATAAAACCGATGGCTGGTTATATGTAAGCAATGCACATGCCCATGGCTATCCGGAAGCGTTAGGTTTTTATGGAACGGATGCATGGAATCCATATGAATTAAAAGGAAACTATACCGTTTTTGTTGGTGGACATCCGTTCACGATTGACCGGCCGACTTTAGGCTTCTTCCCGGCATATGTTCCACATTGTCCGATTAAAGTTGAAAATGTAGAAAATCAGAATTTCTGGCACAGCTTTGGTCAGGCAATTGGTTCTTATAATGCAGCAAAGACTTTGGAACTTACAAATATTAAATATCCGGGCGACGGTGTAGAACTGAAACAGCCTTAGTAGAAAAGGAGAAGATATGTCTGTTTACACAGTGAATTTTTTATCCAGGGAATTAGGCCTGCATACAAAAGTCAGTGTCATAATTCCGAATGGAGACGTAGACCGGCCGTTTAAGGCGAAAACCCGTGAGGGTGGTCTGTATCAGGTACTTTGGCTGTTACATGGTGGCACTGATGATTATATGGATTTTATCTATAACACCAATATCGTCAGCTATGCAGAAGCAAATAAAATCGCCGTAGTTATTCCGGAAGACCATGATGCGTTCTTCACCGATAACTACATTCCGAACAATGGCCATTACTTTACTTACACTACAGAAGAATTAGTAAGAATGTGCCGCAGCATTTTCCCTCTCTCCCCAAGAAGAGAAGACAACTTTGTAGCTGGTAATTCCATGGGCTCCGGCGGCGCTATGAAATGTGCCGTTCTTCATCCGGAACTTTATGGTGCAGCTTTGATGCTTAGCGGATCCGGTATCCGTATGCATCGTCCAGAAGATGCATGGACCAGAGAATTCCTGAACAAGGTAATCAACGACGAAGACGTTTCCGATTATCCGATGGTAGAAGAACCAAAGAAAGATGTTCAGATGGCGCTTCCGATTTATGAAGCTCTGAAGACAAGAAAAGAAGGTCTTCCAAAATTATTCTTTACCTGCGGAACAGCGGATACTTACGTATATCCGGATGTTCAGCTGGCATTGAAATTCTACGATAAAATGGGCTTAGATTATTTCTTCGAGGAGATTCCAGGCTATCGTCATGAATGGCCGTTCTGGGATATGCAGCTGAAGAAGGCACTGGAAAGCTGGCTGCCACTGAAGCATGACCTTGTTTATTTAAATGATGAGAAGGAGGAAAATTAAATGGCAGTAATTAATTGTAATATTTATTCTCCTGCACTTCGCTGCAAAACTGATGTAACCGTAGTTCTTCCATTCTATTCTTATGAAGACATTACCGCCGGAAAACGTGATGATATTTTCCCTACCGGTAAAAAGTATCAGGTACTCTGGCTTCTTCATGGCGGCAATGGAAATGATCAGGACTTCATTAACTATACCAATGTTGTACGTTATGCTACCGACCATATGTTGGCAGTTGTAATGCCAACGGGCTACAACATGAATACCGATGACCAGAATCCTGGTATGAAAATGTGCACCTATATTGGGGATGAACTTCCGAAAATGATGCGTGACGTTTTCCCACTTTCCGATAAGAGAGAAGATAACTTTATCGGTGGTTTATCCATGGGTTCCAACGGCGCACAGAAAGTAGCAATCCGTTATCCGGAAAACTACAGTGCTGTTTTGGCAATGTCTGCTGGTTCTTTCTTCCCGATACCGAAGACTGCTGGTGGTGACCGAAAGAGATTTGAAACCGGTATGCCGATGCCGCCACATAAACCGAACGAGATGGAAGAGAACATGGAAATTCTGAAGCAGGACATTGCTGACGGAAAACAGCTTCCGAAATTTTTTATGATCTGGGGGGAAAAAGACATTGCCCGTTTAGGCCAGAGTAATTCTGTAAAATTCCTGGAAGAACAGGGCTGCGATGTTTATGCAGAGGAAGTTCCTGGATTAGGACATGAGTGGGATCTTTGGGACAGAACCCTTCGTAAAGCCTTTAACGAATTACTTCCACTGAAACATGATTTAGTAGATTAAATTTTTGAAACGCAAATCCGTTTGTATAGATCTCAAATGGAATGATTTCGAAATGAAAAGAAAAAAACATAAAGCAATAAAAATAATCGCAATTATTTTGGGCTGCATTCTTGCAGCCCTGCTTTTGTTTGCAGGAACCGTTCTTTGGATGTTGAATGGAAGAATAAAAAAACTTCAACAGCTGGATGAAGAAGGCTATCTATATTATGCGGAATATGAAGGAGACTATGATAATGGGTTGATTTCCTTTCCTTGCCGGTTAATTCAACATGCCGGCTGTTCTGCTTTTCTTGCGAAAGAGAAGGATGGAACGGTTTTCACAGGAAGGAATTACGACCTGTCTCATGCAGATTCGGAAGAGAAGCCTTCTGGACTTAATGTTGTCCTACGATTAAATCCAAAAGGAAAGTATCGATCGATTAATGTAGCGGATGCGGCATGGATTACCTATCTGGGCTTACCATATTACAAAGGTGCCCTGTCGGACAACAAAGTGACAAAACTGCCATTAGCTTTTCTTCCGTATTTATGTATGGATGGGATAAATGAAAAAGGACTGTCGGTTTCCATTCTTGCTTTGGATGTAAAAGAAGGAGAAACGGCAGTTTCACAAAATGTAAAAGGGAAAAAGAAGATTCTGTATGAAGAACTGTTGCGGATTTTACTGGATGAATGCACTAACTTAGATGAGGCAGTGAAGAAGGCGGAAGAGTACAATATATCGAATATTTTAGGCAGAGATTATCATTTGTTTGTATCCGATGATGATGGAAAAAGTGCAGTTCTGGAATGGCGCTATGAGGAACTTCAGGTAACTTATACGGATGCGGTCACCAACTTTTATGTAGGATTTGATGACGCAGATTCCAGTTACCGAAATGGAATTTTAAAAGAGCAGATAGAGAAAACGGAGGGAATAATCTATCGTTTTGGCTATGGCCACGGATATGATCGATTTGTAACTATAGCAGAGGGGCTGGACAAACATCGGGTCGGAGAAAGCACCGCGGTTATGGATAAAGAAGCCATGAGGCTTCTTTTAGAGGAAACAACCCAGGCCTTCCATCGGGAAGAGCTTACGTCCTTGACCCAGTACCATGCATTGTACGGCAATACGGAGAAAACTTTGGATATTTATCCATATCCCTCTTATAATCAGAAATTTACATTTTCTTTTGAAAAATGATAATATAACATAAATGATCCGGCACTCGAATCGGAGGGCGGATATCGAAGAAAAAGGAGTAAGACAATGACAAAAGTAAAAGTTATTCCAGGACCATGTAAATTAGAAGCAGTAATTACTGCTGAAGAAAATGATGAGGGCGGCGTAAATGTAAAATTAGAAACAGAATGCAAGTCCATTAATGACTTGATGACGGCCGTCGGCGAAGAATTTGATCCGTTTGAAATCTGCTTTGCAAAACCGGGAAAAGGACCATTGGTTGAGAGCATTAACGAAAACGGATTTCCTGTTCATGGAAGCTGTCCGGTTCTGAATGCAATTATAAAAGCGATTGAAGCAGAAGCTGGACTTGCCTTAGAACAGAACGTTGTAATTGAATTTATCGATTGATATGATCATTTATTTTTCAGGTACAGGAAACAGTAAATATATTGCGGACCGGTTAGATGATATTCTGAATGAAGATTTTATTAATCTGAACTACCGGATAAAAAACAACAATAAAAGTAAAGTCGATGATGACCGGTATGTTTTTGTTGTGCCTACTTATGCATGGCGAATCCCAAAACTGGTTACGAAATGGATTCAGGAAACGGAACTGAATGCCAATGCGAAAGCCTGGTTTGTAATGGACTGTGGGGATGGTATTGGAAATGCGGCTCATTATAATCAGAAATTGTGCAGACAAAAAGGATTGCAGTATATGGGTACGGTGAAAATCATAATGCCGGAAAATTATATTGCCATGTTTAATGCTCCGAATCCGGAACAGGCGAAGGTTATTATCGAGGCCGCGAACCCCGTCGTTGATGAGGTGGGAAGGATGATTTCGGAGGGAACGGCTTTCCCGACTCCGGAAAAGAGATTTTTTTCAGACTGGTTCTTAAGTTCCATCATTAATCCGTTCTTTTATCGGTTTAGCGTGAAAGCGAAAGACTTCCGCGTATGCGAAGCATGTAAAGGCTGTGGATTGTGCGTAAGATTATGTCCATTAAATAATATCCATATTTCAGACGGAAAACCAGTTTGGGGAGAGGATTGTACCCATTGTATGGCGTGCATTTGTCATTGCCCAGAAGGGACAATCGAATACGGACAGACAAGCGTTGGAAAGCCGAGATATCATATCGATTGAAATATGCGGAAATATTACCTGGATAGGTGAAAATAAAAAAATATTGTGTTATTCTAAAAACATATTAACAGAGGAGGAATTCATAATGAGTGAAAATTATGTAATGAACACAGAGGGCGAATATGGCCAATATATTGTACAGACTCTTCAGGCCCCAAAAATGAGCGAAGGATTTAAAGAATTTTATAAAACATACGCAAACAGACTGCTTTGGATGGATGGAAACGTAGTACCAGGTGCTTTCCAGATGAATATGGCTTGGTACCATTCTGCATCCGACTGCCGTCCACTGATGAAACATGACGAGCACAGCCATGACACCGATGAAATGATCGGATTTATCGGTTCTAATCCGGAAGACCCATACGATCTGGGTGCCGAAATCGAAATTGGAATTAACGGAGAACTTCACAGACTGACAAAGAGCTCCATTATCTTTATTCCTGGCGGAATGAAGCATCTTCCACTTTCTATTATCAGCCTGGACAGACCGGTTCTTCATTTCTCAATTTCTTTAAATTCAACTTACGCTTACAAGCCTACCGCTACCGGCGAAGCTACCGATTTAACAGAGAAAGAAGACTAAATAATATTGTGTTTTTAATAAGGGCGTGTGAAAAAACGGAAGAATTTTCACACGCCTTTTAATTTTGTTTTGAAAACCAGGATATTTCTGATTTTTGCTAAAAATGCTCAAGATTTTCGTTTTCGTTCTAAAATTAATGCGATTATAGAAAAAGTATCTAAAAATTCTCAAGATTTTCGTTTCTGTTCTGAAAAATGGAAAAAATCAGCTAATTCAGAACGAAATCGAAAAAGATGAGCATAAATAGGAACGGAAACGTAAAAGATGAGAAGGTTCTAGAACGAAAACGCAAATCTTGAGCGAAAATGGTGAAGTGCTGTAGCTTAGTCGCCATCGTTCGTTTTCTGTCCTATAGTATATAGCCGATTATTTGCTAGATTATTTCCAGGTTACAAAAATGTCACAACAGGGGGGTAAAATGTCACTATAATCAATGTTGTATTCACCGAAAAAGAGATATCTTCAGACATAAGGAATCGTTCTGTGAAACGGAACAGGCATGTAGACGAACGCCGGCTCTGCTGGCACCTCATGCTCAAAAGGTATTAGTAGGAGGAAAAAAGATGTCAATTTTAGAAGTTAAAGGTGTGAAGAAAACTTACACCACACGATTTGGCGGGAACAAGGTGGAAGCTTTAAAGGGAGTTTCTTTTTCTGTAGAGGCTGGTGAATACGTTGCGATTATGGGTGAATCCGGTTCCGGAAAAACCACTCTTTTAAATATTCTTGCAGCTCTGGATACACCGACTTCCGGCCAGATTTTTTTAGGCGGGAAAAACATCGCAGAAATAAAAGAAAAGGAACTGGCTTCCTTTCGCAGGGACAATTTAGGTTTTGTCTTTCAGGAGTTTAATCTGCTGGATACATTTTCCGTAAAAGATAATATTCTGCTTCCTATGGTGTTAAGCGGAAAAACGGTCGCGGAGATGGAGAAGCGAATTCTGCCTCTTTCTTTGGCTTTGGGAATTTACGGGATTCTGGATAAATTTCCATATGAGATTTCCGGTGGACAAAAGCAAAGAGTGGCAGCAGCCAGAGCATTGATCAATCAGCCACAGTTATTGCTGGCAGACGAACCGACAGGAGCTTTAGATTCCAAGTCTTCTGATGAACTGTTACGGATTTTCAAGAGCATTAATCAGGATGGTCAGACCATTCTCATGGTAACTCATTCTGTAAAAGCCGCTTCTCATGCCGGCAGAGTTTTGTTTATCCGGGATGGCGTAGTATTCCATCAGATTTATCGGGGAAATTCAACGGATGAGCAGCTTTACCAGAAAATATCCGATACGCTGACCATGCTCCTTACCGGAGGTGACGAATAATGCAAAAAGGCTTTTATGCAAAAATGGCCTTCAGCAACATCCGAAAGAATTACCGGTTCTTTATTCCGCACATTCTAACGGGAGCGGGGCTGTTAGGAAGTTTCTATATTATTCTCACGCTGGCCATGGATGGTCGCCTTCATGAAATCAAAGGCGGCGATTATATTCCAACCTTTATGGTTATGGGGGTTGCCATTATTGGCTTACTGTCTATTATCTTATTGTTTTATACTAACAGTTTTTTGATGAAGCAGAGGAAACGGGAATTTGGCCTTTATAATATTCTGGGTATGGAGAAACGCCATATCGGAAAAGTCCTGTTTTTCGAATCTCTTTTCAGTAATGGCTGCGCCATCTTGCTGGGTCTTGCCTTTGGAATTCTTTTTTACAAATTATGTTCCCTGGCGGTCTGCAGGCTTTTAGGTACCGAATTAATTGTCGGTTTTTACTTTATAACGCTGAAAACAATTCTTCCGGCAGGATTGGCTTTTCTGGTACTGGATCTGATGATTTATTTCATCAACCGGATCAGTATTGGACGGATGAAGCCGGTAGACCTTTTAAAAGCTACGAAAGTGGGAGAAAAAGAGCCAAAAATAAAGTGGCCGATTCTGATTATCGGGATTCTTACGTTAGGTGGGGGATATTATATTTCTCTGACTACAGAGTCTCCGCTGAAGGCTCTTCTTCTGTTTTTTGTAGCGATTATTTTAGTTATTATCGGAACGTATTTCTTGTTAACCGCTGGAAGTATCTGGGTGCTGAAAGGTCTTAAGAAAAATAAAAAATATTATTACAACAAAAAACATATGCCGGCAGTATCCGGACTTCTTTACCGAATGAAGCAGAATGCGGTAGGTATGGCCAGCATCGCAATTCTGGCAACTGGCGTGCTTGTTATGTTGTCAACCACCTTAAGCTTATACACACGGGCGGAAAATATCTTAGCGTCCAACTATCCAGATGATTGCTATATCACCAATCAATATTCTGTTTTTGAAAAGGGATATGAGAACGATCAAGATTATACATATCATGAATTACCAGAGGAGTTTGCGAGAGAGCGCATAAAACAAGCGGCGGATCATCTCGGCCTTTCTGTTACGGAATATGCAGCCCAGGACTATTTGGAAGTAGCCTATGTAATGGATGGAAATAAGCTGACAGTAGATAATCAGCATTTGAATATTGCCGATAATCTGGCGGGCCTTGCCAATATTCTGTTCATTACAGAAGAGGATTATGTGAAATCCGGTGGAGAGCCTCTGCATCTGGAGAAAGATGAAGTAGAAATCTGTCCCTTCAGCATTACAGATAAGTATCCATATCAGATGATTCAAATTCATGGGAAATCATATCGCATTAAAGCAGTCGCAGACCGGTTTCCAATTAAGACTCCGATGGTTTCCGTCGTCAATGTTTATGGAATGGTTGTAGCAGATGAAGAAGTGCTGAATGAAATATATGAGGCACAGAAGCAGGAGTATGGTCTCTATGCTTCTAACTATGGCCATAGAATCGTAGTATCTTTTGGCAATCGACAGAAGTTATTTGACGTAGGTGAGGACTTTGTGAAAGAACTGCGAGGAACTTTTGAACAATTTATCCGGGAACATCATCCTGAGGCAGCAGAATACAGCATTCCGGCGGTGGATTCGGTTTGGGATGCAAGAACTGCTATTTATGGAATGTACGGAACCTTATTGTTCTTAGGAATTCTGCTTGGCTTAGTCTGTCTCTTTGCAACAGTGCTGATCATCTATTACAAACAGATTTCCGAAGGTTACGAAGACCGGGACCGTTTCCAGATTATGGAAAAGGTGGGTATGAGCAAGGCCGAGGTAAAAACAACCATCCGAAAGCAGACCTTAATGGTCTTCTTTATCCCGCTGATTGTAGCAGGCGTCCATATGATTTTTGCCATTCCACTTTTGACGAAATTATTGAAAGTATTACTTCTTTCTAATCCATGGACCTTTGTGATGTATGCAGGAATTTGTTTTGTGGCGTTTGCGGTGATTTACGTGGTGATATATACTTTAACAGCAAGAACCTATTACAAAATTGTGCATAATGAGGACTGAAAATGTACCGCATATTGTTAGTGGAAGATGACTTCGCCTTAGCCGAAGCCATGAAGAAACAAATAGAGAGCTGGGGCAACCGCGTAGAACTGGTAAAAGAATTTAATGACGTAATGAAGTCATTTTTGGAATACCAGCCCCAGATGGTACTCTTAGATATTATGCTTCCGTTTTACAACGGCTACCATTGGTGCAGTGAAATCCGAAAGGTTTCCACTGTGCCTGTGGTTTTTATTTCTTCTGCATCGGATAATATGAACATCGTTATGGCCATTAACATGGGAGGTGATGACTTTATTGCAAAGCCGGTAGATCCGATGGTGCTGACGGCGAAAGTTCAGGCGGTATTGCGCCGAACCTACGAATTGGTAGACATCACTCCGTTCATGGAATTCCATGGAGCCGTATTGAATTTAAATGATGGCAGCGTGGAGTATGGAGGAAAACGAATTGAGCTGACGAAAAATGAATTCCGCATTCTGCAGACGTTATTGGAGAATAAAGGAAAAATAGTCAGTAGGGATTTACTGATGACAAAACTCTGGCAGGATGATTGTTACGTAGAAGAAAATACACTGACCGTAAATGTGGCCCGTCTGAGGAAGAAACTGGATGAGGAAGATTTGACGGACGTTATCGTAACGAAACCAGGTAGCGGATATATTATAGAGTAGTCTTAAAATCTCAAGAAGAACATGAAAAATAATCGCAACAAAAGCATAGTTATCAACTGCATAAAGAAAAGCAGAGCAGTGATCCTTACCTATTTGGTAATGGCAGTGGTTATTTTTGCGGTTTTTTTGTTGTATGAACTTCCTTTGGAACCCGTGTTTTATGTGATTGCCATTCTTATTTTTATCGGGCTGGTTTCCTTTTTTATTTTTTACCTGTCAGAGACCCGGAAGGCGGTGAAAAGAGAGCGAATCCGAAATGGGATTTTGACAGAGTGGATGAATTTTCCGGACCCATCGTCTTTGGAGGAAAAGGATTATCAGGAAATGGTTCGGACTCTTGGCAGCAAAATTGATGAAATGACAGCAGCATTTGATATGGAACGTCAGGACATGACAGACTATTACACTACCTGGGTTCATCAAATCAAAACACCAATTTCTGTTATGCGAATGAAGCTGGTGGAATATGACACAAAAGAAAACCATGAACTTTCGATTGAACTGTTTCGTATTGAGCAATATGTGGAAATGGTATTGCAATATATCCGGTTGAACAGCGAGAGTAACGATCTGGTAGTAAAAGAATATTCAGTAGATGAATTAATAAGGGAAAGCATCCGAAAATTTGCGCCACAGTTCGTTCACCGAAAATTGTCTCTGGACTTTCAGGAATCTCATCAGACCATCGTTACGGATAAGAAATGGTTTTCCTGCATGATTGAGCAGGTATTATCGAATGCCATAAAATATACACCAACTGGGGGAATTACCATTTGCACGGAAAATGGAAAATTGATGATGAAAGACACCGGTATCGGAATTGCTCCGGAAGACTTGCCAAGAATTTTTGAAAAGGGATATACGGGAACAAATGGCCGCCTGGATAAAAAATCCAGTGGATTGGGTCTGTATTTATGCAAAAGGTCAGCCGATAAGCTAGGTATAAAAATATCCGTTGAAAGCAGCCCTGGAAAGGGAAGCTCTTTTATAATGGATTTATCGCAAAATGAATATTAATGGAGAAACAGTTTTCGGAAAAAGGGAACTGTTTTTTTATTGACAATGGGTTAAGGAAACGATTAGGATTAAACTGGATAAAAATGCAATTACTTGCTTTTAAATAATCAATTAAAGGTAACGATTATGAAAAGATTTTTGAAAAAAACTTTGGTAATTATTTTAACGGCAATGCTGACCCTTTCTTCTCTGATTTTACAGCCGTTAACGACTTACGCGGACGATGGTTCAATTCCGTCCAATCAGATTAGCAGTACGTTTGAGTTTTTTGTTGGAAATTCAACCTTCTTCTATGATGACGGTTATTTTAATACACCGGCTTCGGAATATGACGACTCTTTCGCTACAACCTCTCTTTGCCTTGCCATGTCCGCTTTTAATAATCCGAACAATGGATATAAGAACGGCGCAAGATGTGCGGAAGATATGATGGAGAAGATGGGCTTTTCGAATATTGAGGCCAATGGCTACTATGAGGAAAAACCTTCTTCCGATTCCATGGGCGCAGTGATTGGGTCTAAGGAAGTTACACGAACCGATGGAAAAATCCAGCCGATTATTGTCATGGCTTTAAGAGGCGGAAACTATGAATCGGAATGGGCTGGAAACGTTACTATTGGATCCGAGAAGGAGCATCAAGGTTTCTCCGATGCCAGGGACATTGCCACCATATGGCTGAATAAATATCTGAGAGGCGTTGTTGGAAAATATTCCGGCAGTAAATATGTTGCACCAAAAATCTGGATTGTTGGTTATAGCCGTGCTTCTGCAACGGCAAACCTTACCGGATGTTTTGTGGACTGCGCTATTTTAGACGAAGGGCAGAAGAGCAATAACACATATTTAGAAATGCAGGAAAATCTGAATCGTCTGGGCGTTACCACCGACGATGTGTATGTATATTGTTTTGAAGTACCTCAGGGTCTGACTGCCGATGCAAAATATAATCCATCTGTTCAGTCCAATATCTGGTGCCTTGCAAATCCTGCAGACCCTGTGCCTTACGTAGCTCCTTCTTCTATGGGCTTCTATCGCGCAGGAACTACTGTTAACCCTGCAGAAGGCGTTACCTATGATGCGTTCATGTATCAGATGGAACAGATTAACAAGTCCATGGCAGAAGATTGGGCGAACTCCGAATGCCAAAATGATTATCAGACAAGATCTTCCAATATCATCAATATTCTAGAGCATTTTTTTGCCGAAGGTGATTTCAACATTGAATCGGATAGTGATGTGGGAGAAAATGCCGGAGAATTCTGTGAAAATCTGATCAATGATTTTCTGGTTCCGGCAGTTCAGGAAGTTCCGGACATGTTCTTAAAAGGAAAAGGAAAATCTGCAAGAGAAATTTACACCGAATATTTTCAGGCTCCGGTCCAGATCTTAGCGAAAACCCTGATGGGCTCTTCTGCATACGAACAACATCTCTTTAAGAATGCTGTTTCCGATGCGGTAAAAAAGAATCTCACTTTATTTGAAAAAATCGATTTGATCATGGGTTTTGATGATCTTATTTGGGGAGGCAGTGGTGGACAGAAGCTGACACTGAAATTGGGCAACCTGTTATCCGATATTTTGAAAGATGTTGGAAAGGATAACAGGGTTTCTGAGGTTATTTCCAGGTCCGACATGCAGACTTTGCAGGACAGCGCCTATAATCTCGCTGCTTTAGTGGCCTGCATGTATGTAGATGACATTTACAATAACTATCAATATATTGCAACGGCGAAGCAGTATGCTGCAGATCTATTCCTTCCACATTATCCAGAGTATGTCCTGGCTTATATGAGAGCCCATGACGTGAACTATATCGGCAAGTCTCTGGAACAATATCAGTTGGAAGTTTCTTCTGCAGATGGAAAGCCTTTGAAAGACATTCAGCTGAACATATATGTGGAGGATTTAAAATCTCCATATGAAAAAGATCGGATTGCATCCATTACCAAGGATGGATTAAATACAAACTATGAATTCAGCAGCGGATGGTGGTCTGGAAGCGCAACCTACGAAGACCATAAGATTACGCTGTATCTGAACCGCGACAAAGATAATAATCTGGTTGCGTCCACGGATTTCCGTTTTGAGATTGTTGATAATAATACAGATGGTTCCCGTCAGAATTTAAAAATAGATTACAACATTAATAAGAATGGCGAAGGGAATAATAAAAAGACGGAAGATTTTGAGAAAACGTCCATTCCGATTACAAATGGCGATGTTTTAAGAATTATTCCGAATACCCAGAACCGTTCTTATGCAAGTCTTGAAAAATACATTACTTTAACGCCGGTATTTGTAGATGAAAATCTGAAAGAAATTGAAAATGGAGAGATTATTTCCCGCAAAGTATCGGATGGAAGAAAAGAAGACTTTACCAGTTTTCTGGTTACCGGGGGCCATAAATTTGAAATTACTCCGACAGATGGAAAATTCTTATCGGATCTTCTGATTCCTGCATATGATGAATTGGGCAGAACCGTTTATGACGAGAACCGAGACATGATTTACACCCGTCACGTAGATAATCCGGCAAACTGGGACATTTACGAATCCAGCATGCCTCTTTATATCGTATGTAACGATCGGTATACGGATGGAAAAGCATATGCGGATATCACATATCAGCATGCAAGTTCTTCCAAGAAGCTGATTGATGAATTAGATACGACGATTCCTCTGAAACTGACAAACAAGACAAAGGGTTCAGAAAATCAGGGAACCGGCGAACAGTATATTGATGCAGAAGCCGGCGATATTGTAGAGGTATCCTTCGACAAAAATAAGATTCCAAGCGGAAAAGTATTTAATGGATGGAGCATTAAGTCCGCAACGGATGTTGAAAAAACAGAAGATGGAACAAAACTGACCTTTACCATGCCAGAAGGCGGAGCAGAAGTTCATGCCATGCTCGGCGATAAGGTGGATGGAGTTACTTTGACCTTTACCGGAAGCTGGGCACATCCAACAGAAAAACTTCCGGATACTGTGGATGGCTACTGGAAACAGATTTATATTGATCCAGCTTATACTGCAGTATCCTTTAAGAATGCTGCAAATTACTATCCGGTAAAACATATTTACCAGAAGATGGATAAAGACCATAACGGAAAAGCTTGGATTATGGCTCCGGAATATTCTTCCGAAAGCTCCGGAGACATGGTATTTGACCATTGGGAAGCATACTATACCGATACAAAAGAAAAATGTACGGACCTTCTTGCAGTAGAAACATACTTTGATTTGAAAACGGAGTCTTATGTAACCCAGATGGTAAGACCAGATGGATTCAAAGAGAAATTAATCATTCTTGAAAATATCAAGAAGAGTCTTACTTTAGTTCCGGTGTATGTGCCGGCAGAATATGATGTTCACATCCGTTATTCCACAAGAAGCCAGCAGACGCTCCATGTAAAAGCTGGAGAAGTGGTTACGATCACGGACCGTAAGACCCTCGGTTATGTACATGATAAGTGGATCGGATATTACAATCCATTACAGGAAATGGTTGACAAATATGGAAATGTTACCAGATCTTTCGATACAGAAAAAGCTATCGACATGGGCGAGCATGTAAGCGTCGATGCCGTATATACCTTCACAATGCCTAAGGGTGATGTATATGTAACAGCAACTGATAAACTGGCAGATTACGAAGTAAACTGGATCAGCGATGGTATTAAAACAACGACGGGAAGCAATATTTTCCATTGGAATGATATGGTATATATCGTTCCGGATAACATTCCACATTCCAATCATCTGACAGATATAAAAGTCATTTCCGGTCTGGAAAATATGGAGGATGTGGAACTTGTTAAAAACGCAAATGGAGATGTTGTCAGTCTGAAATTCCAGATGGAAGCCAGTGATGTTGAACTGGAATATACTCTTGAGCAATATCCGGCGCATAATCTGAAACTGATTCAGGCTACGGCAGAGTACGGTGATGGCAGAGAAATCATTGCTTTACCGGAGGATAACTACACGGTTTACCAGAATGATATTGTCCTTCTGAAAGCAGTAGTACCGGACGGCTTCTATTTTAAAGAGTGGAAAGTCTTAGAAGGCGGAATCGAAATTAACTCGAGCAATCCGGAAACCTATATTCTTGTGCCGGATGAAGACTTGACTATCGAGGCTGTTTTAGGCGAATACACAGAAATCGACCAGGTAGATCTGGAATTTACTTCTACCTTTGCAGGAAATCAGCTGACGCCGGAATCGGCTTTTGTTAATGCGGGTGGAACTCAGGTACAGGAAGAATCCGTTGATGTAGAACAGGTTGCGGAATTCTGGCAGGAGGATCCTTTAGTCTTTGGTTTTCCATATGAATTTGAATTCTATCTGACTCCGGAAGAGGGATATTACTTTGGTACTAATTCCAAGGTGACTCTTGAAGGAAAAGAATGCACAGTATCTTTATCAAATGATGGAAGTGTGAAGGTCCACTGTAACATCTGTACGGACCCTGCAACCGTAACGGAAATCGAGGAAATTAAGGGGCTTGAGGGCGTAGCAGCTCATACCAGTCTGGCGGATATTCAGAATAAAATGCCAAAGGTCGGAAATGCTTATGTAGAAGAAAGACGTTCCTGGATCCAGCCGGAAATCAAATGGGATTGGGATAATCTGGAAGATGAAAACGGTGAACCGTTTGTTTATGATGAAACTTCTTCAGATGCCCAGGAATTCTTTGTACCGATTAAGAACCTGGATTTCTCAAGATATATGGGAGAGCTTTTGGAGTATTACGATAATGGGCTGGTAATTTCCCCGGATATTGTGATAACTCCTCGTGCAAAGGTTACGGTTGTGGAAGAAGAGAAAATTGCGACACCTTATGTAAGCAGCTCTGAGCAGCCGGGAAGCTACAGTGAAGATGTCGATGTAACATTGGCATGTGATACAGAAGATGCATTAATTTATTTCCTTACGGATGTGCCAGGCAAGACCTATGGCGCAGAAGAAATCTATGCGCAGGGTACATTATATGAGGCAGCGATTTCGCTGAAAGGCACAGAAGGAGAGAACGTAAAGACGACGATTTACACCGTTGCCCGTTCCGATGACGGAGAAGGAACGGTTAAATATAGTGAGACAGCAGCATTTAATTACTCCATAGAGATTCCGGATATTATCGATTATTATGCAGTTATTGTTATTAATGGACGTGGCAGTGGAATATATCCATGCGACAGAAGAACCGTGGTGGGAATTAAAGCGAATAAGAGAAACAAAGGAATAAAATTTATTGGATTCACCTTAGATATTTGCCCTGGCAATCCATTCCTTCTTGCCGCTGCGCCGGAAGAGAACTCTGTTGATATTATTTCCGGTGGTTTAGATAAAGAATACTTTACATTCCATATGCCGGAAGATAATGTTCGGGTTGTGGCAAATTATGAAATTACCAACCTAGAATATGTTGTAGAGGCGCCTGTGGCAGGAAAAGAACTTTCAGGAGAAGTAGGCGAAAGCCAGGACAACCCAGAAGAAGCAGAACTGCTTGAAAGAGGATGCGGCTACATTTCTTACTTTGATGAAGCAGGAAATGAGCAGATGGGAACGGCCGGTTACGATACAAAACATATTGGGAAATTCACAGTCCGTGCTTTACCGGAAGGCTTTGCTTATGCAGAAGATCTGGAGATAACCGTAAATGGTACGGCTGCAGAATTTGATGTTTTAGAGGATGGAAGCCTGGAAGTAACCTGTGCTTTTGATAAGACGGGTTCCGAACTCTTCGAGCTGGACGTAGTAAATGGAACTGCTTATGATGCTGAGACACAAAAAGAAATTCCTGTATTTAGCGGAGTATCGGAATTATATGCTGGAACGAAAGTTCAGATTACGGCCGATGAAATTGAAGGCAAAGTATTTGCAGGTTGGGAAGAATCTTCCGGAACCCTTACGCTGAAAGCAGCAACAGAAGAATTTGTGATGCCGGCAGACGATATAACGATTACGGCAATCTACAAAGATGTAATTGAAACCATTGATTTATCAATGCCGGAACCAGAAAGTCCGGATTGGATACTTGCTGGCAGGGCAGATATAAAATCGGATGGATTGGAGGGAACTTCCGCCCGTACCAAGTGGACGAAAGATAATAAGAATGTAGCTTCCGTGGACGCAGAAGGAACCTACATGGTTTCTATCGAAGTCAATGCAGCAGAAGGGTTTGTTTTAAGCGAAAATGCAACCGCTAATCTGAATGGAAAGCCTTGCCGCATTACCGTTCTGGATGATGGACAGAGAGCGGTCATCAGTCTTTCCTATGAAGCTGGTGAAAACGAGAAAGACCCGGACCAGCCAGATAACCCAGTAAATCCGGATAAGCCGGATTCTCCGGATACAGGAGACCATAACCATATGGAATGGTATTTGATTCTTCTGCTAGTTTCCTTACTCATGGGAATTTTTGCAGGAATCCGTCGCCACAGAAGCAGATAGAAAGAACATCGGAATGATGGAAATATAAATGATAAAAAATCAGCAGTCCTTGGGGCTGCTGATTTTATCTATGTCACTATGAATGGTATGGAATGTATTATTCTTCCGGCTGGTCTCCTCTTTCGTATCCGTAGGTTTCATTCATTACTACGGAGAAGTGAAGGATTGGCTTGTCTCCTTGTTCAATAGTCATCAGTGGGCAGTGTGGAAGGTTCGGAGGCAGGAAAACCATAGTAGATTTTGTTAATCTATGGCATTCGCCATCTACCCAGAATTCTACAACGCCGCCAAGCTCTAAAGGGTTCTCAGGGTCTGTTCCAACAAATCCTAAAATTTCAGGATATGGATGATGATGTGGCTGAGCAACCTGGCTGTTCGGGCTGGCCTTGATCATTTCCGCATTTGGTTTCATCCAGAAGCAGGTGTTCATCTGGAAAGAACCCGGTACGCAGTTTCCATCAATCCAAAGCTGTCTTTCCCCGAAAGTACGGTAACGAGCCATAGCTTCAGGGTTCGTTTTGTCTTCCGGAGCACCACTTAAATCCTGTACGAACAGATAACCATATTTTCCTTCTTTATTCATTACATAGTTTTCTTCCATAAAAAAGACCTCCATTTATTTTTCTAAAATATATCATATTTGAAACAAAATTGCACAGCGTCTTTTTCTATCATTTTCCGTCCTTTTCGGCATCCTTAGAAAACGGAACGAAAGTGCTAAACGTGGAGTACGATCAGATAAGAGGACCACTGGACCGGGAAACTTGCCTGAGGCTCGGCTGGGGCATCTGACCGCACTCCGCACTAAGGACTTTCGGCTTATTGTTTTCCAAGGACGCCGAAATGGACAGAAACTATATAGAAAAATGACAGGATATAATTCTAGCGAAAAAGATGGTAGAGCACTTGAAATTCATACAATAGGTTGTATAGTAATCGTAAGAAAATTTGTGAGGTGAGAACTATGGCAAAAGAATTAAATGTAACGAGAGAGCAGGCGTTGGAGTTGCTTAAGAAATATAACAAAGAGGACTTTCATCTGCAGCATGCCTATACCGTTGAAGGAGTTATGAGATGGTTTGCAGAGGATTTAGGATACGCTGAGGAAGCTGATTTTTGGGCGACCGCAGGCCTTCTTCATGACGTAGATTATGAAAACTGGCCAGAAGAGCATTGCAAAAAGGCACCGGAACTGCTGGCAGAAATTAATGCTTCGGAAGACCTGATTCATGCAATCTGCAGTCACGGCTTTGGTATCTGCTCTGACGTAGAGCCTTCCTGCGAAATGGAAAAAGTTTTATTCGCATCAGACGAACTGACCGGCCTGATCTGGGCAGCGGCAAAAATGCGTCCATCCAAGAGCTGCATGGATATGGAACTTTCCAGCTTGAAGAAAAAATATAAAGACAAGAGATTTGCGGCAGGATGCTCCAGAGAGATCATTGCAGACGGAGCAGAGAAGTTAGGTTGGCCGTTAGAGCAGCTTTTAGAGAAGACTCTCTTTGCTATGAGAAGCTGCGAAGAATCGGTTGCACAGCAGATGGAATAAAAATGCGCGATTATTTATTTTCAGTGACCTTTTCAGGACATTTTTGAATAAAAAGTGCTCTGAAACTGAAAAAGTGCGCATAAGAATGCCCCCAAAATGAGATATCGCGCATTTTCGGCGAAATTGCAGGAAATCTCATTTTAGGGGCATTATATTTTCATGTCTTGCTGACGAAAGTGGTTCTGCATTTTGGGCAGGAAATCTGAACCTTTCCATGGCCTTTTGGAACCCGGATGGTGGTTCTGCATTTTGGACAGGTAAAATATTTATAGGTTTTGCGTTCTTTAAAGCGGCGAACCTGAATTTTAATGAATCCCTTCACTTTGCGGAAAAACTTCTTTACCGCGTTGCTGGCTCTCAGGTAAAATGCGCGCTCTTTCAGTCGGGCATTCCGGTTTTTGGAAAGGCTGCGGAATAAGGTGTAAATCAATAAAGCCAGACCCAGATAATATACATATCTGAACGGAGCCCAAAGCCGTTGGAAAAATGTCAGTACCAATAAAACCAAAGTTACAATGTTTAAGAAACGGTTAAACTCATCGTAACCGTAACGGCCTGTCATAAACCGGCCGATTTTATATGCCAAATTTTGTGTAAATTTTCTCATACCATTCTCCGTGTCAGTCTAAGCAAGTAAAATATAGTATTATTTCCCAGTTTGTCAAATAAAATCCCTTGGGTACGTTATCATTATTCTATGTCTGAGTGAAGATTGTGTGAAGATGCTTTTATGAAAGAACCATGGGACAGGATGGATGTTTATATTTTAAAACTTCCTTGAAAATGTTATGATACTATTGTGGCTTATTGTGGCAGTATAAGGAGGATTGACATGGTTAAGTGTCCACATTGCGGCGGGGAAATGGAATACCTGCCGGGTACAGAAATTATTAAATGTGAATACTGTGACAGCGAGTTTTCCCCCTTAGATTTAGATCAGGAAAAACAGCTGAACGCGACAGAACATACGGTTACAGAAGAACGAAAAAATAAAGAAACCAAGGAAGACGAAACTTATGAAGCGCATATCTTCACTTGCCCACAGTGTGGTGGAAGTATTTTAAGTACCGATGAGGCAGCGGTTACATTCTGTTCCTTCTGTGGGTCTCAGGTAATGCTCCAGAGCCGTCTTGTTAAAATGAAAAAGCCGATATCGAAGAGTCTTTCGCCACATCAAACGTGACGGGTTCCGTGTCTTACCTTCCGGTATGGTTTATGTCGGTTAAAAATGAAGGCACCTTTCAGTTACAAGCTGAAGACCATATGGAAGCCGTTGGTAGGCATTTTAACCTGTGGTTTGGTAATGATTATCTTCCCGGTTGATGACTTATATTACTACCTGTCCGACATTGTGGCCATTATTCTTGCGGGATGGACCGTTCTGGATTTAATAAGGGGGCATAATAAGCTGACGACACGCAAATCACCTCAGTTTGGTAAGAGAGGAGGTGACGAACATGAATATTAAAATGAGAATCGGAAAACATGGTCGGGCACCTTTTAGGGCAGTTGTTCTGGCAACAGTTTTGTTTTTACTTTTTGTTCTGGCTCCGTTAAAAACCAAGGCGGGGGTAATCGAATATCAAGATCGGGAAACGGGTCATGGACTTGTAGTCCAGGATGATGCAGACCTTTTGACGGACTCTGAAGAAAAGAATCTGGCAGAAGTTATGAAGCCGGCGCTGGCCTATGGAAATATTATGTTTATTTCTTCCGCTGAGCCCCATTCTGACAGTGTTCAGTATGCAGCTGAGGCTCATTATAAAAAATACTTCGGTTGTGAAGGTGGAACGTGCATGTTCATCGACATGTACGAGAGAATGATTTTCCTATTCTCCGACGGACATAATCTGGAAGTAATCAATAAAGCAAGGGCAAATTCCATTACGGATAACTGCTATAAATATGCATCGGATGGAGACTATTATTCCTGCGCAAAATCCTGCTTTGAGCAGATCAACCGGCTGTTAAATGGCGAGAAAATCAATGAACCGATGAAAAATAATTCCAACGCCATTTTGGCGGTTTTGGTGGGAATGATCATCTGTGCAGGGATTGTTCTGGGAACCATGCGAGTTAAGAGAGTTTCGGATAAGGAAATCTTAGCAAATGTTCAGAATAATCTGTCTCTTGCGAAAATCAACATTGTTAAGACTGGAGAAACAAAGACTCGGATTTCTTCTGGAGGTGGCGGTGGCTTCTTCAGCGGAGGCGGCGGAAGCCATTCCGGTGGAGGCTTCTCTGGCGGCGGTGGAGGCTTCTCCGGTGGTGGCGGCGGTCACTCCGGCGGCGGTGGCCACAGATTTTAGATTGTTATTTTGACGAAAAGATAGAACGTGAATAAAAATGAAAGGATGCGGGAACCTCTCTCCAAGGAAACCGAAATAAAAAATGGGAAAACAAGCAACTTATAGTAAATCGAAAATCGGCTGGATGATTTTTGCCATCGTTTTTTGCGGTCTGGTCCAGGGCTTTGGAACTTTTAAACTCATTCCTATGCAGGATGCCATTCAGAATTATTTTAACATTGATGCCGGTGCTTACGGCATCCTTGCTTCGGCACAAAACTGGATGATGATTGCATTTTCTGTTCCAATGGGATACTTGATTCGCAAAATTCCAAGCAAATGGAGTATGAGTATCGGCTATGTTCTGGCTATTCTGGGTGTAATTCTTCAGATTACAACAAAGAGTTTTCCTATTTTCGTAGTCGGAAGATTGCTTGAAGGCGGAGGCTTCGGTTTTGTTCAGCTTGGAAACGGTAGTTTAATTCTGAATCTGGTAGAAGAAAACCGCAAAGGATTCTGGAGCTGCGTAATGGTGGTAACGACGGTGCTTCCACAGGTTGTGACCACAAAAGGCGGCTCCATACTGGTAATTAATACCGGTCTTTCTTTCCAGAATGTATTTGCTCTGATCGGGGCACTTCAGATATTGGCATTGGTTATCTGGCTTATTATTATTCCGGTAACGCTTCGTGCTTATGGGGTAGAAAGTTCCGTTAAACCGACGAAAGAACAAACCAGGAGAGTTTATCGGAATCCGGATGTATGGCTTACCTCTTTGGCCTTTATTTCCTTCAATGCAGCAACCATCGTTTTTGCAAATTATGTAGTGAAATTAATGACATGGAAAGGTATGGATCCAGGGGAAGCGGCCTCCACCTACAGCTATGCGGCGGTTATCGGTGTTGCGGCGATGCTGTTTTTTGGATGGCTTTCCGATAAGCTTCAAACCAAGAAAAAAATCGTTATTGCATCCTTATTTACCTGCGCAGTTTCCTTCATTTTACTGCGCTATCTGCCGAATAACATGATGTGGATTTATGTTATCGTTTTCGGTATTTCCAGAAGCGTAACTGGTCTAACCAATGGAGCGGCAGCCGATCTGGCCGAAGTGCCTAGCGATGTTCCGATTGTAAGCTCTGTCAGAAATACCATTATGCAGTTGGGTTCTGTTGTCATGGGGGTTGTTTTAGGATTCGTTATTCAGTTTGCCGGATATACCTGGGCAGTATTTATCATTATTGCAGAGCTGATTATTTCCATCATCCTGTGGCTGTTCGTTAAGAGGGTCAAATAGAGATTTGTTAATGTAGCTGGGAGAAAAAAATTGATTTTTCTCTAAAAAATGACGAAGATTTTCGTTTCTGTTCCGAAAATTGCATAAAATTGGTTATTTTGGAACGAAAATGGAAAAGATGAGCTTTTTTTAGAACGAAAATGGAAAAGATGAGTATATCGCAGAACGAAAACGCAAAAGATGAGCTTTTTTTGTAAAAATATGATATTGCAATAAAAAAGGCGTAGCTGGAATAGTCCGCTACGCCGATTCTTTTTGTATAAGGGATAAGAAAATTGCACATACCTGTACGAAAGCTCCTTCTGTAATTTGTTTCATTACAGAGCGAGTAAATTCCTGCTTGCTGCTACCTTACAGAGCGAGTAAATTCTTTATTGCCTCTACGTAAATCTCAACCTGTTTCTGCATATGGTCAATGTCCATGCACTCGTTTGGCTCGTGGATATGAGTAATTGCACCTGGGAATTCGCAACCAAAAGCGATGATTCCAGGAATTGCTTTTGCATAAGTTCCACCGCCGATTACCATCGGTTTGGTTTCCGTATCGCCGGTAATCTTAACGTAAGCATCTACTAGAGCGGAAACCATTGGAGAATCTACAGGGAAGAATAAAGGTTCGCCGATGGCTTTAATTTCACATTTGCCATTTTCATCTTCGAGACGGTCCTTGACGAGTTCGCGAATCTGTGGTTCATGGAAGGTAACCGGAACACGGATATCGATGGTGCAGTTAATTACACCATCCACGGTTTTTATCACGCCATTGCAAAGTGTTAATGAGCCGTACTCGTCTTCAATACCGATATGGAAGCCTTCGCCGGTTCCTTTACATCCGATATGGGAGTTGTAGTATTCTACGAAATCATCCTTAAATCCCACATCTGCTAAAGCCTTCATGGTGTAGCCAGCAGCGTTAACGCCCAGCCATGGAGTACTTGCATGAGCAGAAGCGCCAATCGCGAGAATGGTCAGTTTTCCCTCTTCTTCCGTTAAGGAAAAGTCATTTAGTGGAGTAGCAGCAAGAGCGGCCCTCAGAGCCTCCAGGTCTACTTCTCCTGCAGGAATTACAGTTTCGCAACGATGACAAACAGCGTTGGTAACAAAGCCTCCGTTCATAGCGATGATTTTTGTATTCTTGCTGGTAACATCCATATGCATATGGCCTTTTTCACCGTAGATTCCAGGAAAGCTTCCGTCCGGAGTAAAGCCTAAGGTAATTGGTTCTTCGACTTTGTTATAGTGTTCCATACATTTCATACCGGTTTCTTCATTGCAACCGAAGAGCAGACGGACACGTTTGTTTAAAGGAATGCCTTCTTCCTTTACGAGTTTCATTGCATAGAGGGCACAAATTGCGCCACCCTTATCATCGGAAACGCCACGTCCGTAAAGAACGCCATCTTTTTGGATAACCTGGAAAGGATCCGTATCCCAGCCGTCGCCAACCGGAACGATGTCCAGATGAGCAACAATGCCCAAAATGTCTTTGCCTTCTCCCATTTCTGCATAGCCACAGTAACCATCCAGATTTTTCGTTTGAAAACCCATAGCCTTCGCCATAGAAAGGGCCTCTTCCAGACACAGATAAGTTTCATCACCGAAAGGTCTTCCCGGTTTTGCTTCTGCCAATTCGGAATTGTAACGAACCAGACGAGCCAGGGAAGCTATCATTTCATCCGTAAGTTGAACAACTTTTTCTTTTGTATTCATAGTTAAGTCCTCCATTATATTCTCACGGCGGGCAAAGACATGCTGCCGTTATTTACAAATTCTTATATTGATATCGCAGTGATTTTCGATGCCATCAATCCGAGCGGATTCGGAATACTGCCATACGTTAAATAGATAATCCGTTGCAGGGATTGGAGTGTATTTCGCAAACCATAAGTCCCACTGAGACAGATTGTTCCAGTCCAGGTGACGGGTAATCCAAGTCTCATTAGAGTAGATTCCTCCGCGGAATCCATTTTCTTCTACGCGCTCACAGAAGGCATTAACGATATTGGTGTAGTCTTCTGTGGTCAGGGCATCGGTACGGGCAGGACCACCGGCGGCTTCCAGGTCGATATAAACCGGCATGGTCAAAGGAATACCATAGACTTGTTCCAGAATCATGTCCGCTTCCTCCCGGGCTTCCTCCTCATTAATGGCCTGGGAAACGAAATAAACGCCACAGTCCACACCGGCTTCCACAGCACCCTTTAAGTAGTGACGAAGGTTGGCATCGTAAACAAATTTTCCGGTTTCATAACCTCGGTAACCAACGCGCATAATGGCAAACTGTATGCCGTCATTTTTTGCTCGTTCCCAGTCGATTTCGCCGGTCCATTCCGACACATCAATACCGCAATAGGTTGTATATTTATCGTCATCATAAATTCTGCGGTCATTTTCCGTTGAAATCCATTTGGAATCATCCAGAGGCAGGGCGCTTTGGGTTACATCAATTCCTTTTGGTTTCTTAGCAGAACAGGAAATCAGGCAGGTCAGAACGATGCCTAACACAATAACTGCAGCTATAATGATGATTACCGGAGCTTTTATCGCTCCTTTAAGAGAGGTCTTTTTTTTCATTCCATTTTTGTTCGCTGGCCAAAAGCCGTTTACCGGTGGCTTTTGGTGAGGGTTGAAAAGGGGCAAAACACAGAAACACACTTGTAAAAAATGTGCAATCTATACTAAAATTATGATAACACACAAGGGAAAAAAAACAAGAATTTCAAGGTGCCGACGAATGCACTATCAAGGAGAAAAATGAGATTGCATAAAATTGAGCCACTGGAAAAAACAGGGCTGGTACATACTTTTTTTACAACGAAAGAAGACACCCATTGGAAGCAGGGAACACCGAAAATGGACGTAAACTATGAAACCCTGGCAGCTCAGTTTGGCCTTACCCCAGAGGGAGTGGTGGGTGTTTACCAGACCCATACAGCGAACATCAAAATCGTCTGGAAAGAAAATGGAGGAGAAACCATCCTCCGTCCGGAAGCTGAGACTGGTTTTGACGGCATGATCACCAAGGAACGGGGACTGATTCTTTGCACGAAACAGGCAGACTGTGTTCCGGTTTATTTATTGGATCCGGAAAAGAAAGCCATCGCCATGATTCACAGCGGTTGGAAGGGAACTGCCGGTAAGATCAGCAGGAATGCCGTGAAGCTCATGGAAGAAACGTATGGCAGCAGGCCGGAAAATATTCTGGCAGCCCTGGGACCATGCATCTGTGGCGAATGCTATGAAGTAAGTGAAGACCTGCTTTTGCCGTTTTCGGAAAATTTCACCAAAGAACAAATGGAAAAATTCTTTCAGCCAGGAAAAAAAGAAGGAAAATATCTTCTGGACCTGCCATTGGCAATCCGGTTTACTTTAGGGAATCTGGGTTTAAAGGAGGAGAATATTTTTGACCCACCGTTCTGCACCCTCCATTCCAGAGAAGCAGATGGAAGATGGGCTTTTCCGTCTTACCGGAGAGACCACGATGACGTGGAACGGATGCTGACCGGAATTTTACTGAAATAAACAACAACAAATGAAAAAACGTTGAATGTACGAGAAAAACAGTCATGAAAAACTGAAAAAAACATCTAACATTTTCGCAAGAAATTCTATATAATAAAAGTGTTAAATGCATTTGTTTTAGGATAGAAAACCGAAAGGAGATATATGCAAAAATATAAATATGACGGCTCCGCACCATTTAATATTAATAACTTTGATTGTGCGGAGACAGGGGAATTTAAAGAACGCCATGAAGCCATTCAGGAATTCATTGCCAATCTGGATGAAATAAATGATTATCAGCAGAAACTGTTTGCAGAACAAAAAGAAGGTATTATTTTTGTTTTCCAGGCAATGGATGCTGCTGGCAAAGACGGAGCTGTCCGTGCGGTTTTGTCCTGCCTTAGCCCTCAGGGCGTATCGGAGCACAGTTTCAAAACTCCGACCGCAGAAGAAAAAGCTCATGATTACCTGTGGAGGTTCTGGAAAGCACTTCCGGAAAAAGGCCATATCAGTATTTTAAACCGCAGCTATTACGAAGATGTTCTGGTACAGAAGGTTCACAAGATTTATGAAAGTTACGATTGGGCAGACCGCATCGATCTGGATAAGATTATTGACAACCGTTATAAACAGATTCGGAATTTTGAAGCCTATCTTTGGGAAAACAGTTTCCGTGTTATAAAAATTTTCCTGAATGTAAGTAAAGATGAGCAGGCAAGAAGATTTATTGCCCGTATTGATACGCAAAAGAAAAACTGGAAGTTCTCCTCCTCTGACATTGATGAGAGAGCCTACTGGGATGACTACATGAAAGCCTTTGAGGTATGCATTAACGAAACGGCCCGGGAAAATACTCCTTGGTATGTCGTACCTGCGGATCATAAATGGTATGCCCGTCTGATCATATCCCGGATTATTCTGGACGAACTACGGAAAATGAATCCGGATTGGCCGGTACTTTCGGAAGCTGAAATGGAAAAACTGGCTACCTACCGTGCACAACTGGTACTGGAAACCGAACTGGACAATATCATTGTGGACGAAGCAACCAGGGGATTCCGCGTAAAACCTGCGGATACGGCTATCGCAAATGCGATCAATGCGGACTCCGAAGCGTTAAAGAAAAAGAAATTCCAGAAGTATCTGAAACAGTCTGCTTTTGAAATCTTTAAAAACACCTATGGCGTAGATGAGGAACATCTGGAAGTTTTAGGCTCCGTTTACTTAAACTACGAAGAGCAGGAAACCGCAGCCGAAATGGAAAATGCGGCTACCCTTACGAAATACTATAACGAGAAAAAGAAAGAACTTAAAGACGACATGGAAGGCCTGGGAAAAGAAGGCAAGAAGTTGTACGATAAGTTCAAGGATGAGGCGAAGAAACTTGCTGCAGACTATGAAATCAAGACGAATGAGCTGTATAAAAACTATTCCAAGTGTCTGACCAGAAGTGTCGAGCGGTTTGAAAAAGAAATCGCCGGCAGAAGCCGTAATCTGGAAAATTCCCTGAAGAAATTTGGATCTGATGTAAAGCGCCACTTCACGAATCACAGAAAGAAAGCCAACAAGCTGACTTTGGAAATCATGGCGGAATTGGAAGAGTCCTATGCTCGCTACAAAGCGGTCATCGCAGAAAAGGTGAAGGAAAAAGAAGCTGCCATGGCTTCAGAAGAACTTCCGGTAGAAGAAGCTCCGGAAATCAAAGAAGAATAATTCTCAGGCCCGAACCACAAGAGAATTCTTATAAAAAACAACGAATCATTTGATTATAAAAAGTGAAGAAGAAAGGAATTAATTATGAATCCAATTAACAAAACGACTCTTCATCCTTACAGCAGAAGCGTATCTATTATTGGCGTTGGATGTTCTCCATTCATGAACACCTTAGACGATCCGGAAACCGCCGGCTTAACCGAAGGCGAACTTTTTGGATATGCTGCATATAAGGCAATGGAAGATGCAGGCATCCGTCCAAAGGATGTTGATTATTTCTTCCATGGAGAAGCAAACCCATTCTATTGTTCAAACTACATTACTCCAAACATTCAGGTTTCCGAGTGGTTTGGCATGAGAGGCAAAGGCTCCATCCATCATTCCGAAGCATGCTGTACCGGTTATTTAGCTTTAGAAGAAGCGGTTAACGCAGTAGCTTCCGGAAAATACAACGTAGTTCTTTCTGGCTGTGTAGAATTCGGCGATGCCATCGTTGACGGAACAAAGCCTTCCTTCATGAGAAGAAAATTTGACTTCTTCGAATTCCAGGAATCTCTGAAATGGATCTATGATAATACTTATACCCGTGAAATGATGTGTGGACCAAACATCCACCAGGATGATGGCGCAGAATGGTATAAGGCAAAATACGGTCTGACCGATGAGCAGATGGATGATACTTTAATCCATATGGCCATCAACTCCAGAAGAGGAGCTGTTCTGGACCCATTAGCTATTTCCAAGAAGACTTACGAAGAAATCGCAAAAGAAAACGGTTTCGACGACGTTATGGAATATATGAAATCCTTCTACAATCCGATGATGTCCGGAAACTTAAGAGCTTCCGGCCTGGAACTGAAATGTGACGGCGCTGCTGCTTGTATCGTTTGTCCGACTGAAATGGTATCGGAATTCACAGATAAGAAGGGTATCGAAGTTTTAGGTATCGGTAATGCAACCCGTGAAGCAAATCAGCCACACGTAGAAGTTATCGGAACCCAGGAAGCTACTCGCCAGGTATATGAACTGACCGGCGTAAAACCAGAAGAAATCGACATTCTTTATGCAAACGACTTCTTCATTACTTCCCAGCTCATCGCTGCGGAAATCGCAGGTTTCCTTCCAGAAGGCGAAGGCTGGAAATACTTCATTGATGGCCGTACCGCTTTTGATGGTGACAAGCCAATCAACACAAATGGTGGAAGATGCTCCTTTGGTCATGCTCATGCAGCCAGCGGAATGGCGGATATTTACGAAGCAGTTATGCAGATGAGAGGCGAGTGTGGTGCTCGTCAGGTTAAGAAACTTCCTAAGACTGCGTTCTTAAGAGGCTTCGGCGGCGCACAGAATCTTGCATCAATCATTCTTCGCACAGCAGAATAAGGAGGTTTGTCATGGGTGTTAAATTAGAAAGAGTTGTTAAAACATATTACGATAATTTAGAAGAAGGCAAAATCACAGGACGTAAATGCTTAGAGTGCGGCGCTGTGGAATGGCCACCAGTATTGGTATGCAATACCTGCGGATGTGCAGATATGGAATGGATTGAAATGAGCGGAAAAGGAAAACTCCTTCAGTTCGTTATGCCGGCAACGATTACGAAAAAAGATGAAATGAAAGACATCAAGCCATATGTATTCGGTGTTGTTGAAGTAGAAGAAGGACCGGCAGTAAATGCTATGGTTCGTGGAATCAACAAGAAAAACAGAGAAGAAATCTTAGCAAAGCTTCCTGTTGACGTACATATGACCATCATTCCGAGAGACGGTTACAGCACCGTAATTTTCGATCTGGACGAAGAATAATTTTAAATATGGATTTCATCAGGGCTGCGCTTATTTGCGCAGCCCAACTGTTTTAAAATCGCCGGATATCGCGAAGCCGGCAGAAACATAGGAGAGGCAAGTTATGAAAGCAATAATCAGCTTCAACAAAGAAGAGACCATCGGTAAAGTTGATAAGAGAATCTACGGTTCCTTTATCGAGCATCTGGGAAGAGCGGTTTATAACGGAATTTATGAACCAGACCATAAAGAGGCAGACGATTTAGGTTTCCGTAAAGACGTTTTAGATTTAGTTAAAAAATTAAACGTTCCGATCGTACGGTATCCAGGCGGAAATTTCGTTTCCGGTTATAACTGGGAAGACGGTACTGGCCCTAGAGAGAAACGCCCTAGAAAACTGGAATTAGCTTGGGAAAGCATCGAGACCAATCAGGTAGGAATTGATGAATTCCAGGAATGGGCAAAGAGAGCAGACAGTGATGTTATGATGGCGGTGAACTTAGGAACCAGAGGTCCGGAAGAAGCCCGTCAGTTAGTCGAATACTGTAACTTGGATACGGATACGGTATATGCCAACAAGAGAAAAGAAAACGGATTTGAAAAACCTTTTGGCATAAAGCTCTGGTGTTTAGGAAACGAAATGGACGGCCCATGGCAGATCTGCGGAAAGACTGCTGAGGAGTACGCTAGAATCGCTACGGAAACGGCGAAGATGATGAAATGGGTGGATCCATCCATCGAGCTGGTAGCCTGTGGAAGTTCCAATCTGGAAATGCCAACTTTCGGAACCTGGGAGAAAACCGTTCTGGAAGCTACCTATCCATACATTGATTATTTATCTCTCCACAGCTACTACGGAAACCGCGACGGCGATACGGCAGAGTTCTTTGCAAAAGCCGTAGATATGGATTCCTTCATTACTCAGGTAGAAAATATCTGTGACGAAGTGAAAGCGGAAAAAGGCACCGACAAGCAGATTAATCTGTCTTTCGACGAGTGGAATGTTTGGTACCATAGCAACGATCAGGACAAGAAAATCGAGCCTTGGCAGATCGCTCCTCCAAAACTTGAGGATGTATATAACTTAGAAGATGCGGTTATGGTTGGCAGCATGATGATCGTTCTGTTAAATCATTGCGACCGCGTAAAAGTTGCATGTCTGGCCCAGTTAGTAAACGTTATCGCTCCGATCATGACCGAAGTTGGCGGAGAAGCATGGGCGCAGACCATTTACTATCCGTTCATGTATACTTCTACCTACGGAAGAGGAACCGCACTTAAGGTTTCCTGTGATGCCGGAACTTATGATACAAAAGAGCATACCGAAATTCCAAATGTGGACGGAGCAGCTGTTCTTTCCGAGGACGAAAAGACCTTGACCTTATTCCTGGTAAATCGTTCTCTGGCGGAAGAATTCGATGTAGACCTTCAGGCCTGCGGCTTTGAGGCCTACAAAGTGGTAAAACAGGTTGCCATGGAAGGCGAGGACCTTCAGGCTGTAAATGATGCCCAGAATATGGAAAAAGTTGTTCCTGTTGAGAAATGTGTGAAAGCGGGTGTGAAATTATCCGCTCATTCTTGGAACATGATTCAGTTGGAAAAATAATCCATAATAATTCAGTTCTTTTTTTGGGGGGCGTTTTGCATGCGCCCCTTTTTTCATGTAGAATTGCAGGAGCATATACTGATTCCGTAAACAGAACGATGATCACTAAATTACGAAAAAGATACAGAATATTCACAGGAAGTATGGTAGAATGTATCTGCATCATCAATGGGAGTGAACTTATGGAAAAGAAAACGAACATGAATAAGAAAAAGAAAATCATCATAGCATCAGCCAGCGCGGCGGTTCTCGTTGTGGCAGCAGTTGTTATTTTTATTGTGCTGGGGAACGATGGCAATAAGGCTGGAAAAATCTATGTTCAGAATATAAAAGAACTTATGAACGGGTCCTATCAGAATCGTTACAGCGGGGTAGTGGAAACCCAGAAATCAGAAAAATTCGAATATGATGTATCCCGCCAGCTGGAAACGGTCTTCGTAAAAGAAGGCGATAAAGTAAAAGCTGGTGATCAGCTGTTTTCTTATAACACGGATCAGCTCAATCTGGAAATTGAGGAATTGCAGATTCAGATAGAAAAGAGCAATTCCACGATCAGCAGTAACAAAGATCAGATCAGCCAGCTGTATCAATTAATGGAAGCTGCAGATTCTGCGGATAAGTTGGGCTACTCTGCACAGATTCAGCAGCTGCAGGCGGATAATGCTCAAGCAGAGTATAACATCAAAACCAATCAGTCGAATATCAACAGCAAAAAGAATGCCATCGGGAAATCCACGATTTACGCTAGTATGAACGGAACGGTCCAGAATATTGCCGACGTGAATGCGATTATCAATGGTGATAATTATGGCGATTCTCCGGATGGTGGAAAAGTTTTTATGACGGTCATTGCGGACGGCGATCTTCGTATCAAAGGAAAAATCGGCGAACAGAACGTTATGGATATATACAATGGGGAGAAAGTGATTGTCCGATCCAGAGTCGATGAGAAGCTTATCTGGAAAGGAACCATCGCATCTATTAATACCCAGAACACAGCTCCGGAAGAGGGAATGTACTATTACGGAAATGGAGAAAGCTCGTCGAAGTATGAGTTTTACGTTAATCTGGACATCACCGAGGGATTGCTTCTGGGGCAGCATGTGACCATCGAAGCGGACCTGGGCCAGGATGAGGAAAGAAGCGGTATCTGGCTGAACAGTGGATGGATCCTGGGGGATGATAATGGCGATAATTATGTATGGGCTGCAAAAAAAGATGGAGCAAAATTGGAAAAGAGAAAAGTCGTTTTAGGAAAATATGACGAAAATCTGGATGAGTTTGAAATTCAGAGTGGTCTTTCCGAAGAAGAGTTTATCGCATGGCCAAGTGAGGAATGTAAGGCAGGAGCTGCTACGACCACCGTTTATGCCGAGCCGGAACTGACCGACGGTGAATTTATTGACGAATACGGTGTGGACGGAAGCATGGACCCATCGATGTCTTCCGATGAAGGATACATGAATGAGATGCCCGTCGAAGGAGCAATTGGTGTTGAAAATATAGCATACTAGGAGGCGGCTTTGGCACTGCTTAGTTTAAAAAATATCTATAAAGAATACGACAACGAAGAAATCAAGGTACCCGTTCTTTTTGACATTAATCTGGATGTAGAAGAGGGGGAGTATCTGGTTATCATGGGCCATTCCGGGTCCGGGAAAAGTACGTTGATGAATATTATCGGTTGCCTGGATGAGGCCACCAGTGGCGAATATATTTTAGATGGCGAAGATGTTTCCAAAAAGAGCGACAATGATCTGGCAGACATCCGCAATAAGATGATCGGTTTCGTTTTTCAAACCTTTAACCTTTTGCCGAAGGAAACTGCCCAGGTGAATGTGGCTTTGCCATTGCTGTATGCAGGTGTTCCAAAGCAGGAGCGCATGGAACGGGCAAAGGAGGCGTTGGAAAAAATGGGTTTAGGCGACCGTCTGGATTTTTTGCCAAACCAGCTTTCCGGTGGACAAAAACAAAGAGTGGCAATTGCCAGAGCCATGGTGACCAATCCCAAAATCCTGCTGGCGGACGAGCCGACCGGAGCGCTTGACACAGCCTCAGGCCTGCAGATTATGGACCTGTTCACAAAACTTAATGAAGAAGGAATCACCATCATTATGATTACCCATGAGCCGGACATAGCGGCTTTTGGAAAGAGGATGGTTGTAATAAAAGACGGAAGACTGGAATGACAGAAAAAAAGAAAAGGAAAAAGATTATTATCATAAGCGCTGCAATTGTGGTAGCTATTATAGCGGCCCTTGTTGTAGTGCGTGTTCTTAATACCAATAAAAAGGTAGATGTGGTTTCTGTCAGCACGCTGAACGATTCCTGGTGGGGCGATAATTCTCAATATAGTGGCAATGTTTCCGCTGGTCGGACGCAGAACGTAAAACTGCGTAACGCCTTGGTAGAAAGCATTAACGTTCAACCGGGGGACTATGTAAATGTTGGAGATACCCTGATGGTATACGATGCGATTGAATATCAGCTGACATTACAGCAGGATGAAGCCAGCATTGCAGTTTTGGAAGCGCAGATAGAACGGGCGAAAAGAGACGCAAAGAGATATCAATACCTGAAACCGAAAGAGGAAGCACCGCAACCGACCATTGAAATTGTTGACCATGGTCCTTTGGCGATTAAGGAAAAAATAACGGATACCGATTACAAAGAAGAAGGAATGACATTTCTTGTCAGCCTGAAGACAAAGATCGAGCCAGGGTTTTTAAAACTTCTCCGGGAAAATGGAAAAACGGCAATGCTGACCGTCTATGAAAATGATACGAAATTTGCAGAAGTGGAAATTGACGGAAGCAAGATTCCTCTTGTTGTTTATGAGTATGAACTGATCGAGCCGGAGACAGAAGAGGAAACGGTCGAGGAAGAAATTGGCTTAGGTAGTAGTGAGGGCAGTGAGAATAACGGAAATGGCGAAGAAGGAATCGGCGGCGAACCGGTTTACCGGAGGGTGGAAGTAGACCCATTGAAGGAAGATTGGATTCTGGAAAACGTCATGAGTTTTGATGGAACCAAAGGACACATGACCAGCCACACAAAATATTATCTGAAAGCATCCTTCTGCAAACCGGAAAAATATGAGAGGTATGAGGAAATCATCCACTATCCGGAAGATGACCCGAATCCGGAAAATTATTTATACACCAGAGCAGAGCTGGCTCAGCTGATAAAAGACAGCACTCGGGAAGCAGATATGCTGGAGCAGGACCTGAGGCTGGCAAAAATCACTTTGCAGAAAAATCTGCTGACTGCATCCACTGGCGAAGTGAAAGCTACCGTCAGTGGCACCGTTACCGAAGTAAAGAATGTGGAACAATGTGCAGAAGGCGACACGGTCATTACCATTAAGGGAACAGAAAACTACACCATCACCATCAGCGTGGACGAACTTCGTATCGGGAAGATTAAGCCGGGAGACAAGGCAAATGTGGTTTCCTACGAGTCAGGAACCTCGACGACAGCTACGATTTCCGAAATCGGAGAAGTGCCGATAAGTGGGTATTATGGAATTCCAAACTGTTCTTATTATCCGGTAGATGCCATTGTGGATGATGCAGAGGCAAAGATGACCATCGGCGAATATTGTCAGGTATCCATCCTAAATGAGGACGAGGAACCATCGACCAGCCTGTATATTCCGATAATGTATGTGCGTAGCGACGATGAAGGCGATTACGTTATGAAGGACAACAACGGACGATTGAAAAAACAGTATGTGGTAACAGGAAAGAATCTTTACGGTTCGGAAATTGAAATAAAAAGCGGCCTTTTAATTGATGATTTTCTGGCATTCCCGTATGGCTCAGGAAGTCGGGAGGGTACGCCAACTGTGGTAACGGAACAACCGATATGGTAGCACACCGGCGGGACACGCTCCTGCAAACTGGCAGTAAACAGAATTATACAATTTACGAATAACTTATGATAGAAGACATTAAATTATCTTTCAAAGGAATATGGGCTCATAGGATGAGAAGTTTTCTCACCATGCTGGGAATTATTGTTGGCGTTGCGGCGGTTATCGCTGTTGTGTCAACCATCACCGGCACGAACGAGCAGATTAAAAACAACCTGATCGGCGATGGCACGAACACGGTAACCATCCAGTTGTACCAAAATGGATGGGCAGCAGACTTCAGCTACAGCGAAGTACCGGAAGGAGTCCCGCAGCTGAATGAAAAGATTTGCGATGACATCCGGAACGTGGAACATGTGGTGAATGTATCCCTAATCCATAAGCGGAATTACGCGGACTCTCTGTATTACCAGGGCACGCAGATTAATGGTGGTCAGGTTTGGGGAATCGACGAAAATTATTTTGAAACCGCAGGCTATCATATCGTTTTAGGCCGGGGATTCAGTACCGCAGAACTGGATGGCCAAAGAAAAATCGTCATTATCGACGACACCTTAAGAGATTCTGTATTTGGCGGCGAAAATCCGTTAGGGAAATCCATTGATATTATGGGGGAACCATTCGTCGTTGTTGGTGTTGTAGACAAAAAGAGCGAGTTTGAGCCGACCATTAATTCCTTAGAAGACTATTATATGTATCATAATGATTCCAGTGGCGCCTTATATATTCCGGATAATATATGGCCGCTGATATTCAAGTATGATGAACCGAGGCAGGTCATTGTCAAAGCGGATTCGACAGATAATATGACCGAAGTCGGTAACAAATGCAAGGACATTCTCAGCGCAACCTTATCCACGACAGACGAAACCATCAAATATGAAAGTACCGATTTAGCAGAGTCCGCCAGCCAGTTACAGCAGCTGTCTGCTTCCGCAAATATTCTGTTGATTGGTATTGCATCAATCTCCCTGTTGGTCGGTGGTATTGGTGTTATGAATATTATGTTGGTTTCGGTAACGGAAAGAACCCGGGAAATCGGTATCAAAAAAGCCCTGGGCGCGCGGAAAAATCGCATCTTGCGGCAGTTTCTTATGGAAGCCATGATTTTGAGTGGTATCGGCGGCATTCTGGGAGTCGTGGCGGGAGTCATTCTGGCGAAGATCATCTCCCTTGTGGCCCTGATTCCAACCGCCATCAATCCGTATGCCATCATTATTGCAGTTGTATTTTCGATGGTAATCGGTGTAGTATTTGGTATGGTACCTTCAATTAAAGCGTCAAAACTTAATCCGATTGAAGCATTAAGATATGAATAAACAGGAATAAATTGTTGGCGAGCCCGGCAAAAGGAGAAAAAATGGATGTTGAAAAAATGAGCTGTGCAGATTGTGGGAACCCGCTTTGCAATTCGGATCGAACGGACTATACTGCGTTTTGCACAACGGGGAAAATGGACCCGGAATTCTTAGAAGAAGTAACGAAAAAATATTACGAAGAAGAAAATCTGAAATTTATGCAGACGGCAGCCAGCGTAGAATATGATGGCTATTGCCAGCTGACCAGGGTGCAGGAAATCGCTTTGTTTGCGAAGCGCATGGGTTATAAAAAATTAGGTATTGCAACCTGCGTCGGACTTTTGAAAGAAACCCGTACGTTGGCAAAAATTTTAAGAAGCCATGGATTTGAAGTATATGGAATCGGGTGTAAAGTTGGCAAAGTTTCCAAGCAGGATTTAGGTATTCCTGAGGAGTGCAATGCCATCGGCAAAAGTATCTGTAACCCGATTATGCAGGCTGCATATCTGGAAAAAGAAGGTACAGAGTTTAACATTGTTATGGGCCTTTGCGTTGGTCATGACAGCGTATTCTATAAATATTCTGCAGCTCCAGTTACTACGCTTGTAACCAAGGACCGTGTATTGGGTCATAACCCGGTAGCAGCTCTTTACACCAGCGAAGGCTTTTATTCCAAGAAACTTTTTGGCGACTGCGAAGAATAAACAACTAAAAAAGCTCAAGATTTTCGATTTCGTTCTGAAAAATGAACGAAATCGGTTGTTTTGGTACAGAAACGCAAAAGAAGAGCATACATTAGAACAAAAATGTAAATGATGGTCAGGTACCAGAACGAAAACGAAAAAGTTGAGCATTTTTAGGCACATTTCTAAATCTATTGGAACAGAAACGAAAAACATGAGCATTTCTAGGCACATTTTGCAAAGCAAAAACGAAAACTCAAAAAAAGGGGGAGAGAACTTGTCTCTCCCCTATAATTCACTAGGAAATAAAAGTTTGCATTTTACTTGGTTTTTTTGCGAATCAATGAGTGTTTATAGTCTGCCAAAAAAGCTGGGTAGTATGCAGTCTGCCCAAAATGATTGTTGGTTTATAGTCTGCCAAAAAAGCCGGGTAGTATGCAATCTGCCAAATATTCTAGTTGTCTACAGTCTACTAAAACTCTCTTTACAGTCTGCCTAAATCTTTGGCAATATAATGAGCGTTGTGGGTTGCTTCATATATATTTTTCGCAACAACACAGTCTCCTACCTGGTGAAATTCCGGAACGATGCCGCGAAGGGCGTTTGCTTCTTCCCGGAGAGGCTTTTGACCTACCGCGTAGATTATGGTATCTGCCGAAAAGGTTACCGTTCCTTCGATTCCGTCTGGATAGAAGTTATCCATGCCAAATTTCGATTCTGGAGCAGGTTTCGCTCCGGTGTATTCGCAAAGAACACCGTCTTCGTTGATGGCAATTGCTTTTGTTGCCGGACTGACTTTCACTCCACATTTTTTCAGCTCGCAGGAAAGAGCAACGCCATGAAGATTGTTCCCGCCATCATTCAGGTTTGGCATCATTTCAACGACAGTACATTTTTTGCCCAGACCGGAAAGCATAATGGAAAGCTCCAGACCGACCAGACCTCCGCCTAAGATGACGATGTTTTTGCCAGACTTTTCCGGATCAAAATATATTTCTTCTGCGCTGAATACATTGCTGTGGTTAATGCCAGGAATATTCGGTTTCACCGGTCTTGCTCCCAAAGCACAGATGACAGCGTCCGGAGCCACTTCCTTAATCAGTTCCGGAGTGACTTCGGTATTTAAACGAACTTCAATATTGTCCCGGCGGGATATTAAACGTTTCTGCAGAGCGATATACTGACCCAGTTTTTCCTTGAAAGGCACATTTTCTTCGCAGAGGAGAGCTCCGCCCAGTTCTGCTTTTTTCTCGCAAAGGATCACTTCGTGCTGGTTATCTGCTGCAGTAATTGCAGCCTGCATTCCGGCGATGCCACCACCGGCAATCAAAACTTTCTTCTGTACATTTTGGACCGGAGCGTCATGCATTTCGTATTCATGACCAATTTCCGGATTGATGGCACACGGAATAATTGCCGAATGCATATGCTCGGAGAAGCAGAACAGACATCGCATACATTTACGGACTTCATCTTCTTTTCCTCGCTGAAGTTTAATCGGAAGATCTGGATCACAGATCAGGCCACGGGCTAACTCAACAACATCCGCCTGGCCGCTGGCGATGATTTCTTCTAACTGGTCCGGCTCGGACAGAGCTCCGACCGTTGCAATCGGTGTGTTTTTTACATGTTTCTTAATTTCAGCCGCATATTTTACATTGGCACCATCTGCTAGGAACATGCTTGGATGAGTGATGGTGAAGACTTCTTTTACTTCATGGCTTCCGGTGGAAACGTGAATTAAATCGGCATGGCCATCTAAAAGCTGAGCCTGTTTAATTCCTTCTTCGATATGATATCCGCCCGGGTAAACTTCGTCGCCGACGATACGAATTTCTACCGGGAAGCCCCTTCCGCAGACCTCGTGAATCCGATCGCAGATAGCGATGGCAAGACGGGCACGGTTTTCAATGCTTCCGCCCCATTGATCCTTCCGGTTGTTGGATGGATCTAAAAACTGTGTAATCAACCAACCATGTCCACCATGAACGGTGACCATTCCGTAACCTAAGCGTTTCGCATATAAAGCGGCTTTCGCATGCTGTTCAATGGAAGCGTAAATTTGCTCTTCCGTCATCATATGAATCGGAATACCTTCCGGCGAGATTCCGTCTACCGGTCCATATAAAGGAGCACCGAGTGAAGCAGAATAAGTAGCACAGTTGCCGGCATCTAAGATTTCCATGGTTGCTACTGCACCGTGGCGGGAAATACTATGGGCAATGTTCGCCAGCTTTTGGCTTTCGTCATTATTCCAAAGGTTAATCTGGGAAGGACGGACCCGGCCGAATTCGTTTGGACAAGCATCGCCAATGCAGACAGAGGCAGAACCTCCGAGCGCCTTGCGCTCATAATATGCACAGGAATATCTTTCCGGATCAATTTCCACACCGGTAGGCGAATTGAAAATACGGTTCCGGAAGAACTGGTTTCCGAGTACGATCGGTTCAAACAAATGGCTGTACTTAAATTCTGACATAATCAATCTCCTTTATTATTGTTCCTATGAACTTTGTGTTTACATCTTCCTCGGTACTGCGATTATTCACCTGCTCATTAGTTTCGCAGCGCCGAAGAAGCCGGCTCCGTTTTTATTGTATCATTAGTTTCGCAGCGCCGAAGAAGCCGGCATCGTTTTCCAATTTCGCCAGGGCGAATTCTGTTCCTTCGCAAGCCGGGAACGCGTACTTCAAAAAGTATGGCTGCACCATGTCAATGATGAAGGAACCTGCTTTCGAAACGCCTCCGCCGATGACGAAAATTTCCGGGTCAACAACGGCACTGACATTGGCTAAAGCTCTGCCAAAATCTTCTGCAAATTTATGAGCAACCGCCAGCGCGGTTGTATTGCCATCCTTCGCTTTATCGAAAACATCTTTTGCAGAAAGAAATCCGAACTTGCTGTCTTTGTCGGTCATACCCATTTCCCGGGCCGTGCGGACAATTCCTGTCGCGGAAGCATATTGCTCCGTGCAGCCCTTCTTACTGCAGCCGCATTTTTCTTTCTCTCCAAATCCGGCGAAAGAGGATACCGGGCAGACATCCAAAGCAGTTCCGCAGGAAAAATCACCGTCGCCTACGCCGGGCTCAAAATATTCCGGATATAATTTCATGTGACCGATTTCGCCACCAGCACCGTGGGAACCGGTCAAAAGTTTTCCATTCAAAATAATGCCGCCACCAACGCCGGTACCTAATGTCACAAACACCAGATTCTGGTAACCTTTTCCACCACCTTGCCACGCTTCGCCTAACGCCGCTGCGTTGGCATCGTTAATGACCTTTACAGGAAGATGAATGAGCTTGGAAAAATCCTCCGCCACATTGCCGCCCCAGCCATTCAGATTGACGCATTTTGCAACTTCCGTTTCCTTCATAACTGCGCCGGGAACCGCTAGGCCCACGCCGAGGATATCGTCCCGGGTCAGGAAGTTTTCCGCCATGCTTCGATCAATTTCTTTTGCCAGATCCGGCAGGATGTTCTTGCCAAAATTTTCAATGCGGGTCGGAATTTCCCATTTTTCAAAAAGCCGGCCTTCTTCCGAGAGGAGACCCAATTTTGCGGTCGTACCGCCTAAATCAATTCCAAAAATATATCTGCTCATAATCGTTTGGCCTGAGTTCGGCGCAGACCATCGCCTTGATGCGAAAAGGCTCGCGACGCCATCGAATAATAGTTGGCGCAGACGTCGCCATTTTTGTCGTTTTTTGATTCGTTCTAGGAAAAAGTTTACACTAAAAAGCCTTACTTCTCAATGAAAACTGGGAAAATACACGATGAAAACTCTCGCCGTATATGATAGAATCAAACAAATTTATAGAAAAAGTCGTTCCATCCGAGGAACAGACATCCGGCCGAAAGTCAGCGTGGCTGACCTCATGCCAGAACAGGAGAAAAAATGAACGCGATTATCACAGTTATAGGAAGCGACAAAGTCGGCATCATCGCCGGCATCTGCATCAAGCTGGCAGAAATCAATGTGAACGTCCTGGACCTTTCTCAGACCATCCTTCAGGGCAACTTCACCATGGTTATGGCCGTTGACATCAGCAAGGCGACCGTAAACTTCGCAGAGATTTCTGATATGCTGAATGAATTGGGCAAAGAAATGGAACTCTCGATTCACATCCAGCGCGAGGAAATTTTCGACGCAATGCACACCATTTAAGAGGCGACTATGATTAATCAAAAAGATATACTATCAACTATAAATATGATTCAGCAGCAGCATCTGGACATCCGAACCGTTACCATGGGCATCTCGCTCCTTAGCTGCTGTGACGAAGATGCAAAAAAGGCCTGCGACAAGATCTACGACAAAATCTGCCACTATGCAGAAAATTTAGTGCCGGTTGCAGTAGATATTGAAAAAGAATTCGGTATCCCAATTGTAAACAAACGAATTTCTGTTACACCAATGGCATTGGTGGCAGCCGCTTCCAAATGCGAAGACTATGTGGACTTTGCATTGACTATGGACCGGGCTGCGAAGACCTGTGGCGTCGATTTTATCGGTGGTTATTCTGCATTGGTGCAGAAGGGTACGACTCTGGCGGATGAAAAGCTGATCCGCTCCATTCCGCAAGCTCTGGCTCAGACGAATTTAGTCTGCAGTTCCATCAACGTGGGCTCCACCAAGGCCGGCATCAACATGGATGCGGTCTATCTGATGGGCCGGATTATCAAGGAGACTGCTGAGATTTCCGGCGGTATCGGCTGCGCAAAACTGGTTGTGTTCTGTAACGCAGTCGAGGATAACCCATTTATGGCTGGTGCTTTCCACGGCGTAGGCGAACCGGAAAAAGTCATCAATGTCGGCGTTTCAGGACCGGGCGTTGTCCACAGCGCTTTAAAAGAAATCAAAGGCCAGCCATTTGACGTAGTGGCGGAGACCATAAAGAAGACCGCCTTCCGCGTAACCCGCGTGGGCCAGCTGGTTGCACAGGAAGCATCCAAACGATTGGACACTCCTTTCGGCATTGTGGATCTGTCTCTGGCACCGACCCCAGCTATGGGTGATTCTGTTGCACGAATCTTAGAAGAAATGGGCCTGGAGACCTGTGGAACCCATGGCACCACAGCGGCATTAGCACTCTTGAATGATGCGGTAAAGAAGGGCGGCGTTATGGCATCTTCTTCTGTTGGCGGTCTTTCCGGCGCATTCATTCCGGTTTCCGAAGACGAGGGAATGATCGTTGCAGCAGCTTGTGGCACCTTATGTTTGGATAAGCTCGAGGCCATGACCTGCGTTTGCTCCGTTGGTTTAGACATGATTGCTGTTCCAGGTGAAACTCCGGCAGAAACCATTTCCGCGATAATCGCAGATGAGGCAGCCATCGGTATGATTAACACGAAGACGACTGCTGTCCGTATCATCCCGACGCCGGGAAAGAAAGTGGGCGATAGCGTAGAGTTCGGCGGACTTTTAGGCGAAGCGCCGATCATGCCGGTTCATCCGGAAAGCAGCGCGGACTTTGTAAAACGTGGCGGCCGCATCCCAGCTCCGATGAATAGTTTGAAAAACTAATTTGGGATTGAGAAAAGGGCGGTGTTCCGATTTTGACGAGCGGTTTGCTCGCATCGCGCGAAAATGTAATTTGTAAAACCTGGTTCGAACATTCGAATCAGGTTTTTTATTTAATAGGAAATTGCTCCTGAGATAGCAGGGAAGAAAAAAAATACCCACCAGCGGTGGGTAAGAGAAACAAAAGACATTGGTCAGAAAATGTAAAAACCAGGTTCGCCAAAGTCATCATCTGAATCCTCATCG
>JAZRYR010000043.1:0-10936 GCA_045600845.1 Lachnospiraceae bacterium | reverse complement strand
TATTATTTTTAAAAATTGACAAGATTTTTTCGTTTTGGCATGAATCGTCGACGGATTTCTCCTTATTTTTCATGTAAACATCATGGATTGCAATGAAATAAGACGGTTTTTGATCAAAATCCTGCGAAATTATAGAAATAACCCGTTTTTTTCATGGTTATATCATACCAAACCGAATTTTTTTTGCTGTTTTTTTCAGAGCAAGTCTTCCAAATGGCTTATTTACCGAAAAATTCTTCAAATTCTGGATTGATGAGCCAAGAATATCTCCGCAAATTCCAATTTGCCGGGATAATGTCTGCGAGACAAATTCTGATTTGTCCGACTAATTATGCAACATCGTGTCGTTCTCATAAAGAGTCTGGTTCTGTATTGTATATGCGGATCTGTTCTAACTTTTGGTGAAATGCTACTGTAGATTCTGCTGGATGGGATTCACTCCGTCGGCGTTCGTCACCTTTCACGCCTCGTCAATCGCTGCGCGCTCCCGCGCTTGCGTTTTCCTTGTTCGAATCCCATCTCTGAACATATAAAAAAATACAGGATGCCACTGGCACTCTGTATTTTTTTAGCGGAGAGGATGGGATTCGAACCCATGCGCCCTTTCGGACAAACGGTTTTCAAGACCGCCTCGTTATGACCACTTCGATACCTCTCCAGATATGTATCACTGCATTCGGTCAAGTTCTGCAGCGTCCGTCATTCACACGGCAAGGGAAATTATATCATCTAAGTTTTATTTTTGCAACTGAAAATCTTTACCATTTCAGTTTTGTTTTGCGAGTCCAAAATCATTACTGAGGAGTTGTTTTTCAACTTTTATTACTCTGTTATTTAAGTTTTGATTTTGCAACTTCTAAATCGTCTGGCGTCGTGATTTTTATGTTGCCATAGGAAGCCTCTACCAGCTTCACTTTCTTCTCCGGAAAGACTGCTTCATATACCATGGAATCATCGGTTGCATTCTTCCTCATGCGGTTGCGGGAAAAGACTTTATAAGCCTCAAAAATGTCCCCATATTGGAAGCCCTGTGGGGTCTGAATCTGCCAGGTCAGAGCTCGCTGGGTGGTTTCAGCCACAAATCCATCTGCGTCTGCAAGCTTAATGGTATCCTTTACCGGCATTCCTGCGATGGCTACTCCGTTTTCTTTTACGGCATCAATCATTTCGTTAATGAAATCCGCACTCACAAAGGGTCTCGCTCCATCATGAATCAAAACGATATCATCGCCTGCTGCCACATCCGACAGATCATCTAAGGCATGGAAAGAAGAATCAAAGCGCTCTGCTCCTCCTTCGCACACCCGAATGACTTTTTTGAAATTGTATTTATCGATAATTTCAGTTAAGACAAATTGCAGATATTCTTTGGCAACAACCACAGAAACCGCATTCACATCCGACTCCTCGAAAGCCTTCAGCGTATAATACAGAAGAGGCTTTCCATTCACTTCCATATATTGTTTTGGGACGTTGCTGCCCATGCGCGTTCCTGCGCCTCCGGCAACGATAATACCAAAAGTTTTCATAAGAACCTTTCTAAAATTGTTCGACAATCTCCACTTTAAAAATTCAGCAATGCCGACTTTTTCGAAAAAACAAACCTGTCCGGACGCTCCCGACAGGTCTGAATCCTTTCTCTTATAATTTCAGTCCCGGAACTGCATTCAGGTCCAGGCCATCTCTCTTTCCATTGATAAATTCATAATAACCCGCTGCGCCGATCATAGCTGCATTATCCGTACAAAGGACCGGTTTCGGGCAATAGAATTCTCCGCCTCTTTCCTCTACCGCTTCTTTCAAAGCAGCTCTTAAGGTCTGGTTGGAGGCTACGCCGCCAGCCATGGCAAATTTGTTCATGCCAAATTCATCCAAAGCCATCCGTACTCTTTCCTTCATGCTGTCGATTACGGACTGCTGAAAGGAAGCGGCTACATCGGCCTGGAACTTCTCGTCGATTTCCATGCCTTTCATTTTATAGGAATTAATCGTATTCAATACGGCACTCTTAACACCACTAAAACTGAAGTCATAAGGAGCTTCATCGATCTTTGCACGCGGGAAAGAAAATGCCTTAGGATCGCCATTATGGGCGCATTTTTCCACCTTTGGTCCGCCAGGATAGCCTAACCCGATGGCACGGGCGATTTTGTCATAGGCTTCGCCGGCAGCATCATCTCTGGTTCTTCCAATGACTTCATAATCCGTATGATTTACAACCTTTACCAGATGAGTATGTCCGCCAGAAGCTACCAGACAAAGGAATGGCGGCTCCAGCTCCGGATACTCAATAAAGTTGGCACATACATGACCTTTAATATGATGAACTCCTACTAAAGGAATATTCTTCGCATAAGCGATGGATTTCGCTGCAGCCACACCTACCAGAAGGGCGCCTACCAGCCCCGGTCCATAGGTAACGGCAACGGCATCCAGATCGTCTAAAGTTTTTCCCGCATCCTCTAAGGCTTTCCGAATGACCGGATTGATTTTCTCGATATGCGCCCGGGAAGCAATTTCCGGAACAACTCCTCCATAAATGGTGTGCAGATCAATCTGGGAATAAATAACACTGGAAAGAACCGTACGCCCATTTAAAGTAACGGCTGCTGCGGTTTCATCACAGGAAGATTCAATGGATAATATTACTATATCGCTCATATTTCTGTCCTTTATCAGCGTCTATTCTTCGTCGCTGAATTTTAAATCTATACTCTTTAAATCCTTGCCGGCTTCTACCCGGTCAAAAATTTTTCTTGCTTCGTCAATATATTCGGAAGGCCGGATTAAGGACGGGCTGTAATGAGTCAGCCACATGCGCTCCGGCTGGGCCTTCGCTCCTAAAGCAGCTGCTTCGTAGAAAGTCATATGCCTTTTTTCTACCGCATCCTGCTGTTTTTCCGGATCTCCGTACATGCCTTCGCAGATAAACAGGTCTGCTCCTTTTGCAGCTTCTGCAATGGAATCCAGTGGCCGGGTATCCGTGCAGTAAGTTACCTTCAGGCCTTTCCGGTCTGGTCCCATAACCATATCCGGCGTATAAGTTACTCCGTCGATTTCTACCTTCTCGCCACTCTGGAGGATTCCCCAAGCTCTTACCGGAAGATTCAAGGCTTTCGCCCGTTCCACATCGAATTTTCCGGAACGGTCTACGATAATGCTGTAGCCATAACAGGTTACTCGGTGCTGGAGTTTAAACGCCTGTATCCGAAATCCGTCAAACCACAGTTCCTGGTTGTCTTCTTCCAGCTCGATATAATTAATATAGAAAGGAAGCTCCGGCGCAATCACTCGTAAGGATTCCACAACCTTTTTCAGACCCCTCGGACCCACAATATTCAAGGGAGCTGTTCTTTCCGAATTTCCCATCGTCAGCAAAAGTCCCGGAAGACCGCCTACATGATCTCCATGAAAATGGGTTAAGCAGATTAAATCAATAGACTTAAAAGACCATCCCTTTTCCTTAATGGCAATCTGGGTGGCCTCACCGCAATCGATTAAGATGTTGGAACCATTGTAGCGAGCCATCAACGATGTCAAATGGCGCTTCGGCAGAGGCATCATGCCTCCGGTTCCTAAAAGACAAATATCCAGCATTATCTTGTTCCGCCCTATCGGCACTCTCCGTTATAATTGTTTTAAATATAAAATTGCAGCCTCTTTGGGATTGCTGTAAAAATTTTTTCGCAGGCCGATTTTCTCAAAGCCTTCTTTTTCATAAAGGCGAATCGCGGCCTCATTGCTTTCCCGTACTTCCAGATTAATGCTGGTAACACCTCGTTCCTGAGACATATCATAGGCAATATCCAAAAGTTCGGATGCGATTCCCATTTCCCGGTATCCTTCCTCTACGGCGATGCTGACCAGATTTCCTTCGTCCAGCACACACATCACTGCCACATAACCGATGACCTCGCCATCAGCCTTCGCCACAACAAACACGTTGTTGCCACTCTCCATATAATGGGCAATACTGGCTTCGCTCCACGGCTGGCCAAAGTAGGCTTTTTCCATTCGGGAAACTTTCGCTATATCATCATAAGTTAATTCGAAATATGCAACTTCCAAAACTTATTTATTTTCTTTCCATTCGCCGCATGCATCGGCTTTCTGTTTGATACGCTTACTGGTTTTCTTTTTCTGCCCGTTCTCTTTCCGCCTGACTCAGTCTTAAATAGTCCGGCGCTTCTTCATCTGCAGAAACGGTCATATCCAGAGAGTACATCAGCTGGCCTAATAGAGCTACCGTATCTGCCCGTTGCAGCATCGCTTCATCTGGTGCATAAGCAAAATCAAACTGGGCATACTCTTCGATCAATTCATGATAAGCCATAACTCCATCGCCTAAAAAAACAACGATCGGCGGATTTCCATCCAGATCGGTAATTTCCTTGATACGGTCCAAAAGATCCGTTACCGACATGGCATCCGCATCCATGAAAATGTCAAAATCCACCATGTTATCCGGGCGAATGACAAAATCATAAATGCCGCAATATACCTGGCCTCTTCTGGCATCCATCATCGGCACAATAATAGCTCCGATATAATCCGGAACCAGGAGATTATAAGTCATCGCATGGAGAGTCGGAACATGAACCAACGGAATGTCCAATGCCAGTCCTAAGCCTTTTGCCGTAGCGCTTCCGATTCTCAGGCCGGTGAAAGATCCCGGACCTCCACTGACCGCGATGGCATCTAAAGAATCCAATTCTACACCGGATTCTTTCAGAAGTTCATCAATCATCGGCATCAAAGTTTCCGAATGAGTTACCTTAAACTCGCCCACTTTCATGCCTAAAATCTCACCATTTTCAATTACTGCTACAGAAGCAAGCTGCCCTGAGCTTTCAATCGCCAGTAGTCTCATTCTATCGTTATCTTTCTGTAATCAAACCCTTTATCCAGGTCTTTTTCAATCGTTATAAACTTTGTATTTTCCGGAAGAATGTCCTCAATCTGTCTGCCCCATTCAATAATACATACACCGTCGCCGAAGGCAAACTCATCAAAGCCGATTTCTTCCATTTCATCTGGATCCTCTATCCGGTAGACATCAAAATGATAAAGGGTCAGGCGGCCCTCTTCATAAGTCTGAAGTATGGTGAAGGTAGGAGAACAGATCGGAGTCTCTATTTCCAGACCTTTCGCAAAACCTGCCGTAAAAACAGTTTTCCCTACGCCTAAGTCTCCATCCAGGCAGAATACATCGCCTGGCATTGCTGCTTCGCCCACTTCAAATCCCAGTTTATAGGTGTCTTTTTCACAATTTGATTCAAATACCATATCAATCCTGCGCTACAAATGCATTGTGTACTGCGCGTGCTGCTGCATCCGCATTGTCCTGATCCACAAGAACAGTAATTCTTACTTCGCTGGTAGAAATCATCTTAATGTTGATTCCTTCGTTGTAAAGAGCTTCAAACATCTTGCTGGCAACACCTGGGTTTGTCATCATTCCTGCGCCAACAACAGAAACTTTTGCAACATTTTCTTCGCATTCAATTCTTTCTGCCGTAAGCTTGGAAAGATTTTCTTCCAGTACTTTAATACTTGCTTCCAGATCTTTTCTATCAACGGTAAAGGAAATATCCTTTGTACCATCACGGCCAACACTCTGTAAAATAATATCGACAGAAATACCTTCTGCTGCCAAAACGTTAAATACCCGAAATGCAATACCAGGTGCATCATGTAAACCGATAAGGGAAATCCGTGCAGGACTCTTGTCTACAGCAACACCACTGATCATTCTTTTTTCCACTTTTAATACCTCCCTGACTACTGTACCCGGTGCGTCGCTTAAAGAAGAACGTACCACCAGTTCAACTCCATATTTCTTTGCCATGCCTACACTCCGGTTATGCAGAACCTGCGCACCTAAGGTTGCCAGATCCAGCATGTCGTCGTAAGTAATTTCGTCCATCTTCTGAGCTTCCGGAACGATTCGCGGATCGCAGGTATAAACACCATCAACATCTGTGTATATTTCACATGCATCTGCGTGAAGGGCTGCTGCCAGAGCCACTGCTGTAGTATCACTGCCACCGCGGCCTAATGTAGTTACATCATCATATCGGTTAATGCCTTGGAAGCCTGTTACTAAAACGATTTTTTTAGCATCCAGCTCGGCCTTAATTCTTTCTGTGTCAATTTTTTTCAAGCGAGCATTTCCATAATCCCTGCTTGTATGCATTGCTACCTGAAATGCATTCAATGAAATCGCTGCTACACCCAATTCCTGAATCGCCATAGCACAAAGGCTTACACTGATCTGTTCCCCTGTACTCATCAACATATCCAGTTCTCTCTTGGAAGGCTTCGCAGAAATAGTTGCTGCCAGTTCCAAAAGATCATCCGTAGTGTCACCCATAGCAGAAAGAACAACTACTACCTGGTTGCCGTTTTTGTATTCTTCCACACAGCGACGGGCTACATTATAAATCCTCTCTTTGTCGGCTACGGAGGAACCTCCGAATTTCTTTACAATAAGCATCTTTTCTCCTACTTTTCCAATAAATGGTTCATTAATAAATAGCCTGGTTTAATAAGGTTTCCTGACAGTGCCGCTTCTTTTTCGCTATAAGTCCACGTGTTCTCTTGTTTGGCAGTACTGTCATATAAAATATATGGTACAGGATCCGATGAATGAGTCCTGATACATACAGGTGTCGGGTGGTCCGGTAGGATCAGCATACGGAAATCGGTTCCTTCCAGCCCCTCATAAATTGTTTTGATCAATCTTTGATCTATATTCTCGATGGCTTTGACTTTTCTTTCGTAACTTCCCTGATGGCCCATCTCGTCCGGAGCTTCTACATGGACATAAACGAAATCATACCCATCTTTTAAAAGTGCGTCCAAAGCTGCCTGAGCTTTTCCTTCGTAATTAGTCTCCAGCAATCCGCTTGCGCCTTCCACTTCCGGAACATACATCTCGGCACCTTGTCCGATTCCCTTTAGCAGATCTACGGCGCTGATCATAACGCCCTTCTTACCGGTCTTTTCAATGAATGGGACTAACATCGGTTTCGTGCCAGCGCCCCAGAACCATAAGCAGTTTGCCGGCTTCTTTCCGGATTTTCTTCGCGCCTCATTGATCGGATGATGATTTAAGATTTCAAAACTTTTCTTCATCATTTCCGTAAAAGTATCCATGCCATGTTGAGCAAGGTCAGTCAGTGCTTGTGGGGCGCCATAATTCACCGGCAAGAGACTTCCGATCGTCTCGTCCAGATGGTCATGTGGCTGTGGCAAATCGACGACTTCGCCTTTATTCCAGATACAGCAATGTCGGTAACTGGTGCCTACATAGAATTGAAATTCCTCATCTTCCATCATTTCTTTGCAGGCATTCAGCAGAATTTCCGCTTCTTCGGTAGAAATTTCGCCAGAAGAATGATCACGGATAATATAATTCTCAAAGACTCCGTCTTCGCTTTCTTCCACCGTTACAATATTTACTCTCAGGGCAATGTCCGTATCCTTCATCGGGATGCCGATGCTCAAAGCCTCCAACGGGCTTCGTCCGGAATAATAAGTTTTCGGATCATAGCCTAAAACCGCCAGATTTGCGACATCGCTGCCTGGTTTCAGTCCGTCCGGTATAGTCGCTGCCAGACCAATTTCCCCCATGGATACCAGCATATTCATATATGGAGTATCGGCGGCCTCAATCGGAGTCTTTCCTCCCAATTCCTTTATCGGGCGGTCTGCCATTCCATCGCCTAAAACAACAACATACTTCATTTATTTTACCTGAATGATACTTCTTACGTGTTCCTTGCTGCCGATTCTTTCATAGAAGTCTGCAAAGGTCATTTTACTGGTTACGATAGCATATTCGTCCGGATACTGGTCTAAAGTGATGAGCTGTTCCAAATCGAATGTATTTTTAATCTCCGCAAATTCCTTATCCACACGGATAAAGAATTTACTTTCATGTTTTCCGCGTTCTGCCAGCTTAACATTTTCGGCTTTCCAGATAATCGGAATATTGGTATTTAAATGTTTTGCTTCATCGATAATATCGGATACAACTGCAGAAGCGGTAGGAAGTTTTCCTGCACCGGCACCGTAAAACATGGTATCACCTAAAAGGTTGCCCTTCAGCTGGATTCCGTTCTTAACATCATCTACCCCATATAAGGAATTACTGGAATCAATCATATGAGGAGCTACTTCCGAATAGATTTCACCGGAAATATTGTAGGTGATTCCTAAAAGTTTTATTTTCATGCCTAAAGCCTTTGCATAGTCAACATCCACACTGCTGATATTGCGGATGCCTTCAATGCTCAGGTCTTCATAGTTCAGATTCTTTCCATACATCAGGCTGGAAAGGATGGCAATCTTTCTTGCCGCATCAAAGCCGTCAACATCTGCAGAAGGATCCCGCTCTGCATAGCCTAAATCCTGTGCTTCTTTTAAAGCTTCTTCAAAGCTTCCGCCCTCGTTGAACATCTTCGTTAAAATGTAGTTTGTCGTACCATTTAAGATTCCTGTGATTTCATAAAAATTATCTACATTCAGGGATCTTAAAATCGGACGGATAATCGGAATACCGCCGCCAACACTGGCTTCGAAAAGGAAATTAATATTCTTTTCACGGGCAATCCGGATCAGTTCCGGACCATGAGCCGCAACCAATGCTTTATTTGAAGTGCAAACATTCTTTCCTGCCAGCAACGCAGCTTTCGTATATTCATAAGCAGGTGTTGTACCACCCATAACCTCTACTACAATATCAACTTCCGGATCCTGCAGAATCGTGTCAAAATCGTGGACAAGAATATTTTCAATGTCTGTTCCCGGAAAATCACGCAGGTCAAGCACGTATTTTACCCGTACTTCCTGACCGGCATTTCTCTTAACGATTTCTCGGTTCATGTTTAAAACTTCCACAACACCGGAGCCGATGGTTCCATATCCAAGCACTGCTACATTAATCATGGTTTTACCTCTCAAGACTCTATTTTTATTTTGCTGCTTTCCAATTCAAATACGCATTAATGAAGCCATCTAAGTCTCCATCCATTACGGCACCTACATTACCCATCTCAAAGTTGGTTCTATGATCTTTGGCGAGTGTATACGGCTGCATAACGTAAGAACGGATCTGGTTTCCCCAGCCGATTTCCGTTACTTCACCACGGATGTCCGCCAGATTTTTCGCCTGCTCTTCCTTCTTTCTCAAGTACAGTTGGCTCTTTAACATCTGCATGGCCTTATCTTTATTTTGGAACTGGCTTCTCTCATTCTGGCACTGTACGACGATACCGGTCGGAAGATGAGTGATACGGATGGCAGAACTGGTTTTATTAATATGCTGTCCACCAGCGCCGGAGCTTCGGTAGGTATCGATACGGATGTCTTCGTCTGCAATTTCAATATCCAAATCTTCTTCAATATCCGGCATTACATCACAGCTTACAAAGCTGGTCTGACGCTTTCCTGCGGCATTGAAAGGACTGATTCTTACCAGACGGTGTACTCCTTTTTCGCTCTTCAGATAACCATATGCATTCTGTCCGGAAATCTGAACGGTTACGGATTTTAATCCAGCTTCTTCTCCGTCCAGACTATCTAAGACTTCATACTTGAATCCATGGCGTTCTGCCCATCTGCAGTACATCCGGAACAGCATGCTTGCCCAATCGCAGCTTTCCGTTCCTCCAGCGCCGGCATGCAGAGTCAGGATGGCATCCAGTCCGTCAAACTCATCCGACAGTAAAGTAGAAATACGGTAGTCCTCGTAAGTCTTCTTAAAGTTCTCGAATTCTTCCAGACACTCATTGCCTAAATCGTCGTCATTTTCCTCTTCTGCCATTTCGATCAGCGTCCATAAATCATCATAGCTGGTCTTCAGAGCATCATAGTCATCCATTTCGCTCTTCATGGCTTTCATTTCCTTCATCAGTCCTGCACTTTTCTTATTGTCATCCCAAAACCCCGGCTCATTCATGGCCTTCTCGATTTCCTCAATACGAGCAAATCTGGCTTCGCGGTTCAGAGCATTCTCCATGTTCATGAGCGGCTCCTCATATTGGGATAATTCATATTTTGTCTGGTCTAATAACACCATGGCGTTCACTCATTTCTCTTTCTGAAAATTTCGCTTATAATCGGTTCATTATATAACATCTTTCGCCAAATATAAAGTTATTATTGTTGCATCTTATCTTCTTCGTCATCATCCTTTCTTCTCTTGATCAGAATGATAATCAGGAAAATAATACCGAAAATCAGAAGAATACCAAGGAGAATCCACAGCCAGTATGGCCAAGAGAAAATCTTCTTCCAACCAGCGATTCCAATGTCTTTGCCATCGGTTTGTCCGGATATTACCTCACCCGTTTCTGTTTCATTCTTCGGCGGAATGATTTCCGGTCCACTATCTTTATCGGAGTCATTTGTTTTTCCCAGAGGATTATTATTTACCGTCTGAACGGGGCCTGTAGCCAGAACAAATTCTGGTGTCGTATTTTCATATGGATTTCCTGACGTATTTGATGTATTTGATTCATCGGTCGTATCCGACGTATCTTTTGTCTCTTCTTCCTTTGATGGGTTCACCGGTGGTTTTTCCTGGTTTAAGGTTACGGTTACCGTTCTCGTTGAATAAACATCATCACGATAATATACCCGAATTTTGTATGTGCCACTCTTTGTAACCGGAATGGAGAATTTATAGGATCCCTTTGTTGGGAAATGAATATCCGGAATTTCCATCTCCTCATCATTCAGTGTAATTCTAGTAGGATTACACATAAGACTTAAAGTTACAGAAATCTCCTTGTTCCGTTCATTATACAAAGCAGATACCGAAGGCTCCGATGCATAAATTTTATCCATCTGAATCGGAACTCTTTTCCATGCACCCTTTTCATCCGCTACCGTCATCAGATAAAAACCATTCTGGCTCATGCCTACAACA
>JAZRYR010000042.1:0-21284 GCA_045600845.1 Lachnospiraceae bacterium | reverse complement strand
GATTTTTTCGTTTTGGCATGAATCGTCGACGGATTTCTCCTTATTTTTCATGTAAACATCATGGATTGCAATGAAATAAGACGGTTTTTGATCAAAATCCTGCGAAATTATAGAAATAAACCGTTTTTTTCATGGTTATATTATGCCAAACCGAATTTTTTTTGCTGTTTTTTTCAGAGCAAGTCTTCCAAATGGCTTATTTACCGAAAAATTCCTCAAATTCTGGATTGATGAGCCAAGAATATCTCCGCAAATTCTGATTTTACAAGGTAATACCATCTATTCAAATTTTAATTTGGCATACAGAGATTCAATGACGGATGCGATTATAGAATCTTTCTCTTAATATTCTGAGGCAATAAAAATAGCCGAGGGCTTTTAGAAAGTCATCGGCTATTTCATATTTTGATTTATTGTGTATGAATCAGGTCTTTGACAAAGACGAATACATAGATCAGCAGATTCCCTGCCAGATCATTGCATTTGCTACTTTCAGGAAGCCTGCAACGTTAGCGCCTACAGCCAGGTTGCCAGGTTTTCCAGCTTCTTTTGCAGCATCTTCACATGCATTGTAGATGTTGACCATAATGCTGTGGAGTTTCTCATCAACTTCTTCCGCGGACCAGTAAATTCGTTCGCTGTTCTGGGTCATTTCCAGACCGCTGGTAGCTACGCCACCGGCATTGCAAGCTTTTGCAGGTCCGAAGAGAACGCCTGCATTCTGGAATGCAGCGATTGCTTCTGGCGTAGAAGGCATATTTGCGCCCTCGCAGAGGCACATAATGCCGTTTGCGATAAGAGCTTTCGCACTTTCTCCGTCGATTTCATTCTGAGTAGCGCATGGAAGAGCGATATCACATTTAACGGTCCAGATGCCTTTGCATCCTTCGGTATAAGTAGCACGAGGAACTGCGTCAACATATTCTTTGATTCTAGCTCTGCGGACTTCTTTGATGTCTTTAATAATTTCGATATCTACGCCTTCCGGATCATAAATATATCCGTTAGAGTCACACATAGCAACAACTTTCCCACCAAGTTCGGTAGCTTTTACCGCTGCGTAAATTGCAACATTTCCTGCACCGGATACAACAACGGTTTTTCCATCAAAAGATGTACCGTTGGTTTTCAGTAATTCGTTTGTGAAATAGCATAAGCCATAGCCAGTAGCCTGGGTACGTACTAAAGATCCGCCGGAACCTACTAATTTTCCGGTAAGGACGCCGGTGAATTCGTTTGCAAGTTTTTTATACTGTCCGAAAAGATATCCGACTTCACGGGAACCAACACCGATATCGCCAGCAGGAACATCCGTATCCGGACCAATATGCCGATATAATTCATTCATGAAGCTCTGGCAGAAACGCATAACTTCGTTGTCGGATTTTCCCTTAGGATCAAAATCGGAACCACCTTTGCCGCCGCCCATAGGAAGGGTAGTTAAGCTGTTCTTGAAAATCTGCTCAAGACCTAAGAATTTCATGACAGACAGATTTACGCTCGGATGGAAACGTAAGCCGCCTTTATAAGGCCCGATTGCAGAGTTGAACTGAACACGATAGCCACGGTTGACCTGTACCTGACCATTGTCATCCACCCATGGAACGCGGAACAGAATCGTTCTTTCCGGTTCAACGATTCTTTCCATGATGCCGGCTTTTTCATACTCGGGATGTTTTTCAATTACCGGTTCAAGGCTTTCAAAAACTTCTTCCACTGCCTGAAGAAATTCTTTTTCATTGGCGCATCTTTCAGCTAGACCGTCATAAACTCTTTTTAAATATTCATTTGTTAAAGCCATTTTTTTCACTTCCTTTTTTTTATAACTTTACCAAGGTAAATTACTAAAATTATTTTGAAAATTATATTACAACGAGCATTTATATTCAATAGGAAATATCTTGAAAATCGTAAGGGCATTTAGTAAAATTATGTAGAAAATGGCTTCGCAAGAGCCAAGTCTTTTGATGTAAAAAAACTGGTCAGGGCTAGGTCAGGGAGGGATTGTTTTGGAAGAAAAGAAAGTTATCGTTGCATTGGATGCTATGGGCGGCGACTTTGCTCCTGCAGAGCAGGTAAAAGGCGCAGTAGAAGCCGTGAATGCAAATACAAATGTTTGCGTGAAGCTGTTTGGCATTGAAGAAAAAATAAACGCAGAACTTTCTAAATATTCCTATAACAAGGAACAGATTATCGTCGTTCATGCCCCGACGGTAATTGAGACGGCGGAACCACCTGTAAAAGCAATCAAAACAAAAAAAGACTCGTCTATGGTTACCGCCATGTATGCCGTAAAAAACGGCGAGGCGGATGCGATGGTTTCTTGTGGCTCTACCGGAGCGTTGTTGGTCGGTGGTCAGGTCATCATCGGAAGAATCCGTGGAATCGAAAGAGGAGCCTTGGCATTCATGGTACCAACGCTGAAGGGTATGACTTTGATCATTGACTGTGGAGCGAATGTGGATGCCAGAGCGGATATGTTGGTCCAGTTTGCCCAGATGGGGTCCATTTACATGGAAAGCATGGTCGGCGTAAAGAACCCGCGTGTCGGAATCATAAACATTGGCGAAGAAGAAGAAAAAGGAAATGCTCTTGTAAAGGAAACTTTCCCGCTTTTGAAAGAGTGTAAAGGCATTAACTTTATTGGAAGTGTCGAAGGCAGAGGTATTCCGGAAGGGGAAGTTGATGTAGCTGTATGTGATGCATTTACGGGAAATGTTTTCCTGAAAACTTATGAAGGAGTGTCAGGAGCTCTTATTACAAAAATAAAAGGTTCTCTCATGACCAGTCTGAAGACGAAAATCGGTGGTTTACTTATTAAGAAAGACCTGAAGAACATGATGAAGGATTTTTCCAGTGAAGCTTATGGCGGGGCACCGATGCTGGGACTTAAGAATTTAGTGGTAAAGCCTCATGGCAGTTCAAAGGCAATCGAAATTAAAAATGCTGTTTTACAGTGTGTAGCCTTTGCGACGGCAGATATTCCTGGTAAAATAGCGGCAAACTTAGAATTAAATAAAGAAACGGAAAATTAAAAATTTTCATAACAATGATACATAATTTGGAGGACATTATGGAATTTGAAAAATTAACACAGATCATTGGCGAAGTTCTGAATATTGAACCGGAAACAATAACAGAAGAAACAAAATTTATCGATGACCTTGGCGCAGATTCCCTCGATATTTTCGAGATCATTACTGCGATAGAAGATTCTTTTGACATTACAATCGATGACAGCCAGGCAGAATCCATCGTAACTGTTGGAGATGCTGCAGATGCCATCAGAAATGCAGTGAAATAATGGCAAATTTAACCGATTTGGAGAATATAATCGGTTATAACTTCACCAACATAGAATATCTGAAAACTGCGCTGACTCACAGTTCCTATGTGAACGAAAACAAATCGAAGGACAATCTTTTAGAAGATAACGAACGGTTTGAGTTTTTTGGTGACGCTATAATCGAGTTTTATATTAGCGAGTATCTTTTTAACAAATATGACAGCTTCCCTGAAGGCGACATGACGAAGCTCAGGGCTTCTATGGTGTGCGAAAAAAGCCTTGCAGAATGTGCAAAAGTTATTCATTTAGGGGAATATCTGCGCATGGGCAAAGGTGAATCACGTTCCGGCGGAAGAGAACGGGCGTCGATTACATCGGATGCCTTTGAAGCATTGGTTGCTGCCATCTACATCGATTCCGGCGATGAAAAAGTAGTAAGACGTTTTATTAACGAGCATTTAATTAAGGGACTTGAGAACAAGGACCTGTTTTTTGATGCAAAGACAAGGCTTCAGGAACTTACCCAGAGAAATGGAAATAATTCCCTGAAGTATGAGCTGCTCAGCGAGTCAGGACCGGCTCATGACAAAGTATTTGAAATAGCGGCTTTCCTAAATGGATTTGAAATCGGCAGAGGCCGTGGACATTCCAAAAAAGCTGCCCAGCAGAAAGCTGCGGAAGAAGCTATTTCACGGATCAACAAGAACAATAATTAGGTGGAAAGATGTATTTAAAGACTATAGAAATTCAAGGATTCAAAAGCTTTGCAAAAAAAATAGTATTTGACTTTCCGGATGGAATAACGGGAATCGTAGGCCCTAATGGCTCCGGCAAAAGTAATGTTGCGGATGCCGTGCGCTGGGTTCTTGGCGAGCAGAAGATTAAACAGCTTCGTGGCTCAAAGATGGAGGATGTTATTTTCGCAGGAACGGCGACCAGAAAGCCTTTAGGCTTTGCTTTTGTTGCCATCACACTGGATAACTCGGACCATAAGCTGAAAGTGGATTTTGAGGAAGTAACGATTTCCCGTCGTGTATTCCGCTCTGGTGAAAGTGAATACATGATTAATGGCTCCGTATGCAGATTAAGAGATGTGCAGGAACTTTTATATGATACTGGTATTGGTAAGGAAGGTTATTCTATTATCGGACAGGGCCAGATCGATAAGATCCTTCAGGGAAAGCCTGAGGAAAGAAGAGAACTGTTCGATGAAGCGGTAGGTATTGTTAAGTACAAAAAGAGAAAGAATATCGCGCTGAGAAAACTGGAAAATGAAAGACTCAATATTTCCCGGATAAAGGATATTTTAAGTGAACTGAGCCGACAGGTAGGACCGCTCCGCCGTCAGAGCGAGGCTGCGGATAAATATGTAAAATACCGGGAAGAACTGAAAAATTACGATATTAACCTGTTCCTGATTGAAAATGGGGAACTGAGGAAAAAAATCAAAGAGCATCATGAAAAAGAGGGAATCGCCTCTGCGGACCTGAAAGAATCTCAGGTTTTATTTGAGAATGCAAAAATCGAATATGAAAAATTAAGTGAAAACATTCTTCAGTTAGATGCTCAGATTAATGAAATAAAAAATAAAATTGCCCAGGGAGATGTAATAAAAGAAAATCTCTCCGGTCAGATCCGTGTTTTAGAAGAGCAGATCAATTCCATGAATGAGGCAGAAAGCAGATTCCGTCAGAGGCAGGAAGAGCTTACTGCTCAGATAAAAGAAACGGAAGAGAACAAAAATAAGACCCAGCAGGAGAAGGACGATAATCAGAAAGTTTTAACAGAAGCGATTGCGAAAGCCAATGACCAGGATAGCAAAGTTTTGGGAATTCAAAATCAAAGCGAAGAAATCCGTCTGGAAATCGAAAAGAACAAGGAACGTCTGATTAAGCTGGTAAATGTGAAAGGGCAGATCAACGCCCGGAAAGAGCGTCTGGAAGCCATGATGGAGCAGATGACAAAACGCCGGGAAGAACTGACATCCGACATCGAAAAATATGCTTCCGATAAAAAGGCTCAGGAAGAAAAAGTCCAAAAACTTGAGGAAGAATATCAAGAAGCTTCCGAAAAAGTTTCTGACCTGGAAGCAATCATTCAGGAAAAGAACGAAGATCTGAAAGAAGCAGATTCGGAAATTGCGGACAGCAACCGTCAGTTGGGTATTGCAAAACAACTGAAGATTACGAATGAAGCGAAGTTGGATTCCCTGCGTAATATTACCGAACGGTATGAGGGATATGGCAGCAGCATTAAAGAGGTCATGAAGCTGAAAGAAAAGAAGAGCGGGATTCATGGCGTTGTTGCAGATATCATTAAAGTAGATAAGAAATACGAAATTGCAATCGAAACGGCCTTAGGCGGAAACATCCAGAATATCGTTACAGATACGGAAAATACGGCGAAAGAAGCCATTGAGTATCTGAAGGCAAACAAATTAGGAAGAGCCACTTTCCTGCCTTTGAAAGCGGTTACCGGCCGTACAGAATTTAAGAATACCGATGTTCTGGACGAGAACGGGGTGTTAGGCCTGGCAAGTTCTCTTGTAAATGTCGAGGAAAGATATGAAGGCGTAGCAAAATATCTCCTGGGAAGAATTGTCGTTGTCGATTCTATTAACAATGCCATCCGTATTGCGCGGAAATATAATTATTCGCTGATTATCGTTACGCTGGAAGGAGAACTTTTAAACCGGGGTGGCGCGTTAACCGGTGGTGCTTTTAAGAATAAATCCAATCTTTTAGGAAGAAGAAGAGAAATTGAAGAACTGGAGACTTCTGTTAAGGAGTTAGGCGATAAACAGGCAAACCTGGAAAAGAAGATTGAACTGGTAGAACGAAGAAAGGGCATACTGGAATCCGAACTTTCCGATACTAAGGCGATTCTTCAGGAAAGCAGGATTTATCTGAATACCATAAAGATTAATCTGGAACAGGCAAATGAAAAGCAGGCGGAAATTATCGATGACTTTAAAAATGTCAATAAAGAAAGCGAGGCCATCGAAGAACAGACTGGTTCCATCAATAACGAGAACCTTTCCTTAAACGATGAACTGGATGCCAACCAGAAAGAAAATGAAAGAATTAATAATGTGATTCTGGAATTGGAAGAGAAGCAGAGCAGCCTGAGAACGGTAGAAGCAGAACAGCTTCTTCTGGCGCAGAATATGAAAGTGGATAATTCCAGATTAGTAGAACAGAACAGCTTCCTGACCAATACCATCATTCGTCTGGAAAACGAGCTGGAAAAACTCAATAACGATCGAGCTACACTTAAGAAAAATGAAGAAAATTCCTTAAAGGATGCGGAAGATAAGAAAGCAGAAATTGAAAATATCGTAAACACTTTGAGCCAGGCGGAGGAAGACCGGAAGGCTTTATCCGAAGAATTGGAAGAACTTTCTGCAGAGAAAGAAAAACAGGCAGGCTCACATAAAGGCTTTATTGATAAAAGGGAAGAGTATGCAGAAAAGGTTGCCGAGCTGGAAAAAGAACTGATTCGTCTTTCTTCTTCCCGGGAAAAACTGGAAGAACGCTTCGAAAACCGGTCCAGCTATATTTGGGACGAATATGAACTCACTTACAACAATGCTTTGGGATTAAGGGATGAAAATCTTACAGATGCCAGGGAGATGAGGGACCGTATCAATGAAATCAAGGCGGCAATTAAAGGCCTGGGTGTTATTAATGTTGGTGCCATCGAAGAATACAAAGAAGTCAGTGAACGGCATGCCTTCTTGTCCGGACAGTATGAAGATTTGCTGAAAGCAGAAGCGGACCTGGTTAAGATTATTAAAGATCTGGATAAACAGATGAGAATTCAGTTCAATTCCGAATTCAAGAAGATCTGCGATGAATTCAGCAAAGTGTTCCGTGAAATGTTTGGCGGTGGTACCGGAAAAATTGAACTGGAAGAGGATGTAGATATCCTGGATGCCGGTATTTCCATCATTGCGCAGCCGCCGGGAAAGAAACTTCAGAACATGCTTCAGCTTTCCGGTGGGGAAAAAGCTCTTACGGCCATTGCGGTATTGTTTGCCATCCAGAACCTGAAACCGTCACCGTTCTGTATATTGGATGAGATTGAAGCTGCTTTGGATGATGCGAATATTTCCCGCTATGCAGAGTATCTCCACAAATTATCAAAAGATATACAGTTCATTATCATTACTCACAGAAGGGGAACCATGGAAGCTGCGGATCGTCTCTATGGTATTACGATGCAGGAGAAAGGTGTATCTACGTTGATTTCGGTTGACCTGGCAGACATAAAAGATGAGGACATTGCATAGATGACAAAAAAAGAAGGGGCCGAAGTAAAAAGGCTTTTAAAACTTCAGGCAGAGAGAGAACGTATAGAAACGATGAAAGAATATGAGCGCAGTCATAAAGACTGTGCTTATATTTGTGGCATCGATGAAGCCGGAAGAGGCCCTTTTGCCGGACCCGTGGTTGCCGGGGCTGTCATATTGGATTTTGATAATCCGAAAAAAGAAATTCTCTACTTAAACGATTCCAAAAAATTGTCGGAAAAGAAAAGAGAAGAACTCTATGACCGCATCATGGAAAATGCCATTAGCGTCGGCGTTGGAATTATAGATAGCACGGTTATTGATGATATTAATATTCTTCAGGCTACTTATGAAGCTATGCGGCAGGCAATTTCAAAATTAAATCCCCAGCCGGATTTTGTCTTGGCGGATGCAGTAACGATTCCGGGAATTACCATTCCTCAGGAAGGAATCATTAAAGGCGATGCGAAAAGCATCAGTATTGCGGCAGGCAGCATTATCGCCAAAGTTACCAGGGATCGGATGATGTATGAATACGATAAGATGTATCCGGAATATGGTTTTGCATCCCATAAAGGCTACGGAACGAAGGCACATATTGAAGCAATCCGGAAATATGGAATGCTGGATATCCACCGCAGGTCTTTCATACATTTTTAAGGGGCATAAGTGAGGCCTCAAAAGGGATTTTTTGTAAAATCTTTTCAATATGAGCGCCACAATGAATAATTTTTATAATTTGTTTTAATATTATTATAGAATTCAAAGAACACGTATTATAAAATCATCATGTATGTATGTGTTCTAAGACTTACTTAGGAGGAAATTTTAAAATGATTATTATTGGTGAAAAAATTAATGGTTCTATTCCATCAGTTGCAAAAGCAATCGCAGAAAAGAACGGCGAATGGATTAAAGATCTGGCTAAGAAACAGACCGAAGCTGGCGCTACTTACATCGATGTATGTGCATCTGTAGAAGTTGGCGAAGTTGAGACTCTTCATTGGCTCATCGACCTTGTACAGGAAGTTACAGATCTTCCTATCGCTATCGACAGCCCAAGCCCAGACGCTATCATCGCTGCTATGCCTTTCGTTAACAAACCTGGTCTGATCAACTCCGTTTCCGGCGAAGGCGACAAGATCGCTAAGATCTTCCCGGTTATCGCTGATACAGAGTGGGAATGTGTTGCTCTTTGCTGCGACGACACAGGTATTCCAAAAACTCCAGAAGACAGATTAAGAGTATTTGCTCATATCATGGAAGAAGCTAACAAATATGGCATCGACCCAAGCCGTCTTCACATCGATCCATTGGTAGAAATGCTTTGCACAACAGATGATGCAATGGCAAACCTTGGTGTTGTAATGAGCTCCATCAAAGAGCAGTACCCAACAATTCATGTTACCGGTGCTGTTTCTAATATCTCATTCAACCTTCCATATAGAAAGATCGTTAACCTTTGCTTCATGGTATTAGCTATGAACGCTGGTCTTGACAGCGCGATCTTTGATCCTACAAACAGAGATCTTATGGGTGCTGTTTTGGCAACAGAAGCTCTTCTTGGAATGGATGATTTCTGCATGGAATACATCACAGCTTACAGAGAAGGCTTATTCGGACCTATTAAATAATTAACCATTATTTGTCCATAAGGCTCCGGCCTTAATATAAAAATTTTAATCTTATAGGAGGACGTAAAAATGTCAAAACTTGAAGAACTCGCTGCAGCAGTTGAAACTGGTAAAGCAAAAATCGTTCCTGGCTTAGTAGAAGAATGCTTAGCAGAAGGTATCGAACCAATGGATATCCTTAACAAGGGTATGATCGACGCTATGGGCGTTGTTGGTGAGAAATTCAAAAACAACGAAATCTTCGTTCCTGAGATGTTAGTAGCAGCTCGTGCAATGAAGAAAGGTGTTGAGGTTGTTAAACCTAAACTCGGTGCTGGCAACAGCGCAACAATCGGCAAAATGATCATGGGTACAGTTGCTGGTGACCTTCATGACATCGGTAAAAACCTCGTTATCATGATGATCGAATCAGCTGGATTCGAAGTTGTTGACCTTGGTGTTGATGTTCCTATCGACAAATTCCTTGAAGCAGCAGCAGATCCAGAAGTTAAGATCGTTGGATGTTCCGCTCTGTTAACAACAACTATGCCATCACTTCGTGACACAGTTGAAGCTCTTAACAAAGCTCCAAACCGTGCACAGTTCAAGATCATGGTAGGTGGTGCTCCTGTTACTGAAGAATTCGCAAAAGAAATCGGTGCAGATTGCTACACAGACGATGCAGCAGCAGCAGCTGAAGCAGCTAAGACATTAGTTTAATTCTTAACGAATTTTAAAATCCGATAGGCTACGTGCGTATCGAATTCAAAGTATCAAGCATAAAAGGACGTCTCTTCGGAGACGTCCTTTATTTTCGTACAAAAACCGTTATTTTTTGTAAAATATTTTGAAAATAATAGTACCAAAATGTGTAAGATGTTTATAGAAAATAGAACTATTTTAAGATATATTTTATGGTGTACAAAAATAAGTGCAAAATTTGGGAACACATACAAACAAAACAAATTTAAGCATTTAGGTAAAGAAAAATGAATTACCAGGAAACTTTAGATTACATCGCCAGTATTAACTGGAAAGGTTCCGTACTGGGTCTGGAGAGAATCCGGACTCTGCTGAACATGTTAGGAAATCCCCAAAAGGATCTGAAGTTTGTTCACATTGGCGGAACCAATGGAAAGGGCTCCACAGCCGCTTTCACGTCATCTGTACTTGTTGAAGCCGGATTAAAGGTAGGACTTTTTATCTCCCCTTATATTGAAGTCTTCAATGAGAGAATGCAGATAAACAACGAATACATTTCTGATGATGAATTAGCAGAAATCACCTCATACATCAGGCCTTTTGCTGATTCAATGGAAGATAAACCGACAGAGTTTGAACTGAATACAGCAATCTCTTTGGTTTATTATCAGAGAAATGCCTGTGATATTGTAGTTTTCGAAGTCGGAATGGGCGGAGAGCTGGATTCTACGAATGTTATCGATAGTCCGGAAGTTGCCGTTATTACGGCTATCGGCTTGGACCACACGGTTGAGTTAGGTGATACTATCGAAAAAATCGCGGCTACCAAAGCCGGCATTATTAAAGAAGGCTGCAGTACGGTTCTTTACAAGCAGGTAGAATCAGTAACTGAAGTTATTGCAGAAAAATGCAAGAAGGTAAATTCCAGACTGTACATCTCCGAACCGGAAAATGTTAAATTTACCGGTGTTTGCGTGGACTATCAGTCTTTCGAATATCCTGGATATGGCGAACTGCGTATTTCTCTTATTGGTGGATATCAGCTGCAAAACGTAGCCGTTGCCCTTAAAGTAGTTGAGGCTTTAAGAGACAGAGGTTATGAAATTTCAGATGATGCTGTTCGCAATGGTCTTGCAAAAACAAAATGGCCTGGACGTTTTGAAGTTATCAATAAAGATCCGCTTTTCATTGTTGACGGTGCCCATAACCCTCATGGTATTAAGGCTACCACATCAAGCTTAAAGGATATCTTTAAGGATGAAAAATTAACTTTTATCTTCGGCGTTATGGCAGATAAGGATTATATGGACATGGTAAACCAGGTAGCTCCTTTAGCAAAAGAGGTACTTTGTGTTACTCCGGATAATCCAAGAGCATTGGAAGCTACGGAACTTGCCAAGATTTATGAAGGCATGGGAATTGCAGCTACTCCTTGCGCATCTATTGGTGAAGCCGTTGACATGGCTTTTGAAAAAGCCGGAAAAGATGGTATTATTTGTGCCCTTGGGTCACTGTATCAAATCGGTGACATTAAGAGATATAAGAAAAAAAATTATTAATCACATAAAAATTAAAGGAGAAAAAAAATGGCAGAATTCAAATCAGACATTGAGATCGCTCAGGAAGCTATACCTCAGCACATCAGAGAGATCGCTGCAAAAGTTGGTCTTACAGAAGACGACATCGAGTATTATGGAAAGTACAAAGCAAAAGTTGATTACAATTTATTAGCACAGCCTCGTCCAGATGGCAAGAAAGCTAAATTAATCCTTTGCACAGCTATCAACCCAACTCCAGCAGGAGAAGGAAAAACAACTACAACCGTAGGTGTTGGTGATGCGCTTTCTAAACTTGGCAAAAAGACAGTTATCGCTCTTCGTGAGCCATCCTTAGGACCTGTATTTGGTGTTAAAGGTGGAGCAGCAGGCGGCGGATACGCTCAGGTAGTTCCAATGGAAGATATTAACCTTCATTTCACAGGTGACTTCCACGCAATCGGCGCAGCTAACAACTTATTAGCAGCTATGATCGACAACCATATTTACCAGGGCAATGCACTTGACATCGACCCAAGAAGAATCACTTGGAGACGTTGCGTTGATATGAACGACAGACAGCTTCGTAATGTAGTAGACGGTATGGGCGGAAAAGCTAACGGATACACAAGAGAAGATGGATTCGATATCACAGTTGCATCAGAAGTTATGGCAGCATTCTGCTTAGCTTCCGGTCTTGATGATCTTAAAGAACGTTTCGCAAGAATCGTTATCGGATATAACAGAGCAGGCGAACCTGTAACAGCAGGCCAGATCAATGCTCAGGGCGCTATGACAGCATTATTAAAAGATGCTCTGAAACCAAACCTGGTTCAGACTCTGGAAGGAACACCAGCATTCGTTCATGGTGGACCATTCGCTAACATCGCTCATGGATGCAACTCCGTTATGGCTACAAAGATGGCTATGCACTTTGGTGATTATGTAGTAACAGAAGCTGGTTTCGGTGCTGACCTCGGTGCAGAAAAATTCATCGATATCAAATGCCGTCTTGCTGGACTTCAGCCAGATGCAGTTATCATCGTTGCTACTATCAAAGCTCTGAAATACAACGGTGGCGTTCCAAAGGCAGACGTTGGTAAAGAAAACCTTGAAGCTCTTGAAAAAGGTCTTCCAAACCTTCTGAAACACGTTGAAAACGTTACTAAGGTATTTGGTCTTCCAGCAGTTGTTGCTCTTAACAGATTCGTTAACGATACTGACGCTGAAATCGAATTAGTTACAAAGAAATGTGCTGAACTCGGTGTTAACGTTAAGATGAGCGAAGTTTGGGCAAAAGGCGGCGAAGGCGGTATCGAAGTAGCTGAAGAAGTTATTCGTCTTTGCGAAGAACCTAACAACTTCCAGTTTGCATATGATGAGAAAGCTTCCATCAAAGAAAAGATCACAGCTATCGCAACTAAAGTTTATGGTGCAGATGGTGTTGACTTTGCTCCAAAGGCAGCTAAAGAAATCGAAGAACTCGAGAAATTCGGTTATGGCGAAATGCCAGTATGTATGGCTAAGACTCAGTACTCACTTACTGATGATCAGACAAAACTTGGACGTCCTACAGGATTCAGAATCACAATCCGTCAGGTTAACGTTTCCGCAGGTGCAGGCTTCGTAGTAGCTCTTACCGGCGAAATCATGAAGATGCCTGGACTTCCAAAAGTTCCATCAGCTGAAAAGATCGACGTTGATAACACAGGAAAGATTTCCGGATTATTCTAATCTATCTTTTGATTTTGTCAGCGAGGATTTGTTTCGCAAGTCCTCGCTGATTATTTTTAAACATGAATGCACATAGAATCGAGTAGGCAGATTTATTTTTTCTACTCGGTTTTACGAAATATTTGGAGGATTACAATGAACATTAGCGAGAAAACTCTCCCTGATTTTATCGAAGTATTAGCTTCTAAAGAAGCTGTTCCAGGTGGCGGCGGTGCAGCAGCACTTTGCGGCGCTATCGGAACTGCTCTTGGAAATATGGTTGGTTCTTTAACCGTTGGAAAAAAGAAATATGCGGATGTTGAAGAAGAAATCATCGCTCTGAAAGCGAAATCAGACGATCTTCAGAAGAAGTTCTTAAGTCTCATTGATGAAGATGCTGCAGGATTTGAGCCATTATCAAAAGCTTACGGCCTTCCGGCTACAACAGATGAGGAAAAAGCTCATAAGGCAGAAGTTCTTGAGCAGTGCTCAAAGGACGCTTGCCAGGTTCCTATGGAAATTATGGAATGCTGTGCACAGGCAATCGATATTATTGCGGAATTTGCAGCAAAAGGATCTGCCCTGGCAGTTAGTGATGCCGGTTGTGGTGCTACAATCTGCAAGAGCGCAATGTTTGCAGCTAGCTTAAATATTTTCATTAATACGAAAGGAATGGCTGACAGAGAGTATGCGGAAAGCTTAAACGAAAAAGCTTTGAATATGCTTCATGAATCTGGAAATAAAGCAGATGAGATTTTTGGCGCAGTTTACCAGAAGTTACAGCCAGCTAAATAAATAAAAAACAACCAAAAAATACCTTGAGGGTACACTGTTATTTCGTGATTTTTTTAAGTGTACATTTTCGATAAAAAGAGTATAATTCATAGGTTGTAAGGGACTCATACGAGTATAGAATATCTTGCAGGAACCCCTTGCAAGATATTTTTATTTGTCCCAAATATTTTTCTGTTTGATTAAGGAAATAAGAAATGGAAAAGAAGAAAAAAACTAGATTTATCATTATTTTCGCCTTTATCTTCGCAATTCTGATTGTGGGTATTATTCTTACCGGAAACCTATTGCCGGAATCACCACACGAAGATATCAGCATTGCGATGAAGGACGCAGTACTGCATGAAACGTTTAAGATTAATCTATTTGGATTACAGGTGAACCCGGCGGTTATTTCGGCATTCATTGTTTCGGGAATTCTGATTGTAGCAGCTATTGTTATCCGTATTTTTGTTATTCCAAAATTCACGATTATTCCAGGCAAATTCCAGATGCTGTTAGAGCAGGGCGTGGAATTATTTGCCAATATGGCGAAAGAGAATTCTCCTCATTGCCATGGATTTATCGGCGGATATATTTTTGTGGCTGGTGCCTATATCTGTATAGGAACCTTATTTGAATTGTTCGGTCTTCAGGCACCGACAACTTTAGGAACCAGTATTGCCTTACCAGCTCCTTTAGCAGATATTAACGGTGCGGTTACCATGGGCTGCCTTACCTTTTTGGTTATTATGGGTGGAGGTATTGCGCGGAATGGTCTGAAGGGCCTTGGAAAAGCGCTGAAGGAATTCTCCCTTCCGATTTCCATGAGCTTCCGTCTTTTTGGGGCCTTGCTTTCTGGTGCTTTAGTTACGGATTTGGTTTACCACTATACTTTGACAAGTTATGTAATTCCTGTTTTTGTAGGTGTTATTTTCACCCTGCTTCATGCCTTGATTCAGGCTTACGTTTTGACCACGCTGGCATCTACCTATTTCGGTGAAGTTACAGAAAAATCGGAGAAAAAAGTAAAAGTTCCAAAAGAAAAGAAAAAGAAAATAAAAGCCGAAAGAGCTTAAATATAAATAATTAAAAGTGTTTTCACTTAGGAGGAAATAAAAATGACAAAGGTTGGTAAAAGAACAATAACAATTTTAGGTATTATCGCAGCAGCTTTGGCTCTTTGTATGGTAGTTCTTGCTATCACAACAAAGGCGGACGAAGTTGCAGCAGTAGCAGCTGGTGAAGTTATCGCTCCATTAGCAGATACTCTTAAGAGCACAAAAGCTATTACCGCAGCAGCAGTAATCGGTGTTGCTGCAGCAGCAGGTGCTTTTGGAATGGCATGGGCTATCACAAAATCTATTGACGGTATTGCAAGACAGCCAGAAGCAGAAGGAAAAATCCGTACCTCTTTAATGTTAGGTCTGGTATTTATCGAGACAGCAATTATTTACGCATTGATCGTTGCTATTCTGATTATTTTCGTATTGTAATTTTAATTGTAAAGGCGGTTAGATAAAAATGACAGGAGTACCACTGAACATAGATTTTCAGCAGATTTTACTTCATTTGCTGAACTTTGCTATTCTGTTCTTTGTTCTTTATCTGGTCCTTTACAAACCGGTTAAAAACTTTATGGATAAAAGAAAAGCCGGATATCAGGAACTGGATGATCAGACCAAAGAAAATCTGGATAAAGCAAAAGATTTAAAGGAAGAATATGAGTCAAAACTTCAGGAAGTAGACTCAGAAGCTGCTGCTATTAAGAATAAAGCTATGGATGAAGCGAACGCTATGGCTAAGGCAAAAACAGATGAAGCCAAAGCAGAAGCAGAACTCATTCTGGCAAAAGCCCGTAAACAGGCGGAAGAAGAGAAAGACAGAATCGTTGCAGAAGCAGGCGATCAGATTGAAGAGTTAGCAAAAGAAGCTGCCAAAAAGGCTATTTTTGACAGTACATCGGATGCTTTTGATAGTTTCTTAGATTCTGCAGAGGAAAAGTAAATGACAGATAACAAAGCTTTTTTGTATTCTGCACAGGCTCCTTCTGCTGAGCAGAAACAGAGATTTATTAGCTTTCTCAAAAAGAAATATGGTGAAGAAACGGAACTGGAATGGATCAGTGACCAGTCTTTGGAGTATGGGTTCAAATTAATCGTTGGATCCGAAGAATATGACTGGAGCAAAGAAGGTCTTTATGACCAGTTTGTCCGTTCTTTCCGTAAAGAGAATTTTTCAGGAAAAGAATTAATTCCCCTTATTAAGGGTGCTTTACAGGATTGGGAAGTAAAAGCCCTTCCTTCCGAAAGAGGTACCGTTGTAACCGTAGGAGATGGTATTGCCCGTATTTCCGGTTTGGAAAATGCCGAATACGGCGAAATCCTCATATTCGATTGCGGTTTGAGAGGTATGGTCCTTGACTTAACAGAGACTACCGTTGGCTGCGTTATTTTTGGTGATGACGAGGAAATTCTGGCAGGAAGTTCCGTAAGAAGAACGAACGGAACAGCCAGTGTTCCAATCGGCGAAGGATATCTGGGCAGAGTAGTAGATTCCTTAGGAACCCCAATTGACGGAAAAGGCGAAATTAAAGCAGAAGCCTACCGTCCGATTGAAAACAAAGCCCCTGGTATTGTTGATCGTCAGTCGGTAAATCATCCATTGGAAACAGGTATTCTTTCCATCGACTCCATGTTCCCAATCGGAAGAGGCCAAAGAGAGCTTATTATCGGCGACCGTCAGACTGGAAAAACAGCTATCGCCATTGATGCAATCATTAACCAGCAAGGAAAGGATTGTATCTGTATTTACGTTGCTATTGGACAGAAGGCCAGCAGCGTTGCGCAGTTAGCAGAAAACCTTAGAAAACATGGCGCAATGGAATATACCATTATTGTTGCAGCAAATGCTTCTGATGCGGATCCGCTTCAGTATATTGCTCCGTATTCCGGATGTGCTATGGCAGAATATTTTATGGAAAAGGGCAAGGATGTCTTGATTATTTATGATGATTTGTCCAAGCATGCAGTTGCCTACCGTTCCATAAGTCTTCTGTTAGACCGGTCTCCAGGCCGAGAGGCTTATCCGGGTGATGTCTTCTATCTCCATTCAAGACTGCTGGAAAGATCTGCTAGATTAAGTGATGAAAAAGGCGGTGGCAGCATTACCGCATTGCCTATTGTAGAAACTCAGGATAATGATGTTTCTGCATATATTCCTACAAACATTATTTCCATCACCGATGGACAGATTTATCTGGAAAGTAATTTATTCTTCTCCGGACAGAGACCTGCAGTAAACGTTGGTCTTTCTGTTTCCCGTGTTGGTGGAGATGCTCAGACGAAAGCTATGAAGAAGGCGGTAGGAACTCTTCGTCTGGATCTGGCCCAGTTCCGCGAGATGGAAGTATTTACCCAGTTCTCCAGTGACTTAGACGATGCGACGAAGAATCAGCTGACCTATGGGCAGGGACTGATGAAAATGTTGATTCAGCCACAGTACAAGCCATACAGTCTTCATCAGCAGGTAATCATTCTTCTTTCTTCTCTGGCTCATTCCATGCAGAAAATTGAAATGGATGACGTTTACCGCTTCAATCAGGAACTGTTAGCTGGATTTGAAAGTGAGTATGCATCTATTTGTGCATCGATTGATGGCAATGGGGTATTCACAGAAGAAGAAAAAGAAACGGTCATAAAATACGCAAAGGATTTCGCAGAAAAATTCTATGTCTAATGCTAAAGAAATAAAAAATAGAATAGGGTCTGTAACAGATACACAGAAAATTACCAACGCTATGTATCTGATTGCGTCTACAAAGCTGAGAAAAGCAAGAATGGATATGACAAATACCAGTCCTTATTTTGAGACCTTAAAAGGCGAAATAGAGCGTATTTTCCGTACGATTGACCATATTGACAGCGACTTCTTTTTACCGGAAGGATTGGATGACTCCAGCGAAGATTTCTCTAAATCGGGAAAATATGCAATTCTTGTAATTACCGCGGATAAAGGACTGGCTGGTTCCTATAACCAGAATGTAATAAAAGAAACTCTGAAATTATTAGAATTGCATGAAGATTGCGAGCTGTTTGTTGTCGGAGAGTATGGCCGGAATTTCTTTGAAAGCCATGGCCATTCGATTTCAAAGAGTTTCTTATATACGGCTCAGAATCCAAACATGGACCGGGCAAGGGAAATTTCCAACTTTTTAGTGGAAACGTATTTAAGCCGATATTTCAAGAAAGTTTATCTGGTTTATACAGACTTCGGAAATGGCTTAAATCCAACGGCACAATTATCCCGTTTATTGCCACTGCACCGCTCTCATTTTGAGACGGAAGATGCAGAAAAAGGTGATGATTTTGAGTATTTCCCTTCTCAAAAGGAAGTTTTAGAACATTTAATTCCAAATTATATTACCGGATATATTTATTCGGCATTGATTGATAGTTATTGCAGTGAGCAGAACGCAAGAATGATGGCGATGGACCGGGCAACGCAGAATGCACAGGATATTCTGGACCGATTGAGTCTGGAGTATAACCATGTCCGTCAGGGGGCTATCACTCAGGAAATTATCGAAGTATCGGCAGGCGCGAAAAGCCTGAAATTGGCAAAGGCCAAAAACAGCAATTAGGAGGAAATATTAATGACAGGCAAGATTGTAGAAGTATCCGGTTCTGTTGTTGATGTCACTTTTGACGAACAATTGCCAAAAATTAAAGAAGCATTAACCGTTACAATTAACGGCGAGAAAAAGGTAATGGAAGTTGCCCAGCATATCGGAAGCAACAAGGTGCGTTGTATCATGTTGTCCGAATCCGAAGGCTTACGCAGAAACCTGGAAGTTACTGCTACCGGTAGCGGTATCAAAGTTCCGGTAGGAACCTGTACCTTAGGCCGTCTTTTTAATGTATTAGGAGAAACCATTGACGGCGGTGAGCCGATTCCGGAGGAAAATGAAAGATGGACCATCCATAGAAAAGCTCCAAGCTTTGAGGAACAGATGCCATCTATCGAAATTTTGGAAACCGGTATTAAGGTTATCGACCTTTTAGAGCCATATCCAAAGGGCGGAAAAATCGGACTTTTTGGTGGCGCTGGTGTTGGCAAGACCGTTTTGATCCAGGAACTGATCCATAATGTAGCTATGGAACACGGTGGATATTCTATTTTCACCGGTGTTGGTGAGCGTAGCCGTGAAGGTAACGACTTATGGAATGAGATGCGGGAAAGTGGTGTATTTGATAAAACCGCTTTAGTATTCGGACAGATGAATGAGGCTCCTGGTGTCCGTATGAGAGTAGGTCTTACGGGTCTTACCATGGCAGAGTATTTCCGTGATCATGAACATAAAGACATTCTTTTATTCATAGATAATATTTTCCGTTTCGTTCAGGCAGGATCGGAAGTTTCTACCTTGCTGGGACGTATGCCTTCTGCAGTTGGTTACCAGCCGACTTTGGCAGCGGAAATGGGGGCATTACAGGAGAGAATTACTTCTACGAAAAATGGCTCCGTAACATCGGTTCAGGCTGTTTATGTTCCAGCGGATGACTTAACTGACCCTGCTCCGGCTACGACCTTCTCCCATCTGGATGCAACCACTGTATTAAGCCGTAAAATAGCAGAACAGGGTATATATCCGGCTGTAGATCCTTTGAATTCTACTTCCCGTATTTTGGAAGCAGATGTAGTTGGTAAGGAGCATTATGACACCGCAAGAAGTGTTCAGGAGATTCTTCAGAAGTATAGCGAACTTCAGGATATTATCGCTATTTTGGGTATGGATGAATTAGGGGAAGAAGATAAGCTGGTTGTAAACCGGGCTCGTCGAATTCAGCGTTTCCTGGCTCAGCCATTCCATGTGGCAGAGAAGTTTACAGGAATGAAGGGCATTTATGTTCCTGTGGAAGAGACCATCCGTGGATTTAAGGCGATTGTAAACGGCGAAATGGATGAATATCCGGAAGGTGCTTTCTACAATGTAGGAACCCTGGAAGACGTAAAAGAAAAAGCAGAAAAAATGCTGAAAGAACAGATGTAATAAATGAAAACTTTTGATTTAAGACTATTAGCTGCAGATAGAGATTTCTATGAGGGACCTTGCGAAAGCATTCAGGTTCCTTTAGCTGATGGACTTATTGGGATTCTGGCAGGTCGTGCAGACATGATCTGCGCCATCGTTCCGGGAGAACTGACCATGCGGATTCCGGCCTCCGAAGCTTTTCATGGACAAACCGAAATAAAGGCAGTTGTTACTTCCGGCCTTCTGAAGGTGGAGAACAGTTCCGTCCTGGTTTTAGTTGATTCTGTGGAATTGCCGGAAGAAATTGATGAAAATAGAGCACGTAGGGCGGCAGAAAGAGCAAAAGAGGAATTACTCCAAAAACAGAGCGTTCTTGAATATAAAATGGCTCAAAGTGAACTTGCACGCGCTATGGCAAGATTAAAATATAAGAATCACAAGGCAAAATAAGGAGGATGTTATGAAGGTTTTAATATTTAATGGTTCCCCTAATAAAAATGGCAACACAGCCATTGCTTTGGCGGAAATGGAAAAGATATTTGAAGCAGAGGGTTTTGAATACGAAACCATTATGATCGGTGATAAGACCATCCGTGGGTGTATTGGATGCGGCAGCTGTCATATGGAGCATAAATGCGTTACCGATGATATTGTCAACGAATGTCTGCCGAAATTTGAGGCAGCCGATGCAGTGGTTATTGCCAGTCCCGTATATTATGCTTCTGCAAATGGCACTTTGATTTCTTTCCTTGACCGTTTATTCTTTGCTTCTGGTTTTGATAAAACCGGTAAGGTTGGTGCAAGCGTATGTGTAGCAAGAAGAGGTGGACTTTCTGCTACCTTTGATGAACTGAACAAATATTTTACCATCAGCAGTATGCCGGTAGCATCCAGCAGATACTGGAACAGTGTACATGGCCAGCTGCCAGGAGAAGCTGCAAGTGATGCAGAAGGTCTGGCTACCATCCGTACTCTAGCGAAAAATATTGTTTTTCTTTGCAGAAGTATTGAATTAGGCAAAGAAAAATATGGCCTCCCAGAGAAGGAGCCTTTTGCAATTACGAATTTTGTGAGAAAAGATCTGACAGTATAAATGGAAGAATAAAATTTGAAATGAGAGGTCAAGAGAATGAGACATTCTTGATTATGGTGTCTGAAATTATGCGATATGCAATATTTCAGACATTGTTTTTTTAATGGATGTCGGAAAATAGATGATATGCAATATTTCAGACATCGATTTTGGCTTAAATGTTGTCTGAAATTATGAAAGTTCAATTTCTGCGGTGGAATAGCCACCATAGTTTTGCTAAAAGGTCATTTTATGGGGATTTTGCCA
>JAZRYR010000041.1:0-36438 GCA_045600845.1 Lachnospiraceae bacterium | reverse complement strand
GAGCAATAATAGCTCTAACCAGAAAAGTAGCAAGAATCGTATTTGCAATGTTGAATGAACAAACAGAGTTCAATCCAGAATTGATGATACGAGAAAAATACAGACAGACAGCTTGAAAACTGTTTGACTTTTTATAGGAGACGGATATGCCGGTATTACTGGAAATCTTTTTGATATTTGCAAAAATCGGGCTGTTCACTTTCGGCGGCGGTTATGCCATGATTTCCATTATTGACAATAACTGCGTGGAAAGAAAGAAATGGATCACACATGATGAAATGATGAATATTACCGTTATTGCGGAGTCTACTCCGGGGCCTATTGCCATTAACTGTGCGACCTATGTAGGCTACAAGAAACGGGGCTTTTTAGGGGCCTGCGCTGCGACTATTGGCGTAGTGCTTCCTTCTTTTGTCATCATTTATATTATTTCCCTCTTTCTGGACAACTTCCTTCAGATTGCCTGGATTGCAAAGGCATTTATGGGAATCAAGGCAGCAGTAGGAATTTTAATTCTGGATGCAGCCATTAATATGATAAAGAAAATGAATAAAAAAACTCTGCCGATCGGTATTATGTGTGGTTCATGTCTGATTATGCTGGCAGTTAATTTCTTCTCATTAAAATTCTCTTCCATCGTGCTGATGCTTATGGCAGCTGCAGTAAGCGTGGCAGTCTTTCTGATTCATAAGAATCTGGCGAAGAAAGGAGGTAGTGTCTGATGATATATTTAAACCTTTTTATCGGTTTTCTGAAAGTCGGACTGTTCTCCTTTGGTGGGGCTTATGGTGCCATTCCTCTGATTCGAGATGTGGTCATGTCCTATGGATGGATGAGCGATGCGACTCTATCGAATATGATTGCCGTCAGCGAAAGCACACCGGGACCGATTATGGTTAATATGGCGACGTATGTGGGGAATACTCAGGGCGGAATCTTAGGAGCTCTTCTGGCAACCTTTGCAGTAATCCTTCCGGCCTTCGTAATCATCCTACTAGTTATGGTGCTACTGAAGAATGCTCTGAAAAATAAATATGTTCAGGCAGTTTTAGGCGGCTTGAAACCATGCGTTATCGGAATTGTGCTGGCCATGGGTATTTATATGATTCTCAGCAACATCTTTCCGGCTTCTTTTGGAAGCTTTGATTGGAAGACTTTACTATTGACGATTTTCCTGGCAGTCCTTCTTTATTTTCCGGTGAAGATTGCACCGAAAGTATTCAAAAAGAAAATCTCACCAATCTTGCTGATTGTCATTGCAGCAGTCTGTGGAATTATGATCTATTAGAGTCCTGTGGACCGTTCTACCCAGAAATAGCGCGGGCAGTATGACTTTTCTTTCGATTGCTAATATTAAACAGACTTTTAAAGGGGATGAGAGGTATATGATGTTAAATGCCTATTATCGCCAGCAAAACTATAAACCGATCTATGCCTTGAGAAGTTCTTTCTCCCTGTTGCTTCAAGTTCCTTTTTTTATTGCAGCGTACCATTATCTGTCCAATCAGCATTTGTTAAAAGGCTCTTCTTTTTTATTTTTTAGGGACCTTGGCGCCCCGGACCAGTTAATACATATAGGGGCTCTTGGAATCAATATTCTGCCAATTATTATGACATTGATCAATGTCGTTTCCGGGTATATTTATCTGAGAGGATTTCCTCTTCGTGATAAGATTCAGACCTATGGAATCGCGGCAGTTTTTTTAGTACTTCTTTATAACAGTCCATCCGGACTGGTATTTTACTGGACTTTAAATCAAATTTTTTCCGTTCTGAAAAATGTTTTCATGAAGTTGATCAAGAACAGAAAAGTATTGAATATTGTACTGTCTGTTCTAGGCCTGATTTCTGCGGTGGTGTTAGTTTCCATGACTCAAGTCGGGAAGAAAAAAGCACTGGCAGTAGCTGCGCTTGTATTTATTCTGTTTAATATTCCGACGATTTCCATGCTGCTTCCAAAACGGAGCAAGCAAAAAAAGATATATGAAAAACCGAAGTATTCCGTTTTCCTGCTCGGTGGAATTGTATTAACGATTCTGCTTGGTATTTTGATTCCAATAACGGTTATTTCTTCCAGCCCGGCAGAGTTTGTAGGTAAGATAAATGAACCGGCAACTCTTGTTGTTCATTGTCTGTCGGTAAGCATGGGATATTTTCTTGTTTGGATGAATGTTTTTTATTATCTGGGGAATAATAAGGGTAGGACCATTTTTTCTTATGCACTATGGATACTATCCCTGGTTTGCACGACAGATTATCTGTTCTTTGGCAAAAATTTAGGAAATCTTTCTACCTTGCTGATTTTTGATAATGTGCCGACTTATTCCGTAAAGGAGATATTGCTCAATCTTGTCGTAATTATAATATTGGCTGTGGCAGCAGTGCTCCTGCAAAAAAAAGCGGCAAAGATTGTTCCATATCTGTTATGTGCATTATGTATTGGAACCGCCGCATTGTCGGCTATTAATACCGTCAAAACAACCTCTCAGATAAAAGAAATCAAACGGATTATTGAAGAAAATGGAAAGGAAGCGGTGTCGGACTACGAAGCGGATCGTATTTTACACTTCAGCAAAAATGGGAAAAATGTAATAGTAATGATGCTGGACCGTGCTGTCAGCGGGTTTGTTCCTTATATTTTTGCGGAAAAGCCAGAACTGAACAAAAGCTTTTCTGGATTTGTTTATTTTCCAAATGCCATATCATACGGTTCCTGCACAAATTATTCAACACCGTCTCTTTTTGGCGGTTATGAATATACACCATTGAAAATAAATGAGAGAGATAATGATTGTCCTTTTATATATATTAATCGTATAATCTAATATAGAAAATATAATTTTCAAAGAAAGGATTGAAAACATGGAAGAATTAAAAAAAACAGAATGCAATGAAGAAATATTGGAAGACATTTCTGGAGGAAACGCTGAAAATGAAGTTGAATCATCTGAAGATGTAAAACTTGGTAAAAGAAATCGTCTGTGTTGGGTATGCGCTAAACCTGCTGCTTGGTATATGGATGGAAAGTGGTTTTGTACATATCACCGCTGGGGTCACCACTAATAATGCTTTTTTTGAATTAAAGTTTAAGAAAAGAACTCGGCAAATTAGCCGAGTTTTTTTGTTAAATTAAATCTGTATGATTTAGAATCGCTTCTTCAATTCTTTGTGGTTCGATGCCAATATATTTTTGAGTTATAGAAGCGGAACTGTGTTGAAGTAATCTTTGAACTAAGGCGATGTCATAACCGTTATCTTTATAAATTGATGTTGCGAAGTATTTGCGGAAACTATGTGTCCCAATATTTAGATTCTCGTAGCCAAGATATTCACAAACAATTTTTAGTTGCTTCTGGACAGCACGCTCAGTAATTGGAAAGAGTAATTCATTTCTTTTAATGTTGTTTTTAAGACAATAGTTTTCGATGTATTGATAAATAACAAGAGGAACTGTGAAAACTCTTTTCTTTTGTGTTTTCTGCTCAACAATTTCTAATCTGTATCTGTCTCCATCCAAGAGAATGTCAGAAGGCTTCAAGTTTAAGATGTCTCCGATTCTTATTCCAAGGTTCGCTTCAAGAACAAGTGCGGTTGCTATTCTGTCATTACCTCTAAAACCGCATCCACCTTCTCGCATTGTTTGGATGATTTCTTTGTATTGTTCTGTTGTAAGTGTTACTGTTTTCTTATTCATATAAAGTCTTAACATAAACCCTATGATGCGTTTTGATGTTCATTTGATTTAAAAAGATGCTCAAATATGGCAGCAGATGTTCTACGATGTTGATTCTTGTAAAACTATGAATAAAGATTTATTATGATTTATGAAAAAGTGATACATACTTGTTTTTGGGGTATTTGAAAACCGAAAAAAGTGATACAAAAAGTGATACAAAAGATTAAAAAAGGACATCTTTTTTTAGAAAAAACAAAAAGGATAGGTTCAGTCCCATCCTCTTTAAAAATGCTTTATTTATAAGCGTTTGCACGAAAGTTGCTTCTTAGCCAAAGTATCTTTCTAATAAGCCTTTGAATGCTTTGCCGTGTCTTGCTTCATCGCGAGCCATTTCATGAACAGTGTCATGAATAGCGTCTAAGCCAAGTTCTTTTGCTTTCTTAGCAAGATCAGTTTTTCCTGCGGTTGCGCCGTTTTCAGCTTCAACTCTCATTTCAAGATTCTTCTTTGTAGAATCGGTTACCACTTCGCCTAAAAGCTCAGCAAATTTTGCTGCATGTTCTGCTTCTTCAAAAGCAGCTTTTTCCCAATATAAACCGATTTCCGGATAGCCTTCACGGAATGCAACACGTGACATAGCAAGGTACATACCTACTTCAGAGCATTCGCCGTTGAAGTTATCTCTTAAACCGGAAATGATTTCTTCGGGAGCCTCTTTGCCGATGCCTACGATATGCTCAGCAGCCCATGTCATTTCTCCGTCACTCACTTTTTCAAATTTGTCAGCTGCAGCTCCACAGATTGGACATTTTTCCGGAGCAGCATCTCCTTCGTGTACATAGCCACAAACTTTACAAACCCATTTTGCCATTTTTGTTCCTCCTGGTTGTTAAATATTAATTATCGTTAATAAAATTCTACCTTAAAAACGCATTCTTTTCAATGGGGATATGTTCAATTCCATGAGACAAAAGGATGTCGTCCTAAACAGAGAAAACATGACAAGCTGGGAAAATATTGAATTTGAAATCGGGAAATGCTACCTTAATAACAGAAAAACTCTCATTATTGAGGAAGAATGTTTTACCTAAATCGAGAGAGGGCGGCGTCTATGAAGAAAATTAAAAAATTATTTGGTGGGATAAATTTAACCTGGAAAAAGTTAATTCTGTTTGCCTTAATCGCCGGAGGATATACGGCTGCAATGGCTTTAATCCCTCAGCTGGAATATACATCCTTCCATACCATCGCCGTTTCTTTTGAAGTATGGATATTATTTGGAATCTTTATCATAATGAATGCGACGTCCAATATTGACGCAGCATTAAAATGCTTTGTGTTTTTCCTAATCAGCCAACCCCTTGTATATTTAATACAAGTGCCTTTTCGCACTCAGGGGTGGCAGGTTTTCCAATATTACAGGACTTGGGCAATCTGGACGGTCTTATGTCTGCCGATGGGATTCATCGGATATTACATAAAAAAAGGAAAATGGTGGGGTTATCTCATCCTATTGCCAATGATTGTGCTTACGGCGTATAGCTTTAAAACTTACTTAAGCTATTTTACTTTCAGCTGGCCATTTTACCTGTTAGTTTGCTTTTTTTGCGGGGTGGTAATGATACTGTATCCGATGGTATTGTTCCCAAACAAAAAAATCAAAGCCATAGGGGTGGCCGTCAGCAGCGCAATTATTATCGGTATTCTGATATTCGTGTTGTTGAATCCGTATCGATATTCTACGGAAATACTGAGCGAAGTGGACAATAAAAAACTTTCTGGTGAATGTCAGGTCTATTTAAAAGATCGTAGATATGGGGAGGTCTATATTGAGGATTCCGCCGGAACCTATGTGGTTCGCGGGGATTTTAAGAAACGCGGTAAAACAAAATTGATCGTAGTAGCTCCGGAGGGAGAAACAAAAGAATATGATTTAAGAATCGAAAGGGATACTTATGAAATCAACAGATAGATCCTTTTAATGTTACTTTTTCAAAGGCCATAATAATGGGAATAAAGAAGCAACCAAGGAAGAAAGAGCAGGCTTAAATGCCTGCTTTTTAAACGCGGACAAGACTTCCTAAATGAATATGGGAAGTTTTGTTCCAAATCTTAATCAAATCTTAAGAGATTTCCCTATTTATAATTAACAGCGGAATATCGTAAAATAAAACCATCAAAGGAGGAGCCGGTTATGTCAAACATTTTAATCTGTGATGATGAGAAGGACATTGTAAATGCGCTGAAGATTTATTTGTCAGATCCGGATTATGTGCTTTCGGAAGCGGCAAACGGAAAAGAAGCGTTGGACGCAGTAGAGAAACAAGATGTAGACTTAATCTTGATGGATATTATGATGCCGGTCATGGACGGCATCACCGCCATGACGAAAATCCGTGAAATCAGCAATGTGCCAATCATCCTATTGACCGCAAAAAGTGAGGATTCCGATAAAATTCTGGGACTGAATGTAGGCGCAGATGATTATATCACAAAACCGTTCAATCCGTTGGAAGTTACGGCCAGAGTACGCTCTCAACTTCGACGGTATCTGAAGCTGGGGAGCGGCCTGCAGCAGCTAGAGAGTTTTATTATTGGCGGAATTGAACTGGATGATGCAGCTAAAACCGTAAAGGTGGATGGTGATGAGGTCTCCTTAACGCCAAAAGAATTTGAAATACTGAAACTGCTGATGGCAAACCCAGGAAAGGTTTTTTCTCCAAAAGATATTTATCAGACCATCTGGAAGGAAAAACCTTTCGGAACCGACAACACGGTAGCGGTTCATATCCGCCACCTGAGAGAGAAGATTGAAATTAATCCATCGGAGCCGCGTTACATAAAGGTTCTGTTTGGACAGGGATATAAGTTCATGGAGGAACGCAGATCATGAAGAATTTTTTACGGTCCCTTGCCGGAAAAATAACATTATATATTGTTTGCACATTGGCGGCTCTGGTCTTTGTCTGCAGCGTGTTGGGCTGGATTGTAGCCTATGATGATTCCTACAGTAATAACGTGGATTTCTATTCTGACACAGAAGAAGAAATTATCACCCAGAAAATCGGGACTTATCTCTATCCGGAAGTCCACAGCATTCTGAACAACTTACTGTCAAATCCGGAGGAAAAGTATTATTCTTTTGCTTATGAAATCTATGATAAGGAGGGAAAGCGCCTGTTTCAGTCGGAAAAAGCATTAGACCCAAAAGCTACCTTTGAGTATGGGTTTATGGCGAACGAGGTGGATATGGGAGGCGGCACCGTTAACACCATCATCTATGACAACTGGAACTGGTCGAATGAAACGGATAAGGACTGGGCCGATTACGTAGTAAGAGTGTCCGTTGTTCCCGGCACTTGGTACGCAAAGGAAATTCACCGGATTGAAGTCTGGACCCACATGGAATATTCCCTGAGGTATTGGGTATATGTCATCGGAGCGGTGGCAGCTCTTCTTATGCTGGTTACTTTTATCCTGTTGCTATGCGTATCTGCGCGACGGCCAAACAGCGACGGACTTCATCCAGGTGTTCTGAATAAAGTGCCGTTGGATGTATTATTGGCGCTTTACTGTTTGGGATTTGTAGGCGGTTTTTGGCTGTTTATGGCAATCGGATATACCTCCATCGGAATTGTGACAACGCTGATTGTCGGAGGCATCCTATTCCTGATAGCGGTTCCTTTACTGATCGGATTGGCTATGAGCATCGCTGCCCGGATCAAGCAGCACAACTTATTTAAGAACACCATCATCTGGCGACTGATGAAACTGATTGGCCGGTTCTTTCAATGGCTGGCAAAAAGTCTGCCGGTTGCATGGAAGGCGACATTGATGGTAGCGGCTATTGCACTGGCCGAGCTGATTGCAACCTTTGGAATCTGCGATTGGTACCCAGCTGGGTTCGTAGGTTTTGCTATTCTGGAAAAATTGGTCATTCTTGGTCTGGCCATTTATGTTGCTGTATGTTTTAAACGCCTGAAGAAGGGCGGGGAAGCTTTGGCAACCGGAAATCTGGAGTATGTAGTAGATAAGAAAGGCATGATTGGAGATTTTAAGAATCATGCGGAAAATCTGAACAGCATAGCCGAAGGCATGGCAGTAGCTGTGGATGAGCGTATGAAGAGTGAACGCATGAAAACCCAGCTCATTACCAATGTTTCTCACGATATTAAAACGCCACTGACTTCCATCATCAATTATGCTTCTCTCATTAACGTGGAGCCTTGCGATAATCCGGTGATTAAGGATTATTCCGAAGTTCTGGTAAGACAGTCGGAAAAATTAAAACGTTTATTGGAAGATCTAGTGGAAGCATCAAAGGCCTCCACAGGAAATCTGGATGTATGCTTAGCTCCTTGTGATGCGTCCATATTTTTGGAGCAGGCAGGGGGAGAGTATGAAGGAAAAATGGAAAAATCCGAACTGACTTTAGTTACGCAGATTCCGGAGGAACCGGTAAAGATTTTGGCTGATGGCCGTCGAATGTGGCGCATCTTCGATAATCTGATGAATAACATCAGCAAATATGCCCAGCCGGGAACCCGAGTGTATTTATCATTAGAGAAAATCGCCGGGGACGCAGTTATTACGTTTAAGAATACTTCGAGGGAAGCTTTGAACATGTCCGAAGAGGAACTGATGGAGCGGTTTACCCGAGGAGATTCTTCCAGAAATACGGAAGGAAACGGTCTGGGACTGTCCATCGCTAAGAGTATGGCCGAGCTCCAGAATGGAAGCCTGAATGTAGCGATAGATGGGGACCTGTTTAAGGCTATCCTACGTTTCACGGTGATTGAAAAATAAAAAATCACGGTTGTGTACCAGTACAAATTTGACTGAGACAAAAAATCACGGTTGTGTACCAGTATAAATTTGACTGAGACAAAAAATCACGGTTGTGTACCAGTATAAATTTAACTGAGACAAAAAATCACAGTTGTGTACCAGTACAAATTAAGATAAAACTTAAAAATCACGGTTGTGTACATGAAAAAAGTAAAAAAGTGTACATAACCGTGTGTTTTTATCTGAAGTATAGAAGATCCTGGTACACAACCGTAATATTCTGTCGAGGGATGGGTAGGCTGAGGTACACAAGTGTGATTTTTTGTAGAAAAAGGTATTGTGTCGGAGATTCCCAATTAAAAGAAGGCACGATTGCTATTAAATTTGTGGTATACTCTTATCAGAAATACTTTTTACTTTTAACATAGCATTATATGATTTTTATGATAAACAGACTTTGGCAGGCGATGCTGAAAACTCATGAAAGAACGAATTAAAAACCATCCGATAATATTTGCAATTGTAACGTTTTTGGTGATGCTCGTGATTTTTGGGACAATTTCTGTCCTTGTGAGCACATCTTATTCTATATATCTGGATCATGGGACGAATAATGGAATTACGGATGTGAAGGTAGAACTTGCTCCGCAAGATACAAGCGGAGAATATGTGGAGGTTTCTGAAAATGGGTCAGATATCATCGAAATTTCAGACCTTAAGATTGGAGACGATTCCACCCGGATTAAAATCCATGCGTTAAAACCAGGAAGTGCTTCGTTGCTGGTAAGTTATGTAATTAAAGATGCTGAGGGGAATTCGTCCGGTCGAAAAATCGGAATGCCGATACGGGTAAATCGCCTGAAGGGGATTTTTCTTGGAGCAGGATTTAGCAATTACGCAGGATTTCCGGTGTCTTACTATGGCATCACAATCTATACCGGTCTAATGTTTATCTTCTTCCTGTGGTTAAAAAAACAGAGAGAAAAAGACGACTACTATTCTTACAAAACTATTACTGTCTGGGCCAGCATTCTGTTTTTTGCTGCGGTGTTCTTGGTATATTTCTTCTGCTCCGTCATGGTTACGGTGTGGCTGAAAAATCTGAATGTGAAATTGATGACCTTGCTGACCAGCAACGCGATGACGGTTCTGACGCTGGTAGCAACGCCGTTTGTAATCTCCTTCGCCATTGCTATGGCTCATAGCAACATTTCTCTGATGAAAAACGAAGGAAAAAAACTACGCAATATGTATGGGATTTTTGCCGGCATTCTTCTGTTTATCGGAACAGCTGTCGTTTTAGTTTTATTTGTTCTGAACCTACAGATGGGACGGGACAATTATGCCATCGCCATTATTTATTCTATCTGCAGCGCTTGTTTCACCGTATTTCAGTACATGCTGGCAGCGTCGATTATCACCGGCATTATCGCAGCTTATCGGAAAATCGAATACGGCAAAGACTATATTATCATTTTAGGCTGTGCCATTAAAAAAGATGGAACGCTTTATCCATTGATCCGGGGCAGAGTGGACCGTGCAATTCGATTCTGGAAAGAACAGAAGGAAGCTACCGGAAAAACTGCGATTTTCATCCCCTCAGGTGGAAAAGGTTCGGATGAGATTATTTCCGAAGCTCAGGCCATGACCAACTATTTGCTGGAGCAGGGCATCCCAGAAGAATATATCCTTCCGGAAACAAATTCAAAAACGACCTTGGAGAATATGAAATTCTCCAAAGAAATCATAGATGCACGGAATCCCGATGCAAAGGTTATTTATTCTACGACAAATTTCCATGTGTTCCGCAGCGGAATTTTTGCGACGAGTGTGGGGCTGAAAGCAGAAGGCATCGGAGCCAAAACGAAATGGTACTTTTGGCCAAATGCCCTGTTAAGGGAACTTTTGGGAATCTATGCAACCCGGCGAAAACTGGAAATCGCAATCACTATCGGAGTTGCGATTCTGGCGGGAATTTCCGGCTTTTTGTATTGCCTGATTGCGTAAAAAGATATCGGAATAAAGCGGCATCGACGAGTATATCAACAGGAAATCCAGCCGTAAGGCTTGATTCATATTTTTATTTTTAGGAGAGTGCTTTTTGAGAAAGAACAACACAATGGAGATTGTTGGCTGACCGGGAGGTTTGCGGACAATCAAACAAACCTCCCGCTACCAGCATTGAAGGTCAACAATTTTCAGGAGGAAAAATAATGAATAAAAATGACTACATCATTCGGTTAGAAAGAGAAGAAGATTACAGAGAAGTTGAGTTTTTAATTCGTGAGGCGTTTTGGAATGTTTATCATCCGGGCTGCAACGAGCATTATGTTATGCATGTGCTGCGGGATGATCCGGCATTCGTGAAGGAACTGGATTTCGTGATGGAGCAGGAAGGAAAAATCATCGGCCAGAACATGTTCATGAAAACCATCATTGAAGCAGATGACGGAAGAATCCTGCCGATTCTGACCATGGGACCTATTGGAATTACGCCGGGACAGAAACGAAAGGGCTACGGAAAGAAACTGTTGGATTTCTGTCTGGAAAAAGCGACAGAAATGGGCTTCGGCGCCGTTCTGTTTGAAGGCAACATTGGTTTTTATGGTCACTGTGGTTTTGATTATGCCAGCAAGTTTGGTATTCGTTATCACGGTCTTCCGGATGGCGCGGACGCATCCTTCTTCCTATGCAAGGAACTGATTCCGGGATATCTGGATGATGTGACCGGTGTTTATCAGACTCCACAAGGCTATTATGTGGACCCTACAGAAGTGGACGCGTTTGATAAGACTTTTCCGCCGAAAGAAAAACTGGTACTTCCGGGTCAGTTGGTGGGACGCTGAAAAATCTGCCTGGACAACCGAAGAAATGAAAAGGAAAATTACCGGAGCCTTTTGGCTCCGGTAGAGTCCGTCAAAAATGATTTATTTAATTTTAGCGATATTATGCAGTGCCTTGATTTTGGTTCTTATGCGGATCAGTCAGGAAAAGAGAAAAAGCGACGAGGAGAAGAGAAAATGAAAAAAACAAGAGATTTGATGGTTTTATTGGGTGTTTATCTTTTGGCTTTCGTAGCCGGTTTTTTTGCGTGTTTATGGGTGAAAGCTACGATTCTGAAGTTCTTTCTGTTTGATGTGATAGCAACAATCCTTGTATATATTTTTTCTGTTTTGTTTCATAACTCCAGCGTCTATGATGCTTATTGGTCCGTTGCACCGTTAGTAATGATTATCTGGTTATTTATCGTAGAAAAAGCATGGAGTATCGCGCATATTATTTTTTTGGCGGTATTCCTCCTTTGGGCGATTCGGCTGACAGGAAACTGGATGGAAGTATTTACAGACTTCTCTTATGAAGACTGGAGATACCGAAAATACCGTGAAGAAACTCCTCCTCGTTTCTGGTTTTTCGTTAATTTCTTTGGAATCCATATGGTTCCGACGTTGATTGTTTTCGCAGGGATGCTTCCATTGTTTGAACTGGCAAAACAGCATTTGAACTGGATGATTCTTCCGGGGGTTTTCGTTATGTTATTTGGAATTTCCCTGGAGTTCTTTGCAGATCGTCAGATGCATGAGTTCCTAAGTAGTAAAAATAAAGGAACCGTGTGTAATCTTGGACTTTGGAAATACTCCAGACACCCGAACTATTTAGGCGAGATTTCCTTCTGGATGGGAGTGTTCATAACCATGCTTCCGTTCTCTTTTTCCCACTGGTACTATGGTATCGGCTTTGTTTTAGTTGCCATATTATTCAATGTGGTTTCAATTCCATTGATGGAAAAACGTCAACTTTCCAGACGGCCGGAGTATAAGGAATATCAAAAAATAACATCCAGACTGCTGCTCCGACCGCAAAAGGACTTTCGGGAAAAAAGAGGGATGTCTTTTATTTGACATTGATGAATCAACATCACTGTTCTATAATGACCTTGACTTTTGGGAGGTGGTTTGCCTCCCGATGATTTTACTTGTGAAAGAAGGCGGAATCGAATGAAAAAACTAAGCGTTCTGATGATGGCAATTCTTTTGTCGTTTACCCTTATCGCTTGCGGAAAAACAGAATTTCCGGTAACACTGGACGATATAAAGGATGCAAGCGAAGTACTTCAAGACCTTGTCGTGGAAAGTGAACTGAAAGAAGCAGAGAGCTTGTCTTGGGATGGACGACAGGTATTCCTTAAATTGGAAAATACCCAGCCAATCAACTCCTTTAAACTACGTGGTGCAGCTTATATGATAAGTAAACTTGCTCCGGAACAACTGGCAAAAGGGCTCTGTACCTGTTCGGCGGGAAATCATGCACAAGGCGTGGGATTGGCAGCGGAAAGTCTGGGATGTGAAGCGACCATCTATGTGCCGTCATCGGCTCCTGAGATGAAATTGGAAAGAATCCGCGCCTATAAAAACGTTACACTTAAGATTGTTGAAGGGGACTTTGAGGCTGCGAATAAAGCGTGTCTGGAAGATGCAGAAACCACAGGAAAGATTTTTGTCCCACCATATGATGACAAAGATGTAAACGCAGGACAGGGAACCGTGTGATTGGAGATTATGAATCAGTTGCCCGATGCAGATGCAGTCGTGGTACCGGTTGGAGGAGGCGGACTGGCTTCTGGTATCGCGATAGCAGTGAAAACAATCAATTCGGATTGTCGAATCTATGCGGTTGAACCGGAAAATGCTGCTTCCATGAAAGCATCGATAGAAGCCGGCAAGCCGGTCGAGCTGACAAGTGCGAATACCATTGCGGATGGAACTGCAGTCAAAAAGCCAGGGGATATCACTTATGAAATCTGTAGCTCACTCTGTGATGAATTTCTTACTGTCACGGAGGATGAGATTCAATCTGCAATCGCCCATCTTTATCTGGAGGAAGGAATTACGGCGGAGGGAGCAGGTGCACTATCCACTGCCGCAGTCATGACCGGAAAGATTCCTTCGGATTGCAAAAAAGTGGTCTGTATAGTTTCCGGCTCTAATATCGATCCGGAGTTATTAAAGGCGATTGTGGAGAAAGAAGAGGGAATTGAGAAGATCAGCACGACCAATGCGCCTGCTGCTGTCGGACCATATTCTCAGGCGATTGTTGCCGGCGATACCATATATCTGTCTGGACAGATTGCGCTTGATCCTGCTACAGGGGAAGTTGTCGGACAGACGGTTGGAGAACAGGCAGAGCAAGTCTGCAAGAATATTGAGGCAGTTTTAGCGGCCGCGGGAACGAATATCAGCAAGGTAGTAAAGACGACCTGCTATTTGGCGAATATTGAAGATTTTTCGGCATTCAATGAGGTATATGCGCAGCATTTTACCACGGCGCCGGCAAGGTCTTGTGTGGCGGTGAAGGATATTCCGAAAGGTGTTTTGGTGGAAATCGACGTAATTGCTGTGAAGTAAATAATTGCTATGAAGCAAATAAAAGGCGTAGCTGAAAATCAGCTACGCCTTTTCATTGTATGGAATCGTTTTAAATTAGTTGATATGTGGGTCAAAGTTGCAGATTTTCCATTTACCGTCAACTTTTACAAAATCAATGGTTATGGTTCTTTGCTCCTCGAAGTAATCGTATGGCAAGGATACAGTGAAGGAATCTTCCTTTACATTTTCAAAAGTCATTTCCCCATTAGGATCATAATAGAAACCACCTTTGCCACCACTGGACTGATATAAGCCATCTGGAACATCTTTGCCCTGGACATATAAGTATATCGGAACACTTACTGAAGAAGGATCTGCCAGAGCAGGGAATTTTGCTTTTGCACAGTCCGCGGTAAAGGTTTCCTCGAGCAGCTTGCTGATATCACCAAAATTCTGGAAATTCAGGTCCGTTACCTTGTAATAGGTATAACCATCCGGACTCGTGTATACGATACTTTCATCGTCGGAAAGTGTAATACAATCCAGAGAGGTCGTGGTATTTAAATTATCAATCAGAGCATGAGCTGCCTCCATCATTTCGGAGCTAACCTGAGCTGCAGGTGTAGTTGTTTCTGCCGGAGCAGTTGTCTCTACCGGTTTTGTCGTTTCTGCCGAAGAGGTTTTTTCTTTCCCATCGTCGTTCTTTTGTCCACAGGCACAAAGGCATAACGCCATTGCAAGAACAACACATAAAACAGTAATAACTAAAGTTCTTTTTTTCATTTTGTCTCCTTCAAAATTTCTGTTGAATAGTGAATGGTTATCCGCACATAATTGTACCATAAAATCCATATAAAAAAAGAAATAGTTTCTATTTTTCTTCTCAAAAGAAATATAACTGGAAAAGAAAAAACCTGGATCCTTTGCGGATACATCCAGAAAGTTCTTCCTATGAGATTGAAATTAGATAAATAGGGAATCGAACTTGTCATCGTATTTATAAAAAAGATATGATATATTTGACACAAAGAATGATAAAGAGGAGAGCCATATGAAAACATATTTACACTATCCAATGAAAGCCCTTGTGAATTGCCGCGACCTTGGCGGTATGCCTACTGCAGATGGCGGCGTTACCCGTTTCGGCGTATTAATCCGTTCCGAACTTCCAACCGATCTTCCGAAAGAAGACCTTGCATTCTTTAAGGAACTGAATGTTACCACATCCATCGACCTTCGAACCGGAGATGAAGTAAACACCAGTCCAAGTGATTTCAAAACCTGCGGTTTCATTGACTATAAGCATATCGGTGTTATGAGTCAGCAGGCTGCGGTAGGAAGTCAGGTAAAGAAATCTGCAGCTCAGGAAAAAGCAGAAAAACAGTCCCCACCGAAACCAGGTGAGGCATCCTTTAATTTTGAAAAATTAGTATCCATGGAGTGGATTCCGGTTTACTGTAAAATCGTAGCAAACAGCCCGAAATGGGTTTATGAAATTTTTGACGCATTTATTCATTCCGAAGGCGCCATGCATTTCCATTGCGCAACAGGCAAAGACCGTACGGGTCTGGTGTCCATGCTCCTTCTTTCTGCAGTTGATTGTGGAGAGGACGATATCGCTGCAAACTACAGCTTAAGCGAAACTTACATGCGCTCTATTTACGAAAAAATGGTGAAGGGCATGAAGGGCGATGATTATGAAGATGCGGATCTGGTAAAAGGTTTCTTTGGAACTTCCCAGAATACCATGCGCAGTGTTATGAATTACCTGAAAGAGAATTATGGAACCATCATCGATTATCTGCACTCCTGCGGCGTAACCGATGAAATGATCCAGGCGGTAAAGGGAAAATTGGTAGAGTATTGAAATGAGAGATAGTTTTTATGACATGATCTTTAAGCGGAAATCTTTTCACTTGTTCCGTGGGGTAGGTTCCGATTATATTTCTGAAGACGAGCTGAAAGCCATTAAAGAGGCGTACGCTTCTTTTGAACCGTTGTGTCCGGAAATCCGCACGGGTATTAAAATCGTGCCGACAAAACAGGTGAGCTTTAAAAGAGATTCGGAATACTGCATCTTAATTTACAGCGAGAAAAAAGAGAATTATCGGATGAACGTTGGCTATTTAGGCGAACAACTGGACCTTTATCTGGTGGAGAATCACATTGGATCTTTGTGGTATGGAATCGGAAAGCCGGATGAGCTGGTATGGGATGGAATGGAATTTGTCATTATGTTCTCCATCCACAAAGTTTCCGATGATTCCAAGTACCGGAAAGATATGAACCGGGCCGAAAGAAAAGATTTGGAGGAAATCTGGAAGGGCGACGATTTAGGTATCGCCAACATTGCAAGATTTGCTCCAAGTGCATGCAACTCCCAGCCTTGGTACGTAGAAAATAAAGATGGATTGCTTACGATTTACCGTGTGCGTAAACCTGGTAAGGTTGGCATTATGCCCGCAGCGAAAGTGGCTTACTTTAACGGAATCGACATTGGAATCTACCTGTGCTTCTTAGAGCTTTGCCTGAACCATGAAAAGATGGACTTTCATCGTCAGCTATTCGTAGACCCGGGAGATGAGTCAGAGAAAACGAAAGTTGCAGAATATTACTTATCTTAAATAGTTGGACAAAAGAAAAAGCCGGGAGGATTCTCAGCCGGGAGGATTCTCCCGACTTTCGCTGTCTGACGAAAACCACGCGATAGTCGCGTGGTTCTTTATTGTTTTGGGTTATTAATTCGTTACGGTTTCCTTGATTTTCCATGCACCATTTTCTTTGGCAACGAAGATCCTAGCAGTATATGTTTCGCCACACGGCAAAACAACTGAAATAATGTTTTCTGAAAAAGAAAAATAATATCCCAAAGTACATAAAAAAGGCATATACTCTAGATGAAAATAAAAGCGCAAAGGAGCTGCCATGAACTTAAAGGAAACCGTAATCGGAATTGAATTTGGATCAACAAGAATCAAGGCGGTGATGCTGGATAAAAATCACCTGCCGATCGCCTTTGGAAGTCACGAATGGGAGAACCGTCTGATTGACGGTGTCTGGACTTATACGCCGGAAGACATTGTAACAGGACTTCAGGATTGCTATGGAGCTTTGAAGAAAGATGTAAAAGAAAAATTCGGTGCAGAACTGACGGAGACCGGAGCTATCGGCATTTCGGCCATGATGCATGGATACCTGCCTTTCGATATGGACTGGAATCAGCTGACAGAATTCCGTACCTGGAGAAATACGATGACAGCGGAAGCGGCAGAAACCCTTTCCAAGCTTTTTAATTTTAACATTCCACAGCGCTGGTGCATTGCCCATCTGTATCAGGCGATTCTGAATAATGAGGCTCATGTACGGTCGATTGCCCATATATCCACTCTTGCCGGTTATATTCATTTCCGCATGACCGGAAAGAATCTGATGGGAATCGGCGAAGCATCTGGCGTATTTCCAATAGATGATGCAACCGGCGATTACGACGAAAAGATGATTGCAGATTTTAACGAACTGATTGCGGATTACAAGTTCCCCTGGACCTTAAAGGATCTTCTTCCGGATCATGTTCCAGCCGGCGAGAATGCAGGTTATCTGACCGAAGAAGGAGCCTTGCTGTTGGATCCGGAAGGAACCTTACAGGCGGGCATTCCAATCGCTCCTTGCGAAGGGGATGCCGGCACCGGTATGGTGGCTACCAATGCGGTCCGCCCGGGCACCGGTAATGTTTCGGCAGGAACTTCCGTATTTGCGATGATCGTCACGGACCGGCCTTTGGGTGTGCATATGGAAGTCGGTATGGTAACCACCCCAGCTGGAAGTCCCGTAGCCATGGTGCATTGCAGCAATTGTACTTCGGATATTAACGCATGGGTAAATCTTCTTGCAGAATTTGCCGAAACCATTGGCGCTCCGCAGAATAAGGGCGAATTATATACCATGCTGTTTAATAAAGCTTTAGAAGGCGACCCGGATTGTGGCGGATTGTTAAGCTACAATTATTTCTCTGGCGAAGCAATCATGAACATGGAAGAAGGAAGACCACTCTTCATGCGTCGTCCGGATAGTGTATTTAATCTGGCCAACTTCATGCGTATGCATCTGCTTTCTGCCCTTTCCACGCTGAAGTCGGGCTTAGACATTCTGGTGAATGAGGAGAAGGTCCGGATTGACCGGATTAATGGCCATGGTGGCTTCTTTACAACACCGGTTGTCGGACAAAGACTGCTTTCGGCAGCCATCGGCTCTCCGGTAACGGTTATGCAGACCGCCGGAGAAGGAGGACCATACGGAATGGCCTTGTTATGTGCGTATATGCTTTGGAAAGAGGAAGGGGAAAGCTTAGAAGACTACTTGGACCACAAAGTATTTGCAGACGTTCCTGCTACTACAGTTATGGCGGAACGGTCCGATATTGACGGCTTTACTACCTTCCTGAAATCCTTCCTGGCAGCGTATGATGTGGAACGGTTGGCAGTGGAAAAGTTTTAAATAAGGCGAAAGTATTTGTAAAAAATAGAGACGAAGCAGAAGCGGCGTCTCGTGAGAAATAGAAAAGAGAAATCATGAATATTAATTTTAACGAGTATGCGGGAGAATGCTCCTGCGGCAAATGTCACGACATTATTACCAAGGCAGCAGTTATTGAACCGGACTGTCTGTTGAACATTGAAACATACCTGGAGCAGTACGGAATCTGTGGAAAGAGAATGGCTCTTTATGATGAGCATACTTTTGCGGCGACGGCGGACCGTCATCCGGCAGCGGATCAGGTAATTATTCTGAATTCGGAAGGACTTCATGCCGATGAAAAATCCACTGCAGAAGTTCTTGCAAAAATGGAAGAAGATGTAGATATTATTTTGGCCGTTGGCAGCGGAACCATCTGCGATATTGCCAGATTCTGTGCCCATGAAAAAGGCATCCAGTTCGTTGCCTGCGCTACCGGAGCCAGTGTAGATGGCTTCTGCAGCAACGTAGCAGCGATGACCTGGTATGGATATAAGAAAACATGGCCGGCAGTTCCACCGACATTGGTGATTGCAGACATCAGTATTATCAGCAAGGCTCCGGAGGAACTGATTAAGAGTGGCGTTGGCGATATCTTTGCAAAATATATTGCTTTGGCGGATTGGCAGATTTCCAGAACCTTGACGGGAGAATACTTCTGTGAGAGGATTTATGACCTGATGTGGAAAGCGGTTGATACGGTTGCAAAAGGAGTCGATAAGATTGTATCGGGGGATCCGGAGGCTTTCGCCGATGTAACCTACGCTTTGGTTATGAGCGGAATCGCCATGCAGATGATGGGAAATTCTCGCCCGGCTTCCGGTGCAGAGCATCATATGTCTCATATGATTGAGATGGGTGCTTCTTCCTTGGATGTTCAGTTTCCGGCCCTTCATGGAGAGAAGACCGGCGTAGGAACGCTGCTGGCGGCAGAAGAATATAAGCGCTTGGCGGCAATAGAAGATGTCTTCTTTAAGGATTATGATCCGATGCCAGAAGATATCATTGAACAATACTATGGAGCAGCTTTAAAGGACGCCATTATAGAAGAAAACAAAGAAGATTGTTTGGCGAAGGTTACGAAGGAAATGCTTAAGGAAAACTGGCAGCAGATCTGCGCTCTGGTAAAAGAAATTCCAGATCCGGAAGAAATCTTTGCAAAACTGGAAAGGATGGATGCAAAGAGAACCTTAGCATCCATCGGTGTGACGGAGGATAAAAAGGAAATCCTGCTCAACTATTCTCCAATGGTGAGGAACCGACTGACTCTCATGCGTATTCGCAGAATGCTGGAATTCTGAAATTTTCGTGAACTGTAATAATTCATGGATGCTCATGATATAATAAAATCCGGAAAGGAGGACATTCATGAAAATAACATTAAACCCAGATGCAGAAGTGGTAAAAATGATAAAAGAAGGTCTGGCTGCCAAGGACGGATATTGTCCGTGTCGTTTGGCCAGAACACCGGAAAATAAATGCATGTGTCAGGAATTCCGCAATCAGATTGCGGACCCGGACTTTGAAGGTTTTTGCCATTGTATGCTTTACTATAAGTCAAAAGAAGATTGATCCGGATAAGGGTCAGGAAAGGAGAAAAATGTCAGAAATCGTATTGACAAAAGTAAATTTTGAAGAAGAAGTTTTAAAATCGGATATTCCGGTATTAGTGGATTTTTGGGCGAGCTGGTGCGGACCTTGCAGAATGCTGGCTCCCGCTATCGAAGAAATTGCAGAGGAATATGCAGGAAAAGTAAAAGTAGGTAAAGTCAACGTAGATGAACAGGAGGCATTAGCCATCCAGTATCAGATTCAGAGCATTCCGGCCGTTTTTGTTTTCAAGAATGGACAAGTTGCAAATGTATCCATTGGCTTACGTCCAAAAAAAGAAATTGAAGAGTTATTGAAATAAAAATCCTGAACCGGTTGAATCCGAACCGGATGAAAAAATGATTTTATATACAGAACGATTAATTCTGCGTCCGTGGGAAGAAGCGGACGCAGAAAGTTTATTTGAATATGCGAAGGATCCATCCATCGGCGTTACCGCTGGTTGGCCACCTCATACCGATGTGGAAGTCAGCCTTGCCGTGATTCGAAGCCAACTGTCAGCTCCGGAAACCTATGCAATCTGTTTAAAAGAAGATGGAAATCCCATCGGAAGCTTTAACTTGAAATTTAAAGGGGACACGGATTTAACTGATGCAGAAGATGAAGTGGAAATGGGAGCCTGGATCGGAAAAGAATTCTGGAACCAGGGTTATATTTCGGAGGCGGGCCGAGAGGTGCTGCGCCATTGCTTTGAAGATCTGAAATTAAACAAGGTTTGGGCAGCTTATTATGATGGGAATAATAAATCCGGACATTTGCTGGAAAGTTATGGTTTAACCTACGACCATATGGAAAAGAATATTTTTGTGCCGTTAGTAAATGAGCTCCATGATGTCCATGTCCTTAGCATCACGAAAGAAACCTGGGAAAATGCGCTAAAAACTGTGTGAAAAGAGTTCGTTTTTTGCGTTTCTGTTCTGAAACATGAGGATATTTTCATTTTCAAGCTAAAAAAGCTCAACTTTTTCGTTTTTGTTCTGAAAAAATAGGAAAAATAGCCAGTTTGGAACGTAAACGCAAAAGATGAGCACAAATTGGAACAGAAACGAAAATGATTGGCATAAGTCAGAACGCAAACGAAAAAGTTGAGCTATTTCATGTCTTTTTCCATATTATCTGGGACGTAAACGCAAAAGATGAGCATTTCCCCTCCATTTTAGGTTTTTCTGTCAAAAAGATAGGGATTGGAGAGCCGAAGTTTAGTAATTCCAAAGACCTTAGCAGAGTATGGAGGTATACCTTAGCAGAGTATGGAGGTATACCTTGAATAAATAGGAAAAATAAGGTAGATTATACCTTGTGTAAACAAAAATAAATTTTCAAGTAAGTGACAAAAATTATGGAAAATATCTTTGAAAAAATCAACATTACAAATTTACAGGCGGCGATCGGTGATTGGACCGCATTTTCTACTTGTGAGCCTTACGAAGTAGACTTAGATGGCGAGGAAAAAATCATCACCACCTGTTGCAGAGCTTGCATCTCTAACTGCGGTGTTAAGGCCCATGTAAAAAACGGCCGTGTCATCAAGTTGGAAGGTAATCCAGATGATCCGATGAGCCAGGGAAAACTGTGTTCTAAGGGGCTTTCCGGTATCGCAGCCCTCTATCATCCAAACCGTAACAAATATCCTCTGATTCGCGTAGGCGAACGTGGCAGCGGGAAATGGCGTCGTATCAGCTGGGACCAGGCGATGGATGTTATTGGAAACAAACTGATGCAGGTTCGTAAGGACTATGGCGCAGAAACCGTTTTCTGCACCACTGGCGGCGGTGGAAATCCTGCTATTTGGAGCATCAGCCGTTTCGCAAATATTTTCGGAACTCCGAACTGGTTCGAGCCGGGATGCGCTCAGTGCTATCTGCCTCGAGTTTCTGCCTGCAACATGATTTACGGCGGCCAGGATTCCAGTATTGCCGATTCTAAGGCGAAAGACCTTTACGATGCAGATAACTGCAAGACGAAAACTCTGGTTCTTTGGGGAACGGATCCTTCCAACTCCTGTACTGCCAGCGGTGGCCGTATGGTGAACGAGCTGAGAGCAAGAGGCACAAAGACCGTTGTTATCGACCCAAGATTTACTCCGGATGCAGCGAAAGCCGATGTATGGCTTCCGATTCGTCCAGGCACCGATGTTGCCCTGATGCTGTGCTGGATGAACTACATTATCGAGAATAAAAAATATGATGCAGATTTTGTTCTGAAATGGACCAACCTGCCTTATTTAGTAGATTTAGATACCAAATATTGTCTCCGTGCAAAGGATGCAGACGGCAACGAGAAGACCGGTCCGGACGGATTCATGGTATTTGATAAAAAGACAAATTCAATTCAGGAACTGTCTTATCCATGGGATGACAGCCTGGATGTAGATATTTTCGGCGAATATGAAATCGACGGAAAGGTATATAAAACCGCAGGCCAGATTCTGAAGGAAAGAGTCGCAGAATTCACTCTGGAAAGAACCGGGGAAATCTGCTGCTTAGAGCCGGATCGAATCCAAAAGGCTTTGGATCTTTACCTGGCAGAAAAACCTTCTGCAATCTGCTTGGGCGTTGCTACGGACCAGACTCCGAACTCCTTCCAGGCAGCTCATGCAGCAGATATGATCGACATGCTGGTAGGCAATATCGAAAAGCCGGGAACTTCCCTGCAGAACTTCCCAACCAGTGCGGTTCTCCATGGCGCAACCAACCCGGTTCCCATGGCGCCGACGAAGCTTCCTGCCGAGCAGCTTCCAAAACGTTTAGGTGGCGTAGAGCATAAGGGCTTAGGTATGTGGCATGCAGGCCAGCCGGCAGCAGTTCTTGACGCAATCCTTACCGGAAAGCCATATAAGCCGAGAGTATGGATGGATCGTTCCGGAAACAAGATGGCCGTTTTAGGCGATGGAAATAAATGGGAGAAGGCCATTCATGAACTGGATTTCATTATCCATATGTATATGTATCCAACTTCCTTCTCTGCTTACGCAGACGTTCTTCTGCCAATCACCGAATGGCTGGAGACAAACTTAATCGTTGAAATCTGCAACACCTTAGTTGCTCGTCAGAGAGTAGCTCATGTATGGGAGACCAAGGACGAAACCGTTGTATGGTCCAACATAGCTAAGAAGTGTGCGCAGTTAGGCCACGAAGGCTGTCAGAAGGCTTTCGATGCCGAATATATGGGCAGCGACCTGCCTTATTGGGAAGACGAAACCGAACTGTTTGATACGGTACTGAAACCGATCGGCATGAACTGGGAAGAATTCACCAAGGCTGGTTACTACGAGTTCCTTCCAAAAGAGGAATGGAAGACCTATGACACCTATATGCAGACCGGAAACGATGGAAAATTAAAAGGCTTCAACACTCCTTCCAAGAAACTGGAGCTGTACTGTGACCGTCTGATCACGTTGGCAAGAACCGGTAAACCTTACCTGCCGTTTCCAATGCCTCCTGCATCGAAGGATTATGATCCGCTTCCATACTACATGGAACCGTTTGAAGGCCCGGTAAATGATGTAGAAACGACGAAAGAATATCCGTTGACGATGACCAACGGAAGAGTTCCGTTCTTTCATCATTCCACCCTTAGAAACATTCCGAGACTCCGTGAAATGTACCCTGTACCGGAAATCTGGATTAATACAGATAAGGCAGCAGAATTAGGAATTGAATCCGGTAAATGGGTATGGGTTGAGTCCAAGAGAGGTAAAGTCAGAGCGAAAGCGGTAGCAACCGAAAACATCGGACCGAATACCGTGTGGATGGAACGTTTCTGGTTCCCTGAGACTCTGAATACAGATACCCACGGATGGAAAGAAAGCAATGTCAGCGTCCTTGCAAGGAGCGAAGGCCCTTACAATGACATTCTGGGAACTTACACCCTGCGAGCTTTCCAGGTTAAAGTATATAACGCAGACTCTGCTCCGGAAGGCATCTGGACAGAACCTGCAGATTTCAAAAAATGGCTGCCGGGAGGCAAATTCTAATGAAACAGTTTGCAATCGTAATCGACCTGGACAGATGTATCGGCTGCCGCGCCGGCTGTCAGGTTGCATGTAAAATGGAAAATGATATCGGGCTGGGCAAAAGCCGCAGCGTCCTTCACACCATCACTTATGGAAAATATCCGGATCAGCATATGTACTACATTCCGGTAATGTGCCAGCAGTGTGAAGATCCTGCCTGCGTTAACGTATGCCCGACCGGTGCATGTTATAAGAGCAATGAAGACGGCGTTGTTTATATTGACAAGGAAGCCTGCATCGGCTGCCAGAGCTGTATGAAAGCTTGTCCATATGACGCAGAAAACTTTAACAAAGAACTGCGTATTATGGATAAATGTATTATCTGCAGCCACTTAAGAGAAAAAGATGAAAAATCGGCATGTGTAAAATTATGCCCGGGCAATGCGATTTATTTTGGTGATGTAAATGATCCGGAAAGCGAAGTTTCCAAACTTCTTGCTACAAACGAAGGACATGTTTACAGCCTGAATAATGGTGCAGGAACCAATCCGTCTGGCAGATTTATCTTAAGAAAAGACGAATGGATTGACCCATTCAAAAAGTAAAAAGGAATCCGATATGAATAATTTATCAAAAACCGATGAAAATAGAATCCTTATGTACCGCTTGCTGGGAAAGCTTTATCTGATTGAAGTAGATGAGAGGATGTTAACCGCTTTTAAAGGAATGCAGTTTCCGGAAATTACAGGAAAAAGTTCCGCGGAATTGGACCTGAAAGAAGGCTATGCTTTGATTGTGAAATATTTCGCAGAGAATAAGCTTTCCGACGAAGCAACCATCGAGGAACTGGCAGCAGATTATGGGAAAACCTTCCTTTCTGCAGGAGATCAGTCCGGACAGTCTGCTTTTCCATATGAATCCGTTTATAAAAACATGGCTCATCAGATTTATGGCGAAAGCACAGCAGAAGCGGAAAAATTTTACGCTGCTAAGGGTCTGAAATTAAGAGAAGATATGTTTAAAGTAATGGAAGACCATCTGGGAGCGGAACTGGAATACATGGCAAAACTGATTGAAGAAGATTCCGAAGAAGAGCAGAAAGCTTATGTAAAGAATCATCTTCTGAACTGGGTAAGCTCCTTTACAGCAGATGTAGTGAAATATGCAGCCACAGACTTTTATAAAGGCTGGGCGAAGGTAACCAATGGAATGCTTGGATTGGAAAGGGAAAACTATGGGTTATAAAATTTCAATAGAAAAAATGGATGAGATCTTAAAAGGCCTTTCCGGTCAGTATAAAGTGTTCGGACCGAAATGGGACAGACCTCATAAAAACGTTAGATTCGCAGAACTGAAATCGGTAAGTGAAATCGTTATGGACCGTCAGAGCAACTTCTCCATCAAAGAAGTGTTCTATCCAATTTCTCAGGTAATGTTTTATTTCAAGGGCGAGGAAGCAGAGCCTTCCGAAGTAGCGGATGACCGGGATCTTCTGATTTTTGCCCGTGCCTGCGATATTAATTCCATTCGGAGATTAGATAAAATCTTTTTAGACAATGGCGAGAACAACAGCGATTATTTCTACGCACGCATGAGAAAGAAAGTAAAATTCGCTCTCATCGAATGTGGTGGTTTTGAGGACTGCTTCTGCGTTTCTACAAGCAGCAACGAAACCGATGACTATGCTTTCGCAGTTAAACTTACGGATGACATCTTAGTAGAAGCGAAGGACGAGGCTTTCGCCGGACTATTTGCCGGATGTGAAGCTGCAGACTATCAGCCAGAATTCGTAAAAGAAAACGCAAAGAAGGTTACTGTTCCGGAGATTAAAAAGGAAAATCTGAAGGCAGTCAGCGAATTAGAGTATTGGAAGAAGTTTGATGACAAGTGCATCGGCTGTGGCGGATGTAATACCGTATGCGGAACCTGCAGCTGCTTCGATACAGTGGACGTAGTTTATACGGAAGGCAGCTCCGATGGCGAACGTAAGAGAGTATGGTCCTCCTGTATGCTGGATTCTTTCACGGAAACTGCCGGCGGCGCAAAATCCAGAGCGACTCATGGGGCAAACATGCGCTTTAAGGTATTCCATAAATTCTACGATTTTAAATCCAGATTCGGGACCGACTGGAATATGTGCGTAGGCTGTGGCAGATGCGAGATGCGTTGTCCGCAGGAAATCTCTTTCATTGATACCATTAATGAATTAGCAGAAGAATGTAAAAGTATCTGAAAGATCCGTCGAAAGAAATCTGACAGAAATAGGTTATTCAAGACAGTGATTTTCAGAAAGAAATAATAGGTGACGAAGTGACTGAACAGGAAAAATTTGAGAATATGATCAATATTATGAAACCAGAACCTCACAGAATCTTAGAGGTTGTTCGGCAGACAACCGCGGAATCGACCTTCCGCGTTGCTTATGATGGAGAAACCTTAGACGGACAGTTTTTCATGCTGTCCATCCCGAAGGTTGGCGAAGCTCCGATTTCTGTCAGTGGAAAAGGCGATGGTTTTGTGGAATTCACCATTCGTAAGGTTGGCCGTTTAACCGAGGGCGTTTTCGGACTGCAGCAGGGAAGCACCCTGTTCATGAGAGGCCCTTATGGAAATCCATGGCCGGTAGAAAAATTTGAAAATAAACCGTTGGTGGTTATCTGTGGTGGTACGGGTATGGCGCCGGTTAAGACCTTGCTGGAACATTTCTACAACAATCCGGAAATTGCGAAGGAGGTATACCTGATTGCAGGTTTCCGTGATGCAGATTGTGCACTGTTTAATGAGGAACGTGCAAAATTTGCAGAGAAGTTCCATACCATTTACACCTTGGACACGGGAGCTGCCGAAGGCTTTGAAGGTGGCTTGGTAACGGAACATATCAGCAAGATTCCATTTGCGGAGTTGGGTGATTACAATGTAGTAATTGTAGGCCCTCCGATAATGATGAAATTCGCCGGAGCGGAATGTGTGAAATGCGGAGTTCCGGAAGAAAAAATCTGGGTATCTTTCGAAAGAAAGATGAGCTGCGCCGTTGGTAAATGCGGACACTGCAAGATTAACGAGACTTACGTTTGCTTAGAAGGTCCGGTATTCAACTACACCGTAGCGTCGAAATTATTTGACTAAAAAAGTTCCTGCCAACTTAAATAAGGTGGCAGGAATTTCTAAAAAGTAAGAAGGATCTTATGCAGGAAGTATTGCAGGTTCTTTAGTTATGGTTCTTCTTTCCAACATGTTAACATCCCTGAACCTTGCTTCCCCAATTCGTAACGTACTGAATGAGGTTATCTTAGTTCTTCTGTTAATGCTTTATAACAGAGGAAAAGCTGTAAGACAGTAAGAAAGACGATTATCAAATATCATCAGGGCCGGTCCGTTTTGGCCGACCCTTTGTACATCTTTAAGTAGACAGAGGCTATTATGATTTTAAAAAACGGCACAATTTATACAGAAGAGGGTTTTAAGGAAGAATCCATCGGTGTTGTAGATGGAACCTTTGTGAATGCCGATGTGGCAGATGGAGAAGTTCTGGACGTAACGGATAAATATGTCCTTCCGGGACTGATTGATGTTCATGGTCATGGAAACTCCGGCTATGATTTTTCTACCTGTGATGAAAACGGTTTACGGACCATGGCGACATATCTGGCGGAAAATGGTATTACGTCTTTTGCCCCAGCGTCCATGACGGTTCCTTATGAGTCTTTAAAAAGAGCTTATGGAAACGCGTTGGCACTTCACAAGAACCGAAACGAGAAGGAAGCGAAGGTCGTAGGAATTAACATGGAAGGCCCGTTCTTTTCTTATGAAAAACGGGGCGCCCAAAATTCGGAATATCTGAAATTGCCGGACTTTGTCACTTTTAAAGAACTTTTCGATTCCTGCGAGGGTTTAATAAGAATTGCAGATGTAGCTCCGGAATTGGAAGGAGCTATGGATTATATTAAAAAAGTATCCGAGCTCTGTACCGTATCCGTTGCCCATACGGAGGCAGGTTATGATCTGGCCCTTGAAGCTTTTGATACAGGGGCAACTCATGTAACTCATTTGTTTAACGGCATGAATGGAATTCATCACCGGGAGCCGGGAGTGCAGCTGGCGGCTTTAGAAAAAGAAAAGGTTTTTGTGGAACTGATTTGTGATGGCATCCATATCCATCCGGCAGTAATCCGTATGGTCTTCCATCTTTTCAGGGGAAGAGTTGTTATGATATCCGATGCCCTTTCCTGTTGTGGCATGGAAGATGGAGAATATGACCTAGGAGAACTTAGAGTTACCTTAAAAGGCCTTACTGCCACCTTAGATGATGGAACCTTGGCCGGTTCCGTAACAAATCTTTTTGGCATGATGAAGAATGTTATTTCTTATGGTATTCCTGTGGAAGAAGCGATTCGCTCTTGTACTATGAACCCTGCAAAACAGCTGAAGATGGAGAATGAAATCGGCTCCATTAAAGAAGGAAAATGTGCAGATTTCATTATCTGTGATAAAGACTGGAATTTAGAAGCAGTTTATATAGAAGGACAGAAAGTACGGTAAATGGCAGACGTAGAAGAAATCACAAATGTAATACTAGTAGGATTGGAATTGGATTCCAGCAAAGACTTTGATCACAGCATGGAAGAAATGCTGAACCTGATTGAGGCCTGTAATATGGAAATTGTGGATGTTATCCGACAAAAACTTCCTCATCCGGAAGCAGGTACCTATTTAGGCCGGGGCAAAGTAGAAGAATTAAAAGCAGCGGTGATCGAAACCGGTGCTACTTATTGTGTTTTTGAAGACAATCTAAGCCCAGCCCAGTTAAAGAATTTACAGAATATGGTAGGCTGTGAAATCTGGGACCGGACGACCTTGATTCTGGAAATATTTTCCCGAAGAGCGAAGACCAGGGAGGCACGGCTGCAGGTGGAATCCGCTTACCTGCAATATATGCTTCCACGGCTTTCCGGTATGTGGCAGCACCTAGGACGTCAGGGCGGCGGTGGTGGAAGCCGTGCCAATAAAGGTGTGGGCGAGACCCAGCTGGAACTGGACCGTCGGCAGATTAACCAGAGACTTGCAGAGTTACGAAGAGAGCTGGATGTAATTTCCCGGACCCGAAGCGTGCAACGTCAGGGCCGGAAGAGGGGAACTTTGCCAAGCGTTGCCTTGGTTGGTTACACCAACGCCGGAAAATCTACGATTATGAACAAGCTGCTGTCCATGAACGGCATCGAAGAGGAAAAGAAGGTTTTCCAGAAAGACATGCTGTTTGCGACTTTGGATACCTCTATCCGTAGAATCCATACGGAAAGCAATAAGGACTTTTTGTTATCGGATACAGTTGGATTTATTGAAAACTTACCTCACTCTCTGATTAAGGCTTTCCGTTCCACATTGGAAGAAGCAGCTCAGGCCGATTTGATTCTGGTGGTTTTGGATGTTTCGGATCCATATTATCGTCAGCATAAAAAAGTAACGGAAGATACTCTGAAAGAATTGGAAGCAGATACCATTCCGCGAATCTATGTCATGAATAAAGCGGACATGGTTCCAGATGTAGCAGAAACCATTCCAAAAATCAAAGGAGATGAAATCTGGATTTCCGCAGAAGAGGAAATCGGACTGACCGAGCTGGTAGACATGATTTTGAATTTCGTTTACTCCGGCAGCAAGACCCTAGATCTTTTGGTTCCATTCCAACGAGGGGATTTATTGAACCTGCTTCATAACCAGGCCCATATTCTCTCAGAAGAATATGTAGCGGAAGGAACGAAGGTTACGGTAGAATGTCCGGCCCGGCTCCTGGGAGAAGTAAGCGCCTATGTCTTAGGAGGATTACCGGAACCGTCAGAAGAACTGGAAGAATGGGAAAAATAGCGCAAAGGCGTGGGGAAAATATAACATAACGCGAGATGCGGGAATAATATAAAAGGAAACCATGACAAATTTACAGAAACGATTATTTGAATTACAAGATAAAAAATACGCAGAATTTCAGAGCAGGCTGACTCCTGGTGTGGACCCGTCATTATTTATTGGCGTTCGGGTTCCGGTTGTAAGAAAGTTTGCCAAAGAATATGGAAAAGAAACGGAACATGAAAAGTTCCTGAAATCCCTGCCTCATAAATATTATGACGAGAACATGCTTCACGGGCTTTTAATAGAGCAGATCAAAGACTATGACGAATGCATTGAAGCGGTAGATGCGTTCCTGCCTTATGTCGATAACTGGGCGGTGTGTGACATCATGTCGCCAAAGGTTTTTAAGAAGAACCGGGAGAAACTGATTGAAAAGATTCCGGAATGGATTCAAAGTGATAAGATATATACCTGCCGCTTCGGTATTGAAATGTTGATGAGTCATTTTCTGGATGAAGAATTTCAGCCGGAATATCTGGAAATGCCGGCAGCGGTAAGAAGTGAGGAATATTATGTAAATATGATGATTGCATGGTTCTTTGCTACGGCATTGGCGAAACAATGGGAGGCGGCCCTTCCGTATATTACAGAGGAACGGCTGGACACCTGGACTCATAACAAGACCATCCGGAAAGCTTGCGAAAGCTACCGCATTAGGTCGGAACAGAAGGCATATCTCCGGACACTAAAAAAATAAAAGGACATAGCGCTAAATGAGCGAAGAAATAGTCAAAACAGATAAAAACGACCTTACCCAAGGCCCCATTCTGAAAAAATTATTCTTGTATTTTCTGCCGATTGCGGCAGGTGCATTATTTCAACAATTATATAATGCGGTCGATGCTATTGTAGTCGGACGGTTTGTAGGAACGGAAGCCTTAGCATCTGTTGGCGGAAGTCCGTCGATTCTGATTCAGCTGCTGTTAGGTTTTTTCATTTCTCTTTCTGGAGGATGCGCGGTTATTATCGCCCAGTTCTTTGGAGCAAAAGACGAGAAGAAAGTAAAAACATCTATCAGCACCTCTTTGATTTTTTGCCTGATTGTAGGCGCGGTGCTGACCGTTGTTGTATGCGCTTTTGCACCGGGAATTTTAAGACTTCTGAAAACTCCGGCTGATACGTTGGAAGGGGCCATTACTTATACAAGAATTTACTTTGCAGGCAGCATTTTCATGCTCCTGTTTAACATGGCATCCAGTATTTTAAGAGCCGTTGGCGATTCCCGGAGGCCTTTTATTTATCTGATTATCAGCTGCGCCGTTAACATTGTGCTGGATCTGTTCTTCGTCATTGTACTGAAATTAGGCGTATCCGGTGTTGCATGGGCGACCACCATTGCCCAAGCCATCAGCTGTATTCTGAACCTGGTCAACCTGTGCCGAAGAAAAGAATATTACCGGCTCCGGCTGAAGGAACTGACCATGAACTTTACGATTCTGAAAAAGATGATGGGAATCGGCATTCCTTCTGGCGTTCAGTCTGCCATGTACGGGATTTCCAACATGCTTCTTCAGATTGGCGTAAACAGTCTGGGCACGGTTGTCGTTGCCAGCTGGTCCATGTCCGGAAAACTGGACGGAGTCTATTGGTCTTTGATCAATTCCTTCGGCGTAGCAATCATGAACTTTGTGGCCCAGAACTATGGCGCCGGAAAGAACGAGCGTATCCGAGAATGCACGAAAGTCAGCCTGATTTATTCTCTGGTTGGAACGGCCTTTTTAAGCATTGTGCTGCTTCTGGTAGCGAAGCCATTGCTGCATATTTTCACCACGGACCTGGCGGTTGTGGATACGACCTATAAAGTCATCTGGTATTTTGTACCGACGTATGTGACCTGGACCGTTATCGAAGTCCTTTCCGGTATTTTAAGGGGCAAGGGCGACGCCATCAAACCAACTGCAATCGTTGCCGGCGGCGTATGCGTTTTACGAATCATCTGGATCTTTACGGTATTCCATTTTGTACCGACGCTGTTTGTCTTAAGTATGGCTTATCCGGCTTCCTGGCTGGTTACGGATGTGCTGCTGCTTATTTATTATTTCAAGAGCATAAAAAAAGAACGGGAAAAGCTGCAATTCGAAGTATAAAATTATAGGGTATGAATGAATTAATTATTATAGATAACGATTTTGGAGGAAATTATGAAATTTATTTCATGGAATGTTAACGGACTGAGAGCATGTATGCAGAAAGGATTTATGGATTTTTTTAATGAAATAGCTGCTGATATTTTCTGCCTTCAGGAGACAAAAATGCAGGAAGGTCAGCTGGAACTGGAACTGCCTGGCTACTATCAGTATTGGAATTATGCGGAAAAGAAAGGTTATTCCGGAACTGCTCTTTTTACGAAAAAAGAGCCTTTGAGCGTGACCTATGGACTTGGAATTGAAGAACATGACCATGAAGGCAGGGTAATCACTGCGGAATTTGAGGACTTTTATTTTATTACCGTATATGTTCCGAATTCCAAGGACCAGCTTCAGAGACTGGATTATCGGATGCAATGGGAAGACGATTTTCTGGCATATGTGAAAAAGTTAGAAAAGACCAAACCCGTAATTTATTGCGGGGATCTGAATGTAGCTCATAAAGAAATTGATCTGAAAAATCCTAAGACGAATCATCACAATGCCGGTTTTACGGATGAAGAAAGAGGAAAGATGACAAATGTACTGGCAGCAGGGCTTGTGGATACCTTCCGTTATTTCTATCCGGACCAGGCGGACATTTATTCCTGGTGGTCCTACCGTTTCCACGCAAGAGAGAAAAATGCCGGATGGAGAATTGATTACTTCATCTGTTCAGAGGCTTTGAAGGAACGCTTAGAAGATGCAAAAATCCATACTGACATTTTGGGATCCGATCATTGCCCTGTAGAACTAGACCTGAAATAAAAATATTGAAATCGTGAAATGGAAGAAATACAATATAATTCGTGTAAGAATAAAAGATAAGCAGTATATGTTTAAGTATAATCGGAGGAAGAAATAATGTACGAGGCAACGACAAAAGATAAAGCAAAATGGAGCTTTCAGGTTGTACCAGAGGCACCAAAGGATAGCGAAATCGTTGAAACATTGGATTGTGAGGCCTTGGTAGTAGGTGCAGGCCTTGGTGGACTTTCTACCGCATGCAGATTGAAAGAACTGGGAGTAGATCCGCTGGTTCTGGAAAAGAGTGAATCTTTCTCAGGAAGAGGCGGACATTTCGGCGTTCCAAATTCATCCCTTATGGAAAAATACGGAATCAAAAATGACCTGCAGGAAGTAGCTCGTCAGTGGATTTTGATGAGTGGTAATAATATTGACCAGGAACTTCTTTGGACATTTCTGGTAAGGTCTAAAGAGGCGATGGATTGGCTTCTTCCGATTACAGAACGAGACGGACTGGCTCCAAGACTGGTTGACTGCATCTATCCAAGCGCTCCATATACCGAATTTTTCGGTGCTCATTCTTTCCCGCCAGAGGGATATATCCGTGGAAACTTTGCACCAAAAGCTTTATATAAATATGCACAGGAATTAGGTATTCCTTGCAGATTCAATACTCCTGTAACTCAGCTGATTCAGAACGAAGAAGGCAAGGTTGTCGGAGCTTATGCAAAGGGTGAAGCTGGCATTATTAAGATCAATGCAGAATACGGTGTTATTCTTGCTACCGGCGATATTGGCGGTGACGAAGAAATGTGCCGTGCTTATGCGCCTGACGCACTCCGTACCCTTTCCAGCCAGTATACACCAGTTGGATGCAACACCGGGGATGGTCATAAAATGGCTCTTTGGGCTGGTGCAACTATGGCAGAAGAAGTATTCCCACTGATGATGCATCCACAGAACTATGCATGGGTGAACTATTTCTTCCTTTTCGTTAATAAAAACGGAAAACGTTTCATGAACGAGGACTGCTACGTACAGGGCAGAGCTACTTCCATCATGCGTCAGCCGGATGGCTACTGCTATAGCATTATGGCAGCAGACTATGCAGAAAACGTTTTAGACAGCTTAAAATACGGTGGCGGCATCCTTTGGGGAAATGCAGGTCTTCGTTATGGTGAGCCAATGAATATTGCTACCGATTTCTTATCCGTTGATACAGCAATCGAGCAGGGTAATGCGGTAAAAGCAGACACAATTGAAGAGTTAGCAGATCTGATTGATGTTGACAAGGAAGAGTTCCTTAAGACATTTGCGAAATATAATGAATTCTGTGAAAAAGGCCAGGATCTTCAGTTTGGTAAGAGAAAAGAACTCCTTTATCCATTGAAGAAAGGTCCATTCATTGCAGCAAAATTAGGAACAGCTCTTCTGGAAGTTGTTGGTGGCGTAGAAATCGATACACAGATGCACGCCCTGGACAAGAATAAAAAACCGGTTGCAGGTCTTTACGCAGTAGGCGATACCACGGGCGGCATGTACGGACATGAATATGTTACATCGATTCTTGGAAACAGCCACGGAAGAGCTCTTACCTGGGGCTATCTGGCAGCAGAAACGATTTCTGCAGAAAAAAACGGAAATAAATAAGAATGAAGGAATACATTATGGTATGAAAATATTAATTTTTTTATATTTATAGCGAACAAATTGTTGTCCTTTTTCCTTGTTAATTCGTATATAATAATGACACCATAGAAAGAAAAATATAATAAAGGGGTAAAATCATGGAAAAAAAAGAATTAGAAATGGAAGAATTAAATAATGAAGATTTAGCTATGGTAGCTGGCGGTACTATCATGTCAGGTAGTACTTATGAAGAATTAAAATTTACTCAGTCACAGCTTTCTGGAGAACAGAATCTTCTATTTCACCCAGTTATCGTAACTATATTTAATCGTTGTAGTTTGGATACTGATATGCATCCATATTGTTTGAAATGCCAATGGTGTGGAAGAAAAGGAATTGTTCGGTATTGCCTTCATAGGAGTAGAGAATGCGACCCAACGATTTATTTGTAAAAATTGTTCTAATTTTAAAATTAATTGTGTAATTATGTGGAAATAAATATTTTCATAGAAAGGGCATTAACATGGAAGAAAATAATAATCAAATAAATTTTGGGGATTTTGAAGTATTATCTGAAGAAGATATTAAATTGCTTGAAAAAAAATTATCAGACATTGAAAATCTTACTGATGAAGAACTAAATTTAATTGCCGGTGGGCAAGGCGATAATGCCGGACCTTTGGGGAGACAGACCTATCACACATTTCTTGTGTTGGCGGCAGCTGCGTTAAATGAAATACGTTTAGGTAACCAGTATATGGCAATAAGGGTTATGAAGCTAATATTGTTTGAACATAGATCAGACCCAATATATATTAATTTACGCGAAGAATTTAGAAAAAAATTCAACGTAGATCCAGCAAAATTTGGATTGTAATAAATATTATAAGTTGAATTTATAAGGAGAATTATAATGCTGCATTTGGTAAAAGAAAACCACCTATTATAATATTCTTATCTTTTTGAGTCACTTTTTAAACTAAGTTCCAGTTTTTAATAGATAAAAAACATGAAAATTAAATATTGTATTAAATTGTAGCATTTATGAGTTATAATGACAAACAACAAAGGAAAAAGTGTAACTTTAATAGAGGATAGAGAGATTAGTTTTTGTTTTTCCAGAGTAAGTTCTACCCATGTAGGTGGACATATTAAATATAAAAATGCTGTATCTTGATAGCGTTAATATTTAATTAAAATTCATCTTCAGGTGAAAAACAATGTCTGTAAGGGTCCCAATACCATTGAGTATCCGGCCCTTCCATGTATCCCAAGGGCCACTGGAATAACCGTGCTCCAAGCGGTAGGCACGTAGATAATTAAGCGGATATCCTTTCTCGTCCACGGCATTCCAAGGATTTGTATAAATCTCAAATCCTTTAGAAGCCCAATTGTGCAATGCGCTTCGTTCGGGCATAGTCATGGGAACGACTTCCTCGAGTTTTCTGAGGGATTCCATGTTGACCGTGTATTCAACAGAATGCTTTTGGTAACGCATTAACAAACACCTCCTTTGTTCCAAATGGTTTTGTTGAGTGTTACTTCCTGGGGGACGGAAATCACAATGGCTATAATAGTACTGTAACTGTTACACCGGAGCTTGATGACGAAGGAGAAGGCGGCACATATGACCCTGGAGCCACTGCTTTGGGTTTATTAAAAAAATTCCCACAATGTTTCACTTAACCGAAAAATAATAAAATATTTTAGAAACATATAAAACTTGTAACGGCACTCCAGAGATGGGATGCTGTTTTTTGAGCGAAATGAGCTGAGCGCGAGTTGCTTGCAAACTCGCATTCGGCGAAAACGGACAACGAGGCGAAAATGAGTTGTGGTTTTTTAAAAAAGTTGTTCGAAAAAACCTTGATAATTAAACATTCTTTGAGGGTGGGTATTTTTCGAATCCCACCCTTTCTGCGAATTTTGGAAGGAGCAACTAGCACCTTCTTTTTTTGAAACAAAATAAGACAATAAGTTAATTCGTTGCAAAATATGACCACCCGAGTGTAGATTTCGGTCCAAGTAGTCCACCTGCACGGTGTTTGAAGTCCACATTCACGGAAAACAAAGTCCACTCTCACGGAATAAAAGTCCACTGATATATTAAACCTTTGTATAATGATT
>JAZRYR010000040.1:0-2754 GCA_045600845.1 Lachnospiraceae bacterium | reverse complement strand
GTAGAATCACTAAAAACCTTAAACACCTCAGCCAACTCATATATAGTTTCATCACTAGGTAGCATTTTTTTTACCTGCTGCCCAATTGATTGATTTGTATTCATAGCCCTAACCCCTCAATACTTGAACAACTATTCAACTATTCAAATATTATATCATGTTTTCTATTTTGTCAATAATGAGGCTAATACTTTTTAAAAAAAGGGAGACTTTTTCAAGTCTCCCTCTAAAATAATTATTATTAATTTTAGCGATTAAAGATTTTCTTTACTTAAGTTTAAGAATGTAAGTCCGCATGCAATTAACATCAAAAAAGCTCTATAAATTCAATGGTCACTACGTTTTTTTCTTAAAGTTAATATTACTGCTGCCAGAAGGATGATCAGGGAAGTTCCACCGAGCATAATCCAGCGAGCCGTAAAATTGGTATCACCGGTCGGAACTGGATCCGGGTCCGGATCTGGCTCTACGATCTGCGGCGCATAGCATCCGTAGAATCCCAGATGGTTCTTTCCAAGGATATCTATCTGATAAGATGCATTGTCGAAAGCAGCTTCTACGCCGGTATCTTTCCATGTTTTTTTATCTTTTGATATCTGAAGTTTTCCATTAACCGCTTTCAGATAAATCTGCTTCGCTCCGCCTTCTTGCATATTGATCAAAAAGTATGTATTGGCACTTTCGTTCTGATTAAAGAAACCGATAATAAAGTCTCCATCAACTTCGCAGATTTTATCCATATTGCCTTTTACAGACATTGAATCAACTTCCACGTCTTCACCTGCAGAGCCATAGAACGCGCCATATGCATGGACCGCGCCGGCCATATCCTTATAATTCGGGTCAATCTCGATATTACTGCTTTGATGAATAACGCTTCCCAGAATGTTTGTCTCGGAACTTTCTTTGGAATAGATTATGACCTTGTCATAAAAGCTTTCGACATCATTGGTTATAAAAGTGCAATAGGCAATATTAGCCTTTCCACCATTATTATATAATACGTGCTGACCTACATCATTATGGCTTACCATACAGTTAAGCATATTAAGTGTAGCGTCCTCAGAAACTTCTATGATGCTGCAGGAATTATAATTTTCTGTAATAGTTGTCCCGTTAAAATTCGTGACGCCTTTGTTCAGGCGGATGGCTGATTGGTTTGTCTTTCGCGTATTCATTCCCGAAATAAGACATCTGTTTACGTTTAGAATGCCTCCATTATTTTCAAACATGCTGGATTCCATATCCGGATTCGGCCTTGATCCCTCTGTTTCTACAAGACGGACTCCATCCAGGGTCAAATTTCCGCTCTCAGAAATAATGAACGCTGTTGTGCCTACGTTCTCTCCTTTATAGAAGATTTCCGCGCACTGAATGGTTCCATCTTCTTTTTCGGTTGCTCCGATAATCGTATATTCTGCATCGATTACCAGAGGATTTGTCACTTCAAGCTTATCTGATCCGGTAAATTTCCGGATATCGATAGTGCCCTCTTTCAGTTCTTTTGCATATTGCAGTGCTTCTCTTAAGGAAATTTCTCCGTCGCACGGGTCATTTTCGTCGTAGTTCAGAGTGATCTCACAAGACGGAGTTTCTATTATCGGAATTCTTCCGTAATTAACTTTTATTTCAACTAGTTCTTCATCCAGCATATATGTTGCTCTGGCAGTTACTAGAGCGCTCTGATATAGCGGATTGTTCTCGCCCCATCGCGAAACATGAAATACTTTAGACTCTCTTGCTTTCAGTGTTTCTTCCTTGCCTTCATTATCAAAGAGAACTATTTCTTCTCCATTTACTCTGGCAACTAACTGTACGGTATATTTCAAGTTGCTATTTTTCGTACTTGTATTCTTAATTTCGAACCCGATTTTTTCGCCTTCCGCCAGTGATGTCGCGCCCTGAGAAAGCGGGGTCAGTCCGCCAAGTGATGTTAAGGTTGAATCATTGCTGATTTTGATTTCCAGTTTACTGAATACCAGTTTTGTTACATTAGATGTTAAGGTGGCCGCAATGCCTTCATTGGTTACTTCCAGCATGTAGCGAGCTTTTATTCCATTTTTTTCCGCGATACATTGTTTTGGACATTTGGTTACATCTTTCAGATACTGGTCCGGCGCTTCCCGTGCTACCTGCCAGGAGCTCCATCCGTCCTTTTTTGTAAAGTAGGATTCATAAAGTGTAAATGTATTTCCATTCTTCTTCAGATAGTTGTCTGGGTCAGTATAGAATAATTTAACTTTTGCCTGTGTTCCTTCAAAGGCCTTTACATTTGCCGTCATTGAGGCATTTTTCAATGGGTCTTCCACCACTTCAAAAGCGTCTTCCATAAACATGGTGTTATTGTAGGAATACGCTTCTTCTACAGACATGTCCGGATTTACGGTCAGGTTTACACTGTATGTTCCTGGAGTCAGCTTTCCAATTTTTGCAAATGCAGAAAATCTCTGGCTGCCATAGAATTCACAACTAAATGGAGCGGGAGCTGTCCTTTCATAATACACTTGCGTTCCTTCCGAATTCAATACGATTACTTCCATGGTTAATTGGTCGGAAGAAAAATCTATTTCGCTTAGATTTTTGATTTCCGGGCTAATACAAATCTTCTGTCCCGTAGTAAATACTTTCGCCGATTCTGTCTTCTGTTCATCAACAGTCGTATAGATTTCTGATAAAACCAGATCAGCAGTTGTATGTTTATTTCTTGTTACCGATGCATTTTTCTCTTTTTCTAAAGAGGTGCTAAATGGCATT
>JAZRYR010000039.1:0-22600 GCA_045600845.1 Lachnospiraceae bacterium | reverse complement strand
GGTTTCCGGGTTATTGTTTACGATGACTACGTCATAGCCTAATTTTCTTAAGGTCCATACGCAGTGAACGGAACTATAGTCAAATTCAATACCCTGGCCAATACGGATCGGGCCGGAGCCTAATACCATAATGACTTCTTTTCCGGATCGCGGGAAGGAGGCAGCTTCACACTCGCCCTCCGCCTGAGAATAGAAATATGGATTATCGGTTCCGAATACGTCCTCGCAGGTACGAACAATCTGGTAGGAGTATTCCCATCCAGGAAGGTCCTTTACGCCGCTGATGCGGGAAATGGCCGCATCGCAATATCCTAAAAGTTTTCCCTTTCGGTAAAGCTCCTCGGAGAAGTTCTCTGCCAGCTCTGCCTCATAATCTGCCAGAATCTTGATTTTATTCAAGAAGTACGGATCAATCATCGTAATCCGGTTAATTTCATCAATACTGATGCCTGCCTTAATGGCCTCAAAAACGGTAAAGAGACGTCGGTCGTCCTGATCGGCCAGTCTTTCAATTACGTCTCTTCCGTCCATTGGCTGTGCATTCAACGTATCTTCGCCGATTTCCGCACCGCTGACCGCCTTCATTAAAGCCGCTTCAAAGGTGTCTCCGATGGACATGACTTCACCGGTAGCCTTCATCTGGGTTCCCAGCTTACGGCTGGCGCCGGCAAACTTATCAAATGGGAACTTCGGATACTTCACAACTATATAGTCTACATCCGGCTCAAATCCCTTCAGGGAAGCACCGGTTTTTTCATTTTTAATTTCATCCAGATTGTAGCCTAAAGCCAGTTTGGCCGTAATCTTCGCAATCGGATACCCCGTAGCTTTGGAAGCTAATGCGGACGAACGGGAAACACGAGGATTTACTTCGATAACTGCATATTCACTTCCGTCCGGTTTTAATGCAAACTGACAGTTACATCCACCTACAATACCGATGGTAGTAACGATATCTAAGGCTGCCTGCCGGAGCATCCCAAATTCTCGGTCCGTTAAAGTAAGAGCTGGCGCGGCTACGATAGAGTCGCCGGTATGTACGCCTACCGGGTCGATATTTTCCATGGAGCATACAGAAACTGCATTTCCTTCCGCATCCCGCATAGTTTCAAATTCAATTTCCTTCCAGCCGGAAATACATTTCTCTACCAAAATCTGGGTAATTGGAGACATGTCCAATCCAGCCTGAGCGATGATCTTTAACTCTGCTTCGTTGGCAGCGATTCCGCCGCCGGTTCCGCCTAAAGTGAAAGCAGGACGGATAATTACCGGATAGCCGATGTCTTCCGCAATCTTCAGAGCGGTGTCTAAATCTTCAGCGATATCGGAAGGTACGCAAGGCTGACCGATTTTTTCCATGGTATCACGGAACTGTTCCCGGTCTTCTGCCATATTAATGCTGGCAACCGGAGTTCCTAACAGCTTCACCCCATATTGCTCCAGAACACCTGCTTTTTCCAGCTGCATGGCCAAGGTCAGACCCGTCTGGCCGCCTAAGCCTGCCATTAATCCGTCTGGTCTTTCTTTTTCAATGATTCTTGTAACCGTTTCCAGATTCAAAGGCTCCAGATAAATCTCATCGGCCAGATTCTTATCGGTCATGATCGTAGCTGGATTGGAATTCACCAGAACGGTATTTATTTTTTCATCCTGTAATACCCGGCAGGCCTGAGCGCCTGCATAATCGAACTCCGCAGCCTGTCCGATAACAATCGGGCCGGAGCCGATAACAAGTACTTTTTTAATGTTTAAATCTTTTGGCATCTTTTTCTCCCGTCAGATTGTAGCGGCCATAACCGCTTTGATTGTGTGCATACGGTTCTCTGCTTCGTCAAAAACAATGGAACGGTCGCTTTCAAATACTTCGTCGGTTACTTCCATACAATCTAAACCGAATTTTTCTTTTATTTTCATTCCGGTAGTGGTTCCAAGGTCATGGAATGCCGGCAGACAATGCATAAATCTGCACTGAGGTCCTGCGTTATCCATCAGCTCCATGGTTACGCGGTAAGGAGTCAGGTCATTAATACGCTCTTCCCATACTTCGTCTGGTTCGCCCATAGATACCCACACATCGGTATAAATAACGTCTGCATCTTTTGTTGCTTTGATTGGGTCCGATTCCAGATTAATAACAGCTCCGGTTTCTTTCGCAATTTTCTGACATTCTTCTACCAATGCCTTATCCGGGAAATATTTTTCCGGAGCGCCGGCGGTGAATACCATACCCATCTTTGCGCAGCCAACCATAAGGGAATTTCCCATGTTGTATCTGGCATCGCCCATATATACTAACTTTTTGCCCTTTAAGGAGCCGAAATGTTCACGGATAGTCAGAAAGTCAGCAAGAATCTGGGTTGGATGGAACTCGTTAGTCAGTCCATTCCATACAGGAACACCTGCATATTTTGCCAGAGTATCTACGATTTCCTGTCCATAGCCTCTGTATTCGATTCCGTCGAACATTCTGCCTAAAACCCTTGCCGTATCCGCAATGCTTTCCTTCTTGCCGATCTGGGATCCAGACGGATCCAGATAAACCGGATGCATACCTAAATCTGCTGCTGCTACTTCGAAGGAGCAACGGGTTCTGGTGCTGGTTTTTTCAAAAATCAGAGCAATGTTCTTTCCTTCAAAATCTTTATGAAGGATGCCGGCTTTCTTTTTCTCTTTAAAGTCTGCTGCCAGGTCTAAAAGATACTCAATCTCTTCCGGTGTAAAATCTAATAATTTTAAAAAGCTTCTTCCCTTAAGATCCATAGTCTCTCCTTTATTCTGCACAAACTTCTTTTATGATTGCTACTGCTTTCTTCAGCACATCCATAGGAATGTTCAAGGCCGGAAGCAGTCTTACTTTATCTTTTGCAGAAAGGCAGATAACGCCTTTCTCCATGCATTTGCTTAACACTTTGGAAACGCTCTTTTCCGTTTTAATACCGATCATCAGACCTAAACCGGTTACAGACTCTACGCCTTTTGCGCCTTCCATTTCTGCAAATACATATGCGCTCTTTTCTTTTACTTCTTCCATGAGAGCGTCATCCAGACGGTTAATAATGCTTAAAGCACCAGCGCTGGCTACCGGGTTCCCTCCAAAAGTAGATCCATGATCTCCGGAACCTAAAACGTTCTGAACCTTCTCACTCATTAAGCAGGCACCGATTGGAAGGCCGCCTCCCAAACCTTTGGCGGTAGAAACTACGTCTGGTTTCAGACCAAAATTCATATAAGAATACAGCTTTCCGGTTCTGCCGTTTCCGGTCTGTACTTCATCTACCATCATGACAATCTGTTTTTCTTCGCAGATGTCTGCAATGGCTTGAATAAATTCTGCAGTCAGAGGAACAACGCCGCCTTCTCCCTGAATACATTCAAAGAGAATTCCCGCTACCTTTTCTTCCTCGCAAACCTGTTTCAGCATATCAATATTTCCTGCTTCCACATAAGCGAAGCCCGGTGTTAACGGCTGGAAATATTTATGGAATATTTCCTGTCCTGTTGCAGCCAGAGTAGTTAAAGTTCTTCCATGAAAGCTGTTTACTAGGGTAACGATTACGTTATATTCTTCTCCCTTATTCTCTGCAGCCCATTTTCTTGCAACCTTAATTGCACATTCATTTGCCTCTGCGCCGGAATTTCCAAAGAAGACTTTCTTCATTCCCGTTTTCTCACAAAGAGCTTCCGCCAGACGAGCACATGGCTCAGTATAGTAAAGGTTGGAAGTATGCTGTACTTTATCCAGCTGAGCCTTTACTGCATCCGTCCAGACATCGTCATTAATACCGAAAGCGGTAACACCGATACCGGAGCCTAAATCAATATATTCTTTGCCGTTTACGTCCTTTAAAACGCTTCCTTTACCAGATACCAGCTCCAGTGGAAAACGGCTGTAAGTGCCGGCAACATATTTATCATCTAAATCCTTAATGTACATTTAGTTCTCCCCCTTTACCATGGTTCCAGCGCCTTCGTTAGTCAAAAGTTCCATCAGAATGGAATGCGGAACCCTGCCGTCCATAATAATGACATTCTTAACTCCGGCATTAATGGCGTCAATACAGCAATTGATTTTTGGAATCATCCCACCAGAAATAGTTCCATCGGCTAAAAGAGTTTTTGCATCATCGGTGGTAATTTCCGATATCAGGGATTCCGGATCGTTCATATCTTTTAATAAACCGGCAACATCCGTCATCATAATCAGTCGTTCCGCTTCTAAGGCGCCGGCAATGCAGGCCGCTGCAGTATCGCCGTTAATGTTATAAGCATTGCCTTCTTTGTCACACCCTAAAGTGGAAATTACCGGAATATAGCCTTTCTCCAAAAGACTGATTACCGCATCAATATTAATGTTCGTAATATCGCCGACAAAGCCCAGTTTTTCATCCTTCGGAGCAGCTTCGATCAACCGATCATCCATTCCGGAAAGTCCGATGGCTCTGCCTCCGTTCATTTCCAGAAGGTTTACTAAAGACTTGTTGATTTTTCCTGCCAGAACCATCTGAACGATGTCGACCGTTTCTTTATCGGTTACGCGAAGACCATCTACAAACTCGGCTTTCTTGCCCAGTTTCTCCATTAATTCGGTAATTTCCGGTCCGCCACCATGAATCAAAACGATTTTCACGCCAATAAGCCACAGAAGAACAATGTCTTCCATGACTTGCTGCTTAATCTGTTCGTTGATCATGGCATTTCCGCCATATTTAATTACTACGGTTTTGCCATTATATTTCTTAATGTGCGGAAGAGCCTGGGTCAGCACTTCTGCCCGTTCAGCATTGGAAAAATTGCTCATGTTTTTATCCTCCATCAGGTTCGGTAATCGCCATTGATCTTTACATAATCATAGGTAAGGTCACAGCCCCAGGCTTTCGCCTCACACTCTCCGTCATTCAGGCCAATTACGATATCTATTTCTTTTTCTGATAAAATCTCTTTCGCCTTTTCTTCGGAGAAATCAACTCCTGCGCCATTCTTGCAGACTAAGATTTCTCCTGCATTGCTCTTAAATGCTACATCAATTTTCATGACATCAACATCCGCTCCACTGTAGCCGATGGCACATAATACACGTCCCCAGTTCGCGTCTTCTCCAAACATGGCCGCTTTCAAAAGGCTGGAAGAAATAACGCTCTTCGCAACAGTTTTTGCTGTATCCTGGTCTTTTGCGCCACTTACCTGACACTCTAAAAGCTTTGTTGCTCCTTCTCCATCCCCTGCAATCATTCTGCACAAGTAAACGTTAACAGTGTTCAAGGCTTCCATAAATACAGCAAAATCTTCGCCTTCGGAATCAATGATCGGATTTTCTGCCAAGCCGTTTGCTAAAACCACAACCATATCGTTAGTTGAAGTATCCCCATCCACACTGATCATATTAAAAGTATTCCGAATATCATTTTTCAGGGCTTTATTCAGCATCTCCGGAGAAACTGCAGCGTCTGTCGTAATAAATACCAGCATAGTGGCCATATTCGGATTGATCATACCGCTGCCTTTTGCCATGCCACCCATACGACAGATTTTTCCGCCAATCTCAAATTCCACAGCGACCTGTTTCGGTACCGTATCCGTCGTCATAATGCCTTCTTCTGCAAAAAGTCCGCCTTCTGCAGAAAGCCCGTCAACTAACTCGTCAATGCCCATTGCGATGGGATCCAGACTTAATTTCTGTCCGATAACGCCGGTAGAACCTACCACTACGTCTTCTGGTTTTATTCCCAGTTTATCCGCTGCTAATTGGCACATTCCCTCTGCAATTTCAATACCGTTGTCATTGCAGGTATTGGCATTTCCGCTGTTCACAATGATGGCCTGGGCATAACCATTGGCAATATGCTCTTTCGTAACCTGAAGAGGGGCTCCTTTTACCAGATTTGTTGTATAAACTGCAGCAGCTGCTGCCGGGACCTGACTGTAAACTAAAGACAGATCTCTTTTTCTTTTATTTTTCCGGATGCCACAATTAATTCCATTTGCGGTAAATCCCTTTGCGCTGCAAACGCCGCCTTCCATGATTTTCATTTTCTGATTCTCCGTTATTTCATAATAGTAAGGCCTGTGCCTTCATCGATTCCCAGAACAATATTCATATTCTGGATTGCTGCACCGGAAGCACCTTTTCCCAGATTGTCAAACCTGGAAACTAAAAGCAGGCGGTCCTTATTTCCCTGAACCGAAATTTCCATATCGTCTCTTCCTGCAAAAGCTGCCGCGGACATATAGCCATTTTCATCTGCATTTTCATTAAAGAACACATTTCCCTGGCTGTAATACTCTTTATATACAGCCTTGATGGCGTCTATATCACAATTAAAAAGCGGAACCGTAACTTCCATACCTGCATAAAAGTCCGCCACAATAGGGCAGAATACGGGGCTGTTCTCCAGCCCACAGATTTTCTTCATTTCCGGAAGATGCTTATGACTCTGGCTGATTCCATATTGTCTAGGCCCATCCAAAAGTGCATCTCTCCCCTCGGACTCGTACTCTGCAATCATTTTCTTTCCACCGCCGGAATACCCGGTCAGGGAGAAACAGGAAAGATTTGCCTCTTTTGGAATAATCTTTGCCTCTACCAACGGCGCCACCAGGGAAATAAAACCACTGGCATGACAGCCCGGATTCGCAATCCACTGGGAATTCCTGATCTTTTCCCGTAAGCCCGTCAATTCTGGGAACCCGTAAGCCCATGCATCATTTACCCGATGGGCTGTTGAGGTATCAATGATTACCGTATGATCGTTATCTTTATTTACAAAAGATGCAGCCTCAATGGCCGCATCATCCGGCAGACAAAGGAAAACAATGTCTGCCGCATTGATCATATCCTTTCTTGCTCCGTTATCTTTTCGGAGTTCTTCGGATATTTTTAACAGTTCAATGTCTTCCCTGTCTGACAATCTTTCATTAATACGGAGGCCGGTAGTACCGGCGCTTCCGTCAATAAATACTTTAATCATTTTGTACCTTACTTATTATTTTTTGCTTCAACTTTAGCCTGAACGGAAATTGGAAGTCCGAAAAGGTTAATGAATCCTGCGGAGTCTGCCTGATTATATACGTTGTCTTCACCAAAGGTTGCTAATTCTTCGGAATACAGCGCCCAATCTGACCAAACGCCGGCTTTAATGATATTGCCTTTATATAATTTCAGTTTTACTTTACCTGTTACATGCTGCTGTGTGGATTCCACAAATGCGGAAAGAGCTTCTCTTAAAGGTGTGAACCATTGTCCGTTATAAACCAGATCTGCAAAGGTTAAAGCCAGTTCCTGTTTCTTATGAGCCGTCATCTTATCCAGAGTCAGAGTCTCTAAGTAGTTATGTGCGAAGTAAAGGATTGCACCACCAGGAGTTTCATATACGCCCCTGCACTTCATACCAACCAGACGGTTCTCAATAATATCCAGAAGACCGATACCATTCTTTCCACCGATATCATTCAGTGCAAGAATAATGTCTTTTGCACTCATCTTCTGATCATTTAAAGCTACCGGAACGCCTTTTTCAAAATCCATGGTAATGTAGGTAGGCTCATCCGGAGCATCCATAGGAGAAACACCCATCTCCAGAAATCCCGGTTTTTCATATAATGGCTCATTTCCTGCGTCTTCCAGGTCTAAACCTTCATGAGAAAGATGCCACATATTTTTATCTTTGGAATAGTTTGTTTCACGGGTTATTTTAAGAGGAATATTATGTGCTTCTGCATAATCGATTTCTTCTTCACGGGATTTAATGTCCCACTCACGCCATGGAGCGATGATCGGCATATCCGGTGCAAAACGTTTAATCGCCAGTTCAAAACGAACCTGATCATTTCCTTTACCTGTGCAGCCATGGGCAATGGCATCTGCGCCTTCTTTCAGGGCGATTTCTGCAAGTCTCTTACCAATTACAGGACGTGCGAAGGATGTACCTAACATGTACTCTTCATACAAAGCGCCAGCCTGAACGGTTGGAATAATGAAATCATCTACAAATTCATCGGTCAGATCTTCAATATAAAGTTTGGAAGCGCCGGTCTTTAAAGCTTTTTCTTCCAGACCTTCCAGCTCGTCTGCCTGCCCAACATTGCCGGAAACAGCGATAACTTCGCAGTTATTGTAGTTTTCTTTTAACCAAGGGATGATGATCGATGTATCCAAGCCTCCTGAATATGCTAAAACGACTTTTTTGATTTTACTTTTATCCATTGCTATTCCTCCATTTTTTCGCAATTAATCTGTTGTTTCGCATTATTATCCTTTTTTCTTCATTTGTCAATGATTTTATGCATGTTATTCGTGTTTTAGTCACATTTTATACATATTATTCATTTTATATTGTTTTTTATGCAAAAAGCCATCAGAATAAACTGATGGCCCTGAAAAGCGGAACATATTGAAACAGAATCATCCGCCGATTCGCATGCAAAGCATGGTAATATCGTCAAACTGTTCCGTATCCCCTGTAAATTCATTGACAGTTTTTAATACATTTTCTACCTGCTCCTGCGCGCTGGATGAAGTATGATTGTTTAAAGTTTCCAGTAATCTGTCCTCCCCAAAGAGTTCCTCTTTGCTATTGATAGCCTCTGTTACACCATCGGTGTAAAGGAAAATCAGATCTCCCGGATTCAATTTGATGTTGCTCTCACGATATCTGGAACCTTCCATTCCTGCCAGCACCAGACCATGACGATCTTTCAGATAGCTGCACCCTTCTCCATTGCGATATATAACAGGAGGATTATGTCCTGCATTGGTAAAGTTCAATTCTCTGGTAGATATGTCATAGATTCCCACCCAAGTCGTAACAAACAGTCCTGCATTATTATTCTCACAAAGCAGGCGGTTGGCAAAAGTCATAGCCTGAGCTGTCGTCAGCCCGGACTGCAACTGATTCTTAATAACAATTTTTGCAATTGTCATAAACAGGGCCGCGCCAACGCCTTTTCCGGAAACATCCGCCATAACAATGGCAATATGTTCATCATCAATGGAAAAGTAATCATAGAAGTCTCCGCCAACTTCTTTCGCAGTTATATTCTTCGCATACAGCTGAATATAATCATGATCCGGAAAAGCCGGAAACGTACATGGAAGCATGCTGGTCTGGATATCCCTGGCCAGGTTCAGCTCCGTTTCAATACGGGAATTTTCCATGGTAACTTTATTCTGGATTTCTACCATTTCCCATCCACGTTTTGCAATTTTGACACAGCAGAACGCAATTACAAAAAATACAAGGTAACGAGGAATATAATCGTTAATAATTATGCTCTTCAGATACTCCAGCTGATCATAGCCTGCAGCAATTACTGCATCTCTTAAACTTGTAACAACATGAAGGTCATTTGAGCCCAGTACTTTTACAGCATTTAAATTCAGTATGCCCAAATATGCATTGGCAACAGCTGCAGCAGTAAAGAATACCGTTGTAAGCATTGTCGTGAATTTACAAAATTTGTCTTCACAATAACGCACGCTTAAGACAACCGGAAGCGCCATAACCAAAGTAACATTATGTCCTAAAATACTGGACAGTACAGCACAAAGAATAACGATGGTTCCCATAAGCATGAATTTCAGCCATCTTTTGGCACCCGCAAAGGTCCGGTTCAGGATAATGGCCGGAATTTCCAGGATAACAGCAATAAGAACCGCAATCCTCATATCCATCTTATCGGCGGTAAATACTCCGATTTCATTCAGAAATAAACAGCAAATCATCAGAATGACAATGATGATATTTACGATTCCAAGCATCATATTCGCCGCAATTTCATTTGCGGCAAAAACATTGCCTAACCCGATGGCATGGGTGATTTTGTCCAATAAGGTATCTTTAAATTTTTTAACTGGTGCCATAAATTCTACTCTCCTCTATGTATGTTTCTCGGAACATATGTTGCTGCCAAGCTAACACAACAATGTATTATAACATATTTTCTGTCTTTTTAATGAACTATTTGAAAACGAACCGGATATTTCCCCGTTCCTTCTTCCACCTTCAGTATCTGGTTTCCTTCAACCAGAATAGATGGAGAAATCTTATGAACAGCCGATTTTATTTCTTCATCCGGACCTACGACCAACACATATTCATAATGCTGTTCGGAAAGACTTGCCGCCCAGATATCCGTCATTTCATCCAGATCGGTGATTTCTCCCCAATCTGCCTCGTTATACAACTTATCACACCAGATATTCTTGATATCGATTCCCGTTCCCACCGCATTCTGATAATAGGTTTCATGTCTCTGGGACTGTTTCCAGATTTCTCCGCCTAAAGCCAGATAGCATTTGGCAGGTTCTTGTTTGTCCTTGTCTTGTTCTACTTTCTGGCTGAAATCCTGTATCTGATTTTTTATTTCTTCATATGCTTTATTCTGGTACTGGTTTGTTTTATAGACGTTCATTATCATTACAGCAACAATACAAAGAATCAGTTCCACGATTCCTGCGATTATAATTCCGGATTTCTTTTTTATCTCAATATGCTCCCCTGCATAGATCAAAAGTCGCATAAAAAGATAGATAAACATTGCAAAGGTCAACGTTTGGGTATAACGGTGAATGGAGGAAATCATGGTTCCATAATGACTGGTGTATCCAAAGAAAAAGAACAATGCTCCAGCTAAGATTCCCAATCCAGCCGTCAATGCTGATTTTTTGCCAATATCTTTCAGACAAAGAGTCATAAGGAGTCCCACAATCAGGAAGAATAAGGCAATCCAAAGAAACGGAAGTTTTCCCCAAACGGTAATACCTGAGACAACGTTAGATATTTTCTGCATAGAGATTCCGGTAACATTAAAATCAATAAATTCTCCTGTACCCTTTGTATGAATCATCAGCTGCCAGGAAAAATAAGAAGCTGCCAGCATAAGAATAGTTGGAAGACCTTGTAAACATTCTTTTTTTCTCTTTTCCAATAACGCAATAACGATAGCAACAAGAAATACAACCGCCCCATACATTGCTCCGGTATTTTTTAGCGCCGGTAACATAAACAAACAAAAAGCGAACTCTATGGTCGAAAATCTGGTACTAAAAGGTCGATTGACCGCCAGATAAATACCGAATCCAAATAATAACCCTATAACAGGATCAATAAACAGACTCAGGTAATAATACGCCCAGTCACCACTTGCTCCGCTGCCATTAATGGATAATAATGCCGGCATCAGTAAAAAAACGATTAGCGCCGGAACCACTAATATCCATTTCTTCCAGTTAACATTTTTAAAAGCGAGCAAAACTAAGGCCAACCCGAAAACAGCTGTTCCAAAAAATGGAGAGAATTCATAATAAGTTTCTTGTAAAGCCGTAAGGAAATATGTCAGCAGCGCCATTCCCGGTGGATAAGACTGCATCGTTGTATAAAGAAGAGAGCCCTCCCCTACCTGTAGATGCGGTGAAAAGTGAAGAGCCTTGGGCATCGCGGACCAGAGACGCAGTTCATCCCATACTGCTGGTTTTAAGTTAAAGGAATATATACAGAAGAAGATGGATAACAAGAGAAATGCTGCAACTGCCGGCGTGAAAATATTTTTTAACCATTCTTCTTTTTTCTTCTCTTTTTGTAGTTTGCAGACTGCAAGGACCACCGATACGGCCATTAATAAATACACCATCATTCTTCCAACTACGAGAATATTCAGACAATAAAAAATATACAGACAAAAACAGGTTCCCAAGAATGCAAACGGAACACATTCCTCTGTCTTTCTATCTGTAAGGATTCCTATAGCTGCCGCAGTCAAAAGCAGCATCAGTGTTGAAAGAATAATTGAAATCATAAAGAAATAAAAAGGCGTGGAAACCCTGATATTTCAGAAATCCCACGCCCTAAATACTTGTTTAGTTCGGTAATTTGAACGAACTCTTAAGAGAAACAATACGGTTGAATACTAACTTGTCTTGGGTTGTATCCTTTGAATCCACACCAAAGTATCCATGACGTACAAACTGGAATTTATCTCCCGGTTTTGCTTCTGCCAATGCCGGTTCTACATAGCAATCTTCCATAACAGTTAAGGAATTTGGATTGATATTTCTTTCTTCATCCACTAACTGCTCGTAAAGACGTGCTTCACATTTTGTTGCATGAGAAGCGCTTACCCAATGGATCGTTCCTTTTACTTTTCTTCCTTCGAAACCGGAACCACTCTTGGTTTCCGGATCGTAAGTTACATGAACTTCCGTTATTTTTCCGTTTTCGTCCTTCTTGTAATCTACACATTTTACAAAATATGCATTCATCAGACGAACTTCATTTCCAGGAAATAAACGGAAATATTTCTTTGGAGGCTCTTCCATGAAATCATCACGGTCAATGTAAAGTTCTTTTCCAAAAGGAATCTTTCGGCTTCCCATTTCTTCGTTTTCCGGATTGTTTGTGGCATCCAACCATTCCACCTGTCCTTCTGGATAATTATCAATGACCAGCTTGATTGGGTCCAGAACCGCCATATAACGAGGAGCCTTCGGTTTCAGGTCTTCTCTTACACAGTACTCTAACATTGCATAATCCGAAGAGCTCTGGGCTTTTGCAACGCCGGAAAGATTAATGAACATCCGGATGGATTCTGGGGTAAAGCCTCTTCTTCTCAAAGCAGCAATGGTAACAAGCCTCGGATCATCCCATCCATCTACAACGCCGTCTGCAACCAGCTGTTTGATATATCTCTTGCCGGTAATTACTCCGGTCAGATACATTTTCGCAAACTCAATCTGTCTTGGAGGCCGTTCAAACCCAACATTCTGTACCACCCAGTCATATAAAGGTCTATGGTCTTCAAATTCCATGGTACAGATCGAATGGGTAATTCCTTCTACTGCATCTTCAATCGGATGTGCAAAGTCATACATTGGATAGATACACCATTTGTCTCCGGTCCTGTGGTGACTGACATGAGCTACTCTATAAATAACAGGGTCTCTCATATTCATATTCGGGGAAGCCATGTCGATTTTTGCCCTTAAAACCCTTTTTCCATCTTCAATGGCTCCGCTCTTCATCTCTTCAAAGAGAGCAAGATTTTCTTCTACGCTTCTGTCTCTGTAAGGACTGTTCTTGCCAGGAGTCTCATAGGAGCCTCTGTATTCCTTGATTTCGTCTGCAGACAGGTCGCATACATAAGCCTTGCCTTCTTTGATCAGCTTAATTGCAGCTTCATACATCTTATCGAAGTAATCGGATGCAAAATAAAGACGGTCTTCAAAATCCGCACCCAGCCATTCCACATCGGCTTTGATGGATTCTACAAATTCCACATCTTCCTTCGTTGGATTCGTATCATCAAAACGCAAATTGAAAGTTCCGTTGTATTCTTCTGCTAATCCATAGTTTAAAAGGATGGATTTCGCATGACCAATATGCAGGTATCCGTTTGGTTCCGGAGGAAATCTGGTTTCCACATGATCATATCTTCCTTCTGCCAGGTCTTTGTCAATTTCGTTTTCAATGAAATTCTTTGATACTCTGTTTTCTTCCATTTTTGTATCCTCTAATACAATTTAAGCCGGACGAAAAATTCGCCCGGCCTACTTGTCATTTAAGCAATATTATTTAAGATTTGCTTTTGCTGTTTCTGCTAATGCTGCAAATCCATTTGCATCGTTAACTGCCAGTTCTGCTAACATCTTTCTGTTCATTTCAACGCCTGCGTTCTTAAGGCCGTACATAAATTTGCTGTAGGATAAGCCGTTCATTCTAGCTGCTGCGTTAATACGAGCAATCCATAACTGTCTGAACTGACGTTTTTTCTGCTTTCTTCCTGCATAAGAGCTTGTAAGAGCTCTCATAACTGACTGTTTCGCGATTCTATACTGTTTTGATCTGGCTCCTCTGTAACCTTTAGCCAGCTTTAATGTTCTGTTGTGTTTTTTCTTAGCGTTAAGTCCGCCTTTAATTCTTGCCATTTCTTAATTCCTCCTTTAAACCTTTCAGATTCTTACAGATATGGTAAGATCTTCTTCATGTTCTTTACATTTGTAGCATCTGTCATAGTAGCCTTTCTCAGGTTACGTTTTCTCTTAGTGGTCTTCTTTGTTAAGATATGGCTCTTATAAGCTTTATTTCTCTTCAGATTTCCATTTGCTGTTTTTTTGAAACGCTTAGCCGCAGCTCTTTTTGTCTTAATCTTTGGCATTTCTATTCCTCCTAAAATAAATTGTTATCGTTGTACTACTAAAAACATTTTCTAAAAGTTCTACTTTTTCTGAACTAAAAACATTACCATGTTTCTTCCCTCAACCTTAGGGGCTTTGTCCACATTGGCAACATCTGCCAGCAGTTCAGCAAAATCATCCAATACATGTTTGCTATCCTGCATATGGGACATCTCTCTGCCTCGGAATCTGAGGGCAACCTTTACCTTATCGCCTTTTTCAATGAACTTGCGGGCCATATTCGCCTTTGTTTTAATATCGTTTAAATCGATATTCGGGGAAAGGCGGATTTCCTTGATTTCGATTGTTTTTTGTTTCTTCTTTGCTTCTTTTTCTTTTCTCAGCTGCTCGTAACGGAATTTTCCGTAGTCGATAATCCTGCATACAGGTGGTTCAGCTTTTGGAGCAATCAAAACTAAATCAACACCAGCCTCATCTGCTTTTGCTCTTGCTTCCTCGATGGAAACAATTCCGATCTGCTCACCGGACAGGCCGATTAATCTGACTTCTTTCTCCTTAATTTGTTCATTAATTAAATTGTCGATAGTACACCTCCAAAGTGTTTCATGTTTGTTTCTTTTTAGAAAACGCTGACGCTTTGTATAAAGAAAAAGGACAGCCCGAGAGCTATCCACCTTAAATTCAAACTCCCGACTCAGGAGTTCGAAAATATTAACCAACGTGCGCCCATTTGCGACGAGGTGAGAGTGGAAACTCTTCTTTGTTTTCAAACGACCGTGTTATATTAACACTATCTATATACGATGTCAATAGCGGAAATCCCTTAAAATACGTAATTTGGCGAAATTACTAAGTCCATTTTTTCATCATGAATTTCTACCGGAAGATGGTCATAAATCTGGAAGTCAAAACATAAGGCAACCTTCACAAATTCCGTCTCTTTTTTGCTGTCTAAATACTTATCGTAGAAACCTCCTCCGTATCCAATACGGTTTCTTGTTTTATCAAAAGCAAGGCCCGGCATCAGAATAAGAACCTTCTTTTCTTCTGCAATCCTCGCTTTGGAAAGGTCTAATTTCCCTTCTTCATCAATTCCGCAGATGGAATCCTTTGGTTCCGGAATGGACATGTAACCGGGAACGCAATCTTCCATGGAATCAATATAAATAAATTCCATAAAATCCGGAATCACCTGCCCCTTTGAATTGGTTTTCGCACCGGAAGCATATGTCTTCGGAACTGCTACTCTTTTGCCGTCTGCCAAAGCCTGCATAATAATCGGTAAAGTTCTTACCTCTTCGTTATAGGACATATAAGCATAGACACATTCCGTCTCTTTATAGGCATCCAGCTGACAGAACCGGTTCTTCAGCTGTTCCGATAAAGCCTCCACGTTTTCCATAGATAACTGCTGTTTCTTTTTTGTTACTTCTGCGCGAATTTCTTTTTTATCCATTTTTCCCTCTTATCACATAGAGAATTTAATCAGCAGCATTTCCACTCCGGTCTGCTCTCCAATTTCTCCGTTTTTCATTTTTTTATCTGTTTCCGAAATTTCCTCCAGAATATTTCGGACATCCTTCATTTTAAAATAACCTTTCAGATATTTTTCCGCATTTGCTATTACGAAATCCCGTTTTTTCAGCATCCGGGCAACTTCCGCGGTTGTATAGCCTTTATTCCGCAGCTCAGCCGTCTGAAGAAGCGTACGGAACTGGATACGGACCATCGCCAGAATATACAGAGGATGCTCATGATTGGATAACAGATCATAGTATTTATCCAGTACTTTCTTAACATCCTTCTGTCCCATGGCGCTCAGCATATCAAAGATTTTGGATTCAATGTCCGCCATGGTAACGGCCAGCACATCTTCGTCACAAACTTCGGCCCGGTCGCCGGAATAGCTTACTATTTTTTCGTATTCCTGACGAAGCCGGTCATAATCCAGCCCTACCCGGTCAATCAACAATTTAATTGCACTTTGACGAACTTTTTTCCCTGCCTGGCCAAACCCCTTGGCCAGCCATTTTATTACTTCCGCCTCAGTATCCGGATTGCATTCAATGACTGAACCTTTTGTCGCAAGCATTTTATAAACACGCTTATTTTTTGCTGCACTGTTTTCCAGAAAAACCAGACATGTGGTTTTCGGAAGTTCCGTCAGAATCTTTTCTATCAGCTGGTCGTTTTTTCCACCGGATTCTACGGAGGAACTTTCCTCCACAGAAGTCTCTTCCGAATCGCCGCCCTTCTTTTTAGCCGCAAAAACCCCGGAATTTTCAACTACAACCATTCGATTTTCAGAAAAGAACGGTAGTGTCACAACACTATCGTAAACCTTACCGAAATCTATGTTTTTTCCTTCAAAATAGGAATAGTTCATATCATTTCCGGCAGTAAGAATCTTACGTAGCTGTTCTCTGTATAATCTTTTTTTGTAGTTTTCTTCTCCTACAAACAAATATACATTGGCAATATTCTCTTTATTAAATATTTCCGTAGCCATGATGTAATGTTATATGGCTTTTCTTAAAAATTCAATAAATATTTTTCCGCTTTTACCGTCCCGGTTTTATCTACAGAAATGATAATTTCTCCGGTTTCCGCCGTACAGAATACTTCCGCTCCTGCTTCTTGAAGCCGATTTATGGTTTCCTTATGGGGATGACCATAGGAATTGTTTTCACCTGCAGAGATGACCGCTATTTTCTGAAGAGAACCTGCAAAAATCCCATTCAGGAAATCCTCCGAGGAAGAAGTTCTGCTGCCATGATGGGCAACCTTTAAAAGATTCACTTTTCGGATGCCATTCTCCAATAGGCGAATCTCTTCACTTTCTCCCATATCCCCTGTCAACAAGGCCTTAAATGAATCATATTCCAACAGAAATACCAGAGATTTTCCATTATTGTCTTTCGCCACATATTTTTCTTCCGGGTGGAGGCAGGTAAGCCGGATTTTCCCATCCGTTATAACGGTTCCCGAATGCATCTTAATGATGGGAATCCTGCTTTCCTGCGCCATGCGGATTAACTCTTCCATTTTTTCATTTCCTGGAAGGTCTGCTACTACCAGATTTTTTATAGAAATATGGCCTGCCCCCTTATCTCTTATCAAATCCATAACACCGGAAATATGATCGGTATCGGCATGGGTAATGATGGAATAGTCGATGGAAGATACTCCAAGATACTTGATGGCACTTTCCAAACGATACTCTTTCAGTTTGTTAACGGAAGTTGAACCACCATCTATCAGATAATTTCTTCCGGAAGGAGATTGAATCAAATATCCGTCCCCTTGTCCCACATCAAAAAAAACCAGATTCAGCATCCCCGACGGTATTTTTATAAAGATTGTCAGGATCAGGAAAACTGTCCACAACAAAACCCAAAGGATTCTTTTTCGCAGCACTTTCCGATTCCGGACTTCTTTAAGCCACTTTTTTTCCATCCTTGTTTTCTGCTTCATGAACAAAAGTCCTACGGTTAAGGTGATGTAAAAAAGGATCACTTTCCACAAAGCCGGTTTCCCGGTAATCATAATACTATAAGGGATCCGGTTAATCACCATACATAGGATTTCAACAAAGGACAGAAGATATACTCCTGCTCCGATGAAAATTCTTCCCAGAGCAATACTGACCGTTCCTGCAAGTCCGCATAAGATTCCACTGCCTAATACAAAACTCATTAATGGAAGGATTAACAGATTTAAGATTACGGAATATATAGGGAGTTCATAATACATACTGGTAATAACCGGTAAAGTTGCCAGAGAAACGGAGAAACTTGCAAGAAAAGCATGAATCAGGCGGTTTTCGGATGGAAGGTAATCGGAAAGTACTTTATTTATTACACAGACTCCCATAATTGCACTAAATGAAAGAAGAAAGGCTCCATTTTTAAGAATCAATGGATTGTCGGCCAGGATCAGGATTGCGGCCAACGCCAGAGAGGAAAGCATATCAAAAGTTTTTCCCAGCAATTCTGCCAGCATCCGTACCAGAAACATCGTGGTTGCACGGACCGCAGATACGCTTCCGCCGCTCATTATGCAGAATCCCACCATAACCAAGGACGAAATCAGACAGGAAAAAGGATATCCATGCCGTTTTCTCAATATGGAATAGACACTCATACCAATCATGGAAATATGTAGTCCGGAAATTGCCAGAATATGGGCAATCCCATTATTCTGATACAATTCTTTTACATTTTGATCCAGTCCGGACTTTTCTCCCACAACGATGGCAGAAAAAATACCGATTTGCTTATGAAATCCGGTCATCGTCGATTCAAAAGTATCTACAATGTTTTTTTTAATCTGATACAACCATTGTTTCAGATAATTCCATTGCGTTCCGGTTTTCTTCAGGTCTTCCGATTTTTCCAGCCGGAATTTTCCGGCAATTCCCAGGGAATGATAATATTCTTTTTCATCATAATTACCTGCATTCCGGGCGACATGGAATCCTGTATACCGGAAATATCCCTCGATAGATCCGCCTAATTTTATATCCAGTTTTTCAAAAACATCTTCAGCGGCGGTAATTATGACTTTCCCATATTTTTTTCCGGTATCCGGATTCCTCGTTTTTTTTATAAAAATATAATGATTGCCGGTTTTATTTTCAATTTGATCAACAACACCTGTCAGCAATACCTGCTCATTTATTCCCGGCATTTCTGGAAAAAAAAGTTCTTTTCCGAATTTCGGGAAACAGAAACAAAGCAATGCAAATAGCAATGCTGTAAAAAGGAGTTTTCTCTTTATCATTTTTCAGAGGATTATTTTTTTATCAGATCCGTCTTTTTTCTTAAAGGCTGAGAAAGGTCAAAGGTCTTATGAAGAACAATATCGGACTCACTTTCTACCATAAACTGGACCGCACTAACATAAGGTAGCTGGCAAAGAGAGTTTACAATCGAATAAACCATCAATTCATCACTGACCGTTTGATTTTGGGTTAAGAAGTTACTTTCGAAATTTACATAACAGATTCTATCCGAAGTGGTTATACTGAGCACCCTTACTTCTTTATCCAGCGTTGGAAAAGCATCATTTGTTTTCGGGCCGGCAATCAGCTGGCTGACAATGTATTCTTCCATGGAAGAACTGCTGTTATCAATCGTAAAACCGTAAACTACCGGTATCAGGCTTTCACCGGTTTCGTTGGCGAAATAAATCGTAAGGTCCGATTCCTGTTTTAACATTCCCTCGTCATTTAAGAGAACATCTACAAATCTTTCCTTTGTCATAGTGCCGATCAGCGTTCCTTTTTGATCCGTCAGAGGTTCTCCATCAACCGTAAAAGATACGCCTGTGATTCCATCTACCTGAATCAAGGTCAGTACAATTGATGCACGCATAATGATTTCACGTACATTGGACATTTTCAGATAATCCGAACTGAAATCGATGGTTACTTCTCCATCTTTTACAATCATCCCGTTGATGGATACGCCTTTTGGCTTAACAGAATAATAAGAAGTTTCTTCCGGATCTACGTTAAACATTTTATCGAGAAGAGTCTGAATCAGGTCCACTTGCTCATAAGAAGCGGAATTCACAATTTCCTGCTCTTTATAGATGATATCATCCGCTCCCTTGTTCGCATAATAAATCATGAACTTATCTTCTTCTGCCGCCGTTTTTCCACAGCCAAAAAGCCCCAGTACCGAAGAGGCGCTGATAAGCAGTATCAATATGCAACTGAGGATTGTTTTTAATCTTTTCATTCTTCTCTTAGGATATATGGGTTAACGGAATCTGCATAATAAATGTACTTCCTGCATCCACTTCACTATATAACTTAATATCTCCATTATGAGCAACAACAATACTCTTTGTTATTGCCAGGCCCAGTCCCGTGCCGCCGGTTGCCCGGTCTCTGGCCTTATCTACCCGGTAGAACCGGTCAAAGATATGCTCAATACTCTTTTCCGGAATACCAAAGCCATTATCCTGTATTTTAACATAAAAATAGGTGGTATCTGCATTTAAGGATACATGTACCCATCCTTCGTTGTTATTATACTTTATTGCATTTCCTACCAGATTGGTAACACACATGGAGAACTTTGTCTCGTCCACTTCTGCAAGAATCGGACGAAAACTTTCAAAAACCAGCTCGATATTCTTTTGGGCAGCCAGTGGGCGAATCAGCTTTAACTGAGCTTCAATTAATTCATTGATGTTTGCCGTGGTAAAGTTCATTTCCAGACCGGTCCGATCCATCTTAACCAGGGTCAGCAGATCATTAATAATATTATTTTCCCGGTCTAACTCTCCCACAATATCTCCTAAAAATTCCTGATAAAGTTCTTCCGGAATTCCTTCCTGTCCAACTAAGGATTCAGCAAGCACCTTCATGGAGGTGATCGGAGTTTTCAACTCATGGGAAACATTGGAAACGAATTCCTGGCGGGAATCTTCCAGCTGGTTGATTCGTTCCATCATGGTGTTAAAGGAATTGGAAATTGTTATAATCTCACTGCTTCCTTTCAGGTCAATTGCTTCGACATTACCTCCACGTCCGATACGCTCAATCGTGTCTTCAATTTTACGGAAAGGTTTCACTATTTTGTAAGCGGAGAAAATTGCTGCCGCCAAAAGCAGAATGGTCAAAATAATAACTACTGCTCCTACAATAAGGCGGATGGAATCCATAGCCGTATAAATATCTGCTATGGAAGAGGTCGCAAACATAACATATTCAATTTCGCCATCGGAATTTTTAATCGACTGAGTCAAAACCAGACATTTATGCCGTTTATCTGTATAAGCCTGGTTATTACCGTTAAAACACCGGTTAACGTCCGGAGAAATGCATAGCTTTCCTTTATTGATCTGATAGGTATCACTGACAATCGTAAAACTTTTATCGATTACCTGAATACGATTCAGGAAAACACCTGCGACATCTTCCGCTAACTTATCAAAATTTTTAACGGAACCAACCGGACTCTCATTATCCTGAGAGAAATAAGAAGATAGTATAGAAAACTGAGCACTGACATTTTTCGTTCGGTTGGCAATGACAGTGTTCTCAGCAGCATTCAGGCATACACCCTCCAAGATAAAAAGAGGGATAATGCCGGCAGCTAAAATGATGATAAAGATTCTGAATCTCAGACTTCCGAGGAAATCCTGGCTACGCCTTAAAATAATATCCCACTCCCCACTTAGTATTTACATATTTCGGCTCTTTCGGGTTATCTTCTATTTTTTCACGCAGCCTTCTTACATGTACATCAACAGTTCGGACATCTCCCGGGTATTCATATCCCCAGACAATGCTAAGCAATTGTTCCCTGCTATAAACTTTATTTGGATTATTCACAAGGAGTTCCAATAAATCAAATTCTTTTGCCGTAAGATTGACTTCCTTATCCTGAATAAATACTCTCCTTGCATCAAGGTCCATGCGGAGTTCATTTTTAACAATTTCACCTGGTGCTTCTGCTACCGCGCGCTTACTCCTACGGAACATCGCTTTGATTCTGGCCTTTACTTCAAGAATATTAAATGGCTTGGTAATATAGTCGTCTGCTCCATACTCAAGGCCAAGGATTTTATCCATATCCCCGCCCTTTGCGGTAAGCATAATAATCGGCATATTGGAAAATTCACGGATAGCCTTACAAACTTCGAATCCGTCCATCTTTGGAAGCATAATATCCAGTAATACGACGTCATATTCTGTTTTCTGTGCCATGGCAAGCGCTTCTTCTCCGTCATATGCACATTCCACATCCATCCCATCCTGCTCCAAAGAGAACTTAATGCCTTTAACAATTAATTTTTCATCATCAACAACTAATACCTTGCTCATAAAAAACCTCTATACCCTTATATAGTCTTTGATTTTTTCATAGGAGCTGTCCTTTATGCCTTCCACGTTTGTAATTTCCTGAATATCCGAAAAGTTCCCATTACCTTCCCGGTAAGAAATAATCGCTTCTGCTTTTATATCTCCTATGCCCGGCAGCATCTTTAACTCATCCAGTCCTGCGGTGTTAATGTTGACCAGCCCATCCTTCGGAGATTCATATCCATTTTCCACTTCCGTCCGGGATGGAATATATATCTGTTCCCCATCTTTCACCGTTTCTGCCAGATTGACTGATTGCCCAGCTGCCTCTTCCGTCAGTCCCCCTGCCATTTCTACGGCCTCATGTATTCTGGAATCTTTCTCCAGATAATACACCCCTGGTGTAACCACACTGCCACAGATATGGACACATACCTGCTGTTCTGTTATCATCTCAGTTTCCTCTTCCGAAGAAACTTCTTCTTCCAGAACCAAGTCCTGTGGTTTGTTCTGTTTTTTTACTGCACAGCTGAAAATTACACCTGCCGTAACAAAACACACTGCAACTAATAAAACTTTAATTACTTTTCTATTTTTCATGTTCTGCTCCATCCAATGACGGAAAAGAACCTCTGACCGATATTTTACAAAATATT
>JAZRYR010000038.1:0-36949 GCA_045600845.1 Lachnospiraceae bacterium | reverse complement strand
ATGACCCCACGGAGTGCCCAAAGGACTTATGATGCGCAGTGTCAAAAGTCCATTTGGGCTACTCTTGACAAGAGTAGCAGAACACACCCGCTTTTCACGCGGGTGAATATAACTACAAGGAGGAAAAGATATGGCTTATAAGATGACAGCATCATGTTCCTTCGGCAGGACGGCGATCGGACATGACAACCGGAAATTCCTTCCGGGAAACGTTGATAAGGAAATGAGCGCAGATAATGACTATCTCATCATCTGCGATTCCATCAGGGATGCATACCACGACATTTTTGATGAGGCAGTGCAGGCTTATAACGATTCCCAGAAAAGGAATGACCGGAAGATAGAAGACTATTATGACAAGATAAACAAATCGAAAAACGGAGAACATCTGGCATATGAATATGTGCTGCAGATCGGCTCCCATGACACGAATCCGACAGGTGGAGAGTGGCAGGAACTTTCGAAGGAAGTTTACAAGAAATGGCTCAGTGATTTCATGAAGGAGAATGAAAACCTGAAGGTGATCAATGCAGCAATCCATTGTGACGAACCGAACGGAACTCCGCATATGCACATAACGATTGTCCCCGTTGCACATTCTTCCAGAGGGCTTTCTGTGAAGAACAGCATGTCAGGGGCGATGAAGGAAATGGGATATTCCAGGGCTTCGGACTGGTGCCTGGATGTGCAGAAGGAACTGGGCGAAAAACTTCTGGAAAGAGGAATCGAATACGAGCAGCTGGGAACCCACCGAGAGCATATCGAGAACGGATTATTCCAGGAACTGATGGACAGGGAAAGAGAGAAAGTTGAAGCGGCTCTGGAAGATGTCCATGAGGAGATCAAAGTCCTGAGGGACGAAAAAACAGAGCTGAGCGAGAATGTGTCATTCCTGAAAGAAGAGGTGAAGGATCTGAATGAAACAATCGAAGAGAAACAGGGATTCCTTAAAAGGATTGAGAACGGAATCAGTGAGCTGATTGCAAAGTTCAAAGGAAAGATTGAGGAACTTTCTGGGGCATTACTTGCACATAACACTCAGCAGAGGATTGAGAAAGTGCTTCGCATGATGCCTGCAGATTTCATCACGGAATTTAAGGAACGATGGAATATGTTTGACAATGATCTTCCATGTTTCAGACTGGAATATGATGCACCTTCTGTTGAGGGCATCCGGGAGAAATACTTTGCTGAATGGGAGAATGTATTTAATGGAAAACTGAGGACGATGAATGCCTTTGATGCGACCTACGATTCCCTGCTGTATGCGGGCTTCACAACTAAGGAGATAAGAAGGATTGTGGATGCTTTAGGCTCACCGTTTTATGTTCAGAAGGAGGATGTCGAAGCCGCTGTGAAGTGCACGGAAAATATACTTATGGAACGACACATAAAAAGGATAAAGGCAACACCGGAAGAACTGAAGGATAAATACCTGAAGTCAGAAATGCCGGAAAGAAAGACAAGAGCGAAGGAATATTTGGAACGATAATATCAATAACAATATTCCTGCGATTTTCAGAAGTCCCGGATGGATAATTCCACTCCGGGAGTCCTGATATTGTGAAGCATAAAAGGAGTATCGGCATAGGAAAAGATAATGAAAACAATATCACATGGTCATATTGTTTTCCAAAATCAAATATATGTTTATTAAACAATATTTTTTTTAATAATGATTGATTTCAGTATGAAACTGATATAAAATAAAATCGTGAATTATTGTGATATAGTACTTGATATGGAATGACATTATGAAGGTAATTCTTGACGGACAGGTAATGGCTTATTTTATACAGAAGATGGTTTGACGTACAACTTTTTGGTGAAGTTGTGCGTTTTTTTGTGCTTAAAAAATATACATTTGATGGATTTGACATCTGAAAAATGATTACATGAAGCTGTGAATAATTAAAAGATAATAAGCGAATGCTTATTAAATAATAAAAAGGAGAAAAAACAAAAATGGAAAACGTATTGAAATTAAGTCAGTTTGAAACGTTAACTGATGAAGAAATGACAGCAGTTGAAGGCGGAGTAATAGGAATTGATGATGCAATTTTCGCATTTGGATTCTTTGTGTTAGGAATTGGCTGGGCACATATTGAAAAATATGTTCTTGGTTGGTAAATGAAAGGATGCTCCTTATATAAACTTTTTGTTTATATAAGGAGCAAATCTAAAAAGAAGGATATAAGATGAAAGATAATAGAAAGAACGAATATGAACATAGAAATTCCATCTTTTTTTTCTTTGAAATTCTTTTTTTTCTTGTTTATTGCATACTAAGTGTTTTGAGCAAGCTCGGTATTTTAGGCCATTTTATACCTTTTTGGAATGAATGGGGACAATTATATAAAGCATTATTAGCAGATGGTATTTTTACATTAATTGGTTTTTTATTGTTTAAAGAAGAAATACTCAAAGGCATTCAACACATAAAATCAGATTTTGAAAACCACCATAAACAGATTATTTATGCGGCTTTTTTTGATGAATTGGCAACTATTCTGATTACTCTTTTTTTGAATTTTATAGTGATAAAAAATAACGAACACCAAGGTAATATTGACAGTGCATTCAAAAACCAGAGCCCAATACTTATAATAGTCTGTGTTGTAATATTAGGACCGGTCATTGAGGAATTATTATATCGAGGAATCATTTTCTCAAGAATAATCAAAAAGAATCGTATAGTAGCATATGCTGCTTCATCGGTATTGTTTGGATTAGCACATGTATGGTATGAAGCACTTGCAGAAGGAAATCCTGCTCAACTGGTATTTATATTTGTATATATGGTTTCAGGAATCTGCTATGACTATATTTATGAGAAAACAGAGAATATTGTATGGCCAATAATCGTTCATGCGGTCATAAACATGTTAGCATTGATTTGAGGACGTAGATATAGATGAAATATTATTGTATCAAGCAACATGATATCACAGATTGCGCAGCGGCTTGCTTGTCTACTATTGCCAGCCAGTATGGGTTAAAACTTCCGATATCGAAGATTAGGGAGGCTGCCGGTACCGATAAACAAGGAACCAATGTGATTGGAATTGTAAAGGCTGCGGAACAGATTGGATTTACCGCAAAGGCGGTGAAGGGCAATCCAAAAACATTCTTCTCAGACTTTCCCCTTCCAGGTATTGCACACGTTGTAAAGGAAGGAAGCCTCCTCCATTATGTTGTGATCCATAAAATAACAGAAAAAGAAATCATCGTTGCCGACCCTGCAGTCGGCATTGTTAAGTATACCCCTGAAGAATTCTTCAAAATTTGGACAGGGGTTCTGATTTTGATGGTCCCGAATGTAACTTTTGAAAAAGGTGATAAAAACAAGGGAACCATGTCTCGCTTCTGGAAACTTTTGTTACCACAAAAAAATATGCTGGTTGTCATTTTTCTTGCATCATTATTGATTACAGCATTTGGAATTGTCACATCGTTTTATTTTAAGTTCATAATGGATGACGTTGCTAGCCATTCTTTATCCAGATCATTGACCATTATATCAGTAGGCGTAATCCTGCTGTATTTGTTTAAAGCAATTTTGGAATATTTCCGGACGCAACTGACTCTGCATCTTAGTCAGAAATTAGATATTCCATTGGTACTGGGATATTACCAGCATGTATTAAGCTTGCCGATGAATTTCTTTGAGTCAAGAAAAACGGGGGAAGTCATTTCCAGATTCATGGATGCATCAAAAATCCGCGAAGCGATATCGGGTGCAACACTGACTTTGATGATGGATACCATTATGGCTATTGCCGGAGGAATTGTTCTGTTTCTTCAGAACAAAATCTTATTCTTCATTGCATTGATTGTACTGATTTTTTATGCAGCAGTCGTTTTTGCTTTTAATAAACCGATGAGAAAAGCAAACGAAGAAATTATGGAAGGTAATGCTCAGGTAACCTCTTATCTGATGGAATCCATAAACGGGATTGAAACAGTAAAGTCTTTTAATAATGAAAGAAATGCTCAGTATAAAACGGAAAGTCTGTTTGTTCATTTTTTGAATAGCGTGTTCAAGAATGGGACTTATTCCAATATACAGAAATCGGTGACAGGAGCACTTGCCGCAATCGGAAGTGTTGTGATTCTGTGGGTTGGAACAGCATCCGTACTCCAGGGCAACATGACATTGGGACAATTGATTACATTTAATGCACTCCTGGGATATTTCTTGACTCCAGTACAGAATCTAATAAACCTTCAGCCTGCAATGCAGACAGCAATCGTTGCAGCAGATCGTCTGGCAGAGGTCCTTGACCTGGATCCGGAAAAGGATGAAAGAGAACGCAATAAACTGGTTCATGTTTCCTTACTTCAGGACATTAAAATATCCCATTTAGATTTTCGGTATGGAACAAGAAATCTGGTGCTGCAGGATATCAACCTGCAGATACGGGCAGGAGAAAAGATTGCCCTGGTCGGGGAAAGCGGAAGTGGAAAGACAACTCTGGTAAAACTTTTATTACATTTTTATGACTGGGAAAAAGGAGATATCTGCTTTGGAAATTATAATGTCAAGGACATCAATCTGGAAACATTAAGGGGACGGATAGCATATATTTCTCAAGATATTTTCCTTTTTAGTGGAACTATTTTTGAAAACCTTTCTCTTGGGATGGAGGATATAGAATTACAAGACGTAATCAGAGCATGTGAGCAAAGCCACGCAAATGAATTTATAGAGAGACTGGCCTTACGTTATGATACTAGGATTGAAGAAAATGGAGCCAATCTGTCTGGTGGACAGAAACAACGTCTTGCTATAGCAAGAGCATTGCTTCGCAAACCAGATATTTTAATCATGGATGAGGCAACCAGTAATCTGGATTCCATTACAGAAAAAGCAATTGAGAAAACAATAAAGAATCTTCCTGGTACGATGACGACAATCATCATTGCACATAGACTGAGTACGATTATGAATTGTGACCGCATTTTTGTTTTGGATGGTGGCCGTATTATTGAAGAAGGAACTCATAAGGAATTAATGGCACAAAAAGGGCATTATTCTAAACTCTGGATGGAACAGATTCCGGACGGAATAGAGGTGACTGAATCATGAGAGATAGCAAGATTATCAATATGGAAGATCTTTCAGACAGTCGGGAAATCATGATGCGGAGAACTCCCCGATATATTCTTTTTTTTGTAATTTTCCTGATTATTGTAGTTGTGACGGGCTTACTTTGGACATACTTTGGAAAAATTGATATTTATGTCACGGCTATGGGAGAAATCCGTCCAGATGACGATATGTCAACAATTACCCTGATGAATGGAGGAAAAATAGCAGCAATAAAATATAAAAATGGAGAAAAAGTTACAGAAGGGGAAAGCATTCTCACTTTGGATAATGCATATTATCTGGAACAAAAAGTAACCATGGAAGAAAACATCCAACAAGATAAGGACAAGATAGAGAAATATGATTTGCTTATCAATGGAATAAAAAATGATATCAATCCATTTACAGAGACAGAAGACCCTTCTTTTTACTATTCTTATCGCGATTATGAAATCCGAAGAGATTCTTCCTCTGAAAAGATTGAACGTAGTAATACACAGATCTATTCATCTGCAGAAGAAATCAATCTGGGATTAGAGCAGGCAATCTCAAAGAAAGAAGAGACGGTACAACTGCATAAGAATTATAAGGAAGTTTATGAAAATATCCTGAATGATACGGAATATGTAGGCGACGATAATTCTATGCAGATTCTTTATCAGAATTATAGAACGTCTTTGGACCGTGCACAAGCGATATATGATAGTGCAAATCTGACATACGAAACCCTACGGAACGAGTATGAAAAACAAAATCCGGAGGAAACAGAACCAGGAGAGCCTATTCCTGCACCAATGGAGAACGTAACGAAGGAACAGGTGGAACAAGCTCTTTTTGCAAAAAATGAGGCAGAGGCGGAATTAAATGGTGTTAAGGATAGTGTGCTCTTACAATTAGATGAGACTTTACAATCTCTAGAGGGGCAAATTAAAACTTATGAAGATAATATTGATACATATTCGCTGAAAAAAGAAGGGCTTATATATGACGATACTTTAGGCCTTACGGTGGAGGAGATTAAGAATTCCTATTTTGTTTCTATTGATGGATACAAGAAGCAGCTTCAAGATGAAATAAAGGCTTATGAGAATAATATAAAAGATATTGAAGAGACTCTAAAAAACCTTGAGATAAAGGCAGAAAGAGATGGTGTGTTGCAAATGAATCAAGAGTATGTTTCAGGGGATGTTATTGCTGCAGGGACAATCGTGGCAAGAATCATTCCGGAAACGGAACGATATAGAGTAGAACTTTATATTTCTGAAAGAGATATAGCGGAAATTCAGAAAGGTCAGAAGGTTGAATTTACTTTTTCTGCAATTTCCTCAACAGACTATGGAAAGATTTATGGAGAAATAACGGAAATATCAGCTGACTCTTCATATGATTCTGTAGGTAATAAATTTTTTCAGGCATTTGCAACGATAGAAAAAACAAAACTGAACAGTAAAGATGGGGATGAAAGAACTATCCAAATGGGAATGCTCACAGAGGCTCATATAATTACCGGTTCTCAGAGAATTCTGTTTTGGATATTTGATAAAGTGAAGTAAACTAACGCTGTGGAAAAACACGAATGCATTTGGTTAACTAAAATCAAGTAATGGAAATTTGTGATAACAGAATGATAACAAAAAAACTTGATACCATATGAATTGAATAGAATTAATTGGATTATAGGTACTAAAAACAATTGTTTTTACCAAAAAAATGACATAAAAGGCACTGATAAATTCGTGAAGGCGGACGTACAGTAGGTTCAGGCAAAGTTGCTACAATTATTGAGTGATAGTAAACAAAGCTAATATAATTAAGCGGGATCAGAAATGGTCTCGCTTTTTTAATATATATTTAATGTTTACGATACTATTTCTTCAACTATTTTGGTTATCATTAAAGAAATTCTAATAATACCATTCATTTTTCTGAAAATCTGTTATCAATCATTAAAATCAGTTTCACATCCATCGTTAAAACCTACCATTTACGAGCTGGGGATTATGTTTCCGTTCGTAGCACCATTTTTTCTGGGATTCTCGTGGCAATTTACGAGCTATGGCTTATGATTTTCCCTGTAGCACCAATTATTTGTGCAAAGTCACAGAAAATAACGAGCTGTCCAATGTATCTTCCCTTACAGCACCAATTTTTCAATAAATGTATCGAAAAATAACGAGATAGAAGCCATATTATTTTTAGTAGCACCAATCAGACAAGGGGTTTATGTGGTATTTCACGAGCTGCAAGACATTCTTTCATTCGCAGCACCAAAAAAACAAAAAACATATAATTAATCAAATAAAAAAGCACACCAAAGGAGGAATATACCCTATGAAAAATGTGCGATTAAAAAGTATACCAAAATTCGACATAGAGAAAAGTTTGGAAGAACAAAAAAAATTTCTAGAATTATCTGTTCAATCAGTAGAGGAGATTCTGGAGTCCAGTCCCAAAGGTCGTCTGCGGTGCGGACGTAGCGGGAATACTTTTCAATATTTTTATCATGAATGTGATAAGGCGGATAACAACAAAGAAACAGACGAAAAAGCTATAGCAAACAAATCTTCCCCTGGAGGCAGTCGCGGAATTTATTTGTCGAAAGAAAAAATAGCCTTTGCAAAAAAGGTCGCACAAAAAGAATATTGTTCAAAGCTTTTGCCTCGAATTAAGGTCTTGCTTAAGGAGGTCGAAAAAATGGAGAGGCTTTATCAAGATGGTTTTTTGGAAGCTCCTTACATGGAACTATGTGAAGCAAGAAAATGTTTGGTTCAACCATTTTTTGTTCCAATAAAAGATTATATTAAAGCATGGCAAGCTGAGAAATATGAACCAGGCACATTCGATGAAAATGATACGACTTGCTACATAACTGCACGCGGCGAAAGGATGCGGTCGAAATCGGAAATGATTATTGCCAATGAATTGTATCGATTGGGCATTCCTTACCGATATGAGTATCCCATAACGTTACGAATAAATGGTAAGGAAGCAGTGTTTCGGCCGGACTTTATGGTGATGAACAAGCGAAGCGGCAGAATATTATATATTGAACATTTAGGGATGATGGATAATAGCGCATATTATAACAATACGATGATGAAACTGGACGCTTTTGAACAAAATGGATTGCTTATTGGCCGCGATGTGCTGCTGTTCCATGAAAGTTCAAGAAAACCGATAAATATAAATATAGTAAGACAGTATATCGAAGAATATCTGCTATAAAAAATGCCGGGAAGCCGGCTAATTTGCAATAATATCCAGCAACATCTATAATATTATCAAAAGTAAAAAAGCGAAAGGAGTATTTATGAAGCGTAGACAACTTATATTATTACCAATTATTATTCTGATGTCTTTCCTGGTTCTTTGTGCTTGCGGTGAAAAAGATTGGTCATCATACAAGATCAGCTCATTGCTCCCGGAACCGAAAGATAAAAAGATTGAAGTCAGCACGGATTCAAAGCTGCTTTTCCAGGTTGAACTATCGAAGTTTTCGATGGATGAATATGACGAATATGTAGCGGCATGCAAAGAAAAAGGATTTTCTAACAATATTATAGAAGAGAACGACGCTGGATACATTTTGGGTGAAGATCCGGTTACGAATACATTCAGCGCCTCGAACGACGACGGATATCTTTTGGAATTGAAATATAAAGAGCATTTAAATCTGATGGAAATTACACTATCCGCAGAGTGATGTTATGAAAAGGGACGTGGTTTGACCATGTCTCTTTTTATAAGAGCCAATTGCGACGCAATCGCAAAGGAGTATGCATTATTAAAAAGATGATCATAATTCGACAGCAAAATTAATACAAATCCCCCTATGCAAAGAATCTTTGCGTGACTTTTGAGGCATTTTCTGGGTAAAATATGCGTAGAAAATGGTAGTGTCAACTGATTTAGAAAGCGGCAGTTTTAACGAATCCAAAAAGCGAAGGAGGAAAAATAATGAAGAAGATATGTTTGATTTTTATTGCATTCTTGTTGCTGTTTTCTCTGGTCGCCTGCGGCTCAAAACCAAAAGAAGTAGAAGTGCCGAAAGAGGTAGCTGAGTTTTTCACAAACCGTAAGGGGAAAGAAAATGCCCAGATTCTTGTGGATGCTCTGGTAACAGATGTGGAGCAGACCTCTGCCGGCCCATCTCCTGCCACGATTGAACAGTATGTGGCTTTTGGGAATGGATTTATGATGGTCATAGACTCTGATTATGGGTTCGCTGAAGATTCCTGCATATCATTTTGCAAAGGCGATTACACCGACGATCCGAAAGTTGCTGTATATAAAACCATGGGCTCTAGTAAAAGCAGTTCTCAAATAGACCAGTTGGAAGAAGCATACAAAATCGTTATTTATTACATCGGGACAGGCTTGCTTGAGTCTGGCGAGTCCTATTCCCTGGTATATCGAAAAGGAGACGACGTTTCCGTTACCAGCTGGAAAATGGATATCAAAGGCGAATACTATACCGCGGAGCCGGAATTCCCGTCACATGGCAACATTTGTGTTTCTCCGATAGGGGTATCAACCGATATATACCTGGTGGGCGATGTGTCTATGGAGTTTCCGCGCATCAATGTGCTGTCAGAAAATAAAGACGTTTTGTGGACCTGCGACCTGACGGACTTTGATTACGAACAGGGCGAACTTCTTGGTGACCCTTATATACGTATCAATGCGCTCCCGAACAAGGGCGTAGATGCCAATGCCATTGTCAACTTAACTGGTGCATCCGAAATCACCATTTTTGACCGAAGCTTCAAGCTGGAAAAAGTTTCCGCACCGATATCTGATTGACCTAAGAAAATGAAAAGCAAAACTTCGTGTAGTAAAAAGTTAGAATTCCGTATTATATAAGTGTAGATGCTAAAGTGGCATCTGCAATTATTTTGTAATAGGAGGGGTATCATGAAAAAAGCTGTATATATTTTATTCTTGTTTGTTTGCTGCTTGGGAATTGTTGGATGTGGCGGAGCTTCCAATTCTTCAGAACTGGAAAACGAAACAAGCGCTTTTGATAATCCATCACTACCCGAGTATGAGTCAAATACTGTTACGATTAAGAACAACTTGTTGTTGCCGGATGGAGACATAAAATCAATAGCAATCACCTCTATGCCGATAGGATATGACTTACATTACACGTCATACGATGAAATTAATAAAATAGTTGAATTTTTTAACAATTTAAACCTGACGGAAGACTTTGAAGAAGATCCACATGATCTTTATGGATGCACCTACATTGTTGAATTTAAATATACGGACGGAACGAAGCATACGATTGATAATGCAGATGACCTTTTTATGCTGCGTGAAGATGATGGCAAGTGGTATAAAACGGATCGTGAAGAATCATGGTATTTTGAAGATCTCTTGAAAGAGTAATCGAAACCTGAAACATACAAACAATTTTTGAATATAAAATCCCCATGCAAAGAATCTTTGCGTGACTTTTGAGGCATTTTCTGGGTAAAATATGTGTAGAAGCTTAACGATTTCCGTAGTTGGAAAGGGAAAGCGACTGCGAGAGTGCGATTACGGGAGAACGCAATTGGGAGAAGCTGACAGTGAGAGCATGGCTGCGGAAGAACGCCATTGGGAGTAACCGTCATTGAGTGACGTTTCAAAAAACCTGAAAAGAATACGGACAGAACGGAACCTGACCCAGGACGAGTTGGCGGAAAAAGTCTGCGTGACCCGCCAGACCATCAGCAACTGGGAGACGGGAAAAAGTCAGCCGGATATTGAAACCTTGGTAACTCTGGGGGAAGTCTTAGGAACCGATGCCAACGAGCTGATTTATGGAAACAAAACCAACGGCTATATCCGCTTCCAGAAAAAGTATGTGGCCATGACAATCGTTTGCATGGTAATCGCAGCAATCGTCGTGGTTTTAGATTGCACGATTTTTCCAGCAATAAAAAATGATTTTTATCTGTACTTCTACTATTCCTGGTGGCTCATGTTTGCATCCATGGTGATTCGTCCCCTTGCGGTTTTTGTTTTTGGATGCGGAGTTGTGTCAGCGATATCCATGTTTGCAGATCTTTCACTGTACAAAAAGGAGAGGCTTATCATTTTGCTTATCAGTATTCTCCTTCTTTTGGTTCCGTTGTATCTTGGTATAATGGAAGTGTTACTTCTGCTCCGCGTAAATATTTCAAACTATGTTTGGCTGATTAATGTAGGAATGTCCGGTATAGGAATTGAAAAATTAATTTTTCTGCACATATTCCCGTTTTTGAGTGGCGCAGGATTGTTTATTGCAACAAGAAAAAAGAACGTATGAAAAGGAAAATAGATACAACGATTCATCAATTTTTCAAAGGCCGGACAGCAAATGTTTTTATGAAGAAGAGTTGTCTTATTTTGCTTGCGCTGTTGTTGATTGTCTCTTTGGCTTCCTGTGGCGCGGGCACCAAGGAAGAAACAGAAGTACCGGAAGAAGGTGCTGAGTTTTTCCGCTATTGTCAAGGAGAGGAGAATGCCCAGATTCTTATGGACGCTCTGGTAACAGATGTGGAGCAGACTTGCGCTGGAGAATTCACATGTACGATTGAAAAATATGTGGCTTTCAAAAATGCATTCATGATGGTTGTGAAATATCCGCAAGAATACGACGGTACATTTGTTTTTTCAGAAATCTGCAAAGGAAATTATACAGGGAATATAGATGAGGCTGCGAATAAACACTTAAGCGGGGCAGTCGGATGGTCCATAGATGGGCTGGAAGATAACCGGGCTGTTATTTTATGTACGGCCAACCGGCAATTCGATGACGGCGAAGAATATTCTCTTGTGCACAAAAAAGATAATAAAGTAATAGGTGTCACAAGTTGGAGATTGGATATAAAAGGGGAGTCCTATAATGCAGTTTTCCCGGATTTTTCTTCTCATGGCTGGATGAGCGTTTCTCCGCTTGGTGTGACGGTTGATTTGTATCTTGTTGGTGATATATCTACTAGATTTCCTCAGATCAATGTGCTTTCGGAAGACAAGAAAGTATTGGCAACTTATGAATTAAGTGCTTCTGCGTATGAACAAAGAGAAATTCTGGGAGAGTCTCTTTGCCACGTTTACGCAACGCCACGGAATGGTATTATTGGAGAAGCCATTTACGACCTTACCGGTGCAACGGAAATCACCATTTTTGACCGAAGCTTCAAGCTGGAAAAAGTAGGACAATAATTCTTAAACAAATATTCATATTATCTGCGGAAAAAAGTAATGTGCGATTATGAAGAACATAGTCGCACATTTTTTATATCTAAGGTATAATTAATTTTAATTGATTATTAGAGACAGAATACTTGAAGCTTATTTGATATATAAAGGTTGGAAAAATGAAAAAGAACGGAAGTAACTTAGGATGGGGAATTGCCCTTGCGGCCATCGGATTTATTGGACTGGGAAGCGCTGGAAATGAAGGCGGTAGCTATTTGGCTGTTTGCTTGGTACTGATTATTATTGGCATCGTGTTGCTCGTTCGTTATTTTATCAACCGGAAAAAGGAGCAGACTCTTCAAAACCAGAAACAAGAGGCTGAGGAAAGAACCCGCGAGGCAAAACAGAGAGCAGAAGAGGCTCGTGCCAAGGCGGAGGAACTAAAGTACAAAGAAGCTCAGCGAAGAGTCCAGGAAGAAATGAATGCGGTAAAGGTCTGCAAGTCTTGCGGCGCTGCGACCAAAGGAAATTACTGCGAATATTGTGGAAGCAAATTGGATTAAAAAAGTATGATCGAAATTAGAGAAGCAAAATTCAAAAAAGAACAAAAGAATTTCTTGAACTTTCCAATAGAGTTGTACCGGGATTGCCTGAATTTTGTGCCACCGCTTTATATGGATGAGAAAAAAATATTTAATGCGGATTATGTGTATTATGACACATCAGAAGCGGTTTATTTTAATGCGTACCGAGATGGAAAAATGGTAGGCCGCATTTCCGGAATTCTGCAAAAAGCCAGCAATAAAAAAACAGGAGAGAAACGAGTGCGTTTTACCCGTTTTGATGCCATTAATGATCAGGAAGTTGCAACGGAACTTTTCAAGGCAGTGGAACAGTGGGCCTTATCCAAAGGTATGGATACTGTTTGCGGTCCTCTTGGCTTTTCAGATTTGGAGAGAGAAGGCCTTTTGGTTGAAGGATTTGAACATCTTGCTACTTTTGAGGAACAGTATAATTATGACTATTATCAGATTTTGATTGAAAACTGTGGCTATAAAAAGGAAGTCGACTGGGTGGAAAGTAAACTGATGCTGCCACCGGACGATGATGGAAAGCTGAAGCATGCTACGGAGCAGGTTATGCAAAAATACAACCTGCATTTCGCAACAGAGAAAAGTATTCGTAAATTTATTAAGAAATATGCAGAGGAATTCTTCCGCCTTTTGGACGAGGGCTATGAAGACATTTATGGCACCGTTCCTTTTTCGGATAATATGAAAAAATTAATGATCGGAAATTTCAAGCTTTTGCTGAACACGAAATATGTATCGATTATTCTGGACGAAAATAACAAGGGCGTATGCATGGGCATGTGCATTCCGTCCATTGCCCGTGCGTTACAGAAATCCGGTGGAAAGCTGACGCTTCCTTGCTTGATTAAAGTATTAAAGGCAAAGAAGAATCCGGAATATATCGATTTGGCACTGATCACCGTAGATAAACAGTATGTGAATAAAGGAGTGGCCTTATGTTTCCTTCCGGAACTGATGAGGATGGTGAAAGAATCAAGTAATACGAAATGGATTGAGACGAACTTGAATCTGGAGACAAACATTCCAATTCAGAATATGTGGAAACGGTTTGAGGCTCAAAACCATAAACGCCGAAGATCTTATGTTAAAGTATTGAATTAAAAAAGAACGGATGAAAGAAGTAATCTTTCATCCGTTATATTATCAATCAAAAATTGTCAGTTCGTTATTTCACCCGTTCAATTCTGTTAGCATTCGTAGTACCGCCAACGATCAAAGGGACTTTTTCAATGATAACATTGGAGGTATCTAAACCGTACCATTTTACTTTAGATCCGGCCGCACGACGGATACCATATTTAGTACGCATAATGACTTCATCCAATTTCGACAGACCCTCTTTCGAACCGATGGATTTATGAATGATACAGAACTTGAAGGTTCCGACGGTCGTTGGTCCGTAAATGGAATATTTCTTTTCCTGTGGCGGAAGTTCTTTGCTTTCCTGAAGGTCCTGAACAATCTGACGCAGATACTGGTTAATCTTCGGACTGCAATGGAATCCTAAATTTAGTTTTACACGGAAGATGTAGTCGGTCCCATAAGTATCCAGTTCATAGGTCATAGTATCCGGATCGTTCAGTACATTCACGCTGACGAACCAGTATGCTTGTGCTCGCTTCGTATCCTTATCCAGAATGGAATAGAGAATATCACGGTCAATCTGGGAGTTTTCCCGGGATTTGTCCAGATAAACCAGATTGTTGGCAAGCAACGGAAATTCTTTGTCGTCATGGAGTTTGCCTAAGTTTGAAATATAGTCTTCCAGATTCAGGAGAGTGCTGTGTGTATTCTCCAACTGAGTACCTCTGTACCAGATGATCATGACAAAGAGAATCAAGAGGGTCAGAATTACTGTTACATAACCGCCGTGAGTAAACTTACCAAGGCTGGAAATGAAGAATACGGCTTCTATAGCACCAAATATAATCAGTACAGCAAAGGAAACAATCTTCAGCTTTCGTATTTTCAATAGGTAAACGGTAAGCAATAAGGTTGTCATCAACATGGTCAAAGTAATTGCGAGACCATAAGCTGCTTCCATTTTTGCTCCGGAACGGAAATACAATACAACCAGACTGCAGCCAACCCAAAGGATGGTGTTAACTGTTTTAATGAACATCTGCCCTTTTGTTTCGGAAGGATAGGCAATTTCCAGGTGAGGGAGAAGATCTAAGAGGATGGCCTCGGATACTAGGGTATAAGAGCCTGTGATCAAAGCCTGGGATGCAATTACGGCAGCAGCTGCTCCTAAGATTACGGCAAATGGACGAACCACTACCGGAAGCATCAGGAAGAATGGGTTCAGGTCCATAACGGAAAGCAGATCCGGATTTCCCTGATTTGCGATGATCCATGCGCCCTGACCTAAATAGTTCAGAATCAGGCAGGCCTTAACGAACGGCCAGCTGAAGTAGATATTTTCTTTTCCAACATGTCCCATGTCCGAATAAAGAGCTTCCGCACCAGTGGTGGCCAGGAATACGCTTCCTAAGATCATGAAACCTTGTTTGTTATACTCACTGAATAAAATTTTAGCTGCATAGACTGGGTTGAAGGCCTTCAGAATAGCAGGAATTTCCAGAACATGCCATAAGCCGAATACGCCCAGAAACAGGAACCAGATCATCATAACCGGACCGAATGCACGGCCGATTTTGCTGGTGCCGGCACGCTGCATTGCAAACAGCACACCGATAATAACCAAAGTAATAATAATAACCTTTAACTGGCCGTCACCAAGAAAATGGTCCATGACAGCCATGCTTCGAAGACCTTCTACTGCGGTGGTGACCGTTACGGCTGGCGTCAGTACACCATCTGCTAAAAGAGCTGCGCCACCAAGCATTGCAGGAAGGATCAACCATTTTCCGCATTTTTTAACCAGAGAATAAAGAGAGAAAATACCACCCTCTCCGTGGTTATCTGCCTTCATGGCAATTAAAACATATTTGATGGTGGTGAGCAGTGTGATCGTCCAGATAACCAGGGACAAAGCTCCGACGATGAATTCTTCATTAATCTGACCAATTCCGCCGTTGCCTTCCAACATGGACTTCATTACATACATTGGAGATGTTCCGATATCGCCGTATACGATACCGATGGCAATCAGAACCAGTCCGAATTTGAATTTTGATTTTTTCTTCATAATTATTTTCCTACTATATATTTAGTTATGATTTTTCTATTATATATTTAGTTATGATTTTTCTATTATACGAAAGCCATTTGAATTGTCAATTCTTTGCTTGGTTCTTAATGCTTGCGGATAAAAAAAGCCACGCGGAAAGCACGGCTTTAGTTTGTATTTTTAGTGTTTTCCGGCAACACGGGAACTGTCATTGTCGACATGGACGCAGAACTTGTTGATGATCGGGCCTTCTTCTGCGGATGGAGGAGTCGGTTTATCCCAGACTTTCGGGTGGTTGCCTTCCATGGCTTTGGTACGGTGTAACTTCACCCCTTTGCTTTCCAGAACCTTCTGGAGTTCTTTTACATTCAGGTCCTGAAGGGTACAGCCGTTCTTGATTGCCAGAGCAGCAGCCGTTCCGGCAGCTTCCCCCGTAAGAACACATGCCGGAATGAAGCGCATGATGGCCCAGCCTCTGCCGGAAGCAGATACCATTCTTCCAGCGGCAAGAACGTTGGACAGTTTATCCGTGATAAGTCCTTCGAATGGATATTCGTAAACAACGGCCGGCTGGTCCAAAGATGCGATAACGCATCCGATGGAAGTATCTTCTGTAATTTCCCCTTCTGTGTAAAGGTCGGCGTTTCCAATCAGACGACGGGTCATGCGGAACTGCGGCGAATATGGGAGAGAGAGCATTGCATAATCATCCCGGAGATGTTCCTTTAAAAAGTCGAGGGCCATTCCTCTGGAAAGACGGATATATTCATTAACGCCCTCCACGGTTGTGCCATCACAGGTTAAATCTTCTGCCTCGTCACCGGCACCGCCACTCGGAATCAGCCCTAACCAACGCAGTGGAATGGCACGGAGCAGATTGCCCTCTTCAATGCCTCGTTTTACAATATCAAAATCGAATTCGTGGAACCAATGGGATACGATGGTTTTTAAAGTTTCGGTTTCCGCTCCGGCACGATAAACCAGATCGGCATCGCCGGAAGCGTCGACAAACATTTTTGCCATGTAAGCAGTTCTGCCGGATTTGTTTTCAACGACAATACCTTTTACGGTGTTGCCTTCCATGATCGGCTCGCTGAAAACCGTATCAAACACAACATCAATGCCCTCGTTGGTGGTGAATTCATCCAGCGCGAGAATGCCGTGAGGAATCAGAAAGTTGGTCATATACCGGCGGCTGTCGCTCGGCGCCGTATCCGGTCTGTCCTTCCATTCTTCCGGGAGATTGTTCTGGCTGTATTTTATGCAGACATGGAGCAGTTCTTCTGCCAGTCCACCGTAGACTTTATTTCCATTTCCATCGTCAATGGGCAGGTAGACGCACACATGGCCTAAAGTAGCCAGCCCGCCTAAAACGATGCTTTTTTCAATCAACGTAACCTTCATGCCCTCTCTGGCAGCAGCGGTTGCCGCTGCGATGCCGGCCATACCACCGCCGATAACGATGACATCGGTTTCTTTTACTACGGGAATTTCTTTTTGCGTAAGCTGGATGGTTTTCATTTTTATTCCTTTCTTAGAGAAACTTCTCTGAAGCTTATTTACGGATAATTATGGAAGAAGGTCGCTCTCTTCCCGGATGATTTCACAAAAGGCATGGAGGATTCTGGCGGTCAGCCCCCAGATGGCATGTCCTTCATATTTATAAAAAAGTTCTTCAATAAATTGCGTCGGCCATTTATAATCGTTGCCACCGCTGACCAGATCATAAGGGAAATCTTCCCGGGGCTCGGCTTTGGAATCAATAACGAAACGGGCAGGTTCCGTCTCCAGAAAAAAGCTTAAAGGGACGCGGAACACTTCATGGACTTCATCTTTATTAAAACCCCCTTGATAATCTTTCAAAATGGCAACGAAGGGGTAGATGATCATCCGTTGAAAATGATGATAATCTGAAGCTCCGATATAGGACAACTGTTCCGGCTGGATGAAAAGCTCTTCGCAGGCTTCCCGGAGAGCTGCTTCCCGAGGAGTTTCTCCTTTTTCTATGGAGCCACCTGGAAGACACACATCTCCCGGCTGGTCCGAAATCTTTCCCGAACGGGTCTGCAGGAGAACGTCGTATCCGTGTTCCGTATGAATCAGGCAGATGGTAACTGCCGCCCGGAACAGATCATCTTCTCCAATCAGACGAGGTCTATGGGTTGTAATTTTGTTTAAATCGTAGGTCATTTTTCCTCCAACGGCTTTTGTCGATACATTATAATTTTAATTCATTCGGAAAAAGGTTTCAATAAAATACTGTTGTAGGAGAGGCTTTTGTGGTATTGTGAATTTGAAAAAACGGAAAGGATGAAGAACATGGAAGAAATTAGAAATGATATAGAAAACGTTGCGGAAGGCGTAGTGGAAGCAACAAAGGAAATTGTGACCGAGGCGGTAGAAAAAATCGAAGAGCCGGAAATCATCGAGTCCATGGATGACTATGCGGAAGAACTGGAAGCTTCTTTGCGAAGAATCTATCCGGGGGATGTCATGGAATGCACCGTTGTAGCTTTTGATGAAGAGACGGTTTCCGTGGACTTGGATTATTATGCACCAGGAAAAATTCCGGTAGCGGAAATGAGTGAAGACCCGCAGTTCAGCGTGTTCAGCGATGTTCAGATTGGCGATAAATTTAAGGCAGTCGTAACCAGCCATGATGATGGCGTTGGCAATATTCTCCTTTCCAAGAAAGAAGCCGATGCAGAATTTTCCTGGGAAAAACTGGAGAAAATGAAAGAGGCCGGCATAAGAATCAAGGGAAGTATTGCGGACACCACAAAGGATGGAGCCATTATGTATGTAGAAGGTATCCGAGGCTTCATTCCAGCTTCTAAATTGGCACTGAAATATGTGGAGGACACCAGCGTTTACCAAGGCAAGAAAATCGAAGTTATGATCAGCGAAGTGGATAGGGTGAAAAAGAAACTGATTTTGTCCGCGAAAGAAATTCTGACAGAAAAGGCTCTGGAAGAGAAGAGCATCAGCATCAGCCACATGCAGATCGGAACCATCCTGACCGGAACGGTTGAGAAACTGATGAACTATGGTGCTTTCGTAGACATTGGAAATGACATTTCCGGACTGGTTCATATTTCGGAAATCTGCGATAGAAAAATTGCTCATCCGAAGGCTGCTTTACGAGAAGGCCAGCAGGTCCAGGTCATGATTACCAAAATCGAAAATGGCAAGTTGAGCCTTTCCATCAAGCAGGCAGAGGCAGCAGATTTAGAAGCGGAAGAAGAGGCTATGGCAGAGGAAGCGTCCGAATACAAGAGCGAGTATGTTCCAAACAACCCGTTTGCCGCGTTGCTGAAAGATATTAAACTGAAATAGGAAAACTTAAAAATAATTTCCGCCCGATTTAGAAAATCGGGCGATTTTTTTGACTGAAATGGAGGAAAAATCTACAAAATCGGCGAAAATCAAGCGTATGCAACTATAGTGACAGCATCGTGTTTCGTCGAAAATATATGTTCTAAAAAAATCCATGAAATAATAAAAGTTTTAATAATTCTACCAAATTTTCCGAGGAAAAGAAAAAGTTTTATAAATTAAATAGGATTATTTCGGTGCAAACAGCAAAAAACGACATAGTGTTGATTTGCCAAACTAGATGTTTTCAAAAAAAACCACAAAATATAGGTAAGGCACTCTTGACTTCACCACAAGATATTGTATAATCGATATTGCACGAGAGATTGTGCGATTCTCAGAAATAGCTTAAAATCCTTTAAAATCAGCAAAAAATGCTTGCGACCGCAAGAAACAAACGAACAGTAAACATTACTTGTTAGTATGGATATGGACTCGATTTTTTTAATTGAAAAAGTCAGAATTAAGCGTCACATAATAAAGTAAAAAACATTTACGTATATATAAACTACCAAAGACATATTTCAAAAACGGGGAAGGGAATACTATGAAAATCATTAAGAGAAGTGGGGAAGAAGTTAATTTTGACGCCTCAAAAATCGAAGCGGCCATTATTAAGGCCAACGAAAGCGTTGCAGAAATTGAACGTATGAGACCGTTAACAATCCATCTGATTGTTAATGCAGTAACGGAAGAATGTTCCCTTATGGATAGGGCGGCCAGCGTAGAAGAAATCCAGGATATGGTCGAGAATCATATCATGGAGCAGAACGCTTTTAACGTTGCCCGTAATTATATTACTTATCGTTATAGAAGAGCGGTTGCCCGTAAGGCAAACTCTACCGATAAGCAGATTCTTTCTCTTCTTGATTGCAGCAATGAAGAAGCAAAACAGGAAAACTCCAACAAGAACCCGGTTGTAAACTCCGTACAGCGTGATTACATGGCCGGTGAGGTTAGTAAAGATATTACAAAAAGATTCCTTCTTCCTTCCGATATCGTAGAGGCTCATGAAAAAGGTTTAATCCACTTCCATGACACCGATTACTATGCACAGCATATGCATAACTGCTGCTTAGTAAACTTAGAAGACATGCTTCAGAACGGAACCGTTATTTCTGAGACCATGATCGAAACTCCAAAGAGCTTTGCTACCGCTTGCAACATCGCTACTCAAGCCATCGCTCAGATTGCATCCAACCAATACGGCGGACAGAGCATTTCCCTTTCTCACCTGGCTCCATTCGTTCAGGTAAGCCGTGAGAAAATCTATAGAAAAACCAAAGAGCAGTTCGATAAAGTCGGAATGGAATATACCGAAGAAATGCTAAAAGAAATCGTTGAGGAAAGACTCCGCGACGAAATCAAACAGGGCATCCAGATTATTCAGTATCAGGTAACCACTCTGATGACCACCAACGGACAGGCTCCATTCGTTACGGTGTTTATGTATCTGAACGAAGTAGAAGAAGGCCGCACCCGTGATGACCTGGCTTTGATTATTGAAGAAACTCTTCGCCAGAGAATCAAAGGTGTTAAGAATGAAAAAGGTGTTTACATTACTCCTGCATTCCCGAAACTGATCTATGTTCTGGAAGAAGACAATATCCATGAAGGCTCCAGATATTTCGAATTAACAAAACTGGCAGCAGAATGTACCGCCAAGAGAATGGTTCCGGACTATATCTCTGAAAAGATGATGCTGAACCTGAAAGTCGATGCCAACGGGGAAGGTCATTGCTACCCATGCATGGGCTGCCGTTCCTTCCTTACTCCTTACATTGATAAAGATGGCAAACCGAAATACTATGGTCGTTTTAATCAGGGCGTTGTAACCGTTAACTTAGTAGACGTTGCCTGCTCTTCCGGTAAAGATGAGCAGAGATTCTGGGAAATCTTAGATGAAAGATTAGAGCTTTGCTACAGGGCTTTAATGTGCAGACATGACCGTCTCATGGGAACCAAGAGTGACGTGGCTCCAATCCTTTGGCAGAACGGTGCTTTAGCCAGACTGAAAAAAGGCGAGAACATTGATAAGCTCTTGTTCGGTGGCTATTCCACAATCTCTTTAGGCTATGCTGGACTGTATGAGTGCACTTACTACATGAAGGGCTGTTCTCATACCCAGGAAGGCGGAAAAGATTTCGCATTGAGGCTGATGCAGAGACTGAACGATAAATGCAAAGAGTGGAAAGAAGCTAACAACATGGATTTCTCTCTGTATGGAACTCCATTGGAATCCACTACTTACAAGTTCGCAAAATGCCTACAAAAACGTTTTGGCGTTATCCCTGGCGTAACCGACAAGAACTATATTACCAACAGCTATCATGTACATGTAACGGAAAAAATCAACGCTTTCGATAAGCTGAAATTCGAATCCGAATTCCAGACCTTATCTCCAGGTGGAGCGATCAGTTACGTAGAAGTTCCGGACATGAAGGACAACTTAGAAGCAGTTATTTCCGTAATGCAGTACATTTACGATAACATCATGTATGCAGAGCTGAATACCAAGAGCGACTACTGTCAGGAGTGCGGTTACGATGGAGAAATCCAGATTGTTACCGACGACAGTGGCAAGCTGGTTTGGGAATGCCCGAACTGTGGAAACAGAGATCAGGACAAGATGAATGTTGCACGCCGTACCTGTGGATACATCGGAACCCAGTTCTGGAATCAGGGACGGACACAAGAGATAAAAGACAGAGTACTTCATCTGTAAAAGGTCAAGATACTTTCTTTTTCATGATAATTTAAAAGATGCATGGGTTTCCCACGCATCTTTTAACATTCAGGAGGAATCTTATGAAAACAAAATTTGATCAGGATACTGCACAATTCATAGAAAAGTATCCGACCTGCTTTCATGTGATTGCAGGACAGAAAGAGATGCTGGAAGAAGCTGGCTTCTGTCCGTTGCTGGAAACGGAAGATTGGGAGTTGCAGGCTGGCGGAAAATACTTTGTTATCCGGAACGATTCGGCAATCATCGCCTTCCGGATTCCAAAAGGAGAATGGAAAGGCTACACCATCACGGCTTCCCATTGCGATTCGCCATGTCTGAAAATAAAAGAAAATCCAGAAATGAAGGATGGAAAATATATCCGTCTGAATGTGGAAGCTTATGGCGGTGCCATTCTTTCCACTTGGTTTGATAAACCTCTTTCCGTTGCCGGTCGACTTACCGTGAAGGTCGAGGGAGAACTGAAAAATTTGTTGTTGGACATGGAAGAGGACATGCTGGTAATTCCGAACCTGGCTATTCATATGAACCGGGAAGTGAATAACGGTTATAAATACAATGTTCAGAAGGATTTGCTGCCACTCTATGGAAGAGCAGATGCAGAAGATTTTATGGAAAAAATAGCAAAAAAAGCCGGGGTGGAAAAAGAACAGGTCCTTTCCTCCGACCTATTTGTTTACAACAGACAGCCGTTTTCTTTTTGGGGCGGGGAATTTATGTCCGGCCCTAGAATTGACGATTGTATGTGTGCTTACGCTTCTATAAGAGGATTTCTGGCAGCAGAACCGGAAAGCAAAACGGCCGTCCATGTAGTTTATGATAATGAAGAAGTAGGCTCTTCCACCAAGCAAGGTGCGGCATCTACTTTCTTAAAAGACGTACTTACCAGAATTTCGGAAGCCCTTCATGAAGGCAACAATGCCTATACAAAAGATGTGGCAGCCTCCTTCATGCTTTCAGCCGATAATGCCCATGGAATCCATCCGAACTATCCGGAAAAATGTGATCCTGTGAATCAGCCGGTATTAGGTGGCGGTGTTGTCCTGAAATTCAGCGCAAACCAGAAATATACGACGGACGGTTATACCGCAGCTCAGGTGAAATTACTGGCAGAAAAAGCCGGCGTAGCCATTCAGGTATTCACCAATCGGTCGGATGTTCCGGGGGGTTCGACTTTAGGAAACATCTCTGGTAATCAGGTGCCGGTGCCGACGGCGGACATCGGTGTTGCCCAGCTGGCGATGCATTCTTCCTGGGAAACCTGTGGCTGTGGCGATGCGGAGCAATTGATGAAACTGACGAAACTGCTTTTCTGCCAATAGATTAAATATACAATTTTTGTATAGAAAAAGTGGGCACAATGCCATGTATCAATAAAAATTCTTGATTTTTAAGGCTTTTTCTAGTATGTTATTAAAACCTGCTGAAAAAGCTTTATTTTTCCGGGACATAATAATAAGGGACAGAGGGACTATGAACTATTCGGAAATCAAAACCTGCGATATTGCAAACGGAACTGGTGTAAGAACGACACTGTTTGTTTCCGGTTGCAGAAATCATTGTGAAGGATGCTTCCAACCGGAGACCTGGAACTTTGATTTTGGCAAGCCTTTTGATGAAAAAGTCTGGGAGGAGATTCTGGACAGCATGATTCCAAGCTATGTTCATGGACTTACTCTTTTAGGCGGTGATCCTTTTGAAGAGGAAAATCAGGAAGCGCTGGTTCCGTTCATGAGAGAATTTAAGAAACGATTCCCGAATGTTGCCGATTATAGCGGCGCAGAACATCCAAGCAAAAATGTCTGGGCTTTTACCGGATACTTATTGGACGATTTACTCCCGGGCGGAAAGAAACATACGGAATATACCGATGAACTGCTTTCCTACATCGATGTGTTGATTGATGGCCCGTTCATTCAGGAGAAGAAAAACCTGATGCTGAAATTCCGGGGCAGCGAGAATCAAAGATTGATTGACATGAATGAATATCGCAGAAGCGGAAACATCGTAACTATTTTAGGCAGCTGAGGAAGCTGCCTTTCTTTTTGAAAATAAGTGTGATATCGTGTTGTAATGCAATGCATCCTAGAAAAGCTCAAAATTTTCGTTTTCGTTCTGAAATTCATGTGCAGATAGAAAAAATGCCTAGAAAAGCTTAAGATTTTCGTTTTCGTTCTGAAAAATGGACAAAATCATCTAATTCAGCACAGAAACGAAAAAGATAAGCACATTGGGAAACGAAAACGAAAAAGATGAGCACATCATGGAACGAAAACGAAAAAGATGGGAAAAATCAGGTCGTTTTCCGCGTTCCTCGGAACAGAAACAAAATTTATGAGCATTTTTACCATTGTTAGAAATCGTAGAGAAAAAAATGAACAGAGACGAAATTTTAAAAATATATGGGACAGATTATAAGGACATGACCAAGCGACTGCTTGCGGCTTCGGGTCTGGATGGAATTCTTGCGGACCGGAAAAAGAAGCTCCGTATCGGAATTAAGCCGAATCTGGTGTCGCCGACACCGGCGGAGTTTGGTGCCACTACGCATCCGGAAGTGGTCGCGGGAATTATCGAGTATCTGCAGGAGAACTGTAAAGATTTTACGGAAAGCATCACCATTCTAGAAGGTTCCTGGATTGGGGACAAAACCTCCGATGCTTTTGAATATTGTGGATATAATGCCTTGGCAGAGCACTATGATGTGAAAATCGTGGATACACAGAAGGATTCTGCGACGGAAAAAGATTGTAACGGCATGAAAATCCGAATCTGCGACTGCGTGAAGAATGTGGATTTCCTGATCAATGTTCCGGTGCTGAAAGGTCATTGCCAGACAAAAATCACCTGCGCTTTGAAGAATATGAAGGGATTGATCCCGAATTCGGAAAAGAGATTGTTCCATAAGAAAGGTCTTCACCATCCAATCGCCCATCTGAACTCTTTCCTAAAACAGGATTTTATTGTTATCGACCATATCTGCGGAGACCCGGACTTTGAGGACGGGGGCCACCCCCTAGTGAAAAACTGTGTGATGGCGGCTTTGGACCCGGTTCTGACAGATTCTTACGTTTGCGAGATTCTGGGGTATGCGACCAGCGAGGTGCCGTATGTAGAATTGGCAGCAGAGCTGGGAGTCGGAAACAAGAAGATAGAAGATGCCCGGATCATCGTTCTGGAAGGCAATAACAGTGAAGACATGCCCAAATTCCACCGGGTTCTGGAAATCAGTTATGGGGTGGAAGAAATTGATTCCTGCAGCGCATGCTACGGAATGCTCATGGATGCGCTGGACCGGCTGGATGCGGAGGGACTCCTGGATAAACTGAAAGAAAAAATCTGCATTGGACAAGGCTATCGGGGAAGAAAGGGACAGCTGGGAGTCGGGAATTGTACCAAGGACTTTGAATCTTTCGTCGAAGGCTGTCCTCCGGAAGCAGAAGATATCTATAGGACCTTGAAAAAAATCTGTCTGGAGAAATAACCGAAAAGGATAACATTTTGATAATGGTGAAAGAAATTTATATAAATTCAATATCCTTACCAAAACAATGAATAATTTTTACATACACGAAAAAAGAATAGGCTTATCATATAGCCAGTATGTACTATAGGAGGACAACATAATGAAAAAAAGAAAAATCGTATCCATTTTGGCAGGGCTTTTAATAGCAGCTCTGGCGGTAGGAATGATGACTGCATGTGGGGCATCTTCTATCGGCGGTGGAGATAAAGAAAAAACAGAAGCAGTAGAAACGACCGCTGCAAACGGAAAACATTTTACTTTTAAGATTACGGCAAAAGAAGCTGGACAGAATATTGAAATCGTTGAAGATGCAACCTTTGATGGTGAAATGTTTGGCGATTACCTGAAACAGTATAAAGATTGTGATTGGGAAGATTCGGAATATGGAATTTTTGTAAAAGGATTCTGTGGCGTTCCAAACGATGACAGCCAGCAATTATGGTGGCAGTTGTTTGTAGACGGTGAATCTGCACAGGTTGGTGCTGACATGATCGAACTGAAAGATGGCGCTGTTTACGAATATGTTTATACATTAGGCTACGATTGGTAGAAGGAGAAAAAATGGCTTTTTACATTGTGAGTGAAGATATAACAGAAATGGAAGTCGACGCAGTCGTTAACGCAGCAAACAAAGAGCTGAATGGTGGCGGCGGTGTTGACGGAGCGATTCATGCAGCAGCTGGCCCAGATCTGGACAAGGCTTGCGCGGAAATCGGCGGATGCCCGACCGGTGAGTGCATGGTAACCTGGGGTTATGATATGGATGCCATCTATATTATCCATGCGGTAGGCCCGATTTATAAAGATGGAAAATCGGATGAAGAAAGGCTCTTAAGAAGCTGCTACCAGAAAGCCGTAGAGTTGGCAGTAACTCATGGATGCCGGTCCGTTGCTTTTCCGGTAATTTCTGCCGGAGCCTATGGCTATCCTAAGGAAGAGGCTTTGGATATTGCCGTTGAGGAAATCAAGAAGGGAGCGGATGCCAATGAGAAATTGGAATTCTATCTGACCATTACGGATGCCAAAGTTTTAGGAATCGCAAAAGCAAAGTATTCACAGTATTTTGAGTAAGAGTAAAAGGGAGCCGAAAGGCTCCCTTCTTCATTTTCCTTTGGTTGACGCAAAAATGAATAAAATGTATAATAACTAAGTTAAAGTCGCCTTACTATATCCTGACGTCAGTATCGGGAGAAAAATCCAGGTACCGGCTTTCTTTACCTACGCTATGGACATCCGCAGATAAAGACAGATAGAAAAAGAAAGAAGGAAATCAAAATGAAAGATATTTTTGAAAAATGTTATGAACCGCAACTTCAGGACAAATTAAGAGAGGCAGATATTTATCCTTATTTCCGCGCTTTGGAAAGCCGTCAGGATGTGGAAGTTGTTATGGAAGGCAAACGCCGTATTATGTTAGGTTCAAACAACTATCTTGGACTTACTGTAGAGCCTGAAATTATAGAAGCTGGCGTAAAAACCATTGAAAAATATGGTACCGGATGCTCTGGCTCCCGTTTCCTCAATGGAACGTTGCAGATGCATTATGAACTGGAAAATGAATTAAAAACTTTCTTACGGAAGGAAGATTGCATCACGTTCCCTACCGGCTTCATGAGTAATCTGGGAATTATTGCCTCCCTGGTAGGCCGTCATGATTATGTGATTGTAGACAGAGAAGATCACGCATCGATCTATGATGCTTGTCGTTTGAGCTATGGAAAGATGCTTCGTTATAAACATGCAGACATGGAAGATTTAGAGCGTCAGCTGCAGGCTGTTCCAGAAGGTGCCGGAGCTTTGATTGTTACCGACGGCGTATTCAGCATGGGCGGTGACATTGCAAAACTTCCGGAAATAACTACCTTAGCTAAGAAATATGGCGCAAGAGTCATGGTCGATGATGCCCATGCTTTAGGCGTTTTAGGAGAAGGTGGCAGAGGAAGCGCTAGCTATTTTGGATTAGAGAACGAAGTAGATATTTATATGGGAACTTTCTCAAAATCACTGGCCAGCCTTGGCGGATATATGGTAGCTGATGCAGAGATTGTGGATTATGTTCGTCACAGCGCTCGTCCGTATATGTTCGCAGCTTCCATTCCTCCGACACAGACGGCAGTTGCTCTTGCAGCTTTAAGATATCTGGAAGCCCATCCGGAATTACCGGATAAACTGCAGGCAAATGCAGCTCGCTTCCGTAAAGACCTGATCGAAAGAGATGTAGCGATCATTGAAGCACCGACTCCGATCGTTCCAATTTACACTTATTCTCCGGAAAACACACTTTTGAAACAAAAGGAGATGTATGATGAGGGAGTATATGTAAATTCCGTTCTGCCACCGGCATGTGCACCGGGTGAATGCCTGCTCCGTACGACCCTGATGGCAAGCCATACCGACGCTCTGATTGACGAGGCCGCAGATATTATCGCGAAAGTAATGCACCAGGATGATTCAGCAACTTTAGAGCAGTTAAAATTAATGTAATTAAAGTTTTGTTTTGAATTTGAAGGAAAAGATATGTCAAAGATTGCTATTGTTACCGGAGGATCTTCCGGTATCGGTCTGAATGTCGCTTTGTGTCTGAAGAATGCCGGCTGTAATGTTTATGAACTGAGCCGCAGGGATGTGCCGAACTCTCCATTTCATCACATTGCAACCGATGTTACGGATGAAGCAGCGGTACAGGCTGCAGTAAAACAGGTTCTGGCAGAAGAAGGGAAAATAGACATTCTGGTAAATTGTGCCGGCTTTGGCATCAGCGGTGCCGCAGAATTTACTGAGCTGGCGGATGCCAAGCGCCAGCTGGATGTAAACTTTTTCGGAATGGTAAATGTCACGAAAGCCGTCCTGGCTCCTATGAGAGAAGCAGGATGCGGAAGAATCGTAAATATCAGCAGTGTTGCTGCACCGATTCCAATTCCTTTCCAGACTTTTTATTCCGCCAGCAAAGCGGCCATTAATGCATACACTTGTGCAGTAGCAAATGAAGTGGCACCTTACGGCATTACCATGTGTGCCATCCAGCCAGGCGATATTTCCTCCGGCTTCACCGATGCCAGAAAGAAAACCCTGGAGGGTGATGCGGAATATGGTGGAAGAATCAGCCGAAGCGTAGCTGTAATGGAAAAGGACGAAAGAGGCGGCATGAAGCCGGCGGTAGCAGCTGCATATATTGCCAAAATCGCTTTAAAGAAAAAAGTGAAGCCTTTGTATGCCATCGGCTTTTCCTATAAAGCCTTCTGCGTGATTATGAAAATATTACCAATCGGTCTTTCCAATAAGATGATCGGAATGATTTATGCTAAATAGAAAAAAAGTCGAGGTTATGTCCAAAGTTGCTCTTTATGAGCATGGGGAGGGCAAGGAAACCTTAAAACTGAATAAGTATTATAAAAAGGATTATGCATCTGCCAAGCTTTTAAGCAGTCTGCCTTTGGGGATTATTACAGGCGTTCTGATTACGGCGCTGATATTTGTAGTAAACACGGAATGGCCACTTCATCTGTATAAAACCATCGGTGGTGTTATGGCGGTTCTTTTGTATGGCATTTGCTTTGTGGCATTTGTTATCGCCTATTGTTTTTTCTCAGCTTTCATGTACAACAGAAAGTATGAGACGTACAGAGGAAATTTACGGATATATAGTCTTAACTTACGAAGACTGGAAAAAATATACGAAGAAGAAGAACAGGCAGTAAACCCAAAGAATGAATAAACTGGTAAATCTGAGAAATAGAATAGAGAGTTTCTATCTGAAACATAGTAAGGTACTGGGATACGTTGTACGACTGATAATTACCTTTCTCTGCCTCATGCTGATTCGGGAAAGCATCGATTTCAGTTCGTTCTTATCCAACATATGGACGGTACTGACCCTTTCCGTTATTGGCGGATTTATTCCGATAAAATATCTGATGATCATGATTCTGGCCTATCTTACGGCACAGGTTTATGCGTTATCCGTTGCTCTTGGCATCGTCATAACGATTATCCTGGTTATTATGTACATGCTGTTTTTCCGGTTTGCTCTGCATTATGGCCCGGCTTTTGTCTTGATGCCAATTTTGTTTTTTGTACGTATTCCAGCATTTATGACCATGCTGCTGGCGATTATTGCACCGGCATTGTCGGTTATTACCGTTCTATTTGGCACGATTCTTTATTATCTGGTTCATTTCCTGGATGTAAATGCAGCTACCTTTGCTACGGCTACAGGAAATCTGGAATTTACAAAAATTGAGCTCCTGCTGGAGGGGGTTTTGGGGAATCGGGACTTTTTGGTCGCTTTAGGAACCCTGTTTGCAGTATTTATGATTGTCCATTTTCTGAAACGAATCAACTATAAATACTCTACGGAAATTGCCGTTGCCATTGGAACCGGTGTTTATATTATTCTGATGCTGGGTAGCGCGCTGGCTTTTGGTACGTTAACCACCTCACGACTCTTGTCTTATTGCCTCGGCGGCCTGGTTTCTGGAGTCCTGACATTACTCGTTAATAATGTATGGCATCCGCTGGATTATTCCAGAACGGAATATGTTGAGTTTGAGGATGACGAATATAACTACTATGTCCGTGCAGTGCCGAAAGCAACCTTTGAAAGAGAGAAAGTACAAGTAAAAAGAATTAATAAGAGGAAAACGCTTTGAGCTTTTGGGAAAACATCGTTTCATATTTCCATAAATACTTTTCAATGACCACGATTACGGTAATTGATGTGATTGAGATTATCATCATTGCCATTATTTTCTATTACCTGATTATCTGGTTCAAAAAAACCAGGGCATGGACCCTGTTTAAAGGCATTGTCATTATATTGATTGTTGTCTTACTGGCGGCAATTTTTAATTTCAATACCATTCTTTGGATTGCGTCCAAGACCTTAAGTGTAGGAATCATCGCTCTGATCATTATTTTTCAGCCGGAACTTCGCCGGGCGTTGGAACAGTTGGGAAGAAGAAGCATTTTTCACGGATTGTTAAGCTCCTCCAACGCAAAGAAGGAACTGTTTTCAGAAAAGACTTTGGAAGAAACTCTGGAAGCGGTTGCGGATCTTTCCCGTTACCGGACAGGTGCTCTCATCTGTTTTGAAACAGAAATTGGTTTAGATGAATATGTACATACGGGTATTGAGCTGGACAGTGTTGTTTCCAGCCAGTTGCTTGAAAATATATTTGAGGACAAGACTCCTCTTCATGATGGTGCGGTAATTATCCGGGATGACCGGATTGTAGCAGCTACCTGCTATCTTCCAATGTCGAACAGTACCGCCATTAACAAAAAGTACGGAACCCGCCATCGCGCTGGTTTAGGGCTTAGTGAAGTAACCGATGCCTTTACGATTATCGTTTCGGAAGAAACTGGACAGATTTCTCTGGCAATTGGTGGGGAACTGATCGAGGACGTGGACTTCGGTGAATTGAAAAAACGTATGATTGAAGTGCAGGCTGTAAAAAATAAGGAAAGCCTTTTTCAAAAACTGAAGAAAGGAAGGGAAGAGAATGGCCAAAATTAAAGAATTCTTTAATAAATGGGTATTGAACAATATCGGTTATAAAATTCTGGCCCTGGTTTTCGCTTTCATTCTTTGGCTGGTTATTTTAAATACAACAGATCCGAGTATGACCAGAACCATTACCAATATACCGGTATCGATTGTGAATGAAGAACTGGTTTTGGATGGAACCCATGTATATACGATTGAATCCGGAGAAACCGCGACGATCGTTGTTTCTGGAAAAAGAAGCATTGTGAATTCTTTAAGCGCTTCCGACTTTGTGGCTTTTGCAGATTTCTCGGAATTATCGTTGACCAACGCAGTGCCGATTAAAATAGAAATCTCCGGCGATAAGGTTCGCTACAGTAATTCCGTTACGATTACCCAGAAAACGATGAGCATGGTAATCCATCTGGAAGACATGAAGGAAAAAACTTACGATGTTCTGGTAAACTTTACCGGAACTCCGTCAGAGGATTTGCTGGTTGAAGATGCATCTACCATGCCGGCTATGGTAACCTTAAGAGCTCCGGAATCTGTAATGGAGAAAGTGGTCAGTGTTCAGGCAATCATCGATTATTCGGAAATCCAGGGAGATGGTGTATATGATGTCGCTCCGGTATTAATTGATTATGCCGGAAAAGTAGTAGAACAGAATGCCGACATTTATCTGGATTATCCGACAGTTGGAATAAATGTTGTAACAAAAGCGATTAAGCTGGTTCCGGTTACAATTACTCCGGTTGGAACGCCGGATCCGGGTTCCACCTATAATGGGGTAAGCTATTCGAAGAACGGAATTACGGTAAAGGGTAGTCCCGAGGCCATCGCAGGATTTTCTGTCATTGAGCTTCCATCACAGCTTCTGAACATTGAAGGCGCAAAGGGAGATGTTACCGTATCGGTAGATATTTCCCAGTTCCTTCCGGAAGGCATCACGGTATCCGGGGAGACCACTTCCTTGACCATCACAGCTTCCATTACTCCGGGAAAACCGGCAGAAGAGGAAGAAACAAAGACAGAAGCAGAAACCGAAGAGGAAACCATTAAATAATAATATGAAATAATCAATGCAGACTTTGGTTTGGAAACGTTGGTTATGATATGGAGGAAATATGAAAATACTAGTAACCGATGGAGCAGGATATATTGGAAGCCATACCGTCGTAGAATTATTGAACGCAGGTTATGATGTGGCAGTCGTAGATAATCTCTGCAATTCTTCTTCCAAGTCTCTGGATCGGGTAGAAGAAATTACCGGGAAAAAAGTTGCGTTTTACGAGGCGGATATAAGAGATGACATTGCTTTGGGAAAAATCTTTGAAGCAGAGAAACCGGATGCGGTTATCCATTTTGCTGGATTGAAAGCAGTTGGGGAGTCGGAACAGTTTCCAATGAAATATTTTGACAATAATATCGGGGGTACACTTACGCTGCTTCATGAGATGAAAAAAAGTGGGTGTAAGAATATGGTGTTCTCATCTTCTGCCTGTGTTTATGGACAGCCAAAAGAAAATCCGGTCAGAGAAGATTTTGCGACAGAAGTTACAAATCCATATGGCAGAACGAAGCTGGTAATAGAAAATATCTTAAAGGACCTGTATAAATCCGATGAGGACTGGAACGTAATTCTTTTAAGATACTTTAATCCAATCGGTGCACATGAAAGCGGGAAAATCGGGGAAGATCCATCGGGTATTCCGAATAACCTTCTTCCTTATGTTGCAAAAGTTGCAGTGGGAAAACTGGAAAAGATCAATGTTTTTGGCAACGATTATGATACCCCGGATGGAACTGGCGTAAGAGATTATCTTCACGTAGTAGATTTAGCGAAGGGCCATATCAAGGCTATTGAAAAAATAGAAAAAGATATAAATACTGGATTAAAGACCTATAATCTTGGCACCGGAAAAGGATATAGTGTTCTGGAAATCATTGAAGCATTCAGTCAGGCATGCGGAAAAAAACTTCCTTATGTGATTGGACCACGTCGTCCGGGCGATGTTTCCATTAACTATGCAGACCCTTCTCTGGCAAAAGAAGAACTAGGATGGGAAGCGAAATACGATCTGAGAAAAATGTGCGAAGACACATGGAGATGGCAGAGCAATAACCCGAATGGCTACGACGATTGACACAAAAAGGCCCTGTCCATAGAGAAAAAAAGTCTTTATGGACGGGTAAAAATACATAAAAAATGTGTTGACGCGCAAGGCACGGTTATGATATATTATGCAAGCGAGCAAACAGCTCTTTTTTTTACGTTGAAAAATTTTAACCCCAGACGTGGGGACCCACAAACTTTTTTTCCGCGTAAATTAGGCGAAAACTGAACTTTTTGTGGAGGAAATTCAAATGAGAACAAGAATCACATTAGCATGCACAGAATGCAAACAGAGAAACTACAATACAACAAAAGACAAAAAAACTCATCCGGATCGTATGGAAACCCAGAAGTATTGCAGATTCTGCAAGAAGCACACATTGCATAAGGAGACAAAATAATCAATATGGCAGATAATACCGTAAAAAAAGAAAAAGGGAATTTCTTTAAAGGCCTTAAACTTGAATTTAAAAAGATTATTTGGCCGGGCAAACAGGATGTTGCAAAAAAGACAATCCTGATTGTTGTTGTGACCATTCTTTTAGGTGTATTGGTTAAATTATTAGATACAGGCGTTCAGGCTTTATTGAACCTGATTGCTTAAAGGAGCTTTTTAAATGGCAGCAGAAGGAGCTAATTGGTATGTTGTGCATACCTATTCCGGCTATGAGAATAAGGTAAAGGCCAACATCGAAAAAACCATTGAGAACAGAAAACTTCAGGATCAGATCTTTGAAGTTACCGTTCCTATGCAGGATGTTATTGAAATCAAAAACGGTCAGCGGAAACAGGTACAGAAGAAACAGTTTCCGGGATATGTTCTTATTAATATGATTATGAATGACAGCACATGGTATGTTGTCCGCAACACCAGAGGTGTTACCGGATTCGTAGGACCTGGAAGCAAACCGGTTCCTCTTTCCGAAGAAGAAATGAAACCTTTAATTTCTTCCGGCGAAAGAATCGTTGTTTCCTTCGAGGTTGGCGATCTGGTTACCGCGATTGCCGGTGTTTGGGAAGGTACTGTTGGGAAGGTTGTTGCTGTTAATGAAGGCAAACAGACCGTTACCATCAACGTAGATATGTTCGGCAGAGAGACTCCTGTTGACATAAGCTTTATGGACATTAAAAAAAGTAACTAAGCCTGACGAAGGCTTGAGATATTCTGAAGCTGACCTTGACTTCAGAAAATAACACGAAAGGGAGATTTTAAAATGGCAAAAAAAATCGAAGGTTACATTAAATTACAGATTGAAGCTGCAAAGGCAACACCAGCTCCTCCAGTAGGACCAGCTCTTGGACAGCACGGTGTTAACATTGTACAGTTCACAAAAGAGTTCAATGCAAGAACCGCTGATCAGGCAGGTATGATTATTCCTGTAGTTATCACAGTTTACGCAGACAGAACTTTCACATTTATCACAAAGACTCCTCCAGCACCTGTTCTTATTAAGAAGGCTTGCAAGATTCAGTCTGGTTCCGGCGAACCAAACAGAAAGAAAGTTGCAACTATCTCTAAGGCGGATCTGCAGCAGATCGCTGAAACAAAGATGCCGGACTTAAACGCAGCATCTCTGGAAGCAGCTATGAGCATGATCGCTGGAACATGCCGTTCAATGGGCGTATTAGTAGAAGAATAGGAGGGGCTTTAGATGAAACACGGAAAGAAATATCAGGAAGCAGCAAAAGCTTTTGATAAACTGGCTACTTATGATGTAGCAGAAGCATTAGATCTTGTTAAGAAGACTGCAGTAGCAAACTTTGATGAAACTGTTGAAGTACATATCCGTACTGGCTGTGATGGACGTCACGCTGATCAGCAGGTTCGTGGTGCAGTAGTTCTTCCTAACGGCACAGGTAAAACAGTCAGAGTTCTTGTATTCGCAAAAGGCGAAAAAGAAAAAGAAGCTCTGGAAGCTGGCGCAGATTTCGTAGGCGCTGAGGAATTAATTCCTAAGATCCAGAAGGAAAACTGGTTTGAGTATGACGTAGTAGTAGCAACTCCGGACATGATGAGCGTTGTTGGTCGTCTTGGTAAGGTATTAGGACCAAAAGGTTTAATGCCAAACCCAAAAGCCGGAACAGTTACCATGGATGTTGCAAAGGCTATCAAAGATATCAAAGCTGGTAAAATTGAGTACAGATTAGACAAGGCGAACATCATCCACTGCCCAATCGGGAAGAAATCTTTCTCAGTAGAGCAGTTAGAAGAAAACTTCAAGGCTCTTACCGATGCTATCATTAAAGCTCGTCCAGCAGCTTTAAAGGGAACTTACCTTAAGAGCATCGTTGTAGCTTCTACAATGGGTCCTGGCGTTAAGATCAATGCTACAAAGGTAACGAACTAATCGCAATTTGTCATTGACAGGCTTTCTGTCATATGATAAATATATAAATTGCCGAAGACAGTAGGTGGGAAGCGTTTTGACGTAGACCGTAAAGAGAAATCACCTACCGAGGATTTGATGAGTATTTTGAGTCCCTCTCTGTCTTCTTGGCAGAGAGGGTTTTTCGATATTAAAACTCCTCTGATAATCGGCAGTAATCTAACAAGGAGGAAACAAAATGGCAAAAGTTGAACAGAAACAGCCAATCGTTGCTGAAATCAGTGAACATCTTAATGGCGCAAGTGCAGCTGTTCTCGTTGATTACCGTGGACTTACTGTTGACCAGGATACCGCTCTTCGTAAACAGTTAAGAGAAGCAGGAATCGTATACAAAGTATACAAGAACACAATGATTAACTTCGCAGTTAAGGATACTGAATTCGAAGGACTGGCACAGCACCTGGAAGGCCCTACTGCTATTGCTATTTCCAAAGGAGACGCTACAGCACCTGCAAGAATTATTGCACAGTTTGCTAAGAATGCTCCTAACCTGGAAATGAAAGCCGGCGTTGTAGAGGGTAGCTACTACGGAACTGATGATATCAAGGCAGTTGCTGATATCCCATCAAGAGAAGTATTACTTTCCAGATTGTTTGGCAGCATGCAGTCACCTATCGCTAACCTGGCTCGCATTCTTAATCAGATCGCAGAAAAAGGTGGAGAAGGCGCTCCTGCGGCAGAAGAAGTAGTTGAAGTTGTTGAAGCAGTTGAGGCAGAGGTCGAAGCACCTGCAGCCGAATAATTATTAGGAGGAAATTAAAATGGCAAAATTAACAACAGAAGAATTTATCGCAGCAATCAAAGAGCTTAGCGTATTAGAATTAAATGAGTTAGTAAAAGCTTGTGAAGCAGAATTCGGCGTAAGCGCAGCAGCAGGTGTTGTAGTAGCAGCAGCTGGCCCAGCAGAAGAAGTTGAAGAAAAGACAGAATTCGACGTTGAATTAACAGAAATCGGTCCTAACAAAGTTAAAGTTATCAAAATCGTTCGTGATAACACAGGTCTTGGACTTAAAGAAGCAAAAGAACTCGTTGACAAAGCTCCTTCCATCATCAAAGAAGGTATCTCCAAACCAGAAGCAGAAGATCTCGTTAAACAGCTCGAAGCAGAAGGCGCTAAAGGTACAATCAAATAATTTATTCGATAAGAATTTATTTTTGGAAGACTCCGCAATTTGCGGAGTCTTTTTTATTTAATAGGAAATTGCTCCTGAGATAGCAGGGAAGAAAAAAAATACCCACCAGCGGTGGGTAAGAGAAACAAAAGACATTGGTCAGAAAATGTAAAAACCAGGTTCGCCAAAGTCATCATCTGAATCCTCATCG
>JAZRYR010000037.1:0-38949 GCA_045600845.1 Lachnospiraceae bacterium | reverse complement strand
AATGCATAAGCCACAGCCTTTGCATTTGTCCCCATCGAAAACGACTTTAAAACGTCTCTTCATTACAAGCCTCCTGAATATTTTTATGGTTTTTAAACCTGTTTATCTAAATAGCTATCCCTCATGTACATGTCAATCGGGAAAATATCAAAATCACAACCGGAAAGTTTTTCTACCAGGCTTTCCATGCAACAAGCGCAAAGTACCGGAATTCCGGTCAGCTCCGAAACCTGCTGGGTAAATTCCATGCCCGCAATAACCGTTTCTGATGTCGTATACCGGATCAGATGCGCATTGGATATGAGTCCGGACACTTCAATGCCGGTTGTTTCGATTGTGTTTTTTATCTGGTCTGCGGCTTTCTGCGGCGTGTCCGTTCCCGGGCGGTTACAGTTTACGACGCTGATCAGCTGAGCATCCTCCTGCATATACGGGCGGAACTGATTTAATATCATGGCTCCCGTAGCATCTCCCCCGCAATCTAAGATGACTCTGCAGGCCGGATCTTCTAACGGTGCACGGATAGCTGCATCAATGGTCTGAAGCTCACTTCCGTTCTTTCCTTTGAAAGGATCGGAATATACTTTGATTCCCGCTTCTTCCATCAGGCTCTGTCGTTCTCTGGAACGGAAATAGGGATTTTCCAAATCCAGATCACATAACGCCAGGTTTGGAATATTTTCTTTTGCTAAGGCCATGGCCAGAGATACGCTGACCTCTGTTTTGCCACTTCCAAAATGACCCGTAATTGCAATTTTTCTTGGGCCCTCGGCCATGGCTTTTAAAAATGCATTCATCTTATTTTCTTTCTCCAGATACACGAAAAAGACCCTCAAAAGCTATTAGAGGATACAAAATAGAAACAAAGTTTCTGCAAGGCAGAATCCTTTGCTTTTTGGAGATTATAAACCCTCTTTTTTCTTACAGTCAACGAATTACTTTTTTCTTTGGTAAAAATAAGCGAAATGCCTTGATATCAAGGGATTTCGACAATTTGTTTGTATAGTTTTTCTATTGACTGTAAATACATTTTTCTTTATTATTTAATAGTTTAAGATGGCAAAGTAGAATTAAATTACAGTAGCAAAGAAATTATGCCCTTTGGAGGAGAAAAAAATGGCAGACAACAGTAATATGTTGATGGAAGTTGCACAACGTATCCGCGAACTCCGAATTGACTATAATTACACAGAAGCCAAGATGGCGGAACTTACCGGCATCAGCACCGAAGAATATATCCAGTATGAAACGGGAGCTGCCGACCTTCCTTTCACATTCATTCATAAATGTGCTCTGTGTTTCGGTATTGAAATTACCGAACTTTTAGAGGGAAGTAATTCCCGTCTTACCAGTTACGCGATTACCCGTAATGGCAACGGCCAGCTTACGGCAAAAGAGCCTGGCATCGAAATCAAGTCTATCGCTCCTCTGTTTAAAAATAAAAAAGCAGACCCTTATTGGGTTCGTTATGAATACTCGGAAGCAGAACAAAATGAACCGATTCATCAGGTAACTCATGGTGGTCAGGAGTTCGACCTTATTCTGGAAGGTAACATGAGAATTAAGATCGGTGACCACGAAGAAGAATTAGGACCTGGTGACAGCATCTTCTATAACTCTTCCACACCTCATGGCATGATCGCTATCGGTGGAAAAGATGTTGTTTTCTGCGCCGTTATTTTAAGCGGCGAAGAAGAACTGATCTGGAACCACGGCCGGATGATGAACGCAGAAGAAGTACAGAAGCAGCTAAACAGTGTTCCTGCCATTGTTTCTGCCGGCGATTATCTGAATGATTTCATTGAAACTGCAACGGATGAAACCGGTGCTCCGGTTTCCATCAAGTTCTTTAATCCAGACAAATTCAATTTTGCATTCGACGTTGTGGATGCAATTGCTGATAAAGACCCAGACCGTCTTGCCATGGTTCATTTGGACCGAAACCGCAAAGAAAGACGCTTCACCTTCCTGGACATGAAGAAAATGTCCGCAAGGGCTGCCAACTATTTCCGCGCCCTGGGCGTAGAAAAAGGCGACCGCGTCATGCTGGTTATGCGCCGGAACTGGGAATTCTGGCCGGTTATCGTAGGCCTTCATAAATTAGGCGCGATTGCGATTCCTGCAACCGACCAGTTAGTAGAAAAAGATTTTGAATATCGGTTTAATGCAGCAAAAGTAAAAGCGATTGTATGCGCTGCCTTCGGAAGTAGTGCAGACGAGGCAGAAAAAGCTGCTGCGAAATGCCCGACCGTTAAACTGAAAGTAATCAGTGGTGGTAAACGAGAAGGCTGGCATTGTTTCGATGAAGAATACGATATGTATTCCAGCCGTTTCACAAGAACAGAAGATTCCATCTCCGGTGATGATTCCATGCTTATGCTCTTCACCTCCGGAACCTCCGGTTATCCGAAGGCTGCTGTCCACAGCTGCAAATATCCGTTAGGTCATTACCTGACCGCCAAGTACTGGCACTGTGTAGATCCGGAAGGTCTTCACCTGACCATTTCCGATACCGGATGGGGCAAGGCTCTTTGGGGCAAGCTCTATGGTCAGTGGATGAACGGCGCTGCTACTTTCGTTTATGACTTTGACCGTTTCCATGCGGACGATATTTTATCTTTGTTCGCCCAATATCATATTACTTCTTTCTGTGCTCCTCCTACGATGTACCGTTTCTTCATCAAAGAGGATCTCAGAAAATATGACTTAAGCTCCGTGAAACATGCAAGCATCGCGGGCGAAGCCATGAATCCGGAAGTTTATGAACAGTTCCGGAAAGCCACCGGCCTTTCCATCATGGAGGGCTTCGGTCAGACGGAAACTACCATGGTTATCGGTACCTTTGCCGGAATGATGGCAAAACCTGGCTCCATGGGTAAACCGAGTCCGCTCTATGATGTTCATCTTCTTAATGCAGATGGAGAAGAGTGTGCAGACGGTGAAGTTGGAGAAATCGTTATTTACACAGGCAACGGCATTCCTTGCGGTTTATTCAAAGGCTATTTCGAAGAACCGGAAGCTACAGCCAATGCATGGCATGATAATTATTACCATACCGGAGATCTGGCATGGCGGGATGAGGACGAATACTTCTGGTATGTCGGCCGTGCAGACGATGTCATCAAATCCTCCGGATACCGTATCGGACCTTTCGAAATCGAAAGTGTGCTTATGGAACTCCCTTACGTTCTGGAGTGTGGTGTATCTGCTGCTCCGGACGAAGTCCGTGGTCAGGTTGTTAAGGCAAGCATCGTTCTCGTAAAAGGAACCGTTCCTTCCGATGAATTAAAAGTTGAAATTCAGAACTACGTTAAGAGTCGTACGGCTCCTTATAAATATCCTCGAATCGTCGATTTCAAGGAAGACCTGCCAAAGACGACAAACGGTAAGATTAAACGTAATCTGTTGTAAGAAACTGCAATAAACGTTCAAATATAATCTATTGTAAAAACCAGGAGAGTTTCTATGAAGGGATTAGAATTAAAAGTACAGGAAATCGCAGACCGTGTCCGGGAGCTTCGAACCATTGAAGGTTTATCCGAAGAGTACATGGCTCAGAAAATCGGCGTATCCGTCGAGGAATACAAATTATATGAATCCGGAAACCAGGAACTGGATTTCGCCTTCCTTTACACCTGTGCTCAGGTATTAAATGTTGACGTTACCGAGCTGATCGAAGGTATTACTCCTCGATTAAGTTCTTATATTATGACCCGTAAAGGAGAAGGTCTTCGTGTTGAACAGGCTCACGGCATGACCTATTACAACCTGGCTTATAAATTCCGCGACCGTGTTGCGGAGCCTTTGTTTGTACATAGTACCTTCAGCGCCGAAGCTCAGCTGAAACCGATTGAAGTTACGGTCCATGAAGGACATGAATTTGATATTGTCATCCGTGGTCATTTAAAAGTTCAGTTGGGAAACCATACAGAAGTTTTAGGTCCTGGTGATACGATTTACTATAACTCTTCTACTCCTCACGGAATGATTGCTACGGAAGGTGAAGATTGTGATTTCTATGCGATCGTTCTGGATCCGGACCGAAATGCGGTTGCGAAGCCAGAAGCTATTCCGACCATTGCTCCAGTGATTCAGACCAAGAAACGTGTTTGGGAAAAATTTGTGGAGGTGGAAGAAACTGCTACCGGCGAATTATCTGCTGTTCATTTCAAAGATCCGGAATCCTTCAACTTTGCATTCGACGTAGTAGATGCGTTAGGTTCCCGTCGTCCGGAAAAATTAGCGCTTCTCCATATAAGCAACAACAAGGTAGAAAAACGCATGACCTTCCAGGACATGGCAAAACTTTCTTCCCGCGCTGCCAACTACTTCCGTTCTTTAGGAATCAAGAAGGGGGACCGTGTATTAATTGTATTAAGAAGAAACTGGCAGTTCTGGCCAATTATTATCGGTCTGGAAAAATTAGGTGCAATTGCGATTCCTGCAGTTGATCAGTTGTTAGAAAAAGATTTCCTTTACCGTTTTGAAGTTGCCGGCGTTTCCGCAGTTATCTGCTCTGCAGATGGCGATGTAATTAAACAGGCAGAACCTGCAATTGAGAAATACGGAAAGATCGAAGTACAGATTGTTGCCAACGGAACCTGCGAAGGCTGGCACGCTTTCGACGAAGAGTACGCCATGTACTCCAGCCGTTTTGCAAGAAACGAAGACAGTATTTCCGGCAGTGATCCGATGATGATGATTTTCACATCCGGTTCCACCGGTTATCCGAAGCTTGCCGTTCATAACTGCAAATATCCTTTGGGACATTTTGTTACGGCGAAATACTGGCATTGCGTAGACCCGGATGGTCTGCACTTTACCATTTCCGACACTGGCTGGGCAAAAGCTATGTGGGGCAAACTCTTTGGACAGTGGTTATGCGAAGCTCCTCTTTTCGTTTACGACTTCGACCGCTTCCAGGCTGGCGACATTCTTCCAATGTTTGCAAAGTATGGTATTACGACCTTCTGTGCTCCGCCTACCATGTTCCGTATGCTGATCAAGGAAGACCTTGGCAAATATGATTTAAGTTCCATCAAACATGCAAGCACCGCTGGCGAAGCTATGAATCCGGAAATCTTCCGTATCTTTATGGAAAACACGGGCTTATCCGTTATGGAAGGCTTCGGTCAGACCGAAACTACCGTTGTTGTTGGTAACTTTGCAGGCGTTGCTCCGAAGGTTGGTTCTATGGGCAAACCGAACCCACAGTATAAAGTTGCTTTACTTACTCCAGAAGGAAATCTTGCAGAAGTCGGCGAAGCCGGTGAAATCTGTATCGCTATTTCTGACGGCGCTCCATGTGGTCTGTTTAGTGGCTACTATCAGAACGATAAAGATACTGATGCGGTATGGCATGACGGTTATTACCATACGGGCGACCTGGCATGGTGCGATGAAGATGGTTTCTTCTGGTACATCGGCAGAGCCGATGACCTGATCAAATCCTCTGGATACCGTATCGGACCTTTCGAAATCGAAAGCGTTATCATGGAACTTCCTTACGTTCTGGAATGTGGTGTTTCTGCCGTACCGGATGAAATCCGTGGACAGATTGTTAAGGCAAGCATCGTTTTGGTTGCCGGAAAGCGAGGCACTGCAAAACTGAAAGAGGAAATCCAGAATTACGTAAAAGAACATACGGCTCCTTACAAATATCCGCGTATCGTTGGATTCAAGAAGTCTCTTCCAAAGACCGCCAGCGGAAAGATTATCCGCAGCAAACTATAATCGGATATATAAAAAGTACTTGTTTTTATGATGCAAAAAACACCCGGAAAGCAAAAGCTCTTCCGGGCGATTTTAATTCTTTACGGAATTTAATCCTTTTTTTCGTATTTATCACATAAGGAATTCATACGCTCTGCAAATTTCTCCGGAAATCCTCCTTCTTCAATAAATCTTCATAAAAAATCAATTTTTCTAATTCGAGTTATGTTGTATAATGTCTACATGAAAAAAATCCTGAAAATAATTCTTCCAAGCATATTGGCTTTTATATTGACATTCAGCGGGACAGCGACGGTTTTTGCAGACGAAGTCTCTGGTCAGGTCTGGCCTTCTGCCCCGGAAGTAGACACCCGTTCGGTTTTTGTTACCGGAATCGATAATGACCTGGTTTTTCTGGAAAAAGAAGCGGACACCAAGCGTTACCCGGCCAGTACCACAAAAATTCTGACCTGCCTTCTGGCTTTAGAAAACTGTTCTTTGGATGAAACCGTTGTATTCTCCGAAAGGGCTTTAGATCTGGAAGAAGCTGCTACGACCATAAAATCGGAGGTTGGCGAAGAGATGTCCCTGAAGGATTGCCTGTATGGACTGATGCTGGCATCCGGAAACGACTGTGCCATGGCCATTGCCGAACATGTTGGCGGATCCATCGAAGGATTTGCAGATATGATGAATGAAAAAGCGGCAGAACTCGGCTGTACCAATTCCCATTTCATGAATCCTTCCGGTCTTTTTGATGAAAATCATTATACCACGGCCCGGGACATGTCTCTGATTGCCAAGGCTGCTTTTAAAAATTCCACTTTTATCGACCTGATCAGCACTTTAACCTACACCATGGGGCCTACCAATAAACATGACAAGCGGAAATTTTCAAACTGGAATCTATGCATTGATCCCGATTCGGAAGCTTACGCGCCAGAGGTAATCGGTGGAAAAACCGGCTATTTGGATGAATCCGGAAGATGTCTGGTTACTTTTGCAGAAAAAAATAATCTGCCGATTGTCATTGTTCAGTTTTGGGGCGACTACACAGGCATCTTTTTCGAGGCAAAAACCTTAGTGGATTTCATTTACCGAAATTTCAGCATGCGCAACATTTCTTTGGAGGAGCGCCGCTTCTCTTTCGTTTCCCCACAGGCAAAGCTGACCTTGGATCCGTCGGCCCGTATTCTGACCCTCAACAATATGTCTTTGGAAACTTATAATTCCAATATCCGATTTGCTTCAGACATGTCCGGTGAGGAAAAAGATCTGGCTATAACCGGAACGGATAATGGAGAGAACACTCTGACCACGAGTAACAGCAGTAAAGAGCTGTTCGCCGTAATCGACTATTCTTATGCAGACCATGCACTGGGCAGCATTAATGTTTATAAAGACGACCAGCTAGCCATCCGGAAAGCAGCTTTCATCAATGTCTACTATATCAGCCCATTATATGTGGTCATCTTTGTACTGATAATAATCATTCTGTTGATTTTCCTGGCCACACCGAAAAAGAAAACCCGCAGGGCTCCTGCAACCACACAAAAACGAAAATAATAAAGGCTGTCATTTCTTAGCGACAGCCGGGACAATGTCTGCGAGACAAATCCAAGTTTATTGAATTGAAAACAAACCGGCGAAATCTTCTGCTGAAAGGATTGTTATTTTCACATCCTCCTGTTTTCTCTTGGTACAGATGGCCATACGATAACTATTGTCAAACTTCCAGTCCGCATTCTCGATTTCATTGGACTTGTAAATATGAACATAGCGTTTCTTTAAATCCGCACGCTGTGTTTCCATTTTATCTTCAGTGACCATGAATTCTTCCGGCCGAATTGCCAGACCACAGCCTAAATTCTTCAGATAACTTTCTTTCGTTACCCAGCACTCATAGAAAAATTTCTTTTTCTCTTCCGGATTGGTAACAAAGCTTAAAATCAAAACTTCCTGCTCATGAAGGATTTTGTCCATATGCTCCACATCTCTTGTTTTCACACTTTCGATGTCGATGCCTACCGCCTCATCCGAAACTGCGCAAGCTGCATAATCTTTTGAATGAGAAAGATTGAAGAACAGAGGCTTTTCAGCTCCATTCAGCTTCACCTTGGATTCCAACAATAAATTGCCGGACTCTTCTTCCTGAATCTGAAGAGGAAGCGCAACTGTTCCATCCAGCTGTTTCAACGCATAGATGAGAAGCAGCTCAACTGCTGCAGAAAGCTGTTTATCATCTTCCTGTTTTACTTTTTCTATTTTACGTAAACGACCTTCGGAAAAAACCGAAGTATCATACTTTATGTTTTCCAGCTGGTTTCTGTTTATAATATAAGCTCGGATCATTTTTTCAGTTTCCCCACAATATAAAAAATAATAAATGCAATAATATTGATAACTACGACCGTCGCACCGACCGGTGTGGCAATGATGTAAGAAAGGAAAATTCCGATGACAAAACATACCACTGCCAGGACGGCTGCACAGATTGTGACTTTTTTATAATTCTTAAACACCCGCATAGAGGATAACGCCGGGAAAATAATAAGAGCAGAAATCAAAAGAGCTCCCATTAATCGCATTCCCAGAACGATGGTGACCGCTGTCAGTAACGCAATCAGCATATTATACATTCCGGACCGCATCTGCGTCGCCTTTGCAAAATTCTCGTCGAAGGTAACGGCAAAAATCCGGTTGTAGAATAGGACGAAGAGAACAATTACTACCACGCAAAGAATAACGGAAAGCCAAAGATTTTCCTTATCGATAGCCAGAATGCTGCCAAACATATAATTGTAAATATCGATGTTTACACCCGTTGTCAGAGAAACAACCAAAATACCGATGGCTAAAGCGCCGGTAGAAATCAGAGCGATGGCCGCATCCCCCTTGATTCTGGTATTTTCATTAAGTCGCAACAGAAAAAATGCGGCGATAATCACGACCGGAATGGACACAGCCATCGGCGCCCAGTTAAAAGCCGTGGCAACTGCCAAGGCACCAAAGCCTACATGGCTCAGCCCGTCACCGATCATGGAATACCGTTTCAGTACCAGACTGACACCCATCACCGCTGCGCACAAAGAAATCAGAATGCCGCAGACAATGGCGCGCACCATAAACGGATAGGAGAAAATTTCAGCAATGACTCTAAACATGTTTCTCCTCCTCACCGGACGCGGAATGCTCATGACCATGAGCCTCCTCCTCGCAGATTTCACAATCATGATCGTGAAGATGCTCATGGGTGTGCCCCAACAGATGTTCCTGCTCATTGCAGATTTCACAGTTTTCATCATGATGCAGGTGTCCCGGAATGTGACACAGATAATGTTCGCACAATTCCGTGTGTCGGTATTCCTCGGTCGTGCCGAAGAAGTCCATGTCCTTATTCAGATGAAGCACATGGTTGGAATATTCTAAAGCGGCCTCAATGTCATGAGAAATCATAACGATCGTGATTCCGATTTCATTCAGAGTCCGGATAATTTCATACATGTCAAGAGTTACTTTCGGATCTAGCCCTGCCACCGGTTCATCTAAAAATATAATGTCCTGGGTGGAACAAAGGGCCCGGGCCAAAAGAACCCGCTGCTGCTGTCCACCGGAAAGTTCCATATAAGAAGCCTTTTTCAAGTCCAAAATTCCCAGACTTTCCATGGCACTCTGCGCTTTTTTCTTGTCTTCTTTTGTATAAAAGGGCTTAAAACCTTTTCCATTTAAGGTTCCGGATAAAACGATTTCCATAACCGTCGCCGGAAAGTCCTTCTGAAAATTTGTCTGCTGTGGCAGATAACCGATTTTATGAACTCTCTTACAAGTCGCATCCGATGAGTTGCCAACACTGCAACCATCGCCAAAAAGAACCAGTCCTTTGTCTGGTTTCTTCAATCCCAGGAGGGTTTTCATCAACGTGGTCTTACCAGATCCATTTTCTCCAAGAATACACAAATAGTCTCCGGCGTTAATGCTGAAAGATACGTCGGAAACTATCGTTTTTCCTTCATAGGATACAGATAAATTTTTACAATCAATAATACTCATCAGCCACCTAAATAAGCTTTCTTGATTTCCTCAGAACGAGCCAATTCTACACCTGTTCCCTGATGGGTAATCTCTCCATTGGTAAGAACGTATGCACGGTCTGCAATGGCTAAAGCTTTCTCTGCATTCTGCTCAACCAAAAGAACGGTAATGCCATTATTGTTCATGTCCTTAATGATGTCAAACACCTGGCTAACCAGCAATGGAGAAAGTCCCATAGATGGCTCATCCAGCATTAACAGCTTCGGGTTTGCCATAAGACCACGACTCATGGCAAGCATCTGCTGCTCGCCACCGGAAAGTGTTCCTGCAATCTGGTTTTTTCTTTCTTTCAATCTCGGGAACTGCTCGAAAACACTCTCAATACGTTCCTTTACAACTTTCTTGTCCGGCTCAATAAATGCGCCAAGTACCAGATTATCATATACGGACAGTTCCTGGAAAATTCTTCTTCCTTCTGGAACCTGTGTCATTCCCATTTTTACGATCTTATGTGCCGGTGTTTTTGTAATATCGGTTCCGTTATAAAAGACCGAGCCCGCTCTTGCTTTCAGAAGACCCATAACGGTCTGCATCGTCGTGGTCTTTCCTGCACCGTTTGCACCGATTAATGTTACGATTTCACCTTCGTTTACTTCAAAACTTATTCCTTTCAGAGCCTGAATAACTCCGTAATATACATGAAGGTCTTTAACTTCCAATAATGCCATTTCGTCAACCTCCCAAATAAGCTTTTACAACTTCAGGATCATTCAGACAATCTTCTGTCTTACCCTGTGCCAATACGTTACCAAAGTTGAGCACAGTGATTTCATCACAAAGACCTGCAACGAATTTCATATCGTGCTCGATCAAAAGAACGGTAAGATCATAATCATCCCGGATCTTTTTTACGATTCCTACAAGATCCTGTGTTTCCTGAGGGTTCATACCTGCTGCCGGCTCATCCAAAAGTAAGAGCTTTGGATTTGTAGCCAATGCTCTGGCAATCTCCAGCTTCCTCTGTTTTCCGTATGGAAGATTGCAGGCTAGATTATTACGTTCGTCTTCAAGACCTACGATTCTTAAAATCTCTTTTGCTTTTTCCCTCATAGCTGCTTCGGTCTTAAAGAATTTCGGCAGACGAAAGATACTTGTTATAATCCCGCACTTGAATTCCGGTTGGTTATGAAGACCTACAAGAACATTACGGATAACGCTCATGTTATTAAAAAGTCTTATGTTCTGGAAGGTTCTTGCTATTCCCTTATGATTTATTTTTTCCTGTGACAGGCCTTTTAATTCTTCACCATCAAGATAGAATGTCCCAGTAGTCGGAAGATAAACACCCGTGAGCATGTTAAACAATGTAGTTTTGCCTGCACCATTCGGTCCAACAAGACCATAAAGCTGTCTCCTTTTTATCTTAAGATTCACATTATCAACCGCTTTAAGACCGCCAAAGGAGATGCCGAGGTTTTTTATTTCCAATACATATTCTGACATTATTCAGCCCCCCTTATATTATCTTTGTCTGGCTTTGCCTGCTTATCCGGCTCAAACGGATCGGATGTGGAAACTTCCGTGGAGAGCAGCTCATCCATTTTGATTTTGGTAGGAATCTTTGCCCATCTTGCCTTATCATCTTTAATAACAGCCATATCTTCCGGCTTGGATTTCCGGAATTTTTTCACTAGATTACCGAAATTGTTTTTCTCCCGGAAATTAGCAAATGCCGGCGCGTTGTTGTAAATGATGAGCAGTACCAAAACAAGGGCATATACAAGTTTCTGAAGGACTGCCAGATTGCCGGTAAGCACATTTGCAAGTTCCACGTTAAGTACGGTAATGATAGTTGCGGCGATAATCGATCCGTTTACAGAACCGATGCCACCAAGAACTACCATAACCAAAATTTCTATGGAATAGTTATAATCAAACTTTGAACTCTGAATGGTGTAATTTGCATAACTGTAAAGAACACCCGCCATGCCCGCAAACATGGAGGAGATCATGAATGTAATAAGTTTATATTTTGTAACGTTGATACCAGTTGCCTTTGCTGCAATCTCATTATCTCTTATTGCCGTAATGGCACGACCGTGTTTACTTCTCATAAGGTTCTGAACTACCGCAAGGATAATCAGAATAAGAACAAATCCCACGATGAACAGATAATCCGATTTAAATCTCGGTGTATCAAGACCTAACGCACCACCAAAACTTTCCCTGCTGCTGTTCATGAAAATCGCTTTAACGATTTCACCGAAAGCTAAAGTTACAATTGCAAGATAGTCGCCTTTCAAACGCAGTGCCGGGATGCCTATGATAAGTCCCAAAATACCAGCTACAATTGCGCCCGTTATTAAAGCAATAACCATTGTACCAAGGCTGTTCCCAAGATTTGTTTTTTCCACAAGTAAAGATGCTATCTTTCCTCCAAGGTATGCGCCGGCACACATGAATCCCGCGTGTCCTAAAGAAAGTTCTCCGAGGAATCCGACTACAAGATTAAGCGAAACCGCTGCAACAACTGCAATGGCGATAAGTTCCAGGGTATATTGTAAGGAAGAACTCATTCCTCCAGTAAGTGACAGAATTGCAAAAACAAGACCTACAACGAATACTACGGTGTAATTAATATACTGCTTCCATTCGATTTTTTTCTTTTGCTTTGTCATACTTTTTCCCTCCTTACTTTACCCAGAATACCGGTAGGCTTAACAAGAAGGATGATAATAAGTATTGCGAACTCAATCGCATCAACATATGGGGAAATTCCCGGAATGCCGTTTACTACACATTCGATTATACCCAAAAGGAATCCGCCGATCATAGCGCCCGGAATTGATCCAATTCCGCCAATAACTGCTGCCGTGAATGCCTTGATACCAGGCATTGCGCCCAATGTCGGAGAAACGCTCGGTGCCTTAAGCAGGTAGAATAAACCTGCAAGAGCTGCAAGAGCAGAACCGATTGCAAATGTTATACTGATAACCTTATTAACGTTAATACCCATAAGCTGTGCTGCACCTTTGTCTTCGGAGACGGCAACCATTGCCCTTCCTGTATTTGTATTTTTTACAAATATATTCAAGGCAATCATGACGGCTACGGAACATCCTAATGTAATAAGTGTATAATTCTGGATTACCGTATCCCCTAAAGTAACTGTTCCCAAATCTCCCATCATAACCATTTTTGGAGCTGTTCCAAAAATAATCTGAGCCAGACTCTGAAGCAGGTAACTCATGCCGATGGCCGTAATAAGAACTGCCAGCGGAGATGCTCCTCTCAAAGGCTTATAAGCCAGTTTTTCAATGGCAACACCTATGATGACACAGCAGACAATCGCACATATGATGGCAATAATCGGATGTCCGGTCATTGTAAAGAAAACGAAAATCGTATATGCGCCAGCCATGATGATGTCACCATGTGCAAAATTCAGCATTTTGGCAATACCGTAAACCATGGTATAGCCCAAAGCTATCATCGCGTATATTCCGCCCAGGCTTAATCCATTGATAATGGTTGTAATAACATTCATTTTCCAAATTCCTTTTAACTATAACTTGCTGTTTTTAACGCACCCTGTCGGCGGAGCACTACACCCCGCCGACAAGTCAAATTCATGCTTAATTGAAATCTTTAATAAAATCAGTCTGCACTTTTAATGATATACTTAACAGCAGTTTTGCTTACGTAACCCTGTTCGTCCCAGGAAATGTCCTGGCCACCACCGGTAACACCTCGGAATACAGCTGTCTGGAAGTACTCTTCAAATGCTGCACAAACATCAGCAGGACTTGTTGTTGCATCAACGCCTGTTGCTTCGATTGCTGCTGCAATTACATAAACACAGTCATAAGCAGATGCGCCAAACTGGTTCATTGTGTCAGCACCGTATTTTGCAATGTATTTGTCAGCAAATTCTTTCTCAACTCCACTCTCAGCTTTTGAGTTGAAGTGGGAAAGCATGGAAACTTCCTGAGGAATTGCATTGATATCAAATCCTTCAAGGCTATCAATACCATCAAATCCGTCACATCCGAAGAATACAACATCTTTTGCCATAATGCTCTTTGCCTGTGTCATGAATAAAGAAGCTGGTGTGTAGTAGATTGGCATGAATACGAATTTGCAATCTTTCACCTGCTGAATCTGGCTATCAAAGGTTGTCTGGGTTGTCTCTGTGAAAGTTGTTTCAATCAGAGTGATGGATGGATCCAGGTTCGCTTTGAAAGTATCCATGATACCGGTTGAATAGTTGTCGTCTGATTTGTAAAGAACACCGATGGTCTGTCCTTTGAAGTTATCATTTACATAACCTGCAGCATATGTTCCCTGATTACCATCTGCGAAGCACATCTGATATCCGTTTGGATATTTAACGATATCATCATTTGATGCGGATGGAGTGATGAAGAAGCAGTTGTCTTCGTTTGAGTAGTTAACCCACTCTGCACAAGGAGCACTTGTTACGCAACCAAGACCTACCTGCATTCCTTCCTTCATAAGATTTGCATAGTTTGTCTTAACCTTTGTTGCATCATGAGCATCGTCCTTAATTTCGAACTTAAGCATCATGCCGTTAATGCCACCTTTTGCATTAATTTCTTCAACTGCCAGCTGTGCTGCGTTCTGAACTGCTACACCATAGATTGCAGCTCCACCTGTTAAAGGACCTGAAGCACCGATGAAGAATTCAGCACCTGCTGATTCACTTCCGCTTCCCGAAGGAGCTTTTTCCTGGCTTCCGCAAGCAGCGAGGCATGCAATTATCATCACGAAAGATAATACAATTGCAAATAATTTTGCTACTTTTGACTTTTTCATGATTTTCCTCTCTTTTCTATAAATTTGCCTTTCAGACATTTTTTGTTCACCTTGCCTTTCGTGGCAAACGCCCCCTACAGGAATCGAACCTGTAACTAGCCCTTAGGAGGGGCTTATTATATCCATTTAACTAAGGAGGCTTAATTTATGCGGCATTCAAACAAGGTTTGTTGTGCGAAATCCGCATAAGTATTTAAGAATGATCTGTTATGCATTTTTTGTATAACAGAATTATTTGTTTTTCGGAGTCAGGACTTTCTTTCCGCCCATGTATGGCCACAGTACTTCCGGAATGGTTACGGAGCCGTCTTCCTGATAGTGGTTTTCTAAGAATGCGATCAGCATACGAGGAGGAGCAACGACCGTATTATTTAAGGTATGCGCCAGATATCGTCCTTCTTTTCCTTTTACACGGATCTGAAGTCTTCTTGCCTGGGCATCACCTAAGTTGGAACAGCTTCCTACTTCAAAGTATTTCTTCTGGCGAGGAGACCATGCTTCCACGTCGCAGGATTTTACTTTCAGGTCAGCTAAGTCGCCGGAGCAGCATTCCAAAGTACGTACCGGAATGTCCATAGAACGGAACAGGTCTACGGTGTTCTGCCAAAGTTTGTCATACCACATCATACTGTCTTCCGGTTTACAGATAACAACCATTTCCTGTTTTTCAAACTGATGGATTCTGTAAACACCACGCTCTTCGATACCATGAGCTCCTTTTTCCTTACGGAAGCAAGGTGAATAGCTAGTGAGGGTGTATGGAAGCTTGTCTTCGTCTAACATCTGGTCGATGAACTTGCCGATCATGGAATGCTCGCTGGTTCCGATCAGATATAGGTCTTCGCCTTCAATCTTGTACATCATAGCTTCCATTTCAGCGAAGCTCATAACACCGGTAACAACATCGCTTCGAATCATGAAAGGAGGAACGCAGTAAGTGAATCCTCTGTCGATCATGAAATCTCTAGCATAGGTAAGAACTGCGGAATGAAGTCTGGCAATGTCTCCCATCAGATAATAGAAACCGTTTCCGGCTACTCTTCCTGCAGAATCCAGATCGATGCCGTCAAAGCTTTCCATAATTTCTGTATGATAAGGTACTTCATAATCCGGAACAACCGGGTCACCATATTTCTGAATTTCCACATTCATGCTGTCATCTTTTCCAATTGGAACGGATGGATCAATGATCTGTGGAATGATCATCATTTTCTTTTTTAATTCTTCTTCTACTTCACGCTCACGGTTTGTAAGCTCAGATACTCTTTCGCTGTTGGCGGTAACTTTAGCTTTTGCTTTTTCAGCCTCTTCTTTTTCGCCCTTTGCCATAAACGCGCCAATCTGTTTGGAGATTTTGTTTCTCTCTGCTCTTAAAGCTTCTACTTCGTTTTTGATTGCTCTGTTTTCTTTGTCTAAAGCAATTACTTCATCCACCAATGGAAGTTTTTCATCCTGAAATTTATTGCGGATGTTCTGTTTTACAATTTCCGGGTTTTCTCTTACAAATTTAATATCCAGCATTATCTTGCTCCCTTATTTAAAATTCCATAAAGTCTGTCTAATTCGTCATCGGAAAAATAACTGATTTCGATTTTTCCTTTGCCTTTTTCGTTATGGCTTAATTTTACTTTTGTTCCTAAGACGGAAGTTAATTTCTTTTCCAGGTCCCGATAAACGAAATCCATCTTTTCTTCCGTTTCTTTTTTCTTTTTCGGCTTCGTTTCGCTGAAAGCTTTTACCAGATCTTCCGTCTGCCTTACACTTAAGGTCTTCTCCACAATATCCTTCGCCAGCTTCAGCTGCTGTTCCGGTTTTTCCAGGCCTAACAAAGCTCTCGCATGGCCTGCGCTGATTTCACTCGCTATCAGCATCTGCTGCACTTCCGGATGAAGCTTCAATAAACGCATGGCATTGGTGATAACCGTTCTGCTCTTAGACACCCTCTGGGCCAGTTCTTCCTGCGTCAGATTGTAATCTTCAATCAGCTGCTTATAGCTTTGAGCCTCTTCAATCGGATTTAAATCTTCTCTTTGAATGTTCTCAATGAGAGAGATTTCCGCAATTTCTTTATCGGTATAATCTTTTATTACGACAGGAACTTCCTTCAGTCCGGCTTTCTTTGCCGCTCTCCAACGCCTCTCGCCTGCAATAATCTGATAATAATCCTCTTTCTTGCTAACGATGATTGGCTGGATAATACCATACTGCTTTATGGATTCCGCCAGTTCTGCGATTTTTTCATCATCAAAAGTTTTTCTTGGCTGATCCTTATTCGGCTCTAACATCGAGGTCTTTAAAACAACCACATCTTTGGAAGTTTTTTCTTCCTCAACGCCGCTTGGAATCAAAAGATCTAAACCTTTTCCAAGGCCTCCCAAACCGGATTTTTTCTTTGTTGCCATAGCTTTTCTCCCAAAATTCTTTCGAGTTTCTTCCTATTATAATAGGGGCTCAAATAATCGAAACAACTATACCTTGTGGTCTATTACTTCCATTGCCAACAATCTGTAGCTATCTGCTCCCGGTGACGTTGGCGCATAAGCGGTGATCGGCATTCCATAACTTGGCGCTTCGGCCAGCTTTATGCTTCTTGGAATAATGGTATTATATATATTCTCGCGTAAGGTTCGTTTCACATTTTCAACCACCTGCATAGACAGCTTGGTTCTTGCATCATACATGGTGAAAACAACGCCCTCTAAAGCCAGATCCGGATTCAGCTTTTTCTTTACCAGATTAATGGTATGAATCAGCTGGGACAGACCTTCCAATGCATAGTATTCACATTGAATCGGAACCAGTACCGTATCCGCTGCCGTCATAGCATTTACGGTAAGCATATTAAGAGACGGTGGGCAATCAATCATGATAAAATCATATTTTTCTTTTACTTTATCCAGAATATTTTTTAAACAATACTCCCTCTCTTCCATGTCTAACAAATCAATTTCCACGCCGGAAAGATTAATATTTGACGGAAGAACGGACAAGTTAAGAAAATCTGTTTCGATGAGACATTCCTCAAAAGAAGTTTCATCCAATAACAGCTCATAAACCGTATTGTCCAATTCCCTTTTGTCAACACCAACTCCACTGGTCGCGTTTCCCTGAGGATCCAGATCAACCAGTAAAACCTTTTTCCCTTGTTCTGCAAGAGAGGCCGACAAATTAATGGTCGTTGTCGTTTTGCCTACGCCACCCTTCTGGTTGGCAACAGCGATGATTCTGCCCATACTATTCTCCCATTTTCTCATTAGGCGCCATTATAACAAATGCGATTAGCCTATTCAAGACTTTTCCGGTGTTTTTCTGTTTCACGTGAAACATTTTCAGTTCTTTATTTCTATAGATGAGTAATTTTCATCTTTTGCGTGCTTTTCTTTCAGGTTTACGTATTTTTTCTCTTTGTATCCCCTGCTTTCCCAGATTATTTCTTCCTACAGCGCGATTTCACATTGTAAACATAAAACAATTATAATATAATTTTAATGTGCATCATTCTTTCTCATTTTTATGGAAAGACCGTTACATGTGAGTTTTTATTTGAATAATCACACTGGAGTTTTTATATGAAATTTTTCAAATTCATTTTTAAAATATTAATGGCATTGCTGAAAGTTGTTATTGCAATCGCCGGCATCAATATGATTTTCTCTTATATTGAGGAGCGGAAACATGACAAATCCATGGATGGCGGTAATTTCTTTATCTGGAAATACGGGCGGATTTATTATCATAAACGTGGTCACGGAAGCCCTGTCCTGTTAATTCATGGTTTGGAACCGGCTCAATCCGGGCGGAATCTAGACACACTTTCCAAAGTCTTATCTGTAAAACATACGGTTTATACCATCGACTTGTTGGGCTTCGGCCTTTCCGATAAGCCATGGATTACTTATACCAACTTCCTTTATGTCCGTTTGGTTCTCGACTTTATTAGAGAAGTCATTGGGGAATACACCGATATTGTTGCCTGTGATGGTTCTGCATTAAGCATGCTGCAGGCCTACAGCTTCGATTCTTCCATGCTTGGAAAAGTTCTTCTTGTGAACCCTTGCCGGAAAGAAACCGTTCAGATGCCAAAAGTTTTTGCGCTGAAGCTGAAAAAAGTTTTGGATTTACCATTAATCGGCACCTTTATCTACAACCTTTACAGTCTTACAGGTGCGGCGCCTTTTGACAAGGAAGGCCGTCATGTGTTTGCCAGCAGATTATCCGGTCATTTAACTTCCGATATTACAACCAGACCGGATCTTATGAAGCCGGAGATCATCGTATTTGATCAGACGGAGACTGATGAAAAATTCACCTTTGGTGATATCGGAACAGCCTTAATTTAATAATCTATTTAATAGGGGATTTCGAAGGTTTTCCTGAGCGACGCGGATATTTTTCCGGCGTCGCTTTTATTTTTTTTATCCGGATCAGACATCTTCTGGCATCGCTTTCCGGAAGAGTAAACTCCTCAATTCCTTCCAGCTCGCCACCAAGGACTTCCATCGCTTTTTCAGCATGTTCCAGTTCTTCCTGAAAATCACCGGATTTATATAAAATACAATAGCCACCGACTCTGACCATTGGCAGACAATATTCCAAAAGGACCGCCATTTCTGCGACTGCACGGGAAACACAGAAATCAAATGTTTCACGTGAAACACTTCCAACTTTTGCAAAATCTTCTGCCCGTTCGGAAACAGCTTCGATATGATCCAGGTCTAATTGCTCGATGACTTTGTTTAGAAAGAGAATTCGTTTGTTTAAAGAGTCGAGTAGAGTAAAATGAGCGTCTTTAAAGCAGATTTTTAAAGGTATCCCCGGGAAGCCTGCGCCAGTCCCTACATCGACCAGTCGAAAACTTTCTGCAAGTGTTCCTTGTCCCACTTCCTCAGATATCGAAGAGCTCATTTCTGTATTCTTTTCTTCGCAACCAATATTGCGATTCTGATTTCTCCAAAGACGGCGAATTAGAGAAACCGCTTCCAGAGAATCAATAAAATGTTTGATTTCAATTTCATCCGGGTCGTCAATCGCTGTCAGATTCATGACTTTGTTTTCGGTAATCAAAGTAGAGCAGAATCGGGAAAATTTTTCCAGATCTTCTGTGCTTAATGCTAAATTATTTTTTTCTGCAAACTGTGACAGCTTCTCAAAACGTTTCACGTGAAACATTACTTCCCTTCTTTTGACAAATAGACTAACAATACTGCAATGTCGGCAGGAGACACGCCGGAAATTCTGGATGCTTGTCCAATAGATAATGGTTTGAATTTATCCAGTTTCTGGCCCGCTTCAATACGGAGTCCACTGATGCTCTTATAATCAATATCTTCACTGAGCTTTCTCCGTTCTACGCGCTTGAAATTCTCTACCTGTTTTTGCTGTCGTACTATATATCCCTCATATTTTATTTCAATATTGATTTGATCTACTATATCTTGTGGTAAATACTTATATTCCGGATCCAATTCCTTTAATTTTTCGTAATCCAGCTCTGGTCTTCGGATCAATTCATCCAAAGTCATCCCGGTATTTAAAGGAGAACTGCCATACCGTTCTACAATTTCCTGAGTCCGCTTATTTGCTCCCAAAGGAATCTGCTTGATTCGGGCTACTTCCTCTGCAATAATCTTTTTCTTGCGTTCTACATACTCATAACGTTCATCGCTGACAAGACCGATTTCATGTCCGATTGCTGTAAGTCTTAAATCTGCATTGTCCTGGCGAAGAAGCAGACGGTATTCTGCACGACTGGTCATCATACGATATGGTTCCATATTTTCTTTGGTGACCAGATCGTCAATCAAAACACCGATATAAGCCTGGCTCCGGTCTAAAATCACCGGTTCTTTTCCTTGTATTTTTCTTGCCGCATTCACGCCGGCCATAAACCCCTGAACGGCGGCTTCTTCATAGCCGGAACTTCCATTAATCTGTCCGGCAGCAAACAAGCCGGAAATGGATTTAAATTCCAAGCTTGCTTTTATATCATTTGCGTTTATACAATCGTACTCGATGGCATATGCGTTTCGAACGATCTTAACATTCTCCAGACCCGGCAACGTCCGATACATGGCATACTGAACATCTTCCGGAAGAGAAGAACTCATACCGGACAGATACATTTCATTGGTATAATTTCCTTCCGGCTCCACGAAAATCTGATGTCTCGGTTTGTCCGGAAATTTTACCACCTTGTCTTCAATGGAAGGGCAGTATCTCGGACCAGTCCCTTCAATGGCTCCGGAAAAAAGAGGAGAGCGGTCAATATTATCCCGGATAATCTTATGGGTTTCCTCACTGGTATAAGTCAGCCAGCAGGAAACCTGCTCTCTCTGAACCGATGCCGGATCGGTAGAAAAAGAAAAGGGCACAATAGGAGTATCTCCCTTTTGCTCCTGCATTTTTGAAAAATCAATGCTCCTCTTATCTACACGAGCCGGAGTTCCTGTTTTGAACCGACGGATGGGAATTCCGTTCTCCATTAAAGAATCACTCAAATGATTAGCAGCCTGAAGACCGTTTGGTCCGGTATAGTTGCAAACATCTCCATAGATGCATCTTGCCTTCAGATATGTTCCGGTAGCCAGGACAACTGCTTTCGCACGATATTCTGCCTTAGAAAAAGTTTTAACTCCGGCAATTTTCCCGTCTTCTACAATCAGCTCCGCAACTTCCGCCTGACGGATTGTCAGGTTCTCTGTGTTTTCCAGCGTCTTTCTCATCGACCGGGAGTAGTCCTGCTTATCGGCCTGCGCTCTTAAAGAATGAACCGCTGGCCCTTTTGAGGTATTCAGCATACGGGACTGGATAAAAGTTTTATCGATATTCTTTCCCATTTCTCCGCCAAGGGCATCCAGTTCTCTTACTAAATGACCTTTGCTGCTGCCTCCGATATTCGGATTACATGGCATCAGCGCAATACTATCCACACTGACTGTAAACATAATTGTCTGTAAGCCTAATCTGGCGGAAGCAAGTGCCGCTTCACATCCGGCATGGCCTGCACCAACAACCACTACATCATATTCTTCCGTTACAACTGCCATTTTTATTTCCTCACGTTACATGAAATCTGCTTCCATAAAACCTGCGATTTATTTATACGTTTTTTGCATAAATTTTATCTATCCTTTTTGGATGTTGCTTGTATAAATATCCCCGCTTCTCTTTTATATGCTTTTCGTATAACTGGTTCTGGATATGAAACATCCCTTATTTTCCCATACAGAACTTCGCAAAAATCTCATCGGCCAGGTCATCTTCAATCGCCTCACCGATCACGCTTCCCAGATAGGAATAAGCATCCATCAGATCAATCGTATAGAAATCCTCCGGCATATCCATTTCAATGCTTTCCGTAGCCTTATGCAAAGCTTCCTTGGCAGAAAGCAGGGCAGACTTCTGTCTGGCATTGGTGATATATATCTGGTCGTTAAAATTAATTTCTTTGTTATAAAACATTTCCCGAACGGTTTTTGCAAACAAATCCAATCCAACATTTTCTGTAATGGACGTTTCAATAACCGGAACGGAGTTCAGCCGGGCTTTAATCAGATTTAAGTCTGCTGCTAAAGCTAAATCCGTCTTGTTAAACAAGGCGATTGCTTTCTTGTCTTTTATTATATTTAATATTTCAAAATCGTCATCATCTAAAGGACGGGACGTATCTACCACAAATACGACCAGATCTGCCTCCTGGGCATAATCCTTCGCCTTATCTACTCCGATTTTTTCAATAATGTCGTCGGTATTTCGGATGCCCGCCGTATCAATAATGTTTAACGTAACATCATTTAATCTCAGGCTTTCCTCTAAAGCATCTCTTGTCGTGCCGGCGATGTCGGTAACGATGGCCCGGTCCTGACCTAAAAGGGCATTCAGCAAAGAAGACTTTCCAACATTCGGCTTTCCTAAAATAACCGTTTGAATGCCTTCCTTGATAATCCTTCCATCGTTGGCGGTAGCTAATAATTCTTCTATATCCGATTCACATTGCTGAACGATTGGAAGCAGGGTAGTACCGTAGCCTTCCATCTCGATATGCTCCGGGTCATCTAAGGCTGCTTCAATATAAGCAATCTGTTCTAGTAAAATCGCTCTTTCTTTTTTTATTTTTTCAGAAACGCTTCCCTTTAACTGGGTAAGCGCACTGCTTAATGCAAAATCATTTTCTGCATTGATGACATCGATAACGGCCTCAGCCTGGCTCAAATCAATCCGTCCATTGATAAACGCTCGTTTCGTAAATTCTCCCGGTTCTGCAGCGCGGGCACCATTCTTCAGAACTAGTTCCAAAGTTTTATTCAAAACATACATACCACCATGACAGTCAATTTCAACTGTATCTTCCCGGGTGTAGGTTTGTGGACCTTTCATAATAAGGACCAGCACTTCATCGACTACCGTATCTCCATCCATAATGTTTCCATAATGGACCGTATGGGAGGAAACTGCGGACATGTCTTTTTCCCGTGCCGGTTTAAATATTTTCTTGATAATTTCAAAAGAATCGCTGCCACTGATCCGAATAATGCCGATGCCGGAATTATTCATGGCGGTAGCAATGGCGGCAATGGTTTCTGTCTGATGAATCATTTTTTCGAACCTTTAAAGAAGCGCCCCTTTCTTTCAAAGGGGCGCTGGTAAAACGACTATCGTTTGTAATAAACAACAACTTTTCTGTTTGGCTCCTCGCCTTCGCTCTTGGTTGTTACATATTTGTCACCTTGGAGATAAGAATGGATAATCCTTCTCTCGTATGGATTCATCGGCTCAAGAACTACTTTATGTCTGGATTTTTTTACTTTTGCAGCAACGTTCTTTGCCAGATTTTCCAAAGTTTTCTGTCTTCTTTCTCTGTAGTTCTTGGTATCTAATTTTACTTTGTAATAATCCTCTGAATCTTTATTCGCCAGGATACTGATAAGGTACTGTAAGGAATCTAAAGTCTGGCCACGCTTTCCGATCAGATCTCCGGTGTCTTCACCTTCCAGATCGATATTGATGACTCTTTCTTCTTCGTCCACTTCAATTTTTGGCTCTGCTTCGAAGTCCATTTTTTCCAGAACTTCTTTAATAAAATCATAAAGCTTATCGCTCAGTCCCTGTTTTTTTCTTACTTTTACAACTGCCGGCTTGGAGAACATTCCAAAAAGTCCACCGCTACCTTCTTCTACTACTTCATATTCTACTTTATCACTTGTAGTTTCGAGGGCGATTAATGCTTCTGTGATGGCTTCGTCAACAGTTTTTCCTTTGAACTCTCTATATTCCATCATTTCCTCCTACTACTTTTTATATTTTCTCTTGGTTTTTGGCTGAAGGATTTCACCATCATCCATGACTTCGCCTTGTTCTTCATTGAACTGACTTACCATACTCGCCTTTGCGGCAAGAGAATTCGGATGTGCGGCAATATCGGTCTTCACATCCTGGTTAACATTCATGTTTGCCTTTGCGGCAAGAGAATTGGAATTATTGGATGACTCAATACCCTTTGTGTTTGTATTCGCAGCAGAAATTAAAGTTCCAGCACTGACATTTCCTTTTTTCTTGCGTCTTTTTGCTTTCTTCCTCTCTTCTTTTTCTTTTGCTTTTGCAATATTCTTTGCAACAAACTCTTCCATATCCATCTTACGATAGCTCTTATTAATGATGATCTGAAGTACTACCTGGAATAAAGAGCTGGCAGCCCAGTAAAGACCTAAACCACTGTTCATTGTGAGACAGAGGAAAACAGAGAATAAAGGCATTGCCAATCCCATGGAATTTGACATAGCGCTCATGGAATCTTTGGAAGCTGCACTTTCTTTTGTCTGTGTTAACTTAAAGGACAACCACTGGGAAGCACCTGCAATAATCGGAAGGATAATCGCAATAATTCCAATACCACCACCCTTGATCAGGTTTAATGGTGTCTGGGCAATATCCATTCCTAAGAAGGTATTTACTGAAAGAACCTGTTCGTGTAAACCCGCAACCTCTATTGCCTGAGAAGTCGGTAAAACAGATGTTATGGCTTCCCAACCTTTATTTGATAAGGAATAAAGAGCCGACATCTGGTTATTCAGGTCTATCCCTGCTCCCAAAGAAGGGGAAACGACAGAAAAGTCAATTCCACTGTTACTTAAAATACCGGCAATTTTACTTAAAGGCTGGGATAATACATCCAGTACTAATGGTAACTGCCGCAGTGCTCCAAACAGAGCAATGATAATCGGCATCTGGATAGCAGTCTGAAGACATCCACCCGTCTGGCTGGTTCCATACTTTGAATAAACTGCTTTGATTTCCATCTGCTGTGCCTGCATGGAAATACTGTCATTCTTTCCTTTATACTTATTCTGGATTGCTCTGATCTCAGGTTGCATAAAGGAATTTAATTTTGCGGATTTCTGCTGTTTAATTGTCAGCGGTAACAGAACAAATTTTACGAGAAGAGTGAATACAATGATAACAAGACCGATATTTCCAATACCGATCATATCAAAGAATTTAAAAATGTATTCAAGAATCCACCCGAAAAAATCAATGATCTGTTTGATTACTGGCCAATTATAACAGCCTGCATTAACATTTTCTGCTGTGTTCGCGGCTGCTCCGCATGCTGCCATTAAAAAATTAATCATAGATCCTCCTTATGATACCGGGTCGAAACCACCCTTGGAGAATGGATTGCATCTTAAAAATCGATAGATGGCTAATCCCAGTCCTTTAAGCGGACCATACTTCTCAATGGCCTCAATGGCATACTGAGAACAGGTAGGGTAATATTTACATCTGCTATATCTTTTATACCCGGAAATATATTTCTGATAAAATTTAATCGGCGCAATCAATAACTTCTTTGCCATAAAATTATACCAACTTTTGCTTTCTACACAAATGAAGCAAGGCTTCCTCGACATCTTGTTGTTTTTTTCCAACTACACCGATTCTCCCAATAACTACCAGAGCCGTATCTTCCGGAAGTCTGTCCTTAATAGCGACATAACTTTCCCGTATCAACCTGGCAGTTCTGTGCCTTACTACACTATTTCCTACTTTTTTACTTACGGAGATACCCAGCTTTTTTCCTTTTGCAGGAGCTGAGTATAATACCAACAGCCGGTTAGCTGTAGACTTTCCGTTTTCATATACTTCCCGGAACTGGAAAGTATTTTTTAAAGAATCAATATTTCTCACGCTTAATCCTTCCTCAAAGTAGAAGAAAGACCACCTTCTTCATTTGGTGGCCTTAAGCTGATAATTCTTTTCTTCCTTTTGCTCTTCTAGCTGCTAAAACTTTTCTTCCGCCAGGAGTGCTCATTCTTGCTCTAAAACCATGAACCTTTGCTCTAGATCTCTTTTTTGGCTGAAATGTCATTTTTGCCATAAGGTTTCCACCTCCTTGTTATTTCTTAAAAAATAGCATGTATTATTATATTCACGGCATCCTTATTCGTCAAGACCTTTTTATCCACAAAAAATTTATCCACAACCTGTGGATAACCTGTAGTTAACTTTTTTTCTGACAAAATTATTAACATACTTTTCACAAGTTATCCACTAAATTTTGGGTATTTCTTTTGCCAGTATCTTATTGAAAACTTTCCTTATTTATATTATTATATACATATAGTTTTTCAGGCGGCTTCGTTTAACCGCTTTTATTCTTGTAAAGGAGAACTTTTATGTTAGAGACTATAAAAAATAAGTGGCCGGACATTTTAAATCATTTAAAGCAGGAATATGACATTTCTGATGTATCTTTTAATACATGGCTCCTGCCTTTAAAAGTAGAGTCCGTAGAAAATGACACCATTATTTTAGTCGTTCCTGAAGAGTCTGTTGGCCTTCAGATCATTAAGAAAAAATATTATCTTCCATTAAAAGTATCTGTTGAAGAAGTTGTTGGAACTCCTTTTGAAATAGAATTTGTTTTACCAACGGAATTAAAAAAGACGGCTGCTTCCCTTTCAAAACAGGAATCTTCCGAGCAGATGGACGTTTTTGAAAAAGCCGGTTTAAATCCAAAATATACTTTTTCTTCTTTTGTAGTTGGTGAAAATAATAATTTAGCTCATGCGGCTGCTTTAGCAGTAGCAGAATCCCCTGCAGAAATCTACAACCCTTTGTACATTTATGGTGGTGTTGGTCTTGGAAAAACCCATCTGATGCAGGCCATTGCTCATTTTATTCTGCAGCATAATCCTTCTATGAAAGTTCTTTATGTCACCAGTGAAACCTTTACAAATGAGATTATTGATGCCATCCGTGTTCGTAATGATAATCCGATGGCCAATACTCTGTTCCGTGAAAAATACCGTAATGTTGATGTTCTTTTGATTGACGATATTCAGTTCATCAGTGGAAAAGAAAGTACGCAGCAGGAGTTTTTCCACACATTCAACGCTTTATATGAAAATAAAAAACAGATCATTATTTCTTCTGATAAACCTCCAAAAGAGATTGATAATCTGGAAGAAAGATTATGTTCCCGTTTCTTATGGGGACTTCCGGTGGACATCCAGTCTCCAAACTATGAGACCCGTGTCGCTATCCTGAAAAAGAAAATTGAATTAGAAGGCGTTTCCGGTATTGATGATTCTGTAATCAACTATATTGCAACCAATGTAAATTCCAACATTCGTGAGCTGGAAGGAGCTCTGACAAAGATTGTTGCATATTCCAAACTTACTTCTTCAGAAATCACTCTGGAATTTGCGGGAAATGTTTTGCATGATCTTTTTAATGAAGCTCAGCAGGAAATTACTCCGGATATCATTATTAAAATCGTTGCAGAACATTTTAATGTTTCCATCAGTGATATCTGCTCCAAGAAAAAAAGCGCAGACATCGTATATCCTCGCCAGCTTATCATGTATCTTTGCAGAACTCTGACCGATGTAGCTTTATCTCTTATCGGTAAAAAATTAGGAAACCGGGATCATACAACCATTCTTCATGGATATGAAAAAATCCAAAAAGATATGGAAAAAAATGAAAAAGTACATAATGATGTAGAAATTTTGAAGAAAAAAATTATTCCTTCATAAATTCACAGGTTATTAACATATCAAGGTTTTTTGTGTTTATAAATTGTTGAATTTGTTTTATTAATTTTCTTTTGAAAAAATTGAAATGATTTATACACAAGTTATGGAATGAATTTATACAGACCTATAAACATTAGAATTTGTTGATAAATAAAGGCTTAAGACACATTTTCACAAATTCACAGAAACTACTATTACTACGGAAATATTATATATATATATTTATAAATGTTCTTTTGTGAAAGGGGAAATCCACAATGAAAATATCTTGTTCCAAAAACGACTTACTTTACGGAATTAATGTTGCTTTAAGAGCGGTTCCTGGAAAGACGACTCTTCCGATTCTGGAATCTTTTTTAATTGATGCTTCGGATTCCATTAAAATCGTTTCTAATGATAACGACATGGGAATTGAAACCATTGTTGAAGGCAGAGTTGAAGTTCCTGGAAAAATTGCAATCAATGCAAGAATTTTCAGTGATATTGTAAGAAAACTTCCGGAGAATCAGGTAGTTATTGAAACCAGTGTGAATTATAAAGTACGTATTACCTGTGAAGATTCCGAATTTGTTTTAAATGGAAATAATGCAAATGAATTTCCGGATCTTCCTAGAGAAAATACAGAAAATAAAATTACGATTTCTCAGTTTACCTTAAAAGAACTTATCCGTCAGACCATCTTCTCTATTGCCGCAAATGATGCCAATGCAATCATGAGAGGTGAGCTTTTTGAAATTAAAGAGAATAAAATTAAAATCATTTCTTTAGACAGCCATAGAATTTCTATTCGTAACGAAGAATTAGCTTTTAATTATAATCCATGCAAAGTAATCGTTCCTGGAAAGACCTTAAATGAAATCAGCAGAATTTTAGGCAGTGAAAAAGAGGAAATGGTAGATATTACCTTTGATAAAAAATTTATTAAATTTGCATTTGGAAATACGAAAGTGATTTCCCGTTTAATTGAAGGGGAATACTTTAATGTAGAACAGATGATTTCTTCGGATTATGAAACGGCAATTAGAGTAAATCGAAATGATTTCTTGAATACCATTGATCGGGCTTTCACTCTTACCAGAGAGGGAGAAAAGAAACCGATTATCTTTGATATCCGGGATGGAGAAATGAATATTGAAATTTCATCTTCCTTAGGTTCCATGAACAGCCATATTTACATTAATAAAGATGGTAAGGATCTGGTAATTGGATTTAATCCAAGATTCTTCCTGGAAGCTTTAAGAGTCATTGATGATGAAGAAGTGGATATTTATTTTGTAAATTCAAATGCTCCATGTTTCATCCGCAATAAAGAAGGAGAATATATTTACATCATTCTTCCTGTAAATATTAATCGATAAAAATGAAAAAAATATATTTAAGAGAAGATTTTATTAAATTAGGACAGGCATTGAAAGCTGCAGGTCTTGTTGGCAGCGGAATCGATGCAAAAATGGTAATTACAGAAGGTCAGGTTCTCGTCAATGGAAACGTGGAAGTGCAGCGTGGAAAAAAATTATATGACGGGGATGTTGTGGAATATAACGGAGAAAGCATTTTTATATGCAAATAAAAAGCCTTGAGTTAAATAATTTCAGAAATTATGAAAGTCTTTCCATAAATTTTGATGCAGGAACTAACATTATTTATGGGGAAAATGCTCAGGGAAAAACCAATATTCTGGAAGCAATTTATATGTGCGGATTAGGAAAAAGCCATCGTCACAATAAAGAAAATGAGATTATCCGGTTTTCTAATAAAGAGGCGCATATAAAAAGTGAATTTCTTCGGGATACGTTTCCGTTAAGAATTGATATTCACTTAAAAAAGAATGGAAAAAAAGGTGTTGCCATTAACCGGATTCCCATTAAAAGAGTAAGTGAATTATATGGAAATGTAAGTGTTGTTATTTTTTCTCCGGAAGATCTGGATCTTATTAAGAGAGGACCTTCTGTAAGAAGAGATTTTATTGATCAGGAAGTTTGCCAGATAGATCCGATTTATGTCCGTGATCTGATTAATTATTCCAGAATTCTTCACCAGAGACATGAACTTTTTAAAACCATGGATGCGCAGCCGGAGAGAAAAGAAGAATTAACGGAAACCTTAGATATCTGGGATTTACAGCTGGTAAATTTTGGCACAAAAATAATTGAAAGAAGAAGAAGTTTTATTGAGGAACTGAACGATATTATTTTTGATATTCATCATGAAATAACTGATGGCCGGGAAGAATTAAAATTAGTGTATGAACCGAGCGTTTCGGAAGAAGAATTTTATGAAGATCTTTTAAAAAACAGAGAAAAAGACCGAATTTATAAAAGTACTTCCGCAGGTCCTCATAGAGATGATTTTTCTTTTTATGAAAAAGATAAAAATTTAAAAATTTATGGAAGTCAGGGACAACAGAGAACCTGTGTTATTTCTTTAAAACTGGCAGAAATAAAAATGATTGACTCTGTAAAAAAAGAAACGCCCATACTTTTGCTGGATGATGTTTTATCGGAATTAGACCGGATTCGTCAGCAAAAATTATTAAAGAGTATCGGTCAGACTCAGACCATCATCACTTGTACAGGAGTAGATGAGTTTGTGGAAAATGAAATTGGTACAGCAAAGAAATTTTATATAGAAGATGCAAGAATAATCAATAACAATTAACAACAGTTAAGAAGGAAAATTATGACAGAAGAGAAAAATTTGCAGAATACGGAAGTTACCAATGAATATGATGCGGATAATATTCAGGTTTTAGAGGGACTGGAAGCCGTTCGTAAGCGTCCGGGTATGTATATCGGAAGTATTTCCTCCAGAGGCCTTCATCATCTGGTTTATGAAATTGTGGATAATGCAGTAGATGAAGCTTTAGCTGGCTATTGTAAGGAAATTACCGTAACCATTAATTCGGAGGATTCCATTACTGTAGAAGATAATGGTCGTGGTATTCCTACTGGTATTAATTCCAAAGAAGGTGTATCTGCAGTTGAATTAGTATTTACAAAACTTCATGCGGGTGGAAAATTCGGCGGTGGCGGTTATAAAGTATCCGGCGGTTTACATGGTGTAGGCGCTTCTGTTGTGAATGCTCTTTCTGAAAAATTAGATGTTACGATTTACCGTGAAGGAAAAGTCCACCATCAGGAGTATTCCAGAGGAAAGGCTCAGCATGAATTGGAAATTTTAGGGGAATGCCCATTAGAAAAAACCGGAACGATCGTAACCTTCCTTCCAGATAAGCAGATTTTTGAAGAAACCGTATATGAATTTAAAACGCTTCAGACCAGACTTCGGGAAATGGCTTTCCTTACCAAAGGACTGAAAATCAATCTGGTGGATGCCCGTCCGGAAAAAGAACAAAAGAAGACGTATCATTACGAAGGAGGTATTAAAGAATTCGTTTCTTATATCAATAAGAGCACTGCTCCTTTGTATGAAGATGTTTTGTATTTTGAAGGAATGAAAAATAATGTCGCTGTTGAAGTAGCGATGCAGCACAACGATGGTTATAACGAAGGCATCTATACTTTCGTAAATAATATTAATACACCGGAAGGTGGTACTCATTTAGAAGGATTTAAGAGAGCCCTTACTTCCATCTTTAATGATTACGCCAGAAAGAACAAAATCTTAAGAGAAAAAGATGAAAATCTGACCGGCGAAGATATTCGTGAAGGCTTAAGTGCCATCGTTTCTGTAAAAGTAGAAGATCCTCAGTTTGAAGGACAGACAAAACAAAAATTAGGAAACTCGGAAGCGAGAAATGCGGTAGAATCCGTTGTCCGTGAACAGCTGACCTATTATCTGGAACAGAATCCGGCAATAGCGAAAATGATCTGTGAAAAATCTCTTCTTGCACAAAGAGCCAGAGCTGCTGCCAGAAAAGCAAAAGAGGCTACCAGAAAAAGTCCGTTAGGAAGCGGTTCCCTTCCTGGAAAATTAGCAGATTGTACCGATAAGAATCCGGAGAACTGCGAAATCTTTATCGTTGAGGGAGATTCCGCAGGTGGCAGTGCAAAGACTGCACGGACCAGAAGCAATCAGGCCATTCTTCCGTTAAGAGGAAAAATCTTAAACGTAGAAAAAGCCCGTCTGGATAAGATTCTTTCCAATGCGGAAATCCGTACCATGATTACCGCTTTTGGTGCAGGAATTCATGAAGATTTTGATATTACAAAACTGAGATATCATAAAATCATCATCATGACCGATGCGGACGTAGATGGAGCGCATATCGCTACCCTGCTCCTGACCTTCTTCTATCGTTTTATGCCGGAACTGATCCGTGGTGGATATGTATATCTGGCGAAACCGCCTCTGTATCAGATCAGCCGTGGCCAGAAAAAATATTACGCTTATAGCGATGAAGAATTGAACCAGAAATTGAATGAACTGGGAAGAGATAACCAAAACAAGATTCAGAGATACAAAGGTTTAGGGGAAATGGACGCCAGTCAGCTTTGGGAAACTACCATGGATCCGAAGACCCGAGTTCTTTCCAGAGTATTGATTGATGAAGAAAATCCTCAGGAATTAGACTTAACCTTCACGACCTTAATGGGGGACGAAGTAGAGCCTCGAAGAGAATTTATTGAAACCAACGCAAAATACGCAACGAATATTGATATCTGATTACCGTTTTTGAAATGGAGAAATAAATGGACGAACATATTTTTGACAACATTGAAGAAGTCGACCTGAAAAAGACCATGGAAAATTCTTACATTGACTATGCCATGAGCGTTATTGCTTCCCGTGCATTGCCGGATGTAAGAGATGGTTTAAAACCAGTTCAGAGAAGAGTTCTCTACTCTATGATTGAACTGAATAACGGTCCGGACAAACCTCACAGAAAATGCGCACGTATCGTCGGAGATACCATGGGTAAATACCATCCACATGGAGACTCCTCTATTTACGGAGCTTTGGTAAATATGGCTCAGGACTGGTCTACCAGATATCCGTTAGTAGACGGACATGGAAACTTTGGTTCCGTCGATGGAGATGGTGCTGCTGCAATGCGTTATACCGAAGCCAGACTGTCAAAGATTGCCATGGAAATGCTGGCAGACATCAATAAAAACACCGTAGATTTCATCCCGAACTTTGATGAAACGGAAAAAGAGCCGACCGTTCTTCCTGCAAGATATCCAAACCTTCTTGCCAACGGAACGACCGGTATCGCTGTAGGTATGGCCACCAACATTCCTCCACATAATCTGGGAGAATTAATTGATGCGGTTACTTTGATCATTGATAACAAAGTAGAAGATAAAGAGACCACCATTGACGATATCATGGGAATTATAAAAGGACCGGACTTCCCTACCGGAGCTACCATTTTAGGAAGAAAAGGTATCGAAGAAGCTTATCGTACCGGACGTGGAAAAATTAAAATCCGGGCCGTGTCGGAAATCGAGCCGATGGACAACGGAAAAAACCGTATCGTCATTACAGAACTTCCATACTTAGTAAATAAAGCAAAACTGGTTGAAAAAATCGGGGACTTACATAAAGAAAAAAAGATTGACGGGATTGTAGACCTTCGTGATGAGACGGACCAGAAAGGAACCCGTGTTGTTATTGAATTAAGAAAAGACGTTAATCCGAATGTTATTTTAAATCAGCTTTACAAGCAGACCCAGCTGCAGGACAGCTTCGGTGTTATTATGCTTGCCCTGGTAAACAACGAACCAAAGATTTTCAATTTATATGAAATGCTGGCTTATTACCTGAAACATCAGGAAGACGTTGTTACCAGAAGAACAAAATATGATCTGAACAAGGCAGAAGAGCGTGCTCATATTTTAGAGGGTCTCTTAAAGGCTTTGGACAATATCGATGAAGTAATTAAAATCGTTCGTGGCAGCAGAACAACCCAGGACGCAAAAGACGCTTTGATGCTCCGCTTCGGTTTGGATGACGTTCAGGCTCAGGCCATCATCGATATGAGAATCCGTGCCCTGACCGGCCTGGAACGGGAAAAATTGGAAGATGAATTAGCAGAGCTTACGGCAAAAATCAAATATTATAAAGAAATCTTAGCGGATGAGAAAAAACTCTTAGGTGTTATCAAAGAAGAAATCATCCTCATGAAAGAAAAATACGGGGATGAAAGAAGAACGAAAATCGGTATCGATGATGGAGAAATCGAAGATGAAGATCTGATTCCGGACGAGAGCACTGTAATTACCATGACCAGACTGGGTTATGTAAAGAGAATGGACATTGATAATTTCAAAGCCCAGAACCGTGGTGGAAAAGGTGTTAAGGGAATGAACGTAATTGATGAAGATGTTACAGATAAGATGTTCATTACCACAACCCATCATAAGATATGGTTCTTCACGAATACCGGACGGGTATATCAGATGAAAGCTTACCAGATTCCGGAAGCCTCCCGAACGGCTCGCGGAAGCAACATCATCAATCTGCTGCAGCTTCAGCCGGGAGAAAAGATTGCCACCGCAATGGTTGTGGAAGATTTGGAAAGTTCCAAGAATCTTCTGATGGCTACCAAGAACGGTATGATCAAGAAGACTCCGTTAGAAGAATATAACAACATCCGACAGACGGGTATTATTGCCATTGGTTTAAGAGAAGGCGATGAGCTGATTGATGTAGATATGACCGATGGAGAAAGAGAAATCGTCATGATTTCGAAACAAGGCCATAGCATCCGCTTCAACGAAATGGAAGTAAGACCGACGGGAAGAAGTTCTATGGGTGTTACCGGTATGAATCTGGAAGATGGCGATGAAATCATTACCTTAGCTTTAGATATCCAGGGCGAATGTATCCTCTTTGCAACTGAAAATGGTATGGGCAAGAGAACCCGCTTTAGCGAGTTCAATGCGCAGCACCGTGGCGGTAAGGGCGTTCTCTGCTACAAGTTAAGCGAGAAAACCGGTAATCTGGCAGCAGCGGTAGCTGTAGATGACGGTGACCAGATTATGTTGATTACCAATGCAGGTATTGTAATGCGAATGCCAATCCATGGTGTTTCCATTATTGGTAGAAATACCTCTGGCGTAAAACTTATGAACATCAGCAAAGACGAGAACATTAAAGTTGCCGGCCTTGCAAGAGTTTTAGCAGATTGGGTAGAAGAAGAAACGGAAGAAGAAAATCTGGAAGCAGTAGACGTTGAACCAACAACGGAAGAGAATCCAGCGGAACCGGCTTCGGAAGAATAAGAAAAAATTACCAAAACTAAATTATAAAAATATTTCAAAAAAGGACAATATAAAAAAATGTTGTCCTTTTTTTTGTGAAGTAGTATGATAATCGAAATAAATCTTTGTAAAAAATATAGATTTTTAAAACAAAAAATCAAAAAACCGAAAAATGAATTAAAAAAAAATTATATGATTTTTTTACAAAAAGTGTTAAAACGCTTGTAAGAAAAAGGAAATGGTAAAAAAATGGAAAAATCATTAAAAGATCAGGCAATTAAATATGCAAATCATTTTGCGGTTGTTTTAGAGGCACCGGTTTCTGTTGTGGATCTGGCGGAAAGGTCTTATATTCCGGCCGGCGACAGAACCCATTTTGAAGTCTGTGAACATTGTCCGCATAAGAATTGCAAAGGTTATGAGCAGTTTGCTTATGGTTGCAGAGAGGCGTATCGTTGGGATGGCCTATACACTTTCCATTGTGCTCAGGAAATGGTTTTAGTCTGCACTTCCATTGCCAGTGAAAAAGGCGATCTGGCAGGCGGACTGGTAATCGGACCTTTATTCCTGGATAACAAAGAAGAAATGCTGAATTCCGTAGGCGATAAAAAATTATTGAAAGCCTTGAGCGAAGTGTCCGAATATTCTCCTCATAAAATCCAGGCCATGGCAGAACTCCTTGCAGGAATCGCCGGGAATATTTCCGATCTTTCTCATGGAAAAGCCGGACGGTATTTCTATCGTCAGGAAAGTCTTCTGAATGCCATCTATATTGAGAAAATGAAGAAGAGCGAAATCTCGGATTACTATACCTATCCGATTGCAATCGAAAGAAAACTGAGAACTGCCGTAAGAAGCCGTGACAAAGAAGGCTCCCAGACTTTATTGAATCAGATCCTGGCCCATATTTACGTTTCCAATAATAACAATATTGAAGCTATCAAGCCGAGAATTACGGAGCTGATCGTCGTTATTTCCCGAGCAGCAGTAGATGCCGGCGCGGATATTAATGAAATCTTTCTGATTAACGAAAACTTCACGACAAACATTGAAGAGTTCACGAATCTGGAAGACTTAAGCGCATGGGTTTCCAACATGCTCCAGCGGTTCATTTCCTTCACCTTCGAGTTTGATAAAGTAAAACACGCAGACGCTGTTTATAAAGTAATCGAATATATTAAATCCAACTATCGCAGACACATGTCTTTGGAAGATATTGCAGCCAGCACCTACTTAAGCAAAACTTATTTAAGCTCTCTGTTTAAGAAAGAAACGGGCTACAGCATCTCCGAATATATCAATATCGTAAGAATTGAACGGAGTAAATCTCTCCTGATGGAAGAGAACATGAGCATTATTGAGATTGCAAACCTCTGTGGCTTTGAAGACCAGAGCTATTTCACAAAAGTATTCAAACACATCGTTGGAATTACTCCAAAGAAGTACCGCGAAAACAGAGGAAAAAATGATAAAAAGGACATTATATTAAAATGATAAAATTAAGTGATACTCCTGTTGTTCTAACAGGAATGCAGAAACCAGTTGCAGCAGGACCGGAAAAGAAAAACTTAAAAGAAGGCACCATTGCGTATCAGATTTTAAAAAACCATAACACATCCGGAAACATGGACAAGCTCCAGCTCCGTTTTGATAAGCTGACTTCCCATGATATTACCTATGTTGGTATTATCCAGACTGCCAGAGCTTCGGGCCTGGAAAAATTCCCGATGCCTTATGTTTTGACCAACTGCCATAATTCTCTTTGCGCCGTAGGTGGAACCATTAACGAAGACGACCATGTTTTCGGTTTAACCTGTGCACAGAAATATGGCGGAGTATATGTTCCTCCTCATCAGGCAGTTATCCATCAGTTCGCAAGAGAAATGATGGCAGAAGCCGGATCCATGATTTTAGGAAGCGACTCCCACACCAGATATGGAGCTTTAGGCTGTATGGCAATCGGAGAAGGCGGCGGAGAATTAGCAAAACAGCTGCTGATGAAAACTTATGATGTCGATATGCCGGAAATTATTTGTGTTTTCCTGACCGGAAAACCAGAAAAGGGCGTAGGACCTCAGGATGTAGCTTTAAGTTTAGTCGGTGCAACCTTTGGAAACGGCTATGTAAAAAATAAAGTATTAGAATTCGTAGGACCAGGCGTTGAAAATCTTTCCGTAGATTTTCGTATCGGTATCGATGTCATGACTACCGAAACCACCTGTCTTTCTTCCGTATGGCAGACCGACCTTCCGGTAAAAGATTACTTTGCAATCCATGGAAGAAGCGAAGCTTATAAAGAATTAAAACCAGCAAATGAAGCGTATTACGATGGCTGCGTAGAAATCGACTTAAGTCAGATTAAGCCAGTAATCGCAATGCCGTTCCATCCAAGTAACGTGTATACCATCGAAGAAGTAAATGCAAACCTGGAAGACATCTTAGCAGAGGTAGAAAGAGCCGCGGCAGTCAGCTTAGAAGGCGCTGTGGACTATTCCTTAAGAGATAAAATCCGTGACGGAAAACTCTATGTAGAGCAGGGCATTATCGCAGGATGTGCTGGTGGCGGATTCGAAAACATTTGCGCAGCAGCAGATATTCTGAAAGGCAAAGAAATCGGAAACGGCGAATTTACTTTAAGCGTATATCCGGCAAGTATGCCGATTTATATGGAACTGATTAAGAATGGTGTGGCAGCAGAAATCCTTCAGACCGGCGCAGTTCTGAAGACCGCATTCTGCGGACCATGCTTCGGCGCAGGAGATACTCCGGCAAACAATGCTTTCAGTATCCGTCATTCTACCCGTAACTTCCCGAACCGAGAAGGCAGCAAGCCACAGAGCGGACAGATTGCTTCCGTTGCTTTAATGGATGCCAGATCCATTGCCGCAACCGCAGCAAACAAAGGCTTCTTAACTGCAGCTACGGATTTCGACGTAGATTACACAAAGAGAAATTACTACTTTGATAAGAGCATCTACGAAAAACGAGTATATGACAGCAAGGGCGTAGCAGATTCGAGCGTAGAAATTAAATTCGGTCCGAACATCAAAGACTGGCCAAAGATGGAAAACTTAAAGAAAGACATCTTACTGAAAGTTGTCAGCGAAATTCATGACCCAGTAACAACCACCGATGAATTAATTCCTTCCGGCGAAACGTCTTCTTATCGTTCCAATCCATTAGGATTGGCAGAGTTCACTCTTTCCAGAAAAGACCCCGCTTACGTAGGCGAAGCAAAGAAAGTAAGAGAAGCAGAAAACGCCAGAGTCAATGGAACCTGTCAGGTAGAAGCCCTTCCGGAAATCAAAGAAGTAAAAGAAATCATCGGCGAACATTTCGAACTGAAGGACGAGCACTTCTGCATCGGAAGCACCATCTACGCAGTAAAACCAGGTGATGGCAGCGCCAGAGAACAGGCCGCTTCCTGCCAGAAAGTTTTAGGCGGATGGGCAAACATCACGAAAGAGTATGCCACCAAGAGATACCGCTCCAACCTGATTAACTGGGGCATGATTCCTTTCCTGTGGCAGGAGGAAGAACTTCCATTCGCAAAAGGAAACTGGATTTTTGTTCCGGACGTTGCAGAAAAAATCGCAGCAGGAGAAACAAGCTTTGAAGCTTACGTCGTAAATCCAGAAGACAAGGAAAACAACTTTAAGCAGATCACGCTGAAGATGGATCCACTGACAGAAGATGAAAAGACCATCGTTCTGAAAGGATGTCTGATTAATTTTTATAAGGCGTGAAAAGCTTATACAAATATTGCATAAGTAAATTTGCAGGAATATATTCTATATATAGTATTATGAAATAAATATACAAATTATGCATAACAAAATGTTTACGCGTATACCGTATTGACAAAAGAAGTATACAAGAATAAAATTCGAGGCACATCGGAAAACGATGTGCCTTCTTGCATAAGCAACAAGGAAAATGCATTGTGCTGGCACAAATGCATTTGACGACTGCAACGCAGTCTCGAAGAGACTTGCATAAGCAACAAGGAAAATGCATTGTGCTGGCACAAATGCATTTGACGACTGCAACGCAGTCTCGGAGAGACTTATCTGCGACAGTTCTGTCGTGAAAGAGTAATAAAGAATCAAAAAGAAATATCTAATTATTTTGAAAACAAAAATATAAAAATAAAATCGAGAAAA